>UQQF01000014.1 GCA_900543085.1 uncultured Eubacteriales bacterium | reverse complement strand
TGCTCGTGCGCATCGGCACCAGCTTTGCCGACGTGGTCAAGGCCGCGGGCGGCATCAAGGAGGAGACGCAGAAGGTAGTCGCCGGCGGCCCGATGATGGGCAAGGCCGTGGAGAGCCTGGACGTGCCTGTGGTAAAGGGCACCAACGCCATCCTGTGTCTCACCAAGCTGACGGAAAACGCCGCGGACGGCGTGTGCATCCGCTGCGGCAAGTGCGTCAGCGTCTGCCCGATGTACCTCCAGCCGCTGCAGCTCTACCGCTACGCCAAGGCCGGAGACAAGCAGAAACTGGAGGAGTTCTACCTCAAAGACTGCATGGAATGCGGCTGCTGCTCGTTCGTCTGCCCCGGCAGGCTCCCGCTGACAGAGACGTTCGCGCTTGCCAAGAAGCGCTGAAGGGAGGAAAATGAGCGTGAATCTTACCGTTTCTTCCGCGCCCCACATCCGCGGCAATGACAACACCCGCAAGATAATGCTGGACGTGCTCATAGCGCTCGTCCCGGCTCTTATCGCGGCGGTGTACTTCTACGGCGGAAGGGCGCTTGTCCTGACACTTGTCTCCGCCGCGGCCTGCGTGGTGTTTGAGGCGCTGCTGTGCCTCGTGCTGCGCAAGCCCATGTCGGTGGGAGACCTCTCCGCCGTCGTGACCGGCGTGCTGCTGGCGTTCTCGCTGCCGCACACCTGCCCCTACTGGGTCGTTATCGTGGGCGACGCCTTCGCCATCATCGTGGTGAAGGGGCTCATAGGCGGCCTGGGTCAGAACATATTCAACCCCGCTCTGGGCGGCAGGGCGTTCATGATGCTGCTGTGGCCCAGCGCCGTCACCCGCTTCGGCTATGTCCTCATGCCGGCCTTTGACTTCGGCGGCGTCGACATGGTGGCCTCCAGCACCCCGCTGCAGACCATGAGCCGCGCGGTGCTGCCCGACGTCAGCCTTATAGACATGTTCACCGGCTACGGCGTGCTCGGCTGCATCGGCGAGGTCAGCGTCCTGGCGCTGCTGATAGGCTTTGCCTGGCTGCTGTTCCGCCGCGTCATCTCCTGGCGCATCCCCGTCGCCTATGTCGGCGCGGTGGCTGTGCTGACGCTGATATTCTACAAAGGCGACAACGCCCTCGCCTGGATGCTCTACAGCGTCATGGGCGGCGGCGTGATGCTCGGCGCCATCTTCATGGCCACCGACTACGCCACCAGCCCGACCCTCCCCGCCGCGCAGATAGTCTACGGCATCGGCTGCGGCGTGCTGACGGTCATCATCCGCTACTTCGGCATCTTCCCGGAGGGCGTGACCTATGCCATCCTCGTTATGAACGCCTGCGCCTGGGCGCTTGACAGGGCGCTGCCCCCGAGACGCTTCGGCGTTATGAAAGGAGGCGCCGGCAAATGAACATGAAGAAACTGCTTATACCCGTAGCCGTCATCCTTGTCTGCGCGCTTGTCCTTTTCGGCGCGAACGCCGCGCTGTCCGGCACCGCGGAGACCAACAGGCAGGAGCTGTTTGACATCGTCATGCAGTACGTGCTGCCCGACGGCACCGAGTACGAGGCCGAGGAGTACACCGGCACCGACGAGAGCATCGTAGGCGTCTACCGCACCGAACAGGGCGCGGCGGTCGAGATGGTCGTCGGCGGCTTCGCCGAGGACATACACATGGTGGTCGGCGTGCTCAACGACGGCAGCGTCTACGGTCTGACCGTGCTCGACTCCCACGAGACCTACGGCCTCGGCCAGAGCGCCAAGGACGACTGGGACTTCCTGTGCTCCATGCTCGACAGCCAGGGCGACCTGACCATCGCCGACGTGGACTCCGTCACCGGCGCCACGATAACCTCCTCCGCCATCATGAGCGCGGTCAACACCGCCAGCGAGTACGTCGCCTCCGCCGGCGGGGGAGCGCTGACCGGTACGGCCGACGGCTTCATGGGGCCCATCACCGTTGAGGTCACCATGGAGGGCAGCGACATCACCGCCGTCACCGTCGTGTCCAACAGCGAGACGCCCGAGATAGCCTCCGGCGCGCTGGAGCAGATCCCCGCCGCCATCGTCGAGGCCGACACCGCCGACGTCGACATCGTCGCCGGCGCGACCTACACCAGCAACGGCATAATCAACGCCGTGAAGAACGCCCTCGAGAACGCGGGCAGCTCCGGCGGCGGACTGACCGGTACGGCCGACGGCTTCATGGGACCCATCACCGTCGAGGTCACCATGGACGGCGACACGATAACCGGCGTCACCGTGGTGTCCAACAGCGAGACCCCGGAGATAGCCGCCGGTGCGCTGGAGCAGATCCCCGAGGCCATCGTCGCGGCCAATTCGCCTGATGTCGATGTCGTTGCCGGCGCGACCTATACCAGCAACGGTATAATCAACGCCGTCAAGGCCGCCATCGGCGCGTAAAGGGAGGGTGAGAACATGAAAGCTGCGAACTTCAAGCTCAACACTGTGCTGGCCGGTGCGGTAGGGCTCGCCTGCCTCGTCCTCGTGCTGCTGCGCACCTTTGCGCCGTACCTGGTGCTCCCGCTGGCGGACATACCCAACCTCGCCGCGATCTCGATCATCGCCCTTGTGGTGGACGGATACATCGACGGCAAGAAGCTGACGCCGCACTGCTGGGCGCTGACCGCCGTGCTGGCCGTCGTGACCTTCTGGCTGCTGCCCTGGGCCGCCGGCATCACCGGCGCGGTCGAGGCCGTGCGCGTGGGTGTCATAGGCGGACTGCTGTTCACCGCCCTTGCGTACCTGTATACGGCCATACGCGAGCGGCTGGTCACCAGCAGCGCCGGCATCCTCGCCCCCGTGTGCGTGGGCTTTGTGATGTACCTGGCCTGCCAGGGCTTCATGAGCATACTGCTGTAAAACAAAGAGGAGAGCCGAAAGGCTCTCCTCTCTTGCCGCGTAAAGCGCAAAGAGGCTCCGGAGTATCCGGAGCCTCTTTTATCATTTGAAGTCGGGGGATATGAGGGTGTCGTCGCAGACCATTTTGACGACGAACGGCTCCTCGCCCTCGTGCTCGTAGTCCCAGCACTGGGCGAAGAAGGGGTTGACGCGCGCCTGCTCGTAGTAGTTCCACTCGCCGCGGAGCTCCTCGGGGCACCAGTGACCCATGAACAGCACCAGGTTGGGCGTGGCCTCGAACTCGTGGCCGTGGGCGCAGCGCCAGCGCAGCGGCGTGTACATGTCGCCCTTGACCATGCTCTCGGAGAGGCACTCGCCGCCGCGAAAACGCGCGGCCTTGCGCATGTCCTCTATGTCCAGCTCAGCCACCGGCTTGCTCTCGTCAAAGCCGTGATCGAGGTACGTGGGCGTCATGGACGGGCTTTTCAGCTCTATCTTGGCCCAGTCGTCGGGGATGGCCTCGTACTTCTCGCGCGAGCCGTAGTAGACGCGCAGGTGCTCCTCGCTGTGCTCCGCCGCCCAGACGGTGCCCTCGGGCTTGGCGCAGATGTCGTGGTTGTGCTGCTTGCTCTCCTCGGGAGTCATGCGCGGGCGGCTCTTGAGCACGCCTATCTGGAAGCGCAGCTCGTCGTGCAGCAGCTGCTCGCCGGTCTTCAGCCGGTAGGGCACCAGCTCCTGCAGGCGGTCGGAGTCGGAGAAGAACTGGCCGTGGTAGTTCTTGCGCGCCAGCCACTTCGGCTCCCAGCCCGCGCGGATGTCGCCGTGCAGGGCGCGCAGCCACTCGTGCTGGACGAAGCGGAAGCCCTCGCCGCCGCCGATGTTGTAGCCGTGGCGCCAGAACTCCTCGGGCGCCCTCAGGCATATTTGCAGCATGAGGTTGCCGGAGCTCTCCGAGTCTATGTGCTCGGAGCAGTTGTCGTACGGCATCTCGCCGACGATGGGGTAGTCCATGGCGACGGGGTTGTTCGGGTTCTGGAAGCTCTGACGGACGCTCGCCCAGTATTTCAGCCCGCTCTCCGCCACGGCGCGCTCGCTGGCGCATTTGCTCAGCGCATAGTAGCTGTACACGGGCGGCTGGAGCGGGTCGCCCACGCGGCCCCAGTGCTTGGGC
Organism: uncultured Eubacteriales bacterium; assembly: GCA_900543085.1. Classification (GTDB taxonomy): domain Bacteria; phylum Bacillota; class Clostridia; order Oscillospirales; family Oscillospiraceae; genus Scatomorpha; species Scatomorpha pullicola. The sequence continues at coordinate 39,143 of UQQF01000014.1, read as the reverse complement.
ATGGCGTGGTGCCCGGTCTCCTCGACCGTGCCGACGTAGACGAAGTGCGTCGTGTCCTGCTGGCCGAAGCGCTTTATGCCGCGCAGCATGGCGAGGGTGGAGCCGTAGTTGGTCTTGAGCGTGACCTCGGGCGGATAGTCCGTGCACAGCGGGTTCAGCAGCGCGCCGATGTGCAGCACGTAGTCCACGCCCTCCATGCTCCGCTCGAGCAGATCCCAGTCCGTGAGGTCGCCCCAGACGACGGTGAGCTCGCCGCCGTAGGCCTCTACCTTCGCGCGGTTCTTCTCGCTTGGACGTATGAGGGCGCGCACCTCGAACTCGTCGGTGTGCTCGAGGAACTTCTTTATGGCCTCGGTGCCCATCACGCCCGTTCCTCCGGTGAGGAAGACTACTTTCTTGTTCATGTTACCTCCTTTTCTGCCGGGCGCCGGAGCGCCCTCCATAGTTTATAACCTCGCCCGCGCCTGCGCGCGGACGTCCTGCCGCAAATTTATTCCGCCGTACCCAGTGCGCTGAGCGCCTCGCCCGTGAGTCGGTAGGTCGTCCACTCGCTCTGCGGCTCGGCGCCGAGGGAGAGGTAGAAGCCGATGCTCGGCTCGTTCCAGTCCAGGCACGACCACTCCAGCCGGCCGCAGCCGCGCTGCACGCACTGCCCGGCGAGGTACTTCATCAGCCCCAGACCCAGGCCGCGGCCGCGGTACCCGGGCTTTACGTAGAGATCCTCCAGGTAGATGCCCGCCCGGCCGAGGAAGGTGGAGAAGTTGTGGAAGTAGAGCGCGAAGCCGGCCTCGACCCCGTCGCAGACGGCGAACACGACCTCGGCGACGCGCTTTTCAAAAAGCCAGTCCGCGAGCACGTCCGCGTCGGCCACCACGCGGTCGGCCAGGCGCTCGTACTCCGCGAGGTCGCGGATGAATTGCATTATCAGCTCAACGTCGCCGCGCCCGGCGGGACGGTATGTGATCTCGGGCATTTTGTCTCCTTTTTGTGCGCTGAATGGCGGATGTTAACTTTCGTTGACACTTTGTTCGCGCCGCTCGCTGGACGCGGGACGGCGCTCGTGCTATAATTCCGGCGAAACGGAGGAATGTAAATGACATTCGGCGAACGCCTTATGAGCCTGCGCCGTGCCCGGGGACTGTCCCAGGAGGCGCTGGGCGACATGCTGGACGTCACCCGGCAGACCGTCAGCAAGTGGGAGCGCGGCGACTCGACGCCCGAGCTGGAAAAGCTCGTGGAGCTGTCGCGCATCTTCGGCGTCTCCCTGGACGAGCTGGCGGGGATAGAGCGCACAGAGCGCCCCGGCGATGCCGCCCAGGCTCGGCCGGAGCAGAGCGCGCCGGGAGCCGGCTGGCGCTGGCACTATGAATACAAGAGCCGACGCACGCTGTTCGGCCTGCCGCTTTTGCATATCAACGTGGGCAGGGGAGCCATGTACCGCGCCACGGGCATAGTGGCCATCGGTCTGGCCGCGCGCGGCGTGGTGGCCGTCGGACTTGTCTCTCTGGGCGTGCTGGCTGTGGGCGCAGTGTCGGTGGGGCTGCTGGCCGCGGGCTCGGCTGCGCTTGGAGGCGCCGCCACGGGGGGCGGTGGCCGTGGGATACGTGGCCGTAGGCTCCCTGGCCGTGGGCAAGGTGGCGATAGGCTCGCTGGCGATAGGCGAGAGCGTCACCGGCTCGCTGACCCTCGGAGGCCGGTGAGGCTATACGCCTATGTACGCGATGATGAGCCCGGCGGCGAGCAGCGCGCACTCAAAAAAGCAGATGAGCGGCATGCCCACGGTGAAGCTCGAGTGCAGCGTCTTGTGCCTGTAGCGGCGCATGGCCAGCATGACGCCGGGCGAGCCGCCGAGCACGGCCACCAGAAAGAGCGTGGCCTCGGGTATGCGCCGCCTGCCCTGCTGCGCGCGGCGCTTGTCCGAGCGCATGAGCAAAAAGGCGTCCAGGTTTATGACTATGAGGTAGATCGCGATTATAGTTATGAGCAGTTCCAAATTATCTGCCCTTTCCCCCGCGCTTCGGCGCGGGCTTTTTTGCGTTTTGGGGCGGTTTCTTCGCCTGCCTGGCCGGCTTCGCGCCCCTGGAAGCGCCCTTCGCGCCGCCGGAATCGCCCCCGGACGGGGCGCGGCTCGGCCGCTCGGGGCGGACGAGGCAGTGCTTGCCGTAGCCTATCAGGTCCTCGCGCCCGGCGGCGCGGAGCGCCTCTATGACCAGGTGCCGGTTGGCGGGGATGGTGTACTGGAGCAGCGCGCGCTGCATGGCCTTCTCGTGCGCCGAGCGCGCGACGTACACCTCGCTCATGTCGCGCGGGTCTATGCCGGTGTAGTACATGCAGGTGGAGATGGTGCCAGGCGTGGGGTAGAAGTCCTGCACCTGCTCGGGACGCCTGCCCGTGCGGTGCAAAAACTCCGCGAGCGCCACGGCGCTCTTGAGCGTGCTGCCCGGGTGGCTGCTCATGAGGTAGGGCACGACGTACTGCTCCTTGTCGTAGCGCTGGTTGAGCTTCTTGTACCGCTCCATAAAGCGCTCGTACACGTCGATGTGCGGCTTGCCCATGTAGTCGAGGACGTAGTCTATGCAGTGCTCCGGCGCGACCTTGAGCTGGCCGGAGATGTGGTAGCGCACCAGCTCGGCGAAGAAGTCGCCGCTCTTGTCGCAGAGCATGTAGTCGTAGCGTATGCCGCTGCGGACGAACACCTTCTTGACGCCGGGTATATTCCGCAGCTTGCGCAGCAGCGCGAGGTAGTCGCTGTGGTCGGCGTCGATGTTCGGGCAGGGCGTGGGGGCGAGGCAGCTGCGGTTGGCGCACATGCCGGCCTTTAGCTGCTTCTGGCAGCTCGGATGGCGGAAGTTGGCGCTCGGCCCGCCGACGTCGGAGACGTAGCCCTTCCACAGCGGGTGGTGCGTCATGGCCTCGACCTCGCGTATAACGCTCTCGTGGCTGCGACTCGTCACCATGCGCCCCTGGTGGAAGGCCAGCGCGCAGAAGTTGCAGCCGCCGAAGCAGCCGCGGTTGTGTATGACGGAAAAGCGAACCTCCTCTATCGCCGGGACGCCGCCGAGCGAGTCGTACATCGGGTGCACCTCGCGGGTGTAGGGCAGCTCCGCCACGCGGTCAAGCTCGGCGGTGGAGAGCGGCATGGCCGGCGGGTTGACCACCAGCCAGCGCTCGCCGTGCTTCTGCGCGAGCGTCCGGCCGCGCACGGGGTCGTGCTCGGCGTACTCCACGCGCGTGGCGTCGGCGTAGGCGCGCTTGCTCTCGCAGACCTCCTCGTAGCTGGGGAGGACGACGGCGCCCTCCGGCGCTTCGGAGCCGATATAGGCCGTGCCGCGTATGTCGTGCATGGCCGAGACGTCCTCGCCGCGCTTGAGCCGGCGGGCTATCTCGATCGTGGCGTACTCGCCCATGCCGTAGGTCAGCAGGTCGGCCTTAGCGTCGAAGATGACGCTGCGGCGAACCTTGTCCTGCCAGTAGTCGTAGTGGGCAAAGCGCCTGAGGCTCGCCTCCAGCGAGCCTATTATGACCGGCAGGCCGGGGAAGGCCTCGCGGGCGCGGTTGGCGTAGACGGTCACCGCGCGGTCGGGGCGCAGCCCCATCTTTTTGCCCGGGGAGTAGAAGTCCTCGCGGCGGCGGTGCTTGCTGGCGGTGTAGTGCGCGACCATGCTGTCCAGGTTGCCCGCGCCTATCATGACGCCCAGGCGCGGCCGACCCATGGCCGCGAAGGCCTCGGCGCTGTGCCAGTCGGGCTGGCAGAGCACGGCCACGCGGAAGCCCTCGGCCTCCAGCACGCGGGCTATGACCGCCGTGCCGAAGCTGGGGTGGTCGACATAGGCGTCCCCGCCGACGACGAGGAAGTCGTACCACCACCAGCCGCGCGCGTGCATGTCCTCGGCCGAGACGGGCAGAAAATCGAATTCAGTCATTCCAGTTCTCCGTAATACCAGCCGGACACCCCGTCGTGCTTGCAGAGGTAGCCCCGGCTTGTGGTTTCAACTATGCTTACCTCGTCCCCGGCCTTGAGCGGCAGGACGTAGTCCGTGCAGTCGTTGCAGCGGACGACGCCGCTATCGCCGTAGAGGTACTTGGTGAGTATGTCCAGCTCATAGCCCGTGCGCACGTGGCGGATGCGGGAAAACTCCTCCCCGCGCGAGAGTATCTCCACCTCGTTGTCGCCCCAGCGGACGTAGATGCTCCGCTCGCTGCCCGCCTGCGCGCTTTTGACGCGGCGCACGGGGAAGGGGTCGTAGGCAGTGAAGGTGAAGTCCTCGCTGCCGTTGCGCGGGATTATCAGCGCGTTGAGCTGGCCGTCGTCCTTGAGTACGCAGCCGCCGTCGATGCTTATGATGCGGCTCTCGCGGTCTATGATGGGGTTGGCGCAGGTGATGTCCTGGCGGTAGAGCATGACCGGCCAGTGCCCGACGATGACCCACTTGTCGAACTTGCGCCCCTGCTCCATGAAGTCGTCGTTCTTCATGCAGTACCAGCCGTCCCAGGCCGCGGGGTCGCCCTCGGGCAGGCCGCCGTGGACGAAGGTATAGTGCTCCGTCTCTATCACCTGCGGCATACTGGCCAGGAACTCAAACTCGCGCGGGAACATGTCGCCCAGCGCCTTGTAATATGCGTCGATGTCGAAGTCCTCGTCCACCGTCACTCCGGCGGCGTCGCACATCTGCTGCAAAAGCCCCGGGCCGTTGCCGTTGGCGTTGGTCAGCAGATAGTCCCTGACGTACCAGTCCCGGCAGGGCTTGGAGTGGTCGCGCTCGTCGTACCAGTAGTCGCAGTTGCCCAGGACGAACCAGCAGCGCCGACGCTCGTTCAAATCCATGAGGAAGTGCAGCGTGTCCAGGCTCTGCGGACCTTTTTCCATGATGTCGCCGCAGAAGACCAGCGTGTCCTCGCCGCGGAGGTCGAGCTTGTTCAGCAGTCCGCGCAGGTATTCAAGGTTGCCGTGGACGTCGGAGATGGCGATTATCCGCCCCGTGTCCGGCAGCGTCCGGCGCTCGATGCGAGCCTTCATCAGCATTACAGCTCACGCTCCATCAGGATCTGGTCGCTGGCGACGCCCGGGTCTATGCGTATGTTGCGGAAGCCGTAGTGGTGGTAGAAGCCGATGGCGTGCTCGTTCGTGACGGCGACGTGGAGGCGTATCGCGCTGCGCTTTTTGCGGAAGAAGTAGGCCGAGGCCATGCCTATGAGCTGCACGCCCAGGTTGTGCCCGCGGTACTCCGGCCTGAGGTAGCACAGGCTTATCCAGCCGCAGTTGTCCTCCTTGCCGCGCTTGGGGTCCAGCTCCAGCACGCCGATGGGCTCGTCGCCCGAGAGCACCTTGAGCAGGCTCTCGGAGTCCTTGGCCGCGTGGCTGCGCGCGCTGGAGAGGTAGACGCTGCTCATGAACCCGGCGTCCGAGCCGTGCGCGGCGATCCAGGAGTCGCGGTAGCAGCCGGTGTAGAACTCCGCCTCGCGCTTGTCGCGGGGGTTGAGCGGCTCAAAGCGCAGGCTGGTCGGGTCGTCCTTCGTCGTGTCGCGCCACCACTGCTGCTTGGCGAAGGTGGACAGCTCGCCGAGGTGGCTGTTGTCGTTGTAGTACTCGACCTCGAACTTCCCGCCGTCGCAGTGCAGCAATGAGACGGAGGTGTTGTCGCCGTGCGCCATCGCCTCCGGGGAGTCGGGCTGGATGCCCATGACGGCCATCAGGAAGATCTTGATGCACATGCCGTGGGCGACGATGCCTATGGTCTGGCCGTCGTGCGCCGCGGCGATCTCGGCTATGGCCGCAGTCATGCGCGCGCGGCACCGGGCAAAGCTCTCCGCGCCGGGCACCACCCAGCGGTCGGGGTCGTTGTTGAAGTTGTACATCTGCTCCGGCCAGCGGTAGGAGAGGTTGCCCCAGCTGTCGCCCTCCCATACGCCCATGTGTATCTCGCGCAGCTGCCGCGTGGTGTGCAGCTCGAGATCCCGGCCGCGCAGCAGCGCCCCGGCGGTCTCGACCGCGCGGTCGAGGTCGCTGGAGTATACGGCGTCGATGTGTATGTCCTTAAAGCGCCCTGCCAGGGCGTCGATCTGCTTTTTTCCGCGCTCGGTTATCTTTCCGTTCCAGTGCCCCTGCGCCCGGCGAAAGAGGTTGCCCTCCGCCTCGGCGTGGCGAATGAGGTAGATCGTCGTCATGTTCTCTCCATCCCGTCTTTTAGTTGACCATTCAGGCTCAGTCGTTTATAATATCAGGGTATTGTTGCCGGTCGTGCGGCCGGTGAAATGCCGGCCGTGCGGCCGTTAAACAAGCTACTTGCTATTTTACATCATTCAACCGTGTTAAGCAAGCGGCGCGGAGGTCAATGTGAAAGTTATACATTTGATAAGCGGCGGAGATACGGGCGGAGCCAAGACCCACGTCCACTCGCTGCTGCGCTCTCTGACAAACAATGTGGACGTGACGCTGGTCTGCTTCCGGGACGGCCCCTTCGCCGAGGAGGCGGCAGCGCTGGGGATAAAGACGCGCGTCTTCCCCGGGCGCTTTTTTGCCGCGCTCGGCGAGGTGGAGGAGCTGATACGCGCCGAGGGCTTCGAGCTTATACACTCGCACGGCTCGCGCGGCAACCTGGCCGGGGCGCTGCTGGCGCGCCGCACCCACCTGCCCGTGGTCAGCACGATACACAGCGACTGGAAGCTCGACTACATGGGCAGGCCGCTGGCGGCGGCCACCTACGGCGTGCTTAACGCCTGGGCGCTCAGACACATAAAGTACCACGTCGGCGTGTCGGACGCGATGCGCAGGCTGCTCATCTCGCGCGGCTTCAGGCGCAACGACACCTTCGCCATATATAACGGCATCGACTTCGGCCGCGAGATACCCGTCACCGACCGCGCCGCCTTTTATGAGCGCGTGGGCGCGCGCGTAGCGCCGGGCGACGTGGTCGTGGGCGCGGCGGCGAGGCTCGACCCGGTGAAGGACCTCGCCACACTGGTGCGCGCGGTCGCCGCCGCGCGAAGGAGCGCGCCCAACATAAAGCTCATAATCGCGGGCGAGGGCGCTGAGCGCCCCAACCTCACCGCCCTGGCCGGGGAGCTGGGCATGTCGGACGACCTGACGCTGTGCGGCTGGCTGGACGATATGGACGAGTTCTACGGCGCGATAGACATAAACGCGCTGACCAGCATCTCCGAGACCTTCCCCTACGCCATAACCGAGGGCGCGGCGCACCGCCTGCCCACGGTCTCCACCCGCGTGGGCGGCATACCGAACCTCGTGCTGGACGGCGAGACGGGCTATCTCGTCGAGGTCGGCGACAGCGACACGCTCGGCGCGCGCATAGCCGCGCTGGCCGCCGACGCCGCGCTGCGCCGCACTCTGGGCGAGGCGCTCTTTGAAAAGGCCTCGCGCGAGTACTCCATCGACGTCACCTGCCGCGAGCAGATAGCGGTGTATCGGCAAATACTCGAGCGCGAGCGCAGCGGAGGCCGCGCGGGAGTGCTCATCTGCGGCGCCTACGGCATGGGCAACGCCGGCGACGAGGCCATCCTCGACGCGCTGGTGGCCGAGATGCGCGGCATAGACCCGCTGATGCCCGTGTCCGTGCTCTCGCGAGACCCGGAGGGCGCCTCGGCGCGCCTGGACGTGGAGTCCGCGCACACCTTCAACGTGCCGAGGGTGCTGAGCCTGATGAAGCGGCGCAGGCTGTACATAAACGGCGGAGGCAGTCTGATTCAGGACGTCACCAGCCGCCGCAGCCTGTGGTACTACCTCTTTACGCTCCGCGCGGCCAAGGCGCGCGGCTGCCGCGTCATGATGTACGGCTGCGGCATAGGCCCCGTCACGCGCGAGAGCGGCGTGGAGAGCGCGCGGAAAACGCTCAACAGCTGCGTCGACGTCATCACCCTGCGCGAGCCGGACAGCGTGGAGGAGCTGGCGCGCTTCGGCGTGAACCGCCCGGAGATCATCCTAGCCGCCGACCCCGCGCTGACGCTGCTGCCGGCCTCGGCCGCCGAGGTGGACGAGGCGCTGTCCGCCGTTGGCGCAGACCCCGCCGGGCGCTACGCCGGCTTCGCGCTGCGGCTGTGGCCGGGCTTCGCCGAGAAGGCGGGAGCTATCGCCGAATGTGCGCGGTATGTGTACGAAAAGCACGGTTTGACGCCGGTTTTTATACCAATCAACCACAAAAATGACTCTGACGCCGCGCAGACGGTCGCGGCGCTGATACCCGACGTGCCGCACGTGCTCATGCCCGGGCCACTGCCCAGCGCGCTGGCCATAGGGGTGCTGGGGCGGATGGAGATTGCCGTCTCCATGCGCCTGCACGGGCTGATCTTCGCCGCGGGGCAGGGCACGCCCGTCGTCGGCGTCAGCTACGACCCCAAGGTCACGGCGTTCCTCCGGTGCATAGACGGCGAGTGCGTCGACCTCGCCGACGCCACGGGGGAGACGCTGTGCGCCCTGGCCGGCAGGGCTCTGTCCAAGCGTGCAGACCCCGAGGCTCTGCGCGAGAGCGTCCGCCGCCTGCGCGAGCTGGAGGGCAGGAATACCGCCGCGGCAGCCGGGCTTCTGGGCAAGGAGGTAGTTGGCAATGGTTAAGGCCGCGGCCGTCGTCACCGGCGACGGCTCAGAATTGCAGAGCCTCATAGACGGGCTCTTTTTCGGGGAGATACCGGACTTCACCGTCTCCGCCGTTGTGGCGACGGAGCGCGGCTCGCGCGCCCTCGCCCGCTCGGAGAGCGCGGGCATACCCGGTTACGAGGTGGACGCGGCCATCTTCCCCAACGCCGCGACCTTCACCCGGGCGCTGACGGCCAAGCTGCTCGACCTGGACGCGGACATCGCCATACTCGTGGGCGTGGAGCCGGAGCCGGAGGAGGGGCTTTACCGCGCCTTCGCCGGGCGCTGCGTCTGCCTGCGCATCGCGCGCGGCGCGGACACGGTGTCCGCCGCGGCCGTGCTGGCCGACGCCGACGGCAGCGAGGCGCGCCGCTTCGGCCGCGTGAGCGTGCCCGCCGTGCCGGACGAGAGCGCCGCCGCGCTCCGTCGCCGCCTGACAGAAAACGGCGCCGGACAGCTGCTGTCCGACGCCTTGAAGCAGTTTATGCGCGATTTTCACTGAGCGCTCAGCCCTCGGCGGCGATCTTGCGCCGCGTGTCCTCGTTTGACAGCTCGCGCACTTCCGCCAGGAAGGGGAAGGGCGCGCAGTCCTCGACGCCGTAGGTGAGGTTCAGCTCCTTTTCAAGCTCCAGCCAGGTGCTCATCGGCGCCTCGTTGTGCTGGATGACGGCCTCGAGCCGGTCGAGCGCCTTGTAGAACTTGGCCTCTGGCGTCTCTCGCGCCTCCATCTCGGCGTAGAGCGCGTTCAGCTCCGCCTCGCGGTCGGGCAGCTTGGCAGTCAGGGCGTGGATGGCGTCCAGCTCCCTGGCCTCGTCGCCGCCGGTCTTCAAAAAGCTGGGGATGTCGCCGGTGACGGCCTCGCCCCAGTCGTGGATGAGGCACATTTTGAGCACCCTGTTCATGTCCAGCTCGGGGAATTCGCGCTCGAGCAGGAAGGCCATGCAGCACACGCGGAAGGTGTGCTCGGCCACGCTCTCGTGCCGGCCGGTGTGAGTCCAGCTGTGGCGGGTGTTGCACTTCATGTTTTCAAGTGTGTGGAGAAAGTCCATAAATTCAGTCGGTTTCACGTAAATTACCCCCTGTTCGCGCCTACAATACTACCACGGCGCGGCGGGATTTGCAACTGATGAGGTGAGTAGATGATAAGACTTCATAACGCCCTGGTCATGCCCATGACCTCGGACTGCTCTGTTTTCCGAGGCGAGGTCTGGACGGACGGCGGCAGGATAGCCTACGCGGGCGCGCCGCGCGCCGGCGAGCTGCCCGAGTTCGAGCGGGAGATAGATTTAAACGGCGACCTGGTGCTCCCGGGCTTCAAGAACGCGCACGCGCACTCGGCCATGACCTTCCTGCGCTCCTACGCCGACGACCTGCCGCTGCAGAGCTGGCTGTTCGACAAGGTCTTCCCGCTGGAGGCTCGGCTGACTCCCGAGGCGGTCTACGCCTTCACGCGCCTGGCCGTGCTGGAGTACCTCTCCGGAGGCATCACGGCGAGCTTTGACATGTACTTCCACCGCGACGCCTACGCCCGGGCGAACATCGACTGCGGCTTCCGCACCGTGATATGCGGCGCGCTCTCCGCCGGGGACAAAATATCTGTCGCTGCGGACGACTACGCCAAATTCAACGCCCTGGACCCGCTTATAAGCTACCTCCCCGGCGTGCACGCCGAGTACACGGCGGACGAAAAGCTGCTGCGCGGGATGAGCGAGCTGGTGCACGGGCTGAAAAGCCCGTTCTGGACGCACAACTCCGAGACAAAGAGCGAGACGGACGGCTGCTTTGAGCGGCACGGCATGTCTCCCACGGAGTACCTCGACTCGCTGGGGCTCTACGACTTCGGCGGCGGCGGCTACCACTGCGTGTGGTTCAGCGAGCGGGACATAGAGATCTTCGCCGAAAAGGGGCTGTGGGCGGTCACCTGCCCGTGCTCCAACGCCAAGCTGGCCAGCGGCATCGCGCCGCTGGAGCGCTTTGAAAAGCGCGGCGTGCGCCTGGCCGTCGGCACGGACGGACCTGCGTCGAACAACGCGCTGGACATGTTCCGCGAGATGTACCTCGCCTGCGTGCTGCAAAAGCTGCGCCTGAACGACGCGGCGGCCTGCCCGGCGGAGAACATACTTCTGGCCGCCTGCTCCGGCGGCGCGAGGGCGATGGGGCTGGACGGCTGCGACAGCCTGGCCGAGGGCAAGGCGGCCGATCTGGCCGTCATCAGCCTGCACCGCCCGAACATGCGCCCGATACACGACGTGGCGAAGAACCTCGTGTACTCCGGCACGCGCGACGACGTGCGCATGACGATGGTTGCGGGCAGGATACTCTACGAAAACGGCGAGTTCCGCGTCGGCTGCGACGCGGAGGAGATCTACGCCGAGGCTGAAAAATATACCAAGGAGCTGATTGAAAATGAAGCTTGAAGACCGCATATCCAAGTGGATAGACGAGCACGAAGACGAGTTTGTGCGCGACCTCGCGCGTATGGTGGCGATACCCAGCGTGGGCGGCGAGGCCGAGCCGGGCGCGCCCTTCGGCGCGAAGGCGCGCGAGGCGCTCGACGAGATGGTCAGGCTGTGCGCGGAGTACGGCTTCGCCACGGAGATATACGGCGGCGCAATGGGCAGCGCCGACTACAACGGCAAGGCCGCCGCGCTGGACATCCTCGGCCACCTGGACGTGGTCGGCGCCGGCGACGGCTGGGACACCGACCCGTACACGCTGACCGGCGGCGGAGACGGCTGCCTCTACGGCCGCGGCACCGACGACGACAAGGGGCCGGTCGTGGAGGCGCTCTACGCCATGCGCTGCCTCAAGGAGCTGGGCGTGGAGCTGGAGAGCGGCTGCCGGCTGCTGTTCGGCACGGACGAAGAGAACGGCTCGGGCGACCTGCACTACTATTACGACGAGCACGCCCCGGCGCCGAACACCTTCACGCCGGACTCCGGCTTCCCCGTCTACAACGTGGAGAAGGGCACCTACCGCGCCGAAGTGACGCGCTCCTGGCCGGAGAGCAGCGAGCCGATGCGCCTGGTCAGCGCGCGCGGCGGCTTCAGGATAAACGTGGTTCCCGCCGACGCCGAGGCGGTGATAGCCGGGCTGGACGCCCCGGCGGCGCTGAAATTCGGCGGCGCGGCGGCGGAGAGGTGCGGCGTGGAGCTGCTTGCCGAGGACGTGCCGGACGGGTGCAGGATACTCGTGCGCGGCGTGCAGGCGCACGCGGCTCACCCCGGCGACGGCTGCAACGCCGTGACGGCGCTGCTGGAGATAATCGGCGCGCTGCCGCTGAACGACGAGGCCGCGCAGTGCGTGCGCGCGCTGTCCGCCTGCCTGCCCCACGGCGACTGGCGCGGCGAGCGCTGCGGCATAGCGCAGTCCGACGAGCAGTCCGGCGAGCTGACCATCTCCCATGACATCTTCGAGCTGGACGCCACGCACCTCAGCCTGCGCAGCGACGCGCGCGTGCCGCTGTGCGCCGACGACGCCAACTGCCGCGAGGTGTACGAGCGCACGCTCGGCGCGGCGGGCTTCAACGTGAGCGGCGAGATGGAGCCGGGGCACCACACCAGCGCCGACGGCGAGTTTGTCCGCGCGCTGCTGGAGTGCTACGAGCACTACACCGGCCTGCGCGGCGAGTGCATCGCCACGGGCGGCGGCACCTATGTGCACGACATCCCCGGCGGTGTGGCCTTCGGCGCGACCATGCCGGGCTTCGACTCCCGCCTGCACGGCGCAAACGAGCGTATCCGCGTCTCCGACGCGCTTACCGCCAGCAAGATATTCGCGCTGGCCATAGTGAAAATCTGTAAAATCAGGGAGGACTAAAAATGGTAACAAAATACGCAGACCGCGAAACCTTCGTGCGCGAGCACGCCTTCGGCGGCGCCGGTTCTCTGACCAACCGTGTGGTTGCGACGGAGGCTACCATGTACGGCAAAAACCGCCTCTTTAACCACGGATACCTCAAAAAGGGCGACGAGGTGGGCTGGCATGTCCACAACGGCGACGGAGAGATTTACTATATACTGGCCGGCGAGGGCGACTTCAACGACAACGGCACCGTGGTCAAGGTGCGCGCCGGCGACGTCTGCTGGACTCCCGACGGCGAGGGTCACAGCCTGGTCTGCACCTCCGACGAGCCGCTGGAGATGATAGCGCTCGTTGTCTACAGCTCATGAGCGACTCTCTCGGCGAGGGCTTCAGGCAGGTCTATGAGCGCCTGAAGATGGAGTTCTACCGCGAGGTGTTCTGCGCCAGCCACGACGTGGACGCCTCGCTCTCGGCCGTGGAGGCCTTCTCGCTGGAGGTCATAGACCAGCTTGGCAAACCGACCGTCGGCCAGTTTGCTGAATTCCTGAACATATCCCGCTCCAACGCCACATACAAGGTCGCCAGCCTCATCCGGCTGGGCTATGTGCGCAAGGAGCGCTCGGGTCCGGACAAGCGCGAGTATTACCTCGTGCTCACGGACAAGTACTACGCCAACGCCGCGCTGCTGGATGACTACGTCAGCGCACTGGTCGAGCGGATACGCGGCCGCTTCACGGCCAGGGAGACGGCGGAGTTCGCGCGGATGCTGTCCGTTATCTCCACCGAGCTGATGCCCCTGCCGCTCGAGGACGTGGGAGAAAAATAAAAAGCACTCCGTTTGCCGGCTTGCGGTGCAAACGGAGTGCTTTTGCTTTTTCAGTTCCTGAACCGCCGCAGCAGGCGGCCGATGACGCCCTCGCGTTCCGGAGCCGGTTCCGGCTCCGCCGCGGCGTCGATGGCGCGCTCCATTTGCAGCTGCTGCGCGTCGAAGCGCTCCTCGCCGCCGTGCACGGGCGAGTAGCTGCCGTCGGCGTGCAGCTCCCTGGCCTTGACGTTGTCCATGAGGCAGAGGTCCATGATGCCGTTGAGCTTGGCGCGCACGGCGCTGTCGTAGATGGGGCAGGCCGTCTCCACGCGGCGCTGGGTGTTGCGGGTCATGAAGTCCGCCGAGGAGATGTACATGCGCTCGCTCTCGCCCTCGCCAAAGCAGTAGATGCGCGAGTGCTCCAGGAATCGGCCTACGATGCTGACGATGTGTATGTTCTCCGTCTCGCCGGGGATGCCCGGCAGGATGCAGCATATACCGCGCACGACCATGTCTATGCGCACGCCGGCGCGGGAGGCCTTGCGCAGCCTCTCGATTATGTCCATGTCGGTCAGAGAGTTTATCTTGAAGCGCATACGCCCGGCGGAGCCCTTGGCTATCTCGCCGTCCATAAGCCGCAGCACCTCACGCTTGAGCGAGTACGGGGAGACGAGCAGGTGCCTGTACTCTCCGTCCAGCTCGCCTATGGACATGTTCTTGAAGAACTCCACGGCGTCCTGACCTATGTCCCGGTTGGCCGTGAGCAGGGACACGTCCGTGTACTGCTCGGCGGTCTTTTCGTTGTAGTTGCCGGTGCCTACCTGGGTGATATAGCGTATCTCGCCGCGCTCGCGCCGGGTGATGAGGCAGATCTTGGAGTGTATCTTGTAGCTTTCAAAGCCGTAGAACACGTTGCAGCCGGCGTCCTCCAGCCGCTCCGACCAGTCTATGTTGTTCTGCTCGTCAAACCTGGCGCGCAGCTCTATGAACACGGTGACGTCCTTGCCGTTTTCCGCGGCGGCGCACAGGTACTCCACCAGCTTGGCCTTGCGCGCCAGGCGGTAGATGGTGATTTTTATAGATATGACGTCCGGGTCCTCGCTCGCCTCCTTCAACAGGGTCAAAAACGGGGACATGCTCTCAAACGGGAAGCTCAGCAGCTTATCCGAGCGCGAGATCTGGCGTATCATGCTCTCGCCGGTGCGTATCTGCGCGTTGCGGCAGGGCTTGAACTCCGGGTAGGTCAGCGCCCGGCGCAGCTCCGGGTCGGCGAGCTTGCCGGCCAGGGAGAAGGCGTAGTCCAGCCGCAGCGGCGCACTGGTGAAGAACACCTGCTCGTCGGTCACGGGCAGCCGCTTTTTGAGGTACTCGAGGAAGTCGCCGCTTATCCGCTCGCTCAGCTCCAGGCGCACGGGAGCCAGGCGGGTGCGCTGGCGCAGCGCCTTGCGCATCTTTTTGCGGAAGTCGTCGTTTTCGTCCATGTCGAAGGCCTCGTCCTCCGGGTTTATGTCCGCGTTGCGCGTCACACGGAAGACGCACTTGGCGCGCACGTCGTAGTTGGCGAAGATGTCCCCGGCGTGGTGGAGCAGCAGCTCCTCCATGTGGATGTAGCGCAGCCCCTCGTCGCAGGGCAGGAACAGCACTCCGGGCAGAGCCTCCGGCATCGGTATGACGCCGAAGACGTCGCGCGAGCGGTACTTGACCCACGCCCCGATGTGCAGCACGTTGTTCTTCAGGTGCGGGAAGGGGTGGTGCGTGTCGACTATCTGCGGGGAGATGATCGGCTCCACCTCGCTGTGGAAATAGCGCTGGCAGTACTTCTTCTCGCTGCCTGAAAGCTCCTTCCACTCCAGGCGGCAGATGTCATAGCGGCGCAGCAGCCGCTCCAAGCCCAGGCAGACGGCCTCGCGCTCGCGGTACAGCGGGCGGACGGCGTCGTATATGGCGTGCAGCTGCTCCTCCGGGGTCATGCCGGAGCGGGAGTCGCGCCGGCCGGGCTCCACGCCCATGAGGTCGAACAGGCTGCCGACGCGTATCATGAAGAACTCGTCGAGGTTGCTGGTGAAGATGCTGGCGAACTTCAGCCGCTCGAGCAGCGGGACGCTCTCGTCCGCGGCCTCAGCCAGGACGCGCTCGTTGAACGCCAGCCAGCTCAGCTCGCGGTTTTGCGTGTATATGTGTGCGCTCATATGCGGATACCTCTCGATTCAAGTATGCTGAGCATATATCCCTCGCGCACGCCGTACTTGCTGGTGACCACGGTGCGCGAGCCGTACAGCTCCGCCGCCGCGCTCAGCAGTGCGATGCCGGGGAGCATGGTGTGTATGCGCTCGGGCGCGATCTTGAGTATGCGCCGCGTGAGCTTTTTGGGGTTGTCCTGCGCCTGCCGGAGCACCTTGGAGAAGAACTGCGTGTCGTAGCCCTCCGCGCCCGGCTCGCCGACCATGCCGCGGTAGAGCGCCAGCGCGCCGCGCGCCGTGCCGCCCACGCCGCACATCGGCTGCGCGGAGTAGCCCTGAGAGTCGGGCAGCACGCCCGCGAGCGCCTTCCTGGCCTCGGCCTTCATGGCCGCCAGCTCGCCCGCCGTGGGTATGATGCCGCCGACGCACTTGTTGAAAAGGCTCAGCGAGCCGAGCGGTACGCTCCTCGCCGCGGCCGCGCGGCCGCCCTTGAAAAACACCAGCTCCGTGCTGCCGCCGCCGACGTCCACCAGCAAGCCCTCCTCGCCGGGCATGGAGCGCACGGCGCCGTGGTAGTCCAGCATGGCCTCCTCGTAGCCGGAGAGCACGCGGATGTCAAAGCCCGTGGCCTCCTTTACGCGGCGGAGGACCTCCTCGCGGTTCGTGACGTTCCGCAGCGAGGCCGTGGCGAACGGGAAGACCTCGCAGCCGGGCAGCAGCTCCACCGCGTCGCGGAACTTGCCCATGACGTCCACCAGCCGCTCTATGCCCTCGTCGGAGAGCGCGCCGTCCTTGCCGATATATGCCGCCAGGCCGGCGGTGTACTTGTTGTTCAAAATGGCCGTGATCCCCTCCGCGTCCACGCGGTAGACCACCAGCCGTATCGTGTTGGAGCCTATGTCGATTACGCTGTACAATACGATCCCTCTCTTACACATTGACATACATAATTATTATACCACCCGCGCCGCGCATAACGCCACAAGAATAAGGTCAAGAGCGTGTAAAATATATGTTAAATCCGGGCTTGGCTTGACATGCGTGCGGGAGGCGGGTATAATCTGTATTAAATGACTTAATACAGTTGACGGAGGTGAAGGGTGTGCCCTACTACGAGGACGACTACTACCGCGACGACTACTACGCCCCGCCGAGGCGCTACCGCCGCAGGCGGCGCAGGCGCGGCCGCGTGGGACTTGTGATATTCGCGCTTATACTGCTGCTGGCGCTGTTCTTTGTCTGGCGACTGACCGACGGGCTGACCACCTTCGCCGGGCCGGACATGAAAAACGTCCAGAACGAGCTGAGCTATTCGCTCAACACGCTCGCGGGCGAGATAAGGCCGGAGATGGCCGTCAACGAGTGCGGCACCGACTACGTGGCGCAGCTGGAGTCGCTGGCCAGCGAGGAGGAAGACCTCGCCGAGCGGCTGCGCTTCATCGCCGACCACATAGAGATATATACCGAGGAGGCCGTCAAGACCGCGCTGCAGGGCGGGGAGAAACTGGACTTCGCGCTGCTGATGCCGTTCAGGCAGGCGGACGACAGCGGACTGAACGCCGTCATAACCGTGGACGAGGGCGAGATACCCTACCTCATCCAGTACGACACCCGCTGGGGCTACCACGCCTACGGCAGCTCGGTGATGGGGATAACGGCCTGCGGCCCGACCTGCCTCTCGATGGTGGTCATAGGGCTGACGGGCAACACCTCGGCCACGCCGGCGCGCATTGCCGACTATGCCGAGAGCGCGGGGCACTACGTCTCCGGCGCGGGCACGGCCTGGTCGCTGTTCACGCAGGGGGCGGGCGACTTCGGCGTGAAGTGCGAGACGATAAGCACCGACGAGGAGACCATGCGCTCCCGCCTGGAGAACGGCGAGATAATCATCGCCAGTATGCTCCCCGGCGACTTCACCACCAGCGGCCACTTCATCGTGATATACGACCGCGGCCTTTTCGGCTTCAACGTCTACGACCCCAACAGCATCGAGCTGAGCCGCAAGACCTGGAGCTTTGAGAAGCTCTCCGGGCAGATAGCCCAGCTGTGGAGCTTCAGCGCCGCCTCCGCCTCCGGCGGGGACAGCCTGGCCGGCAGCACCTGGTACGCGGACTGCGAGGAGTTCATCACGCTCCGCTCCGCGCCCAGCACCTCCGCCGAGGCGGTGACCACCATCCCAAAGGGCGCGCAGATGACCTACATAAGCGCCTCGGGCGAGTTCGTCTACGTCGAGTACCAGGGTCAGCGCGGATACGTGCTCGCGAGCTACATCGCGCGCGCGGACAGCTCCGGGGTCGTGTCCGACCCGGCGGCCTACGGCGGGGAGTGGGTGGCCGACTGCGACGAATACGTCACGCTCCGCTCGGCGCCGGACGCCGGGGCGGGCGAAATGAACAGAATACCGCGCGGAGCGTCCGTCGACCTTCTGGGCTGGCAGGGCGCCTTCGCGCTGGTCGAGTACGGAGGCGAGCGCGGCTGGGCGCTCGCCACTTATTTATCCCGGCCGGGGGAGGACTTCGGCCTGAGCACCGTGCAGCCCACGGCGGACTACGGCTGCGACGAGCTGCAAAGCGACCTCTACGCCCTCGCCGCCGAGTTCCCCGGCGCGCTGAGCATCAGCGAGATAGGCCGCAGCGTGGACGGGCGGAGCATCCTCGCGGCGGCGGCCGGTGCCGAGGGCGCGGAGTTCGAGGTCATAATCCAGGCGGGGATACACGGCCGGGAGATGCTCTCCTCGATGCTGGCCGCGGCGCAGCTGGAGCACCTGCTGCGCGCCGGAGTGCCGGAGGGCGTGCGCTTCCACTTCATAGCGATGGTCAACCCCGACGGCGTGGAGATAAGCCGCACGCGCACCCTGTCGGAGGCTCAGCGCGAGATCTACGCCGCAGACCTGGCCGCGGGATATACGGATCTGGACGAGGGCGAGTACGCCGCGCAGTGGAAGGCCAACGCCGCGGGCGTGGACATAAACCGCAACTTCTCCGCCGGCTGGGCGGAGCTGGACGGCCGCAGCGCCCCCTCGAGCGAGCTGTACGGCGGCGCGCAGCCGGAGGATCAGCCCGAGAGCCGTGCGCTGGCCGAATACACGCGCCGAGTGCAGCCGGACGCAACGGTTAGCCTGCACACCTCCGGCGGCGTAATCTACGCCGAGTACGCGGACGCGGCGGTGAACGGCGAGTCGCGCTCCCTGGCGGCGGCGGTCTGCGCCCTGACGGGCTACACTATCTCCGACACGGCCGGGCTGGACGCCGGAGGGTACAAGGACTATGTCCAGGAGGCGCTGGGCGCGCCCGGGGTGACGGTGGAGCTGGGCTTCGGCGCAAATCCGCAGACTGAGCGCGCCGTGGACAGCACCCTGGCGAGGGGGCTGGACATCCCGCGCACGGTGGCCGAATGGCTGAGGCAAAGGGGCGCTTGACAAATCCGCACACGGGTGAGATAATAAATTGTAACAACGGGGAGCCGAACGGCTGAGAGGAGGCATTGGCCTCGACCCGCAGACCTGATTTGGATAATGCCAACGTAGGGAAATATTGCAGCACACGCCGCGAAAACGCCTTATTTGGCTTTTTCCGGCGTTTTTTGCATGTCCAGGAGGTAATGTCATGAAGATAATGCCCGGTGAGCTGAAGCTCTACGCCGTCACCGACCGCGCCTGGGCGCGGGACTCGGACGGGGTCATACGCCAGGTCGAGGCGGCCGTCAAGGGCGGGGCGACCTTCGTACAGGTGCGGGAAAAGAACCTGCCGCCCAGGGAGTTCCTAAGCGAAGCCCGCTGGATAGTCGAGCTCTGCCACAAGAACCACGTGCGCTGCGTGATAAACGACAACGTGGACGTCGCGCTGCTGTCCGGCGCGGACGGCGTGCACGTCGGCCAGGACGACATGGCCTGCGAGAAGGCGCGCGCCATGCTCGGCGCGGGGCGCATCATAGGCGTCTCGGCGCACAATGTGGAGCAGGCGCTCGCCGCCGAGCGCGCGGGCGCAGACTACCTCGGCTCCGGCGCGGCCTTTGCCACCAGCACCAAGGACGTCTCCGGCCAGTACGTCACGCCCGAGGGCTTCGCCGAGATAACCGGCGCGGTGAAGATACCCGTCGTGGCCATAGGCGGCATAACCAAGGACAACATCTCCGAGCTGTACGGCCGCGGCCTGGCCGGAGTGGCAGTGGTCAGCGCCCTGTTCGCCCAGCCGGACGTGGAAGCCGCCGCGCGCGAGATGCGCGCGCTGTGCGAGCGGCTGTGAGCGCAGTTTGAATGTGCGCACGCGCGAAGCTGCCATGCGGCGGCCTTCGCGATGCAAAGCGGCCTGTTGGGGGCACCACCTCAGACCGCTATATAAAACGCAATGCTGAGGAAGGAGACAGTATTATGAGAACAGCATTGACGATCGCTGGAAGCGACTCCAGCGGAGGCGCCGGGATTCAGGCTGACATCAAGACCATGACGCTCAACGGCGTGTTTGCCATGAGCGCCATCACGGCCTTGACTGCCCAGAACACTCTCGGCGTCACAGACATACTCGAGGCCACGCCCGAGTTCCTTGCAGAGGAGCTGGACGCCGTGTTTACGGACATCTTCCCCGACGCGGTGAAGATAGGCATGGTCTCGTCCGGCGGACTCATCGAAGTGATAGCGGAGCGGCTGAGCCGCTATCAGGCGCGGCACATAGTCGTCGACCCGGTGATGGTGGCGACCAGCGGCTCGCGCCTGCTGCGCGACGACGCGGTGGGTGCGCTGGAGACAAAGCTCCTGCCCATCGCCGAGGTGGTCACGCCCAACATACCGGAGGCCGAGATCCTCGCCGGCATGACCATCAGCTCGCCCGAGGACATGGAGCGGGCCGCGCGGACGATTTCCGAGCGCTTTTCCTGCGCCGTGCTCTGCAAGGGCGGCCACGACCTCAACGACGCCAACGACCTGCTGTGGGCGGACGGCGAGGCGCAGTGGTTCATGGGCAAGCGCATAGACAACCCCAACACCCACGGCACCGGCTGCACGCTATCCAGCGCCATAGCGGCCAACCTCGCCAAGGGCTTCAACCTCCACGACAGCGTCGAGCGCGCCAAGGCCTACATATCCGGCGCGCTGTCGGCCATGCTCGACCTCGGCCACGGCCGGGGACCTATGAACCACGCCTTTGACCTCAAGGGCGAATACGCCGCGGAGGTGCGATAAAATGAAGAAAACGACAGCTTTCCAGAACTCTCTTATCTGGTTCGGCGCGGCGGTCTCGCTGGCCGAGATACTCACCGGCACCTACTTCGCGCCCCTGGGCATGGGCAAGGGTCTGCTGGCCATAATAGTAGGCCACGTCATAGGCTGCGTGCTGTTCTTCCTCGCAGGACTCATAGGCGGCCGCGAGCGCAAGAGCGCCATGGAGACCACGAAGATGAGCTTCGGCTACCGCGGCGGCCTGCTCTTTGCACTGCTGAACGTGCTGCAGCTCGTCGGCTGGACGGGCATCATGATCTACGACGGCGCAGTCGCCACCAACGGCATATTCGAGGTCGGCGTCTGGGTCTGGAGCATCGTCATAGGCGTGCTGATAATCATATGGATAGCCATAGGCATTACGAACCTCGGCCTGCTCAACAAGATAACGATGGCGCTGCTGTTCGTGCTCACCGTGGTGCTCTGCGTGGTCATCTTCCGCGGAGGCAACCCCGGAGCCACCGCCGCCGAGACCATGTCCTTCGGCGCGGCGGTGGAGCTCGCCGTCAGTATGCCGCTGAGCTGGCTGCCCGTCATAAGCGACTACACGCGCGAGAGCGAAAAGCCCTTTCGCTCCACCCTCGCCAGCACCGTGACCTACGGCCTCGTGAGCTGCTGGATGTACGTCATCGGCATGGGCGCGGCCATCTTCACCGGCGAGAGCGACATCGCCCAGATCATGCTCCGCGCCGGGCTCGGCATCCCCGCGCTGCTGATACTCGTGCTCTCCACGGTCACCACGACCTTCCTCGACGCCTTCAGCGCGGGCGTCTCCTGTGAGAGCCTCTCCAAAAAGCTCAACGGCAGGACTGTGGGCATAATCGTCACCGTCATAGGCACGATAGGCGCCTGCCGCTTCAACATGGACGACATCACGAACTTCCTCTATCTCATAGGCAGCGTGTTCGCGCCCATGATAGCCGTGCAGCTCACCACGTACTTCATACTGAAAAAGGACAGCTTCAAGGAGGCCTTCGACTGGCCGAACCTCATCGTCTGGCTGCTGGGCTTCATCGCCTACCGCCTGCTGATGAACGTGGATCTGCCCGTGGGCAACACCCTGCCCGCCGTGGTCATCACGATGGTGCTCTGCTACATCGTCAACAAACTGGTACCGTCCAAGGCCTGAGCGCGGCTCGGGCGCAAAAGGAGCGCCGGCGGCTTGACAAATCACGCCGCCGGTGCGATAATATTGCCATATCAGGGGAGCCAAACGGCTGAGAGGAGGCGCAGGCCTCGACCCTAGACCTGATTCGGATAATGCCGACGTAGGGAGGATAAGCGAGTAAACAGCCTCCCGCACGGGGGGCTTTTGCTTTGCCCCGTGCTTTCCCGGAAGGAGGTTTGCGGGACAGAAAACTAAATGGCGCGCGGGACTTGTCCCGCAGCGGACGGAGGGGGAGCGCCCTGCGTCCGAGCCGATGTGCAGCGATGGGAAGCCGTGTTCCGGCGTGAGAGGAGACCAGTAAGTCTCGACCGACCCAAGCCTTAGCGGGGGTTGACGCTGCCTTTGCGCCATTTTCCCGCATATCAAATTCAGGGAGTGTTGATAATGCAATCCGTAAAAACCAAAAAGCTGGCCATTGCGGCCATATTCGTCGCCCTCGCCGTCGTGGGCAGCGCGTTCATCCAGTTCCCCGTGTTCGGCAGCCAGTGCTCGCCGACGCAGCACATGGTCAACGTCCTGTGCGCCATCTTCCTCGGCCCCGGCTACGGCGTGGGCGTGGCCTTCTGCGCCAGCCTCATCCGTAACCTCCTCAGCCTCGGCAGTCTCATGGCCTTCCCCGGCAGCATGATAGGCGCGCTGTGCTGCGGCCTCATGTACAAGGCGCTCAGGAACAAGAACGACGTCGCGGCCATCGCCGCCACGCTCGTGGCCGAGATGCTCGGCACCGGCGTGCTGGGCGGACTGTGCGCCTGGCCGGTCTCCGTCCTGTTCATGAACGCCGACGCCGCCACGCTGGCCGTGACCGCGTACATCATCCCGTTCCTCATCTCCACCGTGGTCGGCTCCATCATCGCCGGCGTCCTCGTCTACGCGCTCAAGGCCGGCGGCGCGCTGCGCCGTATGCAGCTGAGCCTGAGCACCAACAACAGAAACCATGCCTGATTACACCGTCTGCGCCGGAGTGCGGGAAAAGCGCCCGCTGGTGCACTGCATATCGAATATAGTCACCGCCAACGACTGCGCGAACCTCCTGCTCGCCTGCGGAGCCAGCCCCATGATGGCCGAGGCTCCTGAGGAGATGGAGGAGATAACCCGCATCGCCGACGCGACGGTGCTGAACCTCGGCACACCCTCGCGCGAAAAGTACGCCGCCGCGCGCATCTGCCTGGAGCAGTCGAAGCTCTCCGGCAAGCCCGTGGTGCTCGACCCCGTGGGCGTGGGCGCCGGCGAGTGGCGGCTGAAAAACGCCGCGAGCCTGCTGTCCGCCGCCCCGCCCGACATAGTGCGCGTGAACCTCGCCGAGGCCGAAGCCCTGCTGGGGCTGGGAGCCTCGGAGCAGGGGGTGGACAGCCCCGGCCGCTCCGACCTGGAGCAGCGGGTGCGCGCGGCGCGCACGCTGGCCGCGCAGCTCGGCTGCGCCGTGCTGCTCACGGGCGCGAAAGACGTCGTATCGGACGGGGAGCGCACCGCCGCCATATCCGGCGGCAGCGGTCTGATGCCCCTGGTGACCGGCAGCGGCTGTATGCTCAGCGCGCTGTGCGGAGCCTTCGCCGCCGTGGAGCGCGACGCCTTCAAGGCCGCCTGCGCCGCCAGCTTGTACTGGAAGCGCTGCTCCGAGCTGGCCGGCGAGCTGAGCGGGAACCGCGGCAGCGGCTCGTTCAGAGCCGCGCTCATGGACGCCGCGTGCCGCGTGACGGACGATATGCTAGCCTCCGGCGCGCAGCCGGAAGCCCTGTGACCTCAAAATCCAACGCCGCCCGGAGGGGAGAAGCTCCGGGCGGCGTTTTGTATTTGCGGCGCGATTGCCAATAAATTAACTATAAATCCCGTCGAAGAAGCCGGTATTTTGACGCATTGTGAAAAAAATCATGATGTGGCTAAATTTATCTTTAACTTGACGGCGGATGTGATATACTACTCCCGGAAAGCGCAAGCAGACCTATAAAAATAATGCTTAAATCAGGGAGGAACTGAGATGTCGGAAAAGACAAGGACGCCCGCCACCGAGGAGATGCTCGCCTCTATGGACAAGTATTGGCGCGCAGCCAACTACCTGTCCGCCTGCCAGCTTTACCTGCTGGACAACCCCCTGCTTGAAAAGCCGCTGAGTGAAGACGACATCAAGAAGAAGATAGTGGGCCACTGGGGCACCGTGCCCGGCCAGAACTTCATCTACACCCATCTGAACCGGGTCATAAAGGAATTTGACCTCGACATGATATACATCTCCGGCCCGGGACACGGCGGCAACGCCATGGTCGCGCAGGACTGGCTGGACGGCAGCTATCAGGAGATATACCCCAACATCACCCGCGACAAGGAGGGCATGCAGCGCCTCTTTAAGCAGTTCTCCTTCCCCGGCGGCGTGCCGAGCCACGTCGCGCCCGAGACCCCCGGCTCCATCAACGAGGGCGGCGAGCTGGGCTACTCCCTGGCGCACGCCTTCGGCGCCGTGACGGACAACCCGACGCTTATCGCCGCCACGGTCGTGGGCGACGGCGAGGCCGAGACCGGCCCGCTGGCCACCAGCTGGCAGCTGAACAAGTTCATCAACGCCAAGACCGACGGCGCCGTGCTGCCCATACTGCACCTCAACGGCTACAAGATAGCCAACCCCACCGTGTTCTCGCGCATCCCGCACGAGGAGCTGGAGGCCTTCTTCTACGGCTGCGGCTGGGAGCCGCACTTCGTCGAGGGCAGCGACCCGATGACCATGCACCGCGCCATGGCCGACGCGCTGGACGAGTGCATAGAGAAGATGCTCGCCTACCAGGCCGACGCGCGCGAGAACGGCAACCTGAGCCGTCCGCGCTGGCCGATGATAGTCCTGCGCACCCCCAAGGGCTGGACGGGACCGGACTACGTCGACGGCCTGAAGGTCGAGGACTACTGGCGCGCGCACCAGGTGCCCATCCAGCCGGATTCGCCGGAGCACATCCGCCAGATCGAGGAGTGGCTGCGCAGCTACCGCCCCGAGGAGCTTTTCGACAAGGCCGGTCACCCGGTGGACGAGATACTGGCGCTCTGCCCAGAGGGCGACCGCCGCATGGGCATGAACCCCCACGCCAACGGCGGCAAGCTGCTGCGCGACCTGCGTATGCCGGACTTCCGCGACTACGCCGTGGACGTGCCCTTCCCCGGCAGCGTCGAGGCCAGCGACATGACCGAGCTGGGCAAGTTCGTGCGCGACGTCTACAAGCTCAACGAGAAGGAGCGCAACTTCCGCAGCTTCGGCCCGGACGAGACTGCCTCCAACCGGCTCCAGGCCGTGTTCGACGAGACTGACCGCGTCTGGGACGCGGAGGCCACGGACATAGACGACCATCTCGCCCCCGACGGCCGGGTGTTTGACTCCATGCTCTCCGAGCACGTCTGCCAGGGCATGCTCGAGGGCTACCTGCTCACCGGCCGCCACGGCTTCTTCAACAGCTACGAGGCCTTTATCCGCATCGTGGACAGCATGTTCAGCCAGCACGCCAAGTGGCTCAAGGTCTGCAACCAGCTGCCCTGGAGGGCGGACATCGCCAGCCTCAACTACGTCCTGGCCAGCAACGTCTGGCAGCAGGACCACAACGGCTTCACGCACCAGGACCCCGGCTTCCTCGATCACGTCGCCAACAAGAAGGCCGACGTCGTGCGCCTCTACCTGCCTCCCGACGCCAACTGCCTGCTGAGCTGCTTCGACCACTGCATACGCAGCCGCAACTACGTCAACGTCATAGTCGCCAGCAAGCACCCGCGCCCGCAGTGGCTGACCATGGAGCAGGCCGTCAAGCACTGCACCCAGGGCATCGGCATCTGGCAGTGGGCCAGCACCGACGAGGGCGCCGAGCCGGACATCGTCATGGCCTGCTGCGGCGACACCCCCACGCTGGAGACCCTCGCCGCCGTGACCATACTGCGCGACGCCTTCCCCGAGCTCAAGATACGCGTGGTCAACGTCGTCGACCTGATGCGCCTGCAGAGCGAGGAGCAGCACCCGCACGGCCTGAGCCAGAGGGACTACGACGTGCTCTTTACCCGCGACAAGCCCATCGTATTCGCCTTCCACGGCTACCCGAGCCTCATCCACGAGCTCACCTACAAGCGTGCCAACAAGAACATCCACGTGCGCGGCTACATCGAGGAGGGCACCATCACCACGCCCTTCGACATGCGCGTCATGAACCGCCTCGACCGCTTCAACCTCGTCATGACCGCGGTATACAACCTGCCCCAGCTCGGCAACCGCGGCAGCTACCTGATACAGCAGATGAAGGACAAGCTCGTCGAGCACAAGCAGTACATCGCCAAATACGGCGTCGACCTCCCCGAAGTCGCCGACTGGAAATGGACCAGCGCGAAATAAAAAAAGAACGCCCCTCGGGGCGTTCTTTTTTGCACCTTTTGCGGAAATCGTCACCGCTTCTCCCGTCTTTTTACAAGCAGCCCGAACAGGCAGCCGCTCAGAGCCAGGATGGGCGGGTTCATTGCCACCCAAATTGTGTACCGCCAGTCGTAGAGCGCCACGACGTGTGTGTTTATTATCGTTAAGACGTACAGCGCGGGCAGGATAGCGCCTGCGATTACCGCAGCTGTGCGGGTGCGCTTTCCCAGGAACAACGGTCTCAGCCCGAAGGCCGAAAGCACTGCGGCGGCAGACCAGCCGAGCGAGAACCACATGAGCGGCAGCGCGGTGAAGTCGCACAGGAACATCAGCTGCGACAGTATGTCGAACAATTCAGACCTGAAAGCGTTGCCGTGCACCACCGGCCAGAGGCAGGCGACGGCCGCTGCGGCCAGCGCGGTCAACGCAAACATAGCCCAGTCGAACCAGGCGAGTTTGACGCGGCGGGCGGTGCGGGGTTTCGGCTCGCCGGAGGCGGTGTCGTCGAGCAGCCACTCGGGGTCGACGTCGAATACGCGCGCGAGCCTGGTGAGCCCCGGTGCGTCGGGCAGACACTCGCCGCGCTCCCAGCGGCCGACGGCCTGGCGCGTCACGTCCAGCGTCTGAGCCAGCTGCTCCTGCGACCAGCCCCTCCCGCCTCGGAGGGTTATAAGCTTCTCGGAAAAAGTCATGTTCTGCGCCCCCTTTCGCTCTAAATATAACATCCGGGGCGCCGGGGTGTAAACGCAATCTTTGTTGCAGCCGGCTCTCGCGCCCGCGAAGCGCGCGCCGCGTGCTCGGAGAAAAAATGCCCTGCCGCCCCGGCGTGAGCCGGGCGGCAGGGCGGACAGGAGTGTGGAGAGTGTGGAGGCTATCAGATTTTGGGGAGCTTATCGAAGCTCGCCTGGAGCTCGGCGTCGGAGGGGGTGTAGTCGCTCATGACTCCGTCGTTGTACTTCTCATAGGCGACCATGTCGAAGTAGCCGGTGCCGGTCAGGCCGAAAAGTATGGTCTTTTCCTCGCCGGTCTCGCGGCACTTCACGGCCTCGTCGATGGCGACGCGGATGGCGTGGCTGCTCTCGGGGGCGGGGAGGATGCCCTCAACGCGGGCGAAGTACTCGGCGGCCTCGAAGACCTTGCTCTGCTCCACGGCGCGGGCTTCCATCAGACCCTCGTGGTACAGCTCGCTGAGCACGGGGCTCATGCCGTGATAGCGCAGGCCGCCGGCGTGGTTGGCGGAGGGGATGAAGCCGCTGCCCAGCGTGTACATCTTGGCCAGCGGGCAGACCTTGCCGGTGTCGCAGAAGTCGTAGGCGAACACGCCGCGGGTGAGGCTCGGGCAGCTTGCCGGCTCGACGGCGATGAACTGATAGTCGCGCTCGCCGCGCAGCTTTTCGCCCATGAAGGGGCTTATCAGGCCGCCGAGGTTGCTGCCGCCGCCGGCGCAGCCGATGATTATGTCCGGCACGATGCCGTATTTGTCCATGGCTATCTTGGTCTCGACGCCTATGACGCTCTGGTGCAGCAGCACCTGGTTGAGCACGCTGCCCAGCACGTAGCGATAGCCCTCGTGCGTGGTGGCGTCCTCGACGGCCTCGCTGATGGCGCAGCCCAGCGAGCCGGTGGTGTTCGGGTTCTCGGCGAGTATCCTGCGGCCTACCTCGGTGCTCATGCTCGGGCTGGGGGTTACGGATGCGCCGTAGGTGCGCATGACCTCGCGGCGGAAGGGCTTCTGCTCATAGCTGACCTTGACCATGTAGACCTTGCAGTTCAGACCCAGGTAGGCGCAGGCCATGGAGAGGGCGGTGCCCCACTGTCCGGCGCCGGTCTCGGTGGTGACGCCCTTGAGCCCCTGGTTCTTGGCGTAGTAGGCCTGGGCTATGGCGCTGTTGAGCTTGTGCGAGCCGGAGGTGTTGTTGCCCTCGAACTTGTAGTATATCTTCGCCGGGGTCTGGAGCTTTTCCTCCAGGCAGTACGCCCTGACCAGCGGGCTGGGACGGTACATCTTGTAGAAGTCCTGTATCTCCTGCGGGATGGGGATCTCGCGGGTGGTGTCGTCCAGCTCCTGCTTCACCAGCTCGTCGCAGAACACGGCGCCGAGCTCCTCGGCGGTGCAGGGCTTGCCCGTGGCGGGGTTGAGCAGCGGCGCGGGCTTTATGGGCATATCGGCGCGGACGTTGTACCACGTCCGGGGCATCTCGCTTTCTTCAAGATAGATTTTGTAAGGGATCTTCTTCTCGGTCATGATGACAACCTCCTGAATTAATTTCGATGAAATGCTTGCATTTCATCGATGTGAACCCCGCGCCTATAGGCGCGATGGAACATCACTGCGTTTCGCGCACGCCCGAAAAATCGGGCGCACACTGCACTTCGTGAGCGGAGTTTTTTTCGAGGTACACGCCCCCGAAAAAAACAGATTCCACTTTTTTGCCCTCTGCGGAGGGCAAATTCTGCGAAGCAAAATAGAAAAAGCCCCAAAGACCCAGAAGGTCTTTGGGACAGGAATAAACTTTATCCTGCGGTGCCACCCAAATTGGCTTGCAGCCCACTCGTTCCGTGCCATCACACGGCCGGCGCTGTAACGGGCGCCATCCCGGGAGTTAGTTTCGCTCCCCTCCTGAGTCCATTCCCCGAGCCGTCCGCCGCAGCGCTTTCAGCATACGCGCCGCTCTCTGAAGACTTCGTGTCGCGGGTACTCCTCTCAGTCATCGGTTTCACGCATTTAGCATAGCACCCGGACGCGGGATTTGTAAATAGGACATAATGCACAAATATTACGCGGTGATTCTGTATACCGCGTACAAAAATCATCCCTCCCGGGGGTGGCCGGGAGGGACTTTTCGGGCGCGCGGGGATTTAAACGCGCCCTGTGCGGGGTGAGATTATTGGAGGGGTGGAACCGGGGCTCATACGGCCTCGGATTGTTCAAGCTTGCTTAGCCGGGAGCGGAAGTCGATGAAGAACGCGTTGCGCTCCTCGGCGCTGAGTATGGACAGAAACATGAGCAGGGCGATGGCGGAGAAGCAATATCTGCCCCGCTCAAGGTCGCCGTATGCGCGGCTGGTGATGCGCAGTTGTTCGGCCATTTGCTCCTGCGTCAGGCTGCGCCGCTTGCGGTAGGACAGCGCCCATTCCGCCAGGCATGTCCGCACGAGACTCTTGTACTGTTTCATTGATAAGACCTCCATGTTTCAAATTTGTATGGAAATCTTATCTAACAATGAAGCACGCAACCATGTAGCACGCTTCCGCAAAAACGCCATTTTTCGACCGAAATCAAAAAATTTTTTGGCCTTTGCGCGGAGCGTACAATGCCCGTACATAACTATATGTGTTCAGCGCGGGATTTTGTCCCGCAAAATTGAAGAAAGGTTTTAATTCGTCGTTTTAGTCAAAAAATCGCCGGGGCTGATGTGCAAAATCGCCAAGCCCCGGCGAGCACAGTATTTGGGGGAAATTTACTTGCCGGTCACGTAAAAAGTCTCCTCAATCGTGTCGCGCCCCTCGTCGTTCTCAGCGAACATTGTGATGACAACCTTATATCTAACACCAGGCTCGCTGTCGAAGTAGTGATTCGCTGCATAGCCGACTGAGTTGGTGTTATACATGTTGTAATCGTCTTCAAGAAGCCACTCATCAGATATCCAAGCGGATCCATACTGTTCGTATAGATAAATGCTTTCGCAACCGAGTTTGTTCATAGGACCGTTGCCAAAAATTGAAGCTTTAATTGCTATTCGTCCTTCGATTGAAGTTACTCTTATGTCGTGTCTACTAATCTGATCACTTGCACGATCCTCAACCGCAAAAGCAGGTACAGACAGTATAATGGCTACGACAAGAATAAGCGCGAGAACATTTTTTACCTTCATATGCAAAACTCCTCTCTAATACGAGTTGACGATAATATCAGATAAATTCTCTTTAGTTAGATTGGTGGTTATATTACACTCCAGATTTGCAAATTTCCATGCGGTTGATGCGTAACCATTATTCATGAAAACATAGAATACTTGACCATCTATATCAATGATGCTAACATCTTGGTAGTCTTTTTGATATTTTGATATATTTTCTTCAGGTTGTTCAACAGCACTAAACGCAATAAACTTATCGTCGTTATAGTAACATGTCCAATACTCTATACAACCGGTTTCAGCGTCCTCAAACACCTCCGGTTCCCCCATGACGAACCCGTCGGGGACGGTGGGGAGGAGGGTCTCGATGTATTCGACGGTGACCTCCTGCGTGCCGGTGGGGCTGGGCGAGGCTGCCGGCTCGCCTATGGCGCCGAAGCCGAACAGGCTGTCCGTCCAGCGGGCGATGGAGCCGAACACGTCCAGGCCGGCGGCCTGAACCACGACCATGCAGGAGAGCAGGCACGCAGCGGCAATGACGGCGACCAGCGCAGTGCGCAGCGCCGTGTGTCGCGGCTTGGGCTTGGCGGATACTGCCGGAGCGCTCTCGAGGGGGTTTATCGCCGCGTTCATTTTGCCCACGCGGGCTTTAAAGCGCTCGTATGACTCATCCGTGGCGGGGTGCTCGGGCATGGGCGACTTGCGGTCCAGCTCGTCCAGATAGGCGTCCAAAAGCTCGCCGTCATAGTTCTCCTCTGTCATGGAAAAAAGGGTCTGCTCCAGCGCCTCGAGCAGCTCGGCCGTGGACATTTTGTCCAACTGCTCTCGGGTGGGGATGCCTTCATGCAAGTCCGGATGGTCATTTGAAGGATGAACCATGATAGCCTCCTTTCTCCCTTCACTTATATATGTAACGAGAAGCGCGTTTCGTTTCAGGGTTTAGAAAAATTTTTAAAAAATTTAATTCCGACCAGACAGGAACTCCTTGCAGCGCTTTAGTGCCCTCGAAAAGCGGCTCCTGCAGCCGGACTCCGTTATGCCCAGCAGGTCGGAAATGTCACGGAAGCTGAGCTGTTCCTCCAGCCTCCAAATCAGTATTTGCTTGTCTTCGCCGGACAATCCGGAGGGGAGCAGGTTCTCCAGCGGCTCCGGCGCGTCCTTTGCGCACAGCGCGTAGGCCTCGTCCAGCGGCACGGTCTGCGAGTCCAGCTTGCGCTGCTCGTTGCTTATGACCCGCCTCAGCGCCACAATCAGCCATCCGCGTAGGTTCGGGTGGCTCGAGAGCGTGTCCCAGTTGAACATCAGCGCCGCGAAGGTCTCGTGGACGGCGTCCTCAGCCGTGGTGATGTCTCCCAACAACCGGTAGGCGACGCCCTCCATCGTCTTGTGCATGGACTTGTAGAGCTCGTCTATCTGTTCATCCATATTGCTGGTCAATCGGCATCACCCCTCTGCTGCTTTTCTATTTCGTAATTCTCCAGGGTACGGCAAAAATCGGCGACCAGCGCCAGCTTGTCCGGCTCCATGCCCTCGGTGAGCTCGTTCAGCCTCTGGTTGAGAATTTCGCGCCTGGCGCCGGAAAGAGAGTCCTCAAGGAGCGTGTTCATGTCTATCCCAAGCGCGTTTGCTATCGCCACCGCCTTGTCCAGACTGGGGCGCACGTGCGCGTTTTCCACATGGCTGATGTACTCGTCGGTCACGTCTATGATTTCGGCCAGCTGCCTTTGCTTCCAGCCTTTGCGCTTGCGATAGTAGCGAATGTTGCGCCCAAGGGCTTTCATATCGAGTTCCATTGTAGCAAAATTCTTCCTTAAATCAAGTATTTTGAGGCAGTATTGACCTTATAAATCACATATATACTATATCCTTTGGCAAGATTTTTTAATGAAGCAGCAGTCCATTTTTGACTTATATCATACACTTTTTAAATTTTGTGAGTTTTTTTATACATTTCCGGCCGCGCGGACGGCCTGATATGCGAAAGCGGAGCCTGACCGACGTGGTCAGGCTCCGCTTTTTGGTTTTTGGAG
Source organism: uncultured Eubacteriales bacterium (assembly GCA_900543085.1). Lineage (GTDB taxonomy): Bacteria > Bacillota > Clostridia > Oscillospirales > Oscillospiraceae > Scatomorpha > Scatomorpha pullicola. The sequence goes on along the minus strand of UQQF01000014.1, from coordinate 7,131 downwards.
CGCCCTGCGCTTTATTAGACAGGAGCTCCCCGAATAAGGTTCCTGGCGGCTCAGGCGCTGAGCGACCAGAGGTTGGCTATCTGGCCGGACAGCCGCTCATACGTCCAGGTCTGGGCGCTGCGCCCGGCGCTGTTCGGGTCGTGGACGCGGTAGCCGCCGTCGCCGAGGCCGTATATCACGATGAAGTGCCCGCTCTGCGTGAAGTCGCCGGGGAGCATACTGGCGACTATCACCGCGCCGGAGCCGAGGCAGGAGTTCATGACGCTCTCGTCGAGGGGTATCTCCTCGCCGGTGAGCCCGTAGGCCGCCGCGCCCTCGGTGAACAGCGACCACATGGTGCCCGTGCCCGCCATGTAATAGCCGTTGGCCGACGCGAAGTCGGCGACCTTGGCGGGGTTGCAGGAGCTGTCGCCCTTCAGCCCGGCCACGGCCATGGCCAGGCAGGTCGGGCCGCATCCGGCTATGCCTATGACGGAGCTGCCGTAGGCGTGGTAGCCCCAGCGCTCGTCGTACTGCGAGAGATAGGGGATCGCCCCGTTGCCGGAGCCCACCTGCGCGTCGAGCCCGCTGCTGTCCGGCGTGCGGAAGGGCAGCTCCAGCGCGAAGTCTATGTGATCCCCGCCGAGCAGCGCGGTCTTAACGTAGTCCTCGGTGTATATATCTATGTGGTCGGCAATAAAATTGAGCTGGCCGGCTCTGTCCGGCTCCTCCGCCGCCAGAGCGCGCAGCTGCGCGGCGTAGTCCTCGCCGCACTCGCCGACATACATGCTGTCGGTTATGGACGCGCCCAGCCGGGTCAAAAGCGCCCCGACCTCATCGGCGCTCGCGCTCGCGCCCGCGCCGTCCGACGTCCCTGCGCCGCCGGCGCCGGAGCGCAGCTTGGCCGCCGCGACCGTCAGCAGCACCAGCACGCAGAGCAATACGGCCGCGACCACCGTGCCGCGTCCGCCGCGCCGGGTGCGCCTCGGCGCGGCATGTTTCCCTTGATTTTGCATAGTAAAGCCTCCATATGCAAAAATTCACGCTTTTCCAGTGCGGAATACGTTTTATCACGCGGTTGTATCCGGTTTGCATAGGAGTTGTATCCATTCTGCATCATAATTCGAATTGTGCATTTTGTGTAAATTCCAACACATGGCTTGTGCAGCAAGGCCAAATCTTTAGGCATTTAAACCAGTTGACAGCAATGTATTAAAGCGCTATAATGCAGATACAGTGCAAGGGCGTACTGAAACTTATTTCTTTTATCAAAACAAAGAAATGCACTATGCCCCTGCGCCTTTTTTGTAATCTGGAGCAGGAAATAAATTACAGCGCTATAACTGCGCCTGTGCGTCAATTCGGTAAAAAGCGGCCTGGAAAACCGCTTTTTATCCCCGGAATGGGAGCCGGGGAGTGGCGGCGCCTGGGAAACGCCGCCGGCATATTCAGCCCCTTGGATATGGGGGTGTCCCCTCGGATATGGGGGAACAAACGGATCAAAGGAGGAAAACACATGAAAAAGAAACTGCTTGCGCTCTTGCTTGCGCTCTGCATGGTCTTTGCGCTGGCCGCCTGCGGCTCCGGCGGGGATGACGCGGCCGATGACACCGGCGGCGACAGCTCCGGCGGCACCATCACCATCGGCATGATAGCGCCCATGACCGGCACGAACGCCGCCTACGGCAACTCGATGCTGGAGGGCGTGCAGATGACCATCGACGAGATAAACGAGGCCGGCGGCATCCTGGGCATGCAGGTCGAGCTCGACTACCGCGACGACCAGGGCGACGCCACTCAGGCGCAGAACGCCTTCAACGCGCTGATAGCCGAGGGCGTCACGCTCATCATCGGCTCGGCCACCTCTGGCGCCACCAGCGCGCTGACCAGCCTGGCCAACGAGGAGGGCGTCGTGCTCATCACTCCGAGCGCCACGGCCGACGACATAACTACCGAGGACGACTACGTCTTCCGCGCCTGCTTCAAGGATACGCTCCAGGGCGGCATCGCCGCGGCGTATGTGGATCAGCAGGGCATCACCCGCGTGGGCACCATCGCCTGCTCGGCGGACACCTACTCTCAGGGTCTGGTCGACGCCTTCGCCCAGGCCTGCGAGGAGCGCGGCATCGAGGTCGTTGAGCAGCAGAGCACCGCTACGATGAACGCGCAGGACTTCACCAACCAGTTCACCGCCATGGTCAACGCCGACGTCGAGTTGGTATACGCCGTTTACTACTACGACGCGGTCGGTCCGTTCCTGATCACCCAGGCCCGTTCCGCCGGGTATGACGGCATCATAATGGGCGCCGACGGCTACGACGGAGCGCTCGACTACGTCTCCGAGGGCGTCGACTACAGCGCCTTCAACAACGTGGTCTACACCAACCACTACGACGCCACCGACTCCAGCGAGGTCGTACAGAACTACGTCACCTCCTACGAGGAGCGCTACGGCACCACGCCGCTGTGCTTCGCCGCTCTGGCCAGCGACTGCATGATGATGCTGCAGACGGCAATGGAGACCGCCGGCACCGCCGAGGCCAGCGCCGTGCGCGACGCACTGGCAGACACCTCCGTCACCTACGAGGGCGTCACCGGCACCTTCACCCTTGACGAAACCGGCACCCCGGTCAAGGGCGCCGCGGTGATCAGCTTCGTCTATGACGAGTCCGTCGGCGGGCTCGAGGGACTCGGCACCGAGCTGGTGACGACCATTTCCGCCGATGAAATTGCCTGAATAACGCTCCCATCCCTATCCCGGGGAGACGTCATGGTTCATGACGTCTCCCCACACTTATTCCAACGAAAGGTTGAGATAACATGGGTGAATTCCTGCAGACCCTGTTCGTGGGCCTGAGGCTCGGGAGCGTTTACGCCCTTATCGCCCTGGGCTACACGATGGTTTACGGCATAATCCGACTGATAAACTTCGCGCACGGCGACTTCATCATGGTCGGCGGCTACACGCTGTTCTTCACCGTGCCGCTGATGACGGCCGCCGGGCTGCCCGCCTGGGCGGCGGTGGTCATAGCGATGGCCGTCTGCGCCCTGGTCGGCGTGGGCGTGGAGCTGGTCGCCTACAGACCCGTGCGCAAGAAGGGCACCAACATGACCGCGCTGATAACCGCCATAGCCATGAGCCTTTTCCTCGAGAACCTGGCTCAGGCCATACCGGCCATCGGGCCGAACCCGAAGATAGCCAGCAGCTTCTTCGCAACCGGCGGTATCCGGATCGCGGGCGTCACGCTCGACTACGTTACGATATACACCATAGTGATAAGCGCCGTCGTGATGCTGCTGCTCTACGCCTTTACGCAGAAGACCCGGATGGGGCGCGCCATGCGCTGCGTCAGCGAGGACAAGAGCGCCGCCATACTCATGGGCATCAGCGTGAACAAGACCGTGCTCGTAACCTTTGCCATCGGCTCCGGCCTCGCCGCCGTGGCCGCGCTGATGTACATAGCCCAGTACCCCAGCATCTACACCACTCTCGGCTCGCTGCTCGGCCTCAAGGCCTTTGTGGCGGCGGTCGTGGGCGGCATAGGCATAGTCCCCGGCGCCATGCTGGGCGGTATAGTTATCGGCGTTGTGGAGAGCTTCTCCATGGCCTACATAAGCTCGAGCCTGTCGGACACCTTCGTGTTCCTCATCCTCATACTCGTGCTGCTTGTGAAGCCTGCGGGAATACTCGGAAAGAACGTGGGTGAGAAGGTATGAAAAAAACATTCAGACGCGGATATCTGGTCAACACCGCCGTCCTCATCGCCGTTTACGCGCTGTGCGTGGCGCTGTCCGTCGTCCTCGCGGACTCGGGCAGCTTCCGCCTCACCGTCGTGCCCAGCATCTGGCAGTGCTGCTATCTCATCATCCTGGCCGCCAGCCTGAACCTGGTGCTCGGCTTCATGGGTCAGCTCTCGCTGGGTCACTGCGGCTTCATGGCCATCGGCGCCTACACCGCCGCGCTGATGAGCCTGGCCTTCCAGCGCGCGGGAGTGTACGACGAAAAGAGCGGCGCGGTGTTCATACTCATCATCTTCCTGTGCATAATCTGTGCCGGCGTGCTCGCCGCCGTGTTCGGCGTGCTGGTAGGCATCCCGGCGCTCAGGCTCAAGGGAGACTACCTGGCCATAATCACGCTGGGCTTCGGCCTCATAATCGTCAACGTCATCAACAACCTGCCCTTCGCGGGTCAGAACGGCCTGGCCGAGGGCGTGGCCAGCTCCTCGCTGTACCAGAACGGCCTGGGCTTCGGCACCACGGCCAAGGTCACCTACCTGTGGGTGGCGCTGGCGGCGGTCGTCGTATGCGTGGCGCTGATGTTCATGTTCATCCGCTCCAAGTACGGCCGCGCCGTGCGCGCCATACGCGACGACGAGATCGCCGCTTCCGCTTCGGGCATCAACACGGGCTACTACAAGGTGCTGACCTTTGCGTTTTCCGCGTTTTTCGCGGGCATCGCCGGAGCGCTCTACGCCTGCTCCAACTCCACGCTCTCCACGGTGAGCTTCTCGTTCACGAACGGCTCGATACTCAACTCCACCTTCGTGGTCGTCATGGTCGTGCTGGGCGGCATGGGCAGCCTCACCGGCAGCATAGTCAGCGCGGTCATCATGTTCCTGCTCAACTATCAGATCACCAACGGCGCCTGGCTCAGCGCGATGCCGGGGTTTGTACAGAGCGTCTTCGCCTACCCGATGCTCGTATACGCCATAGTGCTGGTCATAATCATCATGTTCCGGCCGAAGGGCATTTTCGGCACGTATGAGTTCTCGCTCCTGCGTACGCCGGGCGACATAGCCCGCCGGTTCGCCGGCTCGGGCAAAAAGAAGGCAGAGGCCGGAGGAAAGGAGGCCGCGGCACAATGAGCGAGACCAAACGCAGCGAGACCCCCGTCCTCGAGACCAGGGGGCTCGGCATCTCCTTCGGCGGCCTGAAGGCCGTGCAGGACTTCAACATCAAGCTCTACTCCGGCGAGCTGGCCGGGCTCATCGGCCCCAACGGCGCGGGCAAGACCACGGTTTTCAACCTGCTGACCGGCGTGTACGCGCCCACCGAGGGCAGCGTGCTGCTAAACGGCCAGGTGCTCAACGGCAGAAAGACGTACCAGTTCGTCGAAGCCGGCATCGCCAGGACCTTCCAGAACATCCGCCTTTTCAGGCAGATGAGCGTCATTGACAACGTCAAGGCCGCGTTCTCAAAGGACATCAAGTACCGCATGGGCGCCGCGCTTTTCCGCACCCCGGCCTACTGGAGGGCCGAGGCGGCCATGGAGCAGAAGGCGCTTGACCTGCTGGACATCTTCCACCTCAAGGAGTACGCGTCCCAGCCCGCCAGCAGCCTGCCCTACGGCCAGCAGCGCAAGCTGGAGATAGCCCGCGCGCTGGCCACCGACATGAAGGTGCTGCTGCTGGACGAACCCGCGGCGGGCATGAACCCCACCGAGACGGCGGAGCTGGTCGAGTGCATCAGCATAGTGCGCGAGCGCTTCGGCATAGCCATACTGCTGATAGAGCACGACATGAGCCTGGTCATGCGGCTCTGCGAGCGCATCACCGTCATCGACTACGGACAGACCATCGCCGAGGGCGAACCTGAGGAGATAGCAAACAATCCGCGCGTCATAGCCGCCTACCTGGGCGAGAACGACGATGAAGAAGGAGGGGAGAGCCTTGCTTAAAGTCCAGGACCTTCACGTCTCCTACGGCGCCGTGCGTGCCATCAAGGGCATCTCGCTGGAGGTCAACGACGGCGAGCTGGTGTCCCTCATCGGCGCAAACGGCGCGGGCAAGACCACGACGCTGCACACGATAAGCGGCCTGGTGAGCGCCGCAAGCGGCAGCATCACGCTCGACGGGGCCGACCTGCGCAAGACCGCGCCAAACCGGATAATCAACCTGGGACTGGCGCACGTGCCGGAAGGCCGCCACGTGTTCGCGCGCATGACGGTGGAGGAGAACCTCATGATGGGCGCGTACATAGTCAGGGACAGAGCCAGAATAAAGCGCCGGCTGGAAATGGTCTACGACCACTTCCCGCGCCTTTCGGAGCGCGCCAGGCAGTTTGCCGGCACGCTGTCCGGCGGCGAGCAGCAGATGCTGGCCATGGGCCGCGCGCTGATGACCGAGCCGAAGATGCTGCTGCTCGACGAGCCGAGCATGGGCCTCTCGCCCATACTGGTCAAGGAGATATTCGGCATAATAAAGGCGCTGCACGCCGACGGCATAACCATACTGCTGGTCGAACAGAACGCCAAGATGGCGCTGGCGATCTCAGACCGAGCCTACGTGCTCGAGACGGGACTGATAACCATGTCGGGCAATGCGCAGGAGCTGCTGCACGACGACAAGGTGCGCCGCGCCTACCTGGGCGCGTGAAAACGAATAAGGGGGAGTAAAGATGGCAGACAACTATGTCATTACCATCTCGCGGCAGCATGGCAGCTGCGGCAACAAGATAGGCAAGATGACCGCCGACCGGCTGGGCATCCCGTTCTACGACTACAAGCTGATACGCATGGCCTCCGACCGCAGCGGCATCTCCGAGCACCTGTTCGGCGCCGCGGACGAGGACGTGCACCGCATGAAGCTTTTCAACGCGGCGAACAAGGTCTACACCGGCAAGCTCCTCCCGCCGGACAGCGACGAGTTCACCAGTGATTTGAACCTCTTTACCTTCCAGGCGGAGATAATCAAGGAGCTGGCCGGCAACGAGAGCTGCGTCATAGTAGGCCGCTGCGCCGACTACCTGCTGAGGGAGCGGCCGAACGTACTGCGAGTGTTCATCCACGCCCCGCTGGAGGACAGGGTGAAGCAGCAGATGTACGTCCTGCCCCAGAAGACCGAGGCGGAAGTCCGCCGCCATGTCCTGACCACGGACAAAAAGCGCGCCGACTACTACAGGCGCTACACCGGCTCGCACTGGATGAGCGCGGAGCACTTCGACATCAGCATAGACTCCTCCCGCCACCCGGGGGATGAGGCCGTGGACATCATCATCAGCTCGCTGGATGTAATGTTCAAGATCAACGCCCTGGAAAGATAGCAAAAGGCGCCCCGTCGTCGTCGCAAGCTGCATATCCTTCGCTCCCGGCTAAAGCCGAGAGCTCAGTCATTTCGCTGCTCCTCCTCTCCCACGAAGTGCATTCTGCACTTC
>UQQF01000013.1 GCA_900543085.1 uncultured Eubacteriales bacterium | reverse complement strand
GCCGCAAGATGCTCACCCTCGCCAAGGCCGGCAAACGCAACGGCTACCTGCTCGAAGGCATGGCGTGTCCCGGCGGCTGCGTCGCGGGCGCGGGCACCATCACGCCCGTCATCAACGCGGCCAGCAACGTAAGGACATATAAGGCCAAGGCGGCAAAGCAGAACTCGCTTGACAGCGCTTTTGTCGACCGCCTCGAGGAGGTAGAGGAGTAAAAATGTCAAACTCTCACAACGCCGTCCGCTGGGTCACCAGGACGGCAATGGGCATCGCGCTTATCATCGTGGCTCAGCTGCTGGGCAAGGTCTTCCCTGCCGGCGCGGTGATAACCGGCCCGTTCTCCGTGAACCAGCTCGTGACCGGCTCGCTGGTCAACTGCGTGCTGTTCGTGTTCACGGCAATCAGCGGCATAGGCTCCGGCGTCACGATAGGCGTCGTATCGGCCATGCTCGCCCAGTTCATCGGCATCGGCCCGGCCGTCTCGGCCGTCAGCCCCGTGGTCGCCTGCGGCAACGCGCTGCTGTGCGTGGTGTACGGGCTTGTCATCGGCAAGCGCGGCACCGAGGGCGTGCGACAGTGGATCGCCATGGCCATCGCCGCCGTGCTCAAGTGCGCCTTCCTGTGGATCACCGTGCCGCTGCTGCTCGGCGCGCTCAGCGGCGTGCAGCCGCAGCAGGTCGCCGCGCTGAGCATCATGTTCTCCTGGCCGCAGGGCTGCACCGCCCTCATCGGCGGCTCCCTCGCCAGCCTGGTAATACCCCGTCTGCGCAAGGCCAGATGAAGCGCCCGGCTCTGCTCGCCGCCGTATTGGGCGTGGTGCTGTGCATAGCCGGCATGTGCCTGCGCGGCATCGCCGGGGACGTCATGGCTATGGTGCTTGTGGGCGGCGGCGCCGTGACGTGCGTCGCGAGTCTGGTATGGCTGCTCTCCGGCAGGCGCCGGACTCGCTGCCCCAACTGCGGCGCGGCCGTCAACACCGGCCCATACGTGCGAAACCTCGCCGAGCTCTCGCAAACCGGCGCGCTCCACTGCCCCAACTGCGGCGCGATGATCCAGGTAAAATGAACCCCCGCCCCGGGCGTAACGCCCGGGGCGGTTTGCGTTTATACGGCCATGTCTGTGATTATCTGGATGTCAATTTCCTCATTTTCCAGCTCTCATCCATAATATTGCATGAAATGTGAACAAATATTATGTTCTTTGTTAACATTAGCACTCTCCTCTTGACAGCGCTAATTCCTGAGTTATAATAAAGGCGAACTTAAGAGAGGGGCGGTTGAGAGGCCGCAGACCTCCCGGCGGTTCAGGTTACAGTTTAAACATGCACCGGGCATTGACCCGGCGGCAACAACATTGCAATATTGAATGGAGGAATGACTTATGTTGCCGAGCATTTTTGGTGAAAACCTTTTTGATGATTTCTTTGATGACTTTGACGATTTCGACCGCCGCATCGACCGCTATCTGAACGGGCGTCACGGTGTGAACCGCGAGCTGTACGGCAAGAAGGCCCGCAACATGATGAAGACCGACGTCCGCGAGACTGACGGCACCTACGAGCTGGACATCGACCTGCCGGGCTTCAAGAAGGATGAGATAGACGTCAAGCTGAACAACGGCTACCTGACCATCAGCGCCTCCAAGGGCGTCGATAAGGATCAGAAGGACAAGGAGGGCAACTACATCCGCCGCGAGCGCTACGCCGGCTCCATGCAGCGCAGCTTCTATGTTGGCGACATCCCCAGCGGCGACGTGCACGCCAAGTACGAGGACGGCATCCTGAAGCTCAGCGTGCCCAAGGCCGACGTCAAGAGGCTCGAGAGCCACAACGCCATTGCAATCGAATAATCCCGCCGCCCCGCTGTCCGGGGCGTAAACAAAAGCCCTCCGGCCTACATGGCCGGAGGGCTTTCGCTATATTACTCAGTTCTTGTGACCCTTGAGCGCCTTCATGCGCTGGCTGTGGTCGAGGATGCGCTTGCGCAGCCTGAGGTTCTTGGGCGTGACCTCGAGCAGCTCGTCGTCGGCCAGGAACTCCATGCACTGCTCCAGGCTCATCTGCCTGGGCGGGGTGAGGCGCAGCGCCTCGTCGCTGCCGGCGGCGCGCATGTTGGTCAGCTGCTTGCGGCGGCAGACGTTGACGGGGATGTCCTCGTTCTTGGGGGACATGCCCACGACCATGCCGGCGTACACGGGGGTGCCGGGACCGATGAACAGCGTGCCGCGCTCCTGCGCGTTGAAGAGGCCGTAGGTGACCGCCTCGCCGGTCTCCCACGCGACCAGGGAGCCGGTTCCGCGGCGGCTGACCTCGCCCTTGAAGGGCTCGTAGCGCTCGAACACGCTGGACATGATGCCCTCGCCCTTGGTGTCGGTGAGGAACTCGTTGCGGTAGCCGAACAGTCCGCGCTCGGGCACGAAGAAGGTTGCGCGGGTGCGGTTGCCGACGGGCAGCATCTCCACAAACTCGCCCTTGCGGGAGCCGAGCTTCTCTATGACCGCGCCGATGTACTCGCTGGGCACGTCGACCACGACGCGCTCTATCGGCTCGCACATCTTGCCGTCTATCTCCTGCATCAGCACACGGGCGGGGCTGACGGCGAACTCATAGCCCTCGCGGCGCATGGTCTCTATGAGGATGGAGAGGTGCATCTCGCCGCGTCCGGCGACGTTGAAGCTGTCGGTGGAGTTCGGCACGTCGGAGATGCGCAGCGACACGTCCTTGAGCGTCTCGCGGTACAGCCTCTCGCGGAGCTGGCGGCTGGTGACGAACTTGCCCTCGCGCCCGGCAAAGGGGCTGTCGTTCACGGAGAAGGTCATCTCCATCGTGGGCTTGCTTATCTTGACGAACTCGATCGGCTCCACGCGCTCCGGCGAGCAGATGGTGTCGCCTATCGTGATGTCGCCGATGCCGCTCATGGCGATGATGTTGCCCGCGCCGGCCTCCTGGACGGGCACGCGCTGCAAGCCCTCGAACTGGTAGAGGTTCACGGCCTTGGCCTTGCGGGCGGGGACGTCCGGCTCGTGGTAGTTGCACACGGCGATCTCGCCGTTGGCCTTGACGGTGCCGCGCTCTATGCGGCCTATGGCTATGCGGCCGACGAACTCGTTGTAGTCGATGCTGGAAACGAGCATCTGGAACGGGGCGTTCTCGTCGCCCTCGGGCGCGGGGATGTAGTTTATGATGGTGTCAAAGAGCGGCTTGAGGTCGGTGCCCGCCACGTCTGGGGAATAGCTCGCGGTGCCGTTGCGGCCGGAGCAGAAGAGCGTGGGGGAGTCGAGCTGCTCGTCCGTGCAGCCGAGATCCATCAGCAGCTCCAGGACTTCGTCCACGACCTCGTGTATGCGCTGGTCGGGGCGGTCTATCTTGTTGAGGACAAGTATGACGCGGTGACCCAGCTCCAGCGCGCGGCTGAGCACGAACCGGGTCTGCGGCATGGGTCCCTCCGCGGCGTCGACCAGCAGTATGACGCCGTTGACCATCTTGAGTATGCGCTCCACCTCGCCGCCGAAGTCGGCGTGACCCGGGGTGTCGACAATGTTTATCTTGTAGTCGCCGTAGTTCACGGCGGTGTTCTTCGCGAGGATGGTTATGCCGCGCTCACGTTCCAGGTCGCCGGAGTCCATGACTCGCTCGGCCACCTCCTGGTGCTCGTGGAACACGCCCGCCTGCTTGAGCATCTCGTCCACCAGCGTGGTCTTGCCGTGGTCGACGTGGGCGATTATCGCGACGTTTCTCAAATGCGCTTTGTCCATATGTTATCACCTATTCGACAGTATTCACAAACTTGAATTGTAACACCGGCGGGTTAATTTTGCAAGCATTTTGGCGCATATTGCCGTTAAATTCTCCGTGCGCGGCGGTTTGGCCCGCTCATGACGGCTCCGGGCGCGGTCTCGCAGGCTCCGCGCAAAAAGCGCCGGATTTCCCGCAATTTCCTATTGCACTTTCCGGACATGTGTGCTACAATACGGTTTGCGCCTTGTATCCATGCACGGCATACTCAAGGCAGCTTTACGTGAGGTGAACGACAATGAAGGAAGGCATCCATCCTAAGTACTACAACACCAGCATCCGCTGCGCCTGCGGCAACGTCATCGAGACCGGTTCCACCCGTGAGAACATCACCGTCGAAATCTGCTCCAAGTGCCACCCGTTCTACACCGGCAAGCAGAAGCTCGTTGACACCAGCGGCCGCGTTGACAAGTTCAACAAGAAGTACGGCATCAAATAATTTGCCCGGAGGCTCGCGCCTTTTGGCAATGAAGCATGTAATTTATTGCCCGACGGTTTTCGTCGGGCAATTTGCTTACGAAAGGGCTATGATTATTGATAGATACAACTAGGAAAAAAGAACGCGCCGTGCTGGCCGGGCTGTCGGCCAACAGCATGGACGCGGCTGAGCGCTCCACGGAGGAGAGCATGGACGAGCTGGCCGCGCTGGTCGAGACCGCGGGCGGCGAAGTCGTCGGCTCGCTCTTGCAGCAGCGCTCGTCTCCCGACCCGCGCAGCTTCATCGGCGGCGGCAAGGTCGCGGAGCTCAAGGAGCTCATCGCCAACGCGGAGTGCGACCTGGCGGTGTTCGACAACGAGCTGACGCCCAGCCAGGCGCGCGTGCTCGGCGAGGAGCTGGGCGTGCGCGTGCTGGACAGGAGCGGCCTCATCCTCGACATCTTTGCCCAGAGGGCGCGCACGCGCGAGGGTAAACTGCAGGTCGAGCTGGCGCAGTACGAGTACCTTCTCCCCCGCCTGACCGGCATGTGGACGCACCTGGTGCGCCAGACGGCCAGCGGCGGCTCCTCGCCCATCGGCACCCGCGGCCCCGGCGAGACCCAGCTGGAGACCGACCGGCGGCACATCCGCCGCCGCATCCAGAAGCTCCAGGAGGAGCTGGAGCAGGTGCGCAAGGTGCGCAGCGTCCAGCGCCGCAGGCGCGAGCGCAACGCCATGCCCGTCGTGGCCATCGTCGGCTACACCAACGCGGGCAAGAGCACGCTGCTGAACCTCCTGACCGGGAGCGACATCCAGGCCAACGACCGACTGTTCGACACGCTGGACACCACCACGCGCCGCCTGAAGCTGGACGAGGCGCAGGAAGTCCTGCTCTCCGACACCGTCGGCTTCATCCGCAAGCTGCCCACCCACCTGGTCGAGGCCTTCAAGGCCACGTTGGAGGAGCTGCAATACGCTGACGTGCTGCTGCACGTGGCCGACATCTCCAGCCCGGACTTAAACGAGCAGGTGGAGGTCGTGGACGACCTGATAGAGCGCCTCGGCGCCGGCTCCACGCCCCGGGTTATGGTCTTCAACAAGTGCGACAAGTACCTCGGCGAGCTGCCCCACGGAGACAACATCGTGTGCATCTCCACCCGCACCGGCGAAGGCGCTGACGCCCTGGTGGCGAAAATAGCGGATATACTCGGCCGCCAAAGCCGCCGCGCGCGCATCGAACTCCCCTACTCCAAAACCGGCATCCTCGACACCCTCCGCCGCGACGCCGCCGTCCTCTCCACCGAATATACCGAATCCGGCGTCGAGGCCGAAGTAGTAGTCAAACCCGAACTCTGGGGCTTGGTGCGCGACTATATCGCCGACAGCGAGGATTAAGCAACGCGCCCACGCGGCTCCACAGGCGCGCACTGCACCCGTGTGCGTGTAGCGACGAACGTTTTATACCCGCGGGTTTTACGTGGTACGCCCGCTTGATGCGCGCAAGACGCATCAAGTGTTTTGCCGGGGGCGGCAAAACGCTGTTGTTCAAAGGGAAAAAGGTAGGTCGACGTGCGCACAGCGCACGTACGTAGCGATGCGGCTCCAGCCGCGAGCCAGAGCGGTCGACTAGACGCACCCGCTCAACTCCCCCGCGCACAGCGCACCTGCACTTTTGCTGTCCGTCGGCAGAGCATGCCCGCGACCCCCGCAAGCGGGCTATGCCCGAAACGTCCGTTCCGCACCAAAAATAATCAGCTTTCAGCAGAATTCGCGCTACGCGCGAACAATTCCAATAAAATCCCGCCCGGCGGCGTGTACGTCGGGCGGGATTAACAATTTCCCAGTTACTTTAAAAGGCAGACCCGCGCGGAGCGCGGGTCTGCCTTTTAAAGTAGTTTTAATCGCCGAACCGTATCCCCACGTCCCGCGCCGTCTGTATCAGCGGGTGGTCGGTGGGCAGGAACTTGGTGCGGCTGGCGGCGTCAGCCAGGGGCACGGAGACGATGCGTCCCTCCTGGATGCCGACCATGGTGGAGTACTGCTTGTCCATGATAAGCCTCGCCGCAGCAGTGCCGAACTGCGTGGCCAGCACGCGGTCGTACGGGCAGGGAGGCCCGCCGCGCTGGTAGTGCCCGGGCACGGTGACGCGCGTCTCCTGGCCGGTCAGCTCCTCCAGCTCGCTGGCTATGCGGTAGGATATCGTGGAGTGGCGCGACTGCTCCTTGACGCGGCGGCGCTCCTCCTCGCTCAGCACGGCGTCGGTGTCGCTCACCGCGCCCTCGGCCACGGCGATGATCGTGAAGTTGCGCCCCTGACGGCGGCGCGCCTCTATGGCCTGAGCGATTTTCTCTATGTTGTAGGGTATCTCCGGGATGAGTATGATGTCCGCGCCGGAGGCTATGCCCGCGTTGAGCGTCAGCCAGCCCGCGTCGCGCCCCATCAGCTCGACCAGGAACACGCGGGAATGGCTGCTCGCGGTGGAGTGGATGTAGTCTATGACGTTCGTGCCGATGTCCACGGCGCTCTGGAAGCCGAAGGTGGTGTCCGTACCCCAGATGTCGTTGTCGATGGTCTTGGGCAGCGTGACGATGTTCATGCCCGCGTCCGCGAGCAGCTTGGCGCTCTTTTGCGTGCCGTTTCCGCCCATCACCACCAGACAGTCGAGGTTGAGCCGGTTGTATGTGTCCAGCATGGCCGGCATGAGATCGTTGCCCTCGTCGTCCACAATGGCCTTTCCGGGTATGTACTTCTGGCGGGAGGTGCCCAGTATGGTGCCGCCCTCCACCAGTATGCCGGAGAAGTCATTTTTTTCCATGAACTTGTAGTCGCCCTCTATGAGTCCCTTGTAGCCGTCATACATGCCGTAAATCTCTACGTTGGGTACATATTGCAGCAGCGCCTTGCCCACGCCGCGTATGGCCGCGTTGAGTCCCTGGCAGTCTCCGCCAGAGGTCACAATGCCGACCTTGGTATTTCTTTTCATGTTATTTATCCTCCGTAACGTTTATGAGAACATACCTGACATACCAAACATATCATACAGTATTGTGAGCCGATTGTCAATCAGACTTCTCGCGTTTATTCCCTGCGTCGGCGGCTTTTTCCAGAGCGCCCGGCGCGCTGCGGACACAAAATTCATTTATTAACATTTCACGCCTTGACCTCACAGGGCATACTACTATATAATGATTCGTAACGCCCACGGGCGGTATCCAAAGCTTTTGTCACTTTTCGGAGGTGACCTGCCATAGACAGACAGAAATACGTCGCCGAACTGGCGAAGCTGCTCTCGGGCATGGCTCGCGCGGATCGCGAGGCCGTGCTGCGCGGCGTGAACGCCCGCTTTGACGAGACGGGCGACGATGACGCGGTTATAGCCGCGCTCGGGAGCCCCACCTTCGCCGCGGTCAGCGTCCTGAGAGGTTACACCCCGCCCGAGGACTCGGACGGCGAGGACAGCTATTACGAGGAAGAAGAATACCAGTACGCCGAGCCTGCAAGCGACTCCGGCGAAGCCAAAGCCGACAGCCCGGCCGAGCCGGTCGAGGAGGCTCCGGACACTGCGGAAGAAGCCGCATCGGACGTCGAAGCTCCGCAGGAAGCCCCCGCCGGGGACGCGCCGGAAAACGCCGTGCCCGAGGCCGGAGCGATGGACGAGCCGTCCCCCGACCAGGCGCCGCCCGAGGCGGAGCCGGAAGCCCCGGAGAGCGCGGAGCCGGAGGAGCCGGAAACCGCTGCCGAGCCGGAGAGCGACGCCGGAGCCGGGTTGGAGCCGGAGGAGCCTTCCGTCGAAGCCGAGCCGGAGCCGGAAATCGATAAGCCTGAGCCGGTTGAGAGCGCCGTGCCGGAGTTCGAGACCGTGGACATAGGTCTCGGCACGATAGAGGTCTACAGCGACGGTTCGGCCGGCACGCAGGAGCCGGTGAGCGAGGACGAAGTCCCGGCGGAGGAAACGCCCGCCGAAGAAGAGGCCGCCGAGGAACCGGCGGAGCCTGAGCCCGAGCCGGACGAGGGCGCCGAAGCGGAGCCGGAGCCGGATGCGGACTACGGCTACACAAGCGAGAGCGATTACGAATATCCGCAGCCGCCCGAGGCGGAGCCGGAGCGCGCCAAGCTGCGCGGCGGCCGGGTCTTTGCCTGCGTACTGCTGGGCATCATACCCGGAATACCCGTGACGGTCATACTTATACTCGCCTCGCTGGCGCTGCTGCTCATAGGCGCCTCTCTGGCGTATGCGGGCGGCGTGGCCATATCCTTTGCGTTTTTGGGCATGAGCGTCGTCGCAGACATCCTGCTCTGCGTGGGCTTCGGCCTGATGGTCGGCGCGGTAGGCCTGGTGATAGTCTTCCTCGCGGTGTGGTTCTTCCTGCGCTGCGTGGCGGGACTTTGCAGCAGGATGTTCGCCAAGGCCGGCGCGTGGTGCCGCGGGGAGGTGCGTGAGTGATGAGGAAAGCATGGAGCATAGTGCGCACGGTTGCGCTGCTCGCCATAGCCCTGGGCGCTATTTCCTTCGCCCTGGCGCTGGTGATGGACGCCGACCTCGTGCGCATAGCGGACACGGTATTTTCAAACTACGACCTGGCGAAAGTAATAGTCGCCGTCGAAGACGCATGGCACAGCGTTCTCGGCGTATTTGGCCTGTAAATCAGCCTGAATAAAGTTTAAGGGGGAGCCGATAAGGCTCCCCCAATTACAGTGGAGGGACAAAAGTGATAAAGAAAGTCATACGCAAGCACAACAACTCCGGCAACTGCTTCGTCTGCGGCGTCAACAACCCCTTCGGGCTTCACTCCGCGTTCTACGAGCTGGAGGACGGCACGATAGTCGGCCTGGTCACCGCCGACCCCAGGCACCAGAGCTACCCCGGCCGCGTCCACGGCGGCGTTATCTGCGCGCTGCTCGACGAGACGATGGGCAGGGCCATAAACGTCACCGAGCCGGACACCTGGGCGGTCACCGCCGACATAAACATCCGCTACCGCCACCCCGTCCCCTACGACGTGCCGCTGATAGTCACCGGGCGCGTCACGCGCAACACCCGCCTCATCTTCGACGGCGAGGGCGAGATCATCCTCCCCGACGGCACCGTCGCGGCCAGCGGCCACGCGCGCTATATGAAGCAGCCGCTGAGCGTCATCGGCGACCCCAGCGACGCGAGCAACGACGACATCTGGGAGCTTATCGAGTCCCCGGACGACCCCACCGAGATCGACATCCCGGAGCTGAAAAAGTGAAGCGCTTCGAGTACACGTTCAACGCCCCGCCCTACAGCCTGCACGATATGCCGGTGCGCTTTTCCGTGCGCGGCGACAGTCTGACGCTTGTCACCGAGTACGGCATGACGGTCACGGACGGCTCCGGCATGACGAGCGAGGGCAGCGTGGAGTTCACCGGCCTTGACTGGGACTTCTGCTGCGCGTACATACTCCCGTCCGGCGGGCATTGCGGCGTCTTCACCGGCGAAAAGCTGCCGCTCGCCGAGCTTTTGCAGCGCGAGCCGGAACTCAGGCTGGAGGTCATGGACGAGCACTTCGGTTATCGCAGCGCCCGGTTCGACGGCTTTGCCGACCTGGGCGGCGAGCTGCGCGAGCTGGCGGTGGAGCTGTTTTTCAACGGCGGCATGGCCTATCTTGCGCCGGACGCGGACTGAGCCTCATCTGGACGGGAGGGCTATCACGCCCAGATCCAGCACTCTTCCCAGCAGGCAGACCGCGTGACGCCCGTCCCGGGGCAGGACTATGTCCCGCTCCCTCAGGCGGCGGTTCAGCGTCAGGAGGTGGGCGTTGCCCGCCCAGTCCTCGCAGTACTGACGTATGATTATCTTATGAGCGTGCAGGAACACGCCGACGTCCCCGTCGAACACCACGCCGCCGAGGCTGACCAGCGCCGCGGCGCCGCGCGGTATGTACGGCTCGCACTCGTCGTCCGTGACGGTCAGGGCGAGGTCGGCGTCCGGGCAGTTGAACACGTGGAATTTCGCGCCGGAATAGCTCATAATTACCACCTCGCCACGATGATAGCATCCCGCCGCGCGCGCGTCAACTCTATTGCAAAACGCAGCGCTCCGGGTGTAAAATAGGACTATAAATCAGACGGAGGTGCTTACATGAACGCAGCCTACGAAAACCTGCTCACGCGCCGCAGCGTGAGGAAATATAAGAGCGAGCAGATCACTGACGAGGAGCTCAGCGCCGTACTGGAGGCCGGAAAGTACGCCCCCACGGCCAAGGGTTCCCAGTCCCCGCTCATGATCGCCGTTCAGGACAAGGGCGACATCGCCCGGCTGAGCAGCCTCAACGCCCAGATCATGGGCACCGACTCCGACCCCTTCTACGGCGCGCCGACCGTCATAGTCGTGCTCGCCCAGGCCGGGAACCGCAACGGCGTCCAGGACGCCTCTCTCGTCATGGGCAACCTCATGAACGCCGCGCACGCGCTCGGCCTCGGCTCATGCTGGATAAACCGCGGCTATGAGACCTTTGAGCTGCCCGAAGGCCGCGAGATGCTCGCCAAATGGGGCGTCGAGGGCGACTGGATAGGCGTCGGCAACTGCATCCTCGGCTACCCCGACGGCGAGCTGCCCAAGAGCGCCAAGCGCAAGGAGAACTACGCCATAATAGTCAGGTAAACGGCCTGCTTCCAGGCTCCGCACGCACAAACGCACCCGCCAAAAGGCGGGTGCATTTTTTGTTTTCAGCCCAATTCGCGCAGGAGGTTCACCATCTCTATCGCGCCCTCGGCGCACTCGGCGCCCTTGTTGCCGGCCTTGGAGCCGGCGCGCTCTATGGCCTGCTCTATGTTCTCTGTGGTCAGCACGCCGAACATGACGGGCACACCCGTCTCCAGCTGCACGGCGGCGATGCCCTTGCTGACCTCGGCGCAGACGTACTCGTAGTGGCTGGTGCTGCCGCGTATCACCGCGCCGAGGCAGATTACGGCGTCGTACCTGCCGCCCGAGGCCATCTTCTTGGCTATCAGCGGTATCTCAAACGCGCCCGGCACCCAGGCCACGTCTATGCAGTCCTCGCCCACGCCGCGGCGTTTCAGCCCGTCCAGCGCGCCGCCCAGCAGCCGGGAGGTGATGAACTCGTTGAACCTGGCGCAGACTATGCCCACGCGGATGTCTCCGGATACAAGCTTGCCTTCATAGGTCTTCATGCGTTTACAGTCTCCTTTGCGTCGTAGTTGAGTATGTGTCCCATGCGGTTTTTCTTCGTGAGGAGGTACCTGAGGTCGTAGCGCGTGGCCTCTATTTGTATCGGCACGCGCTCGGTTATCTCCAGCCCGAAGTCGGCCAGCTGATAGACCTTGTCCGGGTTGTTGGTCAAAAGCCGCATCGTGCGCACGCCCAGGTCGCGCAGTATCTGCGCGCCGATGTAGTACTCGCGCAGGTCGCCCGCGAAGCCCAGGGCGATGTTGGCCTCCAGCGTGTCCATGCCCTGCTCCTGCAGCTCGTAGGCGCGCAGCTTGTTTATAAGCCCTATGCCGCGCCCCTCCTGGCGCATATAGAGCAGCACGCCTCGCCCCTCGGCGTCTATCTGCCGCAGCGCGCTGGCAAGCTGCTCGCCGCAGTCGCAGCGCTGCGAGCCGAAGGTGTCGCCCGTGAGGCACTCCGAGTGCACGCGGCAGAGCACGTTCTCCCCCGCGCCTATGTCGCCCTTGACCAGCGCCACGTGGTGCTCGCCGTTGAGCCTGTTGACGTAGCCCAGCGCGCGGAAGTCGCCGTACCGGGTCGGCAGGTGCACGTCCGCCACGCGCTCGACTAGCTTCTCGTGCCGCTTGCGGTAGGCGATGAGGTCGCTGATGGCGAAGATCTTTATCCCGAAGCGCCCGGCCAGCTCCACCAGCTCGGCCGTGCGCATCATCGTGCCGTCCTCGCGCATTATCTCGCAGCACAGCCCCACCTGCTTCAGCCCCGCCAGGCGCAGCAGGTCGACGGTGGCCTCGGTGTGCCCCTCGCGCTCGAGCACGCCGTTCTTCTTCGCGAGCAGGGGGAACATGTGCCCCGGTCGGCGGAAGTCCGAGGGTTTGGAGCCCGGCTCCACGCACTTCATGGCCGTTATGCTCCGCTCGGCCGCGGAGATGCCGGTCGTGGTCGAGACGTGGTCTATGCTGACGGTGAAGGCCGTCTCGTGGTTGTCCGTATTGTCGGACACCATCTGCGGGAAGTGCAGCCGCTCCACGTACTCGGCGCTCATCGGCATACATATCAGCCCCTTGCCGTGCGTGGCCATGAAATTCACGTTCTCAGTCGTCGCGAACTCCGCCGCGCAGATGAAGTCGCCCTCGTTTTCCCTGTTCGGGTCGTCCGTCACCAGTATGATGCGCCCGGCGCGAAGCTCCTCGAAGGCCTCTGGAATGGTGTTGAACTCGTACATATACATGGCTCCTTTGCCGTTTGATTCAGTTTTCCGGCCTCGGTAAGACCGTCAAAATCCGTTTTGCAAGAGCAGCTCCGGCGTGATGCCGCCGCCCGTCCGCTCCTCCCCGGCGGGGCGCATCAGCTTCTCGACGTACTTGCCGATGATGTCCGTCTCGAGGTTCACGCGCTCTCCCGCGCGCTTATATTGCAGCGCCGTGTTCGAGAGCGTGTGCGGGATGGCGGAGATGGAAAAACCGCGCGCATCCACCCTCGCCACCGTCAGGCTGACGCCGTCCACGGCGATCGAGCCTTTTTCCACCACGTACCTCAGCACCTCCGGCGCGGCGGAGAAGTCGTACCAGAGCGCGTTGCCGTCGCGGCGGGTGCGCTCAATGACGCCCGTGCCGTCGACGTGACCGGCGACTATGTGCCCGCCGAAGCGGCCGTTCGCGGCCATTGCTCGCTCCAGGTTCACCCTTGCGCCCGCCCTGACCTGCGCCAGCGACGAGCGGTTCAGCGTCTCGTGCATCACGTCGGCGGAAAAGCCCGCGCCGTCAAAGTCCGTCACCGTGAGGCAGACGCCGTTGACGGCGATGCTGTCGCCCAGGTGTATGTCCTCCAGCACGGTTCGGGCGAGTATCCTCAGCTCCGCCGAGGCGGCGCCGCGCCGCACGCGCTCCACCGTGCCTATCTCCTCAACTATGCCTGTGAACAAGTCCGCTTCACCTCGCACTCTATCAGTATGTCTTCGCCCAGGCGCTCGGTGCGCGCGCCCTCGAGCCGCAGCCCCTCGCCGGGGCTGGGGAAGCCGCGCCCCGCCACCGGCGTCTTGGCCGACGCCCCGCCCAGCAGCAGCGGCGCGACATAGGCGTAGACCCGGCGGACGATGCCCGCCTCCAGCGCCGACCAGTTGAGCGTCGCGCCGCCCTCTATCAGCAGGGAGTCTATCTCGCGCCTGCCCAGCTCGGCCATGAGCGCGGTAAGGTCGACGTGTCCGTGCCGCTCCGGCAGGACTACCACCTCGCAGCCCGCGTCCTGGTACGGCTCAGCTCGCCTTTCGTCGGCGCAGAGCGTGGCTATTATCACGGGGGACGAGCGCGCCGTGCGCACTATTTGGGACTCCGTCGGCGTGCGCAGCGCGCTGTCGCAGACTATGCGCACGGGGTCTCTCCCGCCGGGTATTCGGCACGTGAGCATCGGGTCGTCGGCGAGCACGGTGCCCACGCCGCACATGATGCCGCGGTACCTGTGGCGCAGCCGGTGCACGTGCTCCCTGGCCGCCTCGCCGGTTATCCACTTCGACTCGCCGGTGTAGGCGGCGATCTTCCCGTCGAGCGTCATGGCGTACTTGAGCGCGACGTATGGCGTGGCCGTGCGGATGTAGTGGAAGAACACCTCGTTTATCGCCGCGCACTCGGCCTCCAGCACCTGCTCCGTGACGGCCACGCCGTGCGAGCGCAGTATCTCCACGCCCCTGCCCGCGACCAGCGGGTTCGGGTCGCCGGAGCCGACCACGACCCGCGCTATGCCCGCGGCCAGTATCGCGTCCGTGCACGGCGGCTGCCGGCCGTGGTGGCAGCAGGGCTCGAGCGTGACGTACATCGTCGCACCCCGCGCCTCTGCGCCGCAGCGCGCCAGGGCGTTTCGCTCGGCGTGCGCCTCGCCGCAGCGCTCGTGCCAGCCCTCGCCTATTATCTCGCCGTCCTTGACTATCACCGCGCCGACCATGGGGTTGGGCGAGCACCAGCCCTCGCCCCGTTTTGCCAGCTCCAGCGCGCGGCGCATGTAGTATTCGTCGTTCACAACTGCACCTCCAAACAAAAAAGCCCCGAAGACACACCTTCGGGGCTTAATACATATCGTCCGGGCGCGCGGTGAAACAAAAAGCTCTGAAACGGTAAAACCGCCTCAGAGCATATAGTTGCACGGGTAAACGCCCGAAAGCATCTTCTTCCATCCAGACTGTAACTGTCGGTTTTGGAATCGCACCAAATCCTGCGCCGGAGCGCTCGCGGACTTTACCGCCGATCGGGAATTTCACCCTGCCCTGAAGACTCGTATTCACTTCGCTATTTATGATAGACCCGTCTCTGCCGGTTTGTCAAGCGGAAATTTTTCAGCCCTCCAGCAGCGCGAGGACCTGGCTGTGCAGCGCGGAGTTTGAAGCGAGCACCCCGCAGGGCGACGTCAGCGGCGGAGAACCGCCCTCCACGGTGGTCACTCTGCCCCCGGCCTCGGAGCAGATGAGCATACCGGCGGCGTAGTCCCAGGGGTACAAGAACCGCTCCACATACGCGTCCATGCGCCCGCAGGCGACGTCGCACAGGTCAAGCGCCGCGCTGCCGCTGCGCCGTACGTCTATGCAGTGCTCGTACAGCGCGTACATCTCGCGGAACACGCGCGCGGCCTCGCTGCGCTTTCCCGGCGCGGTGCCGACGCTGACCAGCGCCTGAGCCAGCTCCGTCGCGGCCGTGACGTGTATGCGATCGCCGTTCAAATAAGCTCCGCCGCCCAGGCGCGCGGTGAAAAGCTCGCCGGCGTAGGGGTCATACACCGCGCCGTACACCACGCGGCCGCCCTCCGCCAGCGCAAGCGACACCGCGCTGCGGCGCAGGCCGCGTATCAGGTTCATCGTGCCGTCCACGGGGTCGAGTATCCACATGGCCTGCGCAGCGTCAAGGCGCGAATTGTCCTGCTCCTCGCCCATGAACTGCACTCCGGGCGCTATGGCGTCCAGGCGGCGGCGCAGCTGCTCCTGCACCGCGAAGTCCACGTTGGTCACGAAGTCGGTGGGGCTCTTGGCGCGCACCTCGCGCACGGCGCGCTCGTCCGCCAGCATCGAAGCGGCCTCCAGCACCGCGCCCTCTATCTCGCGCGCGAGCGTATCTGTCACGGTCATGCTCACACCTCCGCGGCGCTCTGCACGGCGCAGCGGGCTTTGTAGTCCGTGCCCCAGCTCTGCATCGCGTCCAGTATGGGCTCCAGGCTCTTGCCCAGCTCGGTGAGGCTGTACTCCACGCGCGGCGGCACCTCGGCGTAGACCTTGCGGCTCACCAGCCCCTTGTCCTCCATGTCGCGCAGCTGCGCGGTCAGAACCTTCTGTGACACGCTGCCGATGGACTTCTTCAGTTCGCCGAAGCGCTTGGTGCCCGTCATCAGGTCGCGCAGTATCAGCACCTTCCACTTGTCGCCTATCAGCAGCAGCGTGGTCTCCACCGGGCAGGCCGGCAGGTTTTCAGGCATGGTCATGTGTGCACTCCCCTTCAATAGTTTCCTTTTGGTAACTATGGCACAATATTGTGCTTACTTTACTGTTCGGCTCTACCGCCCGTATAATAGCACCAGACGACAGAGCTTGTCAACAACAAGCCGCAAGGAGATGCACACCAGCATGAACAAAGCCAAATTTGAAGTGGACAAGGACAAATGCACCGCCTGCGGGCTGTGCGTCAAGGTGTGTCCCGGCGCGGTGCTGAGCCTGGAAGACGGCGCGCCGCACATCGCGGACTTCGACGCCTTCGGCTGGAACGGCTGCTGGAAGTGCCGGCACTGCCTGGCCGTCTGCCCCGCGGGCGCGATATCCATACTCGGCAAGCGCCCCGGGGACAGCCTCCCGCCGCCCGTCGACGCCGGAGCGCTGGACGCGCTCATAGCAAACCGCCGCTCCTGTAGGCGCTATCAGCGCAGAAACGTGGACAAGGCCGTCATCGACGGTATGCTCGCGCAGCTGGCCAACGCCCCCAACGGCGGGAACAAGCAGCTCGTGGAGTTCACGCTGCTGGATGATATGGAGCGCACGGAGCGCTTTCGCGCCGCCGCCCGCCGGCGCATGGAGGTGCTGGCCGCGCAGGGCGTGTATCCCAGGGGCTTCGACGAGCCGTCCTACGCCGACATGAAGCGCTGGGAGGCCACGGTCAGGCCGGATATGCTCTTTTGCGGCGCGCCGCACCTGCTTATACCGCACGCGCCGCTCGGAGCGGGCGAGCCTGTGCAGGACGTGCTCATAGCCGCGGCCTGCTTCGAGCTGCTGTGCGCCTCGCGCGGGCTGGGAGCGGTAATTATGACCTTCCCGCTGGACGCGCTGGAGAACATGCCGGAGGTAAAAGCCCTGCTGGAGATACCCGAGAACCACTGCGCAGGCGTGATAATAGGCTTCGGCCACCCCGAGATACGCTACGCCAGAGGCGCGCAGCGGACGTTGGACGCAAGCCGGATACACCGGCCGGAAATACAGGAGGTATGAACATGGACGCACAGAGATGTCTTGAAATGCTGCGTGAGATAAAGGACTACGCCTTCGCCACCGTCGACGAAACCGGCGCACCGCAGGTGCGTATAATTGACGTGATGCTCGTGGAGGACGGCGCGCTCTGCTTCTGCACCTCGCGCGGCAAGGACTTCCACCGCCAGCTCACGCGCGACGGCCGCGTGGCCGTGACCGGCCTGAACCGGGACTGGCAGATGGTTCGCCTCACCGGCACGGCTCACCGCCTGCGCGACCGCCGGGAGTGGATAGAGCGCATCTTCGGGGCCAACCCCTCCATGAACGGCGTCTACCCCGGCGAGAGCCGCTACATCCTCGACCCCTTCTGCATCTGCGAGGGCGAGCTTGAGTTCTTCGACCTGGGCAAGGCGCCGATATACCGCGAGAGCTTCGCGCTGGGCGCGGGGCGCGTCACGCCCAAGGGCTTTGAGATAACCGACGCGTGCATCGGCTGCGGACTGTGCGCCGAGCGCTGCCCGCAGCAGTGCATAAGCCCCGGCTCACCGTTTGTAATAGCCCAGGAGCACTGCCTGCACTGCGGGCTGTGCGCCGAAAACTGCCCCGCCGGGGCGATAATACGAAGGGAGGCCGACACATGATATCGGACATATTCGAGCTGCTCACAAGCCGCCGGGACTTCTTCGCCGGGCTGCTGCTGGAGCACTTGCAGATCTCGCTGACCGCGATAGTCATCGCCATCGTGATAGGCGGCCTGGCGGGCGTGCTGATAAGCGAGTTCCGGCGCTCGGCCAGACCGACGCTGGCGGTGATAAACTTCCTGTACACCATCCCGTCCATCTCCATGCTGGGCTTTCTGATACCCTTCTCCGGCGTGGGCAACGCAACGGCAGTCATCGCGCTGACGGTGTACGCGCTGCTTCCGATGGTGCGCAACACCTACACGGGCATGACCAACGTGGCTCCCGCGATACTCGAGGCCGCGCGCGGCATGGGCTCGACGCGGCTGCAAATACTCTGCAAGGTCAAGCTCCCGCTGGCCATGCCCGTCATAATGAGCGGCATACGCAGCATGGTGACCATGACCATCGCCCTCGCGGGCATCGCGAGCTTCATCGGCGCTGGCGGCCTCGGCGTGGCGATATACCGCGGCATCACGACGAACAACGCCGCCATGACCATGGCGGGCAGCCTGCTCATAGCCGTGCTGGCGCTGGCGGTGGATTTCATCCTCGGCCTCGTCGAGAAGCGCATGAACAAGCACAGCGAGAAGGCCAGGCGCACGAACCGCATCGCGGCGGGTGTCGCCGGTTTCACGCAGTTAAAGACACTGGTTTACGTTCAATCAATTTTGCCAACAAATCGGTAGAAGATTTCTACTTCCTGCTCGCGGGTGCCGTCTGGTTGCTTGACAGCCTCGTGTACGAGGATTTTCTCAATCAACGTGTTCAGCAGTTCTGCGGTCAGCTCGGTCGGGTCTGTGTATTGCCGTATGAGCTTGACCCACTTCTCGGCGTCCGCTGTTGATTGCTCCTGCGCGGCGAGCAGGGCTTGGAGGGCCTCAATCTGCTCCGTCAGCGCCTGCTGTTCGGACTGGTACTTCTGCGAGAGCATATTGAAGTTGTACTCCGTGATGCGCCCTGCGGCCCAGTCCTCGTACATCCTGGTAAAGAGCCTATCAACCTCGGCTTTGCGCTTTTCGGCCTTTGCGAGTTCGCCGGCTTGCTTCTTAGACGCCGCCAAACGCTCTTTATCACCGGTTTTGAGAAGTTTCTGGAGCAACGCACCCTCGTCAATCTCGGCCTGCTTTGCCCAGTGGCGGACGCGGGCGAGGACATAGGTGTGGAGCACGTCGTAGCGGATGTGGTGCGCTGTGCATTGGCCTGTACCTTGTCCATACTTGCTGCAACGGTAGATTCCGTGTGGTGTTTTGCTCTGAGTTTTTAAGGAATATGCCATTGACCAGCCGCAGTCCGCGCACTTGACGAGTCCGGCGAATATCTGCCTGGTGCCGTCCTTCATTTTTCGGCGGCGGTTGGCAATCTGCTGTTGTACCTGGTAAAATACGTTCCTGTCTATGATTGCCTCATGCGTGTTTTCGACGCGAACCCAGTCCTCTTCCGGTTTGCGTATGCGCTTCTTGCTCTTGTACGAAATGTTCGTCTGCTTGTTGTGAACCGTGTTGCCAATGTAGGTCTCGTCTTTGAGGATGGATTTCACTTGCGCAATAGTCCAGGCATACCGCTTTTCCTCGGGCGCGTCAGCGTAGATATTGGCGAAAGTACCGTAGCGGGTGTAATTGAGTCAGCCGGGCGTCGGGACACGTTCTTTTATGAGCACATGCGTAATATGCGCTGCGCCCGCGCCGTGAACGGCTAGATTAAAAATCTTCTCCACTATCCACTTAGTTTCCTCGTCAATCACGAGGGCATTTTTCTTGTCCGGGTCGCGCTTGTAACCGAGTGGAGCGTAGGCAAATATCCGCTCGCCGTTTGCAAACTTGGAGTGTAACGCAGCCTTGACCTTGCGGCTTGTGTCTTTCGCAAACCACTCGTTGAAGATGGACTGTTTGGGAAAGGTATAGGCAAATACGAAAAAACCTAGTAATCATGCGGGTTTGCGGCGAGATGGCTCTCAATGCACTATGCCTTTCATATTCAAACAGTACTACAATTTCATATTGTCCGCAAGGGAGATTGACGCTTTTCGCCTCAATCTCCCTTTTTTCGTATCCAGACTAAAAGCAAAGGAGGTTGAAAGCTATGTCGGATACAGATAAGCAAGGAACTGTTGAACAGGTCGTTCAAATATCTCTTGCGGAGTTGCATCCGTTCAAAGGCTACGGCTCCATGCCGCGTGGACAGCCTTATCAGGTGAGGGACGAAGATCCGGTCATGCAGCAGATTGTGGCGACAGTAAGAGAGCGCGGTGTGCGTCAGCCAGGGCTTGTACGTCCAGACCCGGAGGGCGGGTACGAGATAGTTTCCGGGCATCGGCGCTTCCGTGCCTGCGACCTTGCCGGGCTGGATACGATGCCGGTCATAGTCCGAAACCTGAGCAACGAGGAGGCTGTTGCTGAGTTGGTACAGAGCAATATCCAGCGTGAAAATGTGCTGCCCAGTGAGCGCGCATGGGCATACAAGATGTATCTGGAAGCAGCAAAGCGACAGGGCGCGCGGACAGATTTAACTTCGCCGCAAATTTGCCGCAATTTGCGGCGAATTTTTTGCGGGACGTCCGGCAGACTTTTTCGCGGCTTCCAGATACATCTTGTACGCCCATGCGCGCTCGCTGGGCAGCACATTTTCGCGTTGGATATTACTCTGCACCAACTCTGCGACAGCCTCCTCGTTGCTCAAGTTTCGGACTATGACTGGCATCGTATCAATACCAGCTAACTCACACGCGCGGAAGCGTCGGTGCCCGGAAACTATTTCGTAGCCGCCCTCCGGGTCTGGCCGCACAAGCCCCGGCTGCCTGACGCCGCGCTCTCTGACCGTCGCCGCTATCTGTTTCATAACCGGGTCATTGTCCCTCACCTGATAAGGCTGTCCACGCGGCATGGAGCCGTAGCCTTTGAACGGATGCAACTCCGCAAGAGATATTTGAACGACCTGTTCAACAGTTCCTTGCTTATCTGTATCCGACATAGCTTTCAACCTCCTTTGCTTTTAGTCTGGATACGAAAAAAGGGAGATTGAGGCGAAAAGCGTCAATCTCCCTTGCGGACGATATGAAATTGTGGTACTGTTTGAATGTGAAAGGCATGGTACATTGAGAGCCATCTTGCCGCAAACCCGCATGATTACTAGGTTTTTTCGAGTTTGTCTATACCTTTCCCAAACAGTCCATCTCCAAGAACATCGCGCGCTCAGGAAATGTGTTCCATTATTTCGCGCTCATTCGACACTGGAATATGGCCTGATGACGCATTTTGCGTAACTGTACCGGGCAGAATAGCTGCTTGTGTCGGCCATTATAACATCAATGCCTTGCGCTTGCAGCCTCTCAATTTCCCGCACTACACCGACTGTGTTTCTCAGCACTCGTGCATAGTCCTTGACCAGAATCGCGTCTGCGCCGTTGTCAGCGGCGAGCTGCACGGCCTTGCTCCAGCCGGGGCGGTTGAGCGTCCCGCCGCTCTCATAGCCGTGAACTTCGGCGGCTATATCCATGTTTTCACGCCTTGCCTGCTCACGTAGGAGGGCGCTTTGTTTTTGCATTTCAGCGCCGCAATCGTCGCTCCCTGCCGACCGGCAATAGATTACCACTCGTTTTCCCATAGCCTTTGCCTCCTCAAACCGCTCCTACGAAGCGGTAATAAATCCGTATGTCCTGATGCCGCTTGCCGTCAATCACAGTGAGCTCACCAATCTCTATGTGATCAATCAGCTCTTCGACGGCCTCGCGGTCAAGCTCCTGCAAGCTGAGCCGCCGCCGTATGGCGTCTGCCCAGCGCCGGGCGTTGTCCGATTCGCGCTGCGACGCGGTCAGCTCCGCGTCGAGCCGGTCAAGACGGGCCGCTTTTTCCACGCGCTCGTTCTCGTACCTGCCTATGAGGGAAGCAAACGCCGCCTCGCCTATGACGCCGTTCACCTTGTCCTCGTAAAGACGGGCTGTCATGGTTTCAAGCTCGTGTATGCGCCAGCGCAGACGTGCGGCCTCTTGCCTTGCCAAATCCAGCCGGGCGGCGTCGCTTTTGGAAAGCTGCTTCGCCAATTTGTCCAGCACCGCGCCCTCGCCAAGCTCGATGGCCTGAGCGTGGGCCTTGACCTCCGTGAGCACCAGCTCTTTTAAGCCCAGCTCATAAATGCGGTGCCATGAGCAGGAACTGCGGCCTGAAGATAGATAGCGCGAACAGCAGTACGATGTGTATCGCTTTACGCTGCCGTTTTTGCGTCGCTGCGTCTCGCGGTTGGCCACCAGCGGGCTGCCGCAGCCGGCGCACACCAGCTTGCCGCTGAAAAGCGCGGGTGTTGGAGGTGCGCTGTTTACACAGCGCTCTTTCACGGCACGATTAAGCTCCTGTACGCTGTCCCACACCTCGGCTGAAACCATGGCCTCGTGCGCGTCCTCGTGGACTATCCACTCGGATTCCGGCTTCGTGACGTAGGTCTTGTCCTTGTACGAGCGCGTACCGGTGCTGTTCTGCACGAGCCTGCCGGTGTAGACCGGGTCGCTGAGGATGTTTTTTACAGCCGTGTATGTCCACAGCTTTGAGTAGCGGCAGCTGCCGTTCCCGTAGTGTATGGCCCAGTACCAGCGCGGGGAGAGCACGCCATCGCTGTTGAGCGAGGCGGCAATCTTGCCGTAGGCCATGCCCAAATTACGCTGCTCATACATTTTCCGCACGACTGCCGCGGATTCCTCGTCAATGACCAGCTTGTGCTTGTCCTCATCGCTCTTGCGGTAGCCGTAGGGCGCATATGCGGCGATGAACTGTCCGCTGCGCATCTTGGCGTGGAGCACGGATTTTATCTTGCTGCTCAGGTCTTTCAGATGGTAGTCGTTCATCAGGCTGCGGAAGTGCAGCATATCCGTGTTGTCTCCCTCCGTGTCCAGACAGTCGAGCATGGAGACGAAACGGCAGCCGAGAGATGGGAATATTACGTCGGTGTAGCGTCCCACTTCCACGAAATCCCTACCGAGGCGGCTGAGGTCTTTGACGAGTATGAGGTTTATGACGCCAGCACGGGCGTCCTCCAGCATACGCTGAAAACCGGGCCGCTGGAAGTTGCCGCCGCTGTATCCGTCGTCCTTGTACGTCCTGACCTCTACCCAGCCGTTGAGCATGACGAACTTGGAGAGCAGCTTATACTGGTTCTCTATACTCATGGACTCGTCGTCGGGTATGCAGTTTTTGGCCTTCGCGGAATTTGAGGCGTCGTCAACGCTCAGACGGCAGTATATGCCGACCTTATACGGCCCGTTCATACTGCTCATGCCTTTCTTCGGCGACTGCATCGTCCACGTTGCCGACGTAGCGGTAGTAGACCTTGACGTCGCAGACACGGACACCCTTTACCTTCCGCGCCTCGCCGACCTCTATGCGGTCTACGAGGGCAAAGAGTATGCTTTCGTCCAGCTTTGTTATCTCGGTGTACTGGCGTATAATCTCTGTCCAGCGCCCGGCGTCCTGCCGGTTTTCCATGTGGGCTTTCAGCCTGCGTTCCAGCTCCGGGAGCACGTCGGCTTTCTCGGCGCGCTCGGCCTCGTACTTTCGCATGAGCGTCTGGAACACAGTCTGAGGTATAGCACCATTGTACTTGTCCTCGTAGAGGCACTGCATAAGGCGCTCCAACTCATCGAGACGGGCTTTTACCGCTTTCAGCTCCTGCTCGCAGGAGATACGGCGGCTTTGCGCCTCCTTGTCCTTCAGCCGCAGGATATGCTGCGCCAGCAGCTCCGGGTCGTAAGCGGCGAAACGCGCCTTTTCCCGGATGTCCTCAAGGACGAGCTGTTCGAGCACGTTCTCGTAGATGGTGTGGATGGTACAGGCGCTCTTACCGCTGCGGGCGTAGTTGCCGCAGATAAAGGAACTGTAGCGCCCGGGCGTGCCGTCCTTGTAGGTGAACTTCTCCGTGTGGTTGCGCATCTTGAAGCCGCAGTCGGCGCAGTAGACAAGCCCGGCGAAGATGCTCTTGATGCCGTCGGACGGCTCTTTCTTAAGAACGCGTTTGCGGTCTATGCTGACCACAGTGTCCCAGACGTCGCGCGATATGATGGCCTCGTGCGTACCCTCGACGCGAATCCACTCGTTCTCGGGCTTTGTTATGGTCTTGCGGGACTTGTACGACATGGTGCCGGTCTTGCCCTGTACCATGTTGCCGATGTAGACCTCGTTGCGGATGAGCTGCTTTACAGTCTCCTCGGCCCACTTATGGTTTACGCGGCGCGGGTCTGGTTTACCCTTGCGCTGGTAGTACAGCATACCGGGCGACGGCAAGCCCTCCTCGTTCAGCTGCGCGGCGATGGCGTGGAAGCCCATGCCTGTGGCGCGCATTGAGAAGATGCGGCGCACGGTGGGTGCTGTTTCCTCGTCAATGACAAGGTGGTGCTTGTCCTCGGGGTCGCGTTTGTAGCCGTAAGCGGGATATGTGCCCATGAATTTGCCATTCTCGGCGCAGGCGCGCTTGACGGCCTTGACCTTCTTGCTCGTGTCGCGGCTGTAGAACTCGTTAAACAGGTTCAAAAAGCACATGACATCCGTGCTGCCGTTGTTGCTCATGGTGTCTATGCCGTTGTTGAGCGCGATAAAACGGCAGCCGAGCGAGGGGAACAGGTAGTCCGTATACTGCCCGAACTCTATGTAGTTGCGCCCGAAGCGGCTGAGGTCTTTTACCAGTATGAGATTGATGCGCTTCGCCTTTGCATCCTCGATGAGGCGCTGTACGCCGGGCCGGTTGAAGTTCGTACCCGAGTATCCGTCGTCTATGTAGACGTCCACCTCGTTCCAGCCCATCTGCCGTACATAGCTTTGCAGCAGGAGCTTCTGGTTCTCAATGCTGACGGACTCGCCTTCGCGCTCATCGTCGTTTGAAAGGCGGCAGTAAATGCCGACGTTGTATGTCTTTTCTGTCATTTGTTTTTAACCTCCCGACTTTCTATTCATACCTCGTGCGGCAAGATGGCTCATGCACATGATAGCGCCAGAGACATCGCCACGCAAGGATGCGGTCAGGAGGGTTAAACCGCGGCAGAGGTTTGCGATGGTTCGTTCATCGCCCGGCGAACAGCGAGCTGTTCAAGCGTCTTGCCCAAATCCTTTTCGCCGGTGAACACGCTTGTAACGCGATAGATTGTTTTTCCGATTCTGACCTCACGGTATGAGGTCGTCGTTTTCTTGTCTTCACAGAAGGTACATTCCATAAAGAAACCTCCCGATTTACATTCCCCACGGCATAGTTATGCCGTGGGGTAATTTGTTGATTCATCGCTCGCCGTATTTGCCACGCGCCCCGGCGAGCAGGGGGTTACAGGAGCTGCTTTTGGCGAAGCTGTCTCAACTCTGCGGCGTCGGTCGAACCGTGCGCCGCAGGGCTGCCCCCAAGTCTACGGGAGCGCTTGCGCGAGAATTTATTGTCTGCCCGCGCTTTCATTGCGAAGCGGCTTGCCAAAGCCGTTTTCGGGTCGGCGTTTATCGCTCCGGTTGAAACCATCTTTGCGCCGCCTCCCATGTCGCTGGGCCTTTCAGCCCACGCGGTCAGTTAACTCCTGCACCGTATATTCAGTTGTGAAAGTACATCTTCAATGAAGCCGTAAAAAACATGCTTCTATATACCCCGTTTTTAAGGACCTTTTTTCAACGGTCTTTTTTGTCGAATTGGAATAATTCACAGTTTGTTTACAATTAGAATGCGCAAAAAGAGCCCCGTAGGGGGCTGCTCGCCATCCTTGCCCTTTATTCGACATGAGGGTAGAATGAAGTCACAAAGAGCAGGGAGGTATCTCTATGATGTTATTAAGAAAGATTTTGGCTTCGCCTTTGCTGGTCGTGCTTGCGCTGTTGTCGGCCTTTGTGAGCTTCCTCATTTGCGTTGTAGTGGCAGTGGGCTTCGTTGCGTGTGTTATCCTGGTGCTGCTTGCATTCGTATTACTAATCACCGGGCAGACAGTGGGTGCGGCTGTGCTTCTGGTACTCGCGTTTCTTGTCTCGCCGTTCGGTTTGCCGGCAATCGCCGGTTGGCTGGCTGACGGTTTGGACGCACTCAGTGACGCTATAAGGCGGCGGGTTTGAAAATGCGAGAGCCGTGGGAAATTCCCACGGCTCTTTCGTTGACATTGTCTTTCGCGCATGATAGCCTATTGTTAGCAGGATTTACCGCTGCGCTGTAATTTACATCGATGGGAGGGACAAGCATGGATGCAGCCGCGGCAGCTAAAATTGACAGAAATTTATATCATGACAGCACATACGAAATAGTATCTATAACGGCGTATTTAATCGGCGTACCTGAGCGCATATTTCTAAATGACCACGAGCCACCGAAAATAGAGGTTTACAGGAGACTCGACTTAAACAAAAACGCGCGCATTAGACGGCACCTTTGCCTTTTGCGCACGGCGATAGAACATAATTATAAATTCATAAACGAGCTGATGAAGTTTGAATTTAAGAGCATCATCAACATGCCCGAATATGTGCCGTATGAGAGCATACGGCAGCTCGCCGAGGACGGGGTCAGCGTAGCCAGAAAGTCATGTCAGAAACCGAGCGATTACATAGTGGAGATCAACCGCGTTATTTCAGACCGTATTAATAACTGCAAATCCCTGTTTCCAATGTGGCTCAATTGGGAGTATATGCGGGATATTTTCATCATGCCAGACGGCCTCACTAACGAGGGAACGAAGGCCGCAGCAGACATCTATTACGAGAACAAGCCGTTTTATCCGTATCAGGTGTATATGAACTGGCCGCCGAGCGACGAGGGCAATATATTCTACAACGACAAGAAGTTTATAACGCTGCTATACGCATGGCACAATGATTACTTCGCAGACATCAGCAAGGTCACGGATGCCGGGGTTTACGTCAAAGGCGGCATTTACGATTTCATAGACGACAGCGGAACGCTGGTCATTATTGTGGACTGCGAAAACTCCGACCCTTACAAGCTGTGCTCTGTATTAAAGAATCTGGACTGGTCGTACACCTCCAAGGTACAGAGCATCATCCTCTTTGACGACGTACACACAGCGAGTGCGTGGGGCATACTCAAGCGCTTCACGGACATACCCGTGGATCACATCACAGTTGAACGTATAAAGAGCACCAAGTCGCTCGTGGACGTCATGCTGACGGCGAGGGCCTGCCAGGAGCACTACGAAAAGGGAGTGGACTCGTTTATCATCGTGTCGAGCGATTCGGATTATTGGGGGCTCATAAGCTCGCTGCCGCGGGCGAGGTTTCTCGTGATGGCCGAGCGCGAGAAGTGCGGCGCGGATATGAAGAACGCCATGATGAACTCGGGCATATTCTACTGCTACATAGACGATTTCTACTCCGGCAACACCGATGACATGAAAACCGGCGCGCTGTTCCGCGAGCTGCACCACTACCTCGACAGCGCCGTACACCTTAACGTAAACGACATGCTCGACGCCGCCATCGAAGCCACGAGGATTAACATGACCGCCGTCGAGCGCAAGCAGTTCTACGACCGGCACATAAAGCAGATGAAGTTGGAGATAGACGAAAAAGGCGATGTGAGTATTGAGCTGAAGAGATGATTGCCCGTCATATAGCAAAGCCGCCCGGGACGCATCCCGGGCGGCTCCGTTTACGGAGAATGGTATGAAATATATTTACAGCTCGATGAATCTCATGAGCATAGCCGCGGCCTGCGCGCGTGTTGCCGTGCCCTGTGGGTCGAGGGTAGTGGCGGTGAGGCCGGCTACTATGCCTTTCTGAGTTGCCCAGAGCATCGCATCGGTCGCCCAGTCGCTGACACGGTCGGCGTCGGTGTAGGCACTCAAATCGCCGCTCACTTCTGGCTCGCCAGCGTAGCGGTAGAGCATCGTTGCAAACTGCTCTCGCGTCACGATGCCGTTCGAGTCGGTGCCGTCGCTGACGTCCTCGGTCATCGCCCATTCACGAGCTTCTGCCTGCCAGTTCGCGCCGCTTATTTCCTCGCCGTCGATGCGGGCGAGGATGGTCCAGACCATCGCGCGGGTCATCTGCCCGTCCGGGTTGAACGCGGCGCCGGACACGCCGTCCATGAGACCGTTAGCGTAGACGTAAGCCACCGCGTCGTAATACCAGCTCCCACGCGCCACGTCAGCGAAGGGAAAGGCGGCCGGCTCGTCAGGCTCTGTGCTGGGGCCCTGACCGACAGGCGCGTCAATTGCAGGCCAGTTAGGCATATCCACGCCGTCAACGTCAATATCAATATGTGTAGAATTGTCGCTGTAGGTACTTTCCAGACGCTTGTCGCCATCGCTGGTAAGCAGGGTTGCGTTAATATTATCAATGCCGCCGTCCAAGCTGACGAAAGAGCTCCTGCCGTCGGCCTGCAACTCAACTGTAGAATGTTCAGTCACACTTGCCGTTATATCAACTAGAGCATTTCCGACGTCAGCAGATGCCAAGCCGAGCTGAACATTTGCAGTCGAGCCGCTGGATGGGGTCAACTCTATGCCTTTGTCTACCGAAATAATCGCGCCGGAAAGGTTGTCGCCGATTATGGAATAGCCCCGCTCATTGCTTGCATACCAAATATCTACGGTTTCGCCGCTTGATTCAATGTAAAGGTCTTCGAAGGGAGCCACTTTTAGCAACCATTCATTTGAAGTATCTTCGGGGCCATATATAATTGGCGTCATGTCTATTATCTGCATGGAGCCGGTGGGAATGCCCTTTTCGCCCGCATAAAGAGTCTCGCCTTTTTCATTCGTAAGCTGTATGCCATCAACAAAGCTAACTACTATGGTGGCGGAATCGTCTCCGGTAGAAGTTGATGAGCTGGACGCGGAATAGTTGTTGAGCATCGACGGCAGTGCTGGTATGTTCTCGGTTTCTACAAGGCTCAAATTTACACAGGTTTCTGGGCAAAGCGTCTCCCCATTTCCATCGACAAGCCTGTATTCGTCGAAGTCGTCTGATATTTCCATATATACAAATCCACCTAGCGAATTATTCCCGCCAATTGTGTTCTCGTCATAAAGGCAAACAGAATAATCGCCGGTCTCAGTTACGGTATAGTCCAATGCTAAAATAGTATGGCCGCTGCTTTCCCCGTGTTCATCAATATAATGATAAGCAAAGAGTATCGCATCGTTGGACTTTTCATCCAAAAGTTCTATTAATTTCTCAAGCACATCCCCTTCGTTTGGACTATTTGCGTATGCTGTTAGTACTTTACCTCCAAAAGACTGCGTCACTTGATAATAGTTTATAATATCATGCAGCTTATCATCTTCGCACGGCCATGGCATCTCATAATATGTTTTCGCATTGCTTTCATTTATATCTGAAACATCATACACCTCATTGTATACTAAAGCCATTGTTGCAGCAACACCGTAGCAACAGCCATTCCACGAATTGAGTACGGTGTCCCGTGTTGCAAGTGTTATATTAAGCCAGGTAATAAAATCCTTACCATCACGTAAATAATTTAATATGTCCTTGTTCTTAAAAGAATAGTCGTTGGTTCCTTCGAAGCCTCCTCCGGAACGTCTGCTGTGAATATAGCTATTGTTATCCTCGCCTAGAATAAAGTTCCTATCAACGTCATAAGCCGTGAATGTCCACTCGCCCTTTTCTATTGCGTCGTTGGTTATGCCGTTTGCAAACGTAAAGAACCCTGCAGGGACGGTTACATAGTATTCCTCCCCTGCATCAAACAACGTATGGACATTAAACGGCTTGATTACCAGTGTATTGCTGTTTTCTACCCTTATATCAGAGCTGTAGATACCTTCAATGTCATAGAGCTCATTAAGGTATGGATCAGCTTCAACCGAATATATGAGCTCATTGTCACTCACTCGGTAGAATTCTATAGTACCCTTGCTAAAGTCCAATTCAGGGAACGACAATCCATTGGAAGTTGTAACAGCCGAAATGGGCGTATCATAGGTCACCATGAAATCTGTGGAGGCGGTTTCGGATATGGATGCACCGTTGGCGGGAGAAAGCTCGACTATTTGCGGCAGGACTGGACCCGGATTCCATGACTCAAAGTTGAGAAGATCAATTGGTTCTCCATTTAAAGTATACTGATATTCGTCATATTTATCGATAAGCTCTACCCACCCTGCCGCGGTCTGAGGGTAATGTATAGTTACATATGTTTTTTCGTCATAATTATTCCAGTTTGTGTGTACTTCAATAGAACCGGCATTGAACACATCCGGTGCAGTGTTGCCATAAAAATAGATGTCAAGATTAGGTGGTTGGGGCATTTCGTTCTCCAGCCCGTTGAGCCCCACATATTCCTCTGCAAAATAATTGACCGATGCAGGGATATCAAGTCTCGTTAAAGAAATACAATTCCAAAATGCAGATGCAAATATTTTTTCAAGGCCAGTGTTTAATTGCAGATCGAATAAAGAATTGCATCCGAAAAATGCCTCCATACCAATTCTTTTCAAGCTGGTTGGCATGATGACTTGAGAAATATAGGCGTTCGTAAAGGCACCCATAACGATTTCCTGCGTGCCATCTATAACGCTATAGCTCTTATCTGTCTTACCTCTCGGGTAACATATCAAATTATATTTTCCGTTTTCGCACTTTTCGTATAGCACTCCGTCGACTGAAAAGTATCTATTATTGCCGCTTTCTACGTTTATTTCTTTGCATCCGCTAAAAGCTCCGCTATAATTAACAAACTGTTCTGTATGTTCGTTTATGGTAATGTCCTCATAATATGTGCCGATTCTTGTGACAGATCTGGGAACGGATATTGTCCCATTATAGGAAATCCAAATACCGTATCCAATTGTCTGCACTCCGATCGGGAAAACAAGAGTTTCGATTTTATCAGACGCAATTGCATTATTTCCAATTGATTTAACAGCACTTCCTATATCGAGTTCTTCCAGATTGTCATTCCATCCAAAGGCATAATCGCCTATGTGTGTTATTGCATCGCTTATCAATACTTTTTTGATCTTGTCCCGTAAATGATGATACGGACGTTCATAAGCTGCTCGGTAGTCTGCCATAGGCCCATGGCCGGATATTGCTAGCGTCGCTGTATCCTCTTCGAAACTCCAGTATGCGTTTTCCCCGCAAGTACCGGCTATCTCGCCCTCTTCTGCCACCGCTCCCACGGTCAGCAGCGAGGACACCATTGCCACACAGAGCAGCATTGCCAATAATCGTTTCTTCACGATATTTTCCCCCTCAGTGTTTAACTGATTTTTCAACGCTGGTTTCTCTATCAATGAGCAGGATGTAAAATGGCTCTACTAAAAGGTGTACCTTTCTGCATCCTGTTCATTGTCTTTATCTCTTACAGCATACACCATTTTTGAGCCAATTTCAAGCATTCTTTATGATTTTAGAGCCGTTAATTTCCTTGTGCCAAAAGGTACACCTTTCTGCATTTTCAGCACTTGGGCAGCAACTTGGTGTTTCCGTATACGGAAGCACGATAGCAGAAAGTGGAAATTGGCATTCCGCACTCCTTCGCCGCGGCAACTCCAGTTATTTTCCCGGCCTTCCACCGCTGGTAGACGCCGTGGAAGTTCTCGGGCAGGGGAGCGAGCGGGCGTCC
Organism: uncultured Eubacteriales bacterium; assembly: GCA_900543085.1. Taxonomy (GTDB): domain Bacteria; phylum Bacillota; class Clostridia; order Oscillospirales; family Oscillospiraceae; genus Scatomorpha; species Scatomorpha pullicola. The sequence goes on along the minus strand of UQQF01000013.1, from coordinate 12,710 downwards.
GAAGCGCACCCCGCGGGCTTTTGCCGCCGCGATGCCCTCGGCCTGACGCTGGCGTATGTTCACGCGCTCATTCTCCGCGACGAAGCTCAGCACCTGTAAAACTATCTCGCTGAGAAACGTCCCCATCAAATCCTTACCGCGCCGCGTGTCCAGCAGCGGCATGTCCAGCACAACGATGTCCACGACCTTGTCCTTGGTGAGGATACGCCACTGTTCCAGAATCTCCTTGTAATTTCGCCCGAGGCGGTCGATGCTCTTGACGTAGAGCAGGTCGCCTCGTTTTAATTTACGCAGCAGCTTCTTGTATTGCGGGCGCTCGAAGTCCTTTCCGAACTGCTTGTCGATGTAAATGTCCGCGTCCAGAGCTTCTTGCGAACAACTGCACAGCCATAGCGCAGGAGCTTTGATGCCCGATTTGGACTGGCACGCAACAAATTGCCGGTTTTTCAAGGGCCAATCCGCTATTGACCGCATCGAAAACAATGCGTTGACGTTTAGACATAAACTCGGCGTACTTCATGAGTTGAAGTACTTGAGCAGGAAATAGCGAGACGAGTATGTAAGCCCGAAGCTGAATGCCTGGGACGCGTCGGACTGCTGCCCCGCCATCGCCCAGGGCACCTCTATGCGCCCTCCGGGACTATAGACGGGATAAGCGAAAGGTGCAGCTTATCCATCTGCACCGTAACTTTAGCAAGGATGCTCTCCTCTGTGGTGTAGGTATAGTTGAAGCCCTTGGCGTCGCGCTTCATAGCCTCAACCTGTTTCCGTATCTTTGCCAGCTTCTGATAAATGTTCATGTTGGCTTCAGCCATCGAATTCCTCCCGAAATTAAAATAGAGGGGCGACGAGCGCCCCTCTTTGCTTGAAGTATAAGGTGGATATTAAATTATCTTACGGTGCTCATGAATCTCATGAACATTGTAGCTGCCTGGGCTCGGGTAGCTGTACCCTGAGGCTCAATGGTTGTATCCGTTATGCCAGTAATCAGGCCTTCGTCTACCGCCCAACGCATCGCATCAAGAGCGTAGCCGCTTATGCTGCTGCGGTCAGTAAACTCAGACAAATCGTCACGACCGCTTACATCATAGTCATTATATTCCGCATAGCGGTAAAGTATAGCCGCCAGCTGCTCACGGGTAATATTCACGTTGGGCGCAAACTCGGTATCACTTACGCCATTGACTATGCCATTTTCAGCCGCCCAGGTAACGGCGTCAGCGTACCAGGCTCCGGAAGCTACATCGTCAAAGCCGCTGGAGCCGGTCACACGAGGCTCGTCCTCAAGACGGTAAAGCATTGTGACAACCATGCCGCGAGTAAGGTTACTGTTGGGCGCGAACTGAGTATCGCTCACACCGTCCATCATGCCTTCGGAGTACACGTATGTCACCGCGTCGTAGAACCAGTCATTTTCATCTACGTCGATAAAGGGTTCATCGGGCTCCTCCGGCTTGTCCTCATCAGACGGTTTTGAGGGCTTGCCCGGCTGGATAGGCCGGTCAGGATCATCGGGTTCTTCAGGCTTGTCCACTGTTACAAGTTCAACCTCAGAGAGGTCGCGTATACGCAGGCAGACACCTTCGGGATCCATGTAAATCACACCTACGGCGCTTATCTCTGCACCTTCCTTAACGAAGGTGGTTATATCAGCGGAGGACTCATCCGAATAACCAATGTAGTTGTTAAACAGCAGTCGGAAGTCAGTTGTGCCGTCAGTAAGAATAACCGAGCTGATTGCGTCTCCTTCTTTAACAACACTCTTGACCGTTCCGCTGACCTTGAACAGCAGGCCGCCGTTCTCCTCATAATCGCTTGCATCGGATATCCCGAGCTCAGCGGGCTCGATAGGATTAACATTACTGTCAATAAGCTCGATGCTTATGCACCTCAGCTCAGTGTCACCCTGGTACTGATCCCAGGAGCCGGTCACGCGAACTTTCTGACCCACACGGAACGTTCCATCGGTTGTGGCAACGGGATAGATGTTGATACCGCCGGTTTCGTCCTGTATGTAGATGGTGTCGTAGAAGGCATTCGGCTCTACGTTACCGGCAGTGATGGTGCCCTCTACCGTAAAGACTGTGCCTACAGTAGTGTTGGCACGGACATCTTCTATATCGCTGACCTCCTGCTCGGCAAGCAAGCCGGAGAGGATATTTGTTATGATGGTCTTGTTTGCGTAGCTGGCATCGCCGTAATCGTTGCCCTCCGAATTTGCAACCTCAAAATCGCTCATCCAGACAGTTCCACCGACATAGACGCGGCCAGAACCGACGGCCTCGGTTGCGAGGGAGACGACGTTACCCTTAGTGACAACGGCCGTATCCTCGTTGTATTCCGCAGTTGCACTAAGTACCGGCTTGCTATGTCCCTGAGATGGATTCTTGGAGTTGATAGAATAGGTCGTGTCGTGGCCAAAGACTATTGGCGTACCACTACCAACGTTGACAGAGCAACCAGAGTATGAGCTGTAGACCTTACCACTGCCCTCAAGTCCGGAAAGTGCCGACTGAACCGCTGTGTCGGTGCTGTCATAGTTGAAGTCATCAAAGTAGAGCCTGTACTGCTGCCCACCGTTCTCATCCTGGTCAATCAGCTCGTCGTCATTGACGCGTATAGTTGAACCGATTCCCTCGAGCAGCTTGTTAATTTGCACATATGTTGTGAAATCACCTGAGCCGTCCTGATAATCGGCAAGTCCGCAAACAATTGCAGTTCCACCGCCTCTGACGTACTCACCAACCATTCGAACAAATTCGTCAGAAAACAGATTTGCTTCAGATGCTGTTAATCCGTCACGGCTGTACCTGAGAGGCGCACTTATGATAAGCAGTGAAACATCTTCAAGGTTTTCTGCTGTGATGCTTTCTCCGAACTGCTTAACAGTTACTTGAGCGTTCATGCCAGCAGCGAGTTCAGTAAAGTTGCCCATATTCCCAGAGTAGTAGCCAGTTACATAATCGTTATAATGCGTGCCGTCAACAAGCACCCTGGTTACTATGGAAGCATCTGTCACAGTAAGCTGCAACACGCTTGTGAAGGTGTACTCTGTCCCGTCGATTGTCGCAGTCATGGTAACGTTTACAGTAGTCTTACCCGCGCTTGTGAAGGTGTACGGGAAGGTGACAGTGTAAGTATCGCCGGAGACAATGGTTTCGATAGCGGTTGCTGTGTAGATATTATTGTTGTCGATGCTGTACACAACGCTGTTTACGGTCATGTCGCTGCCGGAGTTGTTATAAAGCTCGCTGGAGATGTTAACTGCCTCGTCTTTGACCACGAGCACTGTGTCGCACTCAGTCTTGGAGATACCAGCGTTGACGCTCTCGCCAGTCCAGACGGGAGCCGTGACGGCAATGTTGCCGTCGGCCTGGGTGACACGCAGATAGTAGTAGGAATAGTCATCACTTAGGCTGAACTCAACAGTACCATTTCCACCACTCAGCGTTTTTGTTGCAGCAACCAGCCCGCCATTTACGATAACTTCAACCTTTATATCGGCACTGTCGGTAGGATCGCTTATCTGAGCACTGATGCTTATGCTGTCCTGGTCAGGCAGTATAGAGCCCATCGCATTGCCATTTAGGGAGTAGAGTATAGAGAGGTCGTTGTCCTCGGTGGCGTAGACACGGTAGTTGGCAATGGCGTCGTAGATGGCCTCCTCAGTGAGGTCATCCGCCAGTACGACACTGCGGGCAGTGTTGGAGTCACCCCAATTGCCCTTGTGGTTATCCTGGTTGTTCGTCGGTGCAACATGCCAGCCCTTGTCCAGCGCACGTGTGTAGTACTCGTAGCTGGGGAAGTAACCGCTGGAGCCGATTGCTCCCTCACCGTTGCCTACTTCAATCAAGGTTATGCGCTGATCGATAACAGGGTCGTAGAATGCGAAGTCCTGGAAATCGCCAAATGTCGTTCCCGGATGATTGAACTGGGAGAGGGATGAAGTAACTTCCTTGAGTTTGTCGTAATAGTTCTGGTAACCCTCGGTGCCGCCTGACTTGTTGCCAAATTCGCTGTTGCTTCGGCTCTCGAAGCCCGGTGTGTTGAAGGTGTTGATATGACCAAAACCGTCAGACCACGTCATTTCAAAGCCGTAGATACCGACAAAGTCGTCATCCGTCACAGCGTCAGCAGCTTCATGGCCCTGTTTCCACTCATCGCTCACTTCGCTGAGGTCAGTACCCAGGTCGACACGGGAATCACTCTCGTTGTCAAAGGAGTTGGAGTGGTCGGTGACGGCAAGGAAGTCTAGGTTGTCAACCTGCGTGGCGTGCTGGAAAGCCTCGATCACGCTACCTGCGCCGTCGGAGATGTTGGTGTGGGAATGCAGCTGGCCGAAGTAAAGCTGATAGCCGTCTAGAGAGACTGGCGCTGTGTACGTGAAGGTGAAGACTTCACCGATTTGCTCCTCGGTACCAGCGGACACGTCAGCAGGCAAAACGGCGATAGCCTTTATGACGAGTGGTTCACCACTCGTCGGCTCAGGTACCTGAGCCGAACCCACTGTTAGTTCGCCGCTGTACCGTGTGCTGTCCTTGGTCGGCTCGGTGTCGTCGGTAGTATAATAAATTACAGCTCCTTCCATTGTGGTCAGTTCAATGGTGTCGCCGCTCTCAACGGACGCACCGCTCACCGGTGCTGCACGAACCTCAAGCCCCTCGGGCTTATCATCAGGTTCCTCCCCGCCCGCAGTAACGGGGTAAAACTGGAACGAATATATGCTTTTATCAGAATCATTATATTTGCTGTAAGTTGTAAAACTGCTATTGTAGTATTCTATATACTGCGCATTACCGTTGAACGCTGCGTTTTTGCTTTTGATAAACCAGCCATCGTCGCCGTTTTGCTCAAGTATCCATAGACCGTATTCGCCGGCTGTATCTGCCATACTGAGCGTATTGCCGGTGGTGGATGTCGTAAGGTATTTACCATCAGCAGTCGCAAACGTGAAGCCGTCAGTATTGTTGCCTCCTACGATGAACAGTGCGTCATCTGCTTCAGTGGTCAAAATTCCGTCTTCCAGCGTCGCCGAAGCGCCTGAAAGCCTGTTACCACTTGCCGTGGTCGTAATTACGACGGAACCACCCGGCAAATAAATGCCAATTTTATCGCCTTGTCTGATGGGCATTTCGTCACCTCCACCACCAGGCAGAGGCTCCTCAGCTGGGTTAAAATTCCCGGCCTTGTAGAACTGGAACGTGTATATGCTCGTATCACTGCCCATGCCGTAGCAAGTAAAGTAACCACCGTAAAACTCGAGATACTGATGTTTACCACTAAGTTGTGCGTTCGTGCTCTTTATAAACCAACCGTTTGCGGCGCTCTCGAGGTCAAAATACGTGTACTCTCCGAGCTGTTCGACCAGACGGACGTGTGTTCCATCGAGGTAAAGATAGCCTGTATCGCTCTTGAACACGTAATGTCCATCCTGTTTGTAGACTTTAAACAGAGCGGTATTATCAGGAACGTTGGAAATAGTCCCATTATCAGGCGTGGAATTAAGTGCAACAAGTTCGTCTTTTGATTTTCCGCTGGAACTATTGTATGTGTAGCTTTCGGTGCTCATAACTTTATTCCCTGCAGGATAGTGAATAAGCACCACATCTCCCTCTTCGGGAGCATCTGTCAGCAGAGTAGCAGAGGTCGGGGCTTCGGGTTCGCCGCCGCTTATGATGGTAATTTCATCAGCAACAGTATTGCGGAGCTGGAGAGTCGTATTATAGACACCAACTGCCGCTTTTATTGTCAGTGTATCACCAACATTGATTTCCTTATCACCCAATATGGCTTTGTAGAGTTGAATGGTTTTACCATTTGCATCTTTGACGGTTATATTGGGGTTTTGGTATTGGCCGTTATTGTCATAGACGTCCGTAACTGTAACATTTTCAATTTGCACGTAGGTGCAAATATCGCTCGTAGTCAGTTCGCCAATGGTTTTAGTAGTGGCAGTAAGTTCAAGTCCCGTAGATTCTGTATATGTAGCACTGTTCAACTGAGGAAGACCATTATACTCTCCACGAGAACCAGTAGCTATTAGGGTATCCCCAAGGGAGACGCCTGAGGAGCTACCGCTAACCCTGGCACAGATAGCTCCGGTGGAATCCTGCAGATAAATATTCTGGCCGTCAACAAGTGTAACAACGCCCTTGACAGTAAAAGTGCCAGATTCAGCTGCCAAAGCATCAGAGATATTCTGAACAGTAGCAACGGTGTATACCAGCGTCTGAACAGCACTGCATTTATCACCAAGCACCGCAACGGCCTTGAGCGTACAATTCTTAGTTATCTTGGGCTTGCTGCTACCGCTGTACAGCGTGCCATTAGTTGAGCTCGGGTCGCTCTCGTCCAGCGTATAATAAATACTCGCACCTGTGGTAGCGCAGGTCAGAGTGATCTCAGTGCCGCTCGCAACGGCACCAGACTGAGGCGAAGCCTGAGGCGCGGCGACGGTTCCCGGCTCAGAAGAAGATGTCGACTTGAATACCAGCAAGTCAAAGACATAGTCTGTTCCTCCGGCATTAGATGTAGCATAAGCCCCATACCGATTAGTAGGATCACCATTATTATTCTCTTGCCAAGCAATAGCCCTATTGGTGTCTCTAGATGCAGTAAAGCGGAAAGTGTCTTCCCCTTCCTCTACCACATTCCATGCATAAGCTGTACTTTCAACTCTGAAATTAGTACCAGAGTTATAACCTAGGTATTCACTGCCATTATAAAGACTTACACCTGTACCAGAAGCACTGACAGTCCACACAGGTATACCAGTGCCTATCAGCGTATTACTAGCAATAGTTACTGAAACGCCGCTAATTTTGTTCGATATATCCGTTCCTAGCGCCATACTCCCTTCATCAGTGTATGCTACAAGAGCAAAACTGCCGCCGGACGTAATTTCGTCAGCTGACGTGACTTGCGTCCACGTCGCATCATCACCGCTGCCTGCTGTGCCTGAACTTGGTGCTGAGCCTATAAGCAGTGTAAGGCACAGCATCAGTGCAAGCACAAGTGCAAGTGCGCGATGAGCACTTTTCCTTGTTTTTGCTTCCAAAACTTTTCCCTCCTGTTCTTTATTTTGCAGCTTTCAATTTATCTCAAGCCGATGCGCGTTTGGCGCGAGACATTATGCTCGCACTTATCGCCGCTACCAGCGGAGTTGTCAGCAGGATTCCCATGGAACCCGCCACGCTTTGAAGTATCTCAATGCAGATGAAATCCGTATTTATAAGCTGCGTAAAAGGTATATCGTACACCTGAACAAGTATGAGGGTGTTAAGTGAAGAACCGGCAAAAGCAAGTATAAGCGTGTTTGCCATAGTGCCCATTGCATCCCGGCCAATATTCATGCCGGATTTAAAGAGCTCACGCGCGTTGAGCTTCGGGTTGCGCTCATGCAGTTCCCAAATTGCACTGGCTATGTTCATTGAGGTGTCCATGACCGCGCCCAAAGCAGCTATGAGTACTCCGCAGACAAGCAATCCTGATATTTTGAGCCCCTTGTCGGCGCCGTAAAGCAGCAGGTTTTCTGCCTCCGACATATTGAATCCATTCAGAGGCGTTATTACTCCCACGATACTTGCGAAAAGCCCCGCTGCGGCCACCCCGCCGATGCAGCCCAGAACGGCACACAGCGCCTTCTTTGTAAATCCGTCAAGCAAAATCAAACAGCCGGCAGTAGTCACTGTGCATATGCCTATTGTCAGCCATATGCCCGACCAACCGCGCATCAAACCCGGTATCAGCAAAAACCAGATGCACGCCAGCGTGAACACAAGTCCAAGCAGCGCGCGTATGCCCTTCCAGCCACCGAGCAGAGCCAGCACGGCGCAGAAGACAAGCAGCGCTATGCCGATGACAAGTCCTCGGTCATAGTTGAACATGCTCGCATAATAGCTGCCGTCCTCGCGCGTTATTAAGCGCACGATTACTCTGTCCCCATCGGAGACGTCAACGTTGAACAGCGCGCTCATGTAATTCGTCAGCGTGAGTATTTCGTCCTTGTGCGCACCAGAGAGTATGCGTATTTCGAGCTCCTGTGTACCGATTCGCCGTCCCTCGGAGTTTTCATAGTCGGGTACAGCATTATCGCTGAGCACTGCTGTAACCTTAGCTGGCACGAACACTAGCTGGCTCGCAGCCGTCTCAACATCATTATTAGGTTTTGAGAGCCACACGGCAGCGCCAACGAGCAGTGAAAAAGCGATGAGTAGCGCTGCAACTCTTAGAACAACTTTACGGTCAAACTGTTTCAACGGTTTTCCTCCAGTGGAGCTAAATCTTATATTAATTATAGACTAGGTCAGCTCACTTGTCTACATTAAGTTTGTGTAAATTGTTCATTTTACCGGCGTAAAGTTTAAACACATTTTTGCAATGCACAATGGCTTTGTCTAGCTATATACGTTAAGAACTCTTGTGCAAGTAAGCTTCTCTAGATCACATTATGGGTATAGACAACAGACCCAGAATTTATATAGATGGCCTTGACGAGAATCAGCAACAAGTGGTGCGTGATGTAGTTGAGCGCTCGAAGAATGGACTCATGAACGAGAGATAAAATTGGTATACCCAGGCAAATGATTCAGCCGCCTAAAAGGGCGGCTGAATCATTTGCTATTATCTTTGAACAAGCCCTATGTGATTATTACAACAATTCGTATCGTTTCAGTGACTTCAAGCGTTTTATTGCACGCTCTATCGAACTTGCAACCGCAGTAATGCTGACACCTTCGCCAGCAGCGATATCGGCAAGTTCCTGCCCTTCCGCAACGCGCTGCCAAAGGCGCTTGAACTGCACGTCGGTGAGAAAGTCTCTCATTCTCTCGATGAGTTTTGTTCTCTGGTCGTGCTGTATGGCTTGCAACTCTATTGCGAGCCAATCGGTGTCCTTTGCCTCGACGCACCTCGCGGATACAATCTCCGTTCTACGGTCGTTGTATGCCCGGTCGCGTCTCTCAGTCTTATGGTAGTCCGCATCGGACCATGACTTCCAGATTTCAAATTCCTCGTCGCTGGCAAAGTCCTCGCGCGTAATGCGAACTACCTCGCCCGACACGCTACGGCAGACGATGGCGTCTGGGTCGAGCTTATTGATGGCGTAGTCGCTGTTGGTGTTGAACATAAGTAAATACCTCCTGAGCTTTTTGGACTTCTCATGAGCCAAAGCTAAGGAGGCGGTCTTGGAATATAATTAACGCAGGCAATGTCTCCGCTGCCTGCGCTTTTGTTCAGTACCATAATGTCATTCCTCGCATATCGTGATGAAATCGGGGACTTGCTGTTGTAGGCCGTCAAATTCTGCGGCATGGTTGCGATTTAATCATAGACCAAATGCGCATTATGTCGTATTTCGTGCTCGGCACAATTTCGTGAATGTTGACGAATCAACAAAGGCGAATAAAAAAGCAGCCAGAAAGCGCAGCTTTCTGGCTGTTAGATATGGGTATTTATTTGCTGGGCCGCTTGGCTGTCCGGGTAGTATATTACCTCAGCTTTTCGCCTCCACGAACCACTTATTTCCCTCGTTGAACAGGTACTTCTCCTGCCCGTGAATCTGCACGGTGTAGCGTATCCCTCCGCCTCCTACCTTGTTCGAGGATGCGCGACACTTGTAGAGCACGCGCTCTATGCGGAACGAGCGACCGTTCTCCCAGTGTATCGCACGTGGCTGCACCGCGCCTTCTTCGTCTATATCTACGTTTACAGACACGTAAGTCTTTCTGCATTGTGCGTCCATAGTAATTTCTCCCCCGTCAACACGGTGTTGACACACTATGTTTCCAATGGTATCATGTGCTTAGGAACGATATTTCCTACTACAGCTGAAGTATAGCATGAACAAAATTTCTCGTCAATAGACAGGTTGTGAGAAATAATGTTCCCTACAAGATAGAAAGCAGGTGCCACATGGCATTTAAAGACAATTTGAGAACTCGGCGGGAAGAACTGGGCGTTACACGTGCAGAGCTGGCGAAGGCAACGGGGATTACGGCTCGCACCCTGTATAACTATGAGTCTGGAAGTCGCCGTCCATCCAACATCGAAGTCGTGCAGAGGATAGCTGCTGCTTTGGACATGAGCATGGAGAAGCTGCTCGACACCGGAGAAACGCTGGTCGTCGCGGCGCACGAGCGCGGAGGGGCTAAGGCCGCGCGGGACATCGACGAGCTGGTGGGCGAGGTCACGGGCATGTTCGCCGGCGGCTCTCTCAGCGACGACGCGCTCGACGGAGCCATGCGAGCGCTCAACGAGGCGTACTGGATAGCCAAGGACAAAAACAAGAAGTACGGGCGCAAAAAGGAAAGGGACGCTGAGAGAGCATGACGGCGAAACAGCTTTCCGAAGTGGGCGAAAGGCTCGTCAAGCGCTGCGGCACGCGCGACCCCTTTGAAATTGCGCGACAGATAGGCGTCGAAGTGTTGTTCTGCGACGGCTTCAACAGCATGAAGGGGATGTACCGGGTAATAAAGCGCAATCGGTTCATTTTCATCAACCGCGACCTCACGCCGCAGACGCATCGCATAGTCTGCGCACACGAGCTGGGTCACGACCAGCTCCATCGGGACCTCGCCAGGACCGGCGCACTGCAGGAGTTCATGCTCTACGACATGACGACAAAGCCCGAGTACGAGGCGAACATCGTCGCCGCCGAGATATTGCTGGACACCGACGAAGCCCTCGACTGCGTTTACAACTACGGCTACACCTCTGAGCAGATAGCTAAAGCGATGGAGACGGACATAAACCTGGTGGCGCTGAAGGTGGCGCATCTGGCTGAGACAAACCGTGAATTGCGCCCGATAGAACACAGAAGCGGCTTTTTGAAGTAGCTTACCGGCTCAAGTTGTTTTTTAGGAGCAAAGCTCAAATGAATCGTGAACAGTTCATACAGTACATTTCAGACGAATATGGAATTGATGGTGAATGTCTTTGGGTAAAGTATCCTCTTTACTGCGTGTTCCGCCACCCGGGTAACCGCAAGTGGTTTGCACTTGTAATGGATGTTCCCCGAAATAAGCTGGGATTAGAGGGAACGGAGAAACTAGATGTGGCAAATCTCAAATGCGACCCCAACCTCATCGGTTCGCTGCGGGGTAAAAGCGGAATTTTCCCAGCTTATCACATGAGCAAGACAAGCTGGATCACAGTCTCCCTGGACGGCAGCGTACCGGATAAGCATATTAAAATGCTGCTGGACATGAGCTATGATGCGACTGCGACCAAAATGAAGAAGGACAAAAATTAAAGTTTTACTGCGCCGAAAGGAGCTGACCGAGACGTGGAGCGGACATACATCGCAATAGACCTCAAGAGCTTCTACGCCTCGGTCGAGTGCCGGGAGAGGGGGCTGGATCCGCTGGACACGAACCTCGTCGTCGCCGACGAATCGCGCACGGACAAGACCATCTGCCTTGCAGTTACGCCAAGCTTAAAGAGCTACGGCATAGGCGGGCGCTGCCGGCTCTTTGAGGTCAGGCAGCGCGTGCGCGAGGCGAACGCCGGCCGGCGGCACGACGCGCCGGGGCATAAGCTGGAGGGCAGGTCGCACCTTTTTTCAGAATTGCAGGCGAACCCGAGCCTCGCCGTGGACTTCCTCATCGCGCCGCCGCGCATGGCGCATTACATGGAGTACAGCACGCGGATATACAAGGTCTATATGAAATATGTCGCACCCGAGGACATCATCGTCTACTCCATTGACGAGGTGTTCATGGACGTGACGCGCTATCTCAAGACCTACGGCCTTTCGCCGCACGACCTCGCGATGAAGATTATCCTCGACGTGCTCGCGACGACCGGCATCACCGCCACGGCGGGGATCGGCACGAACCTCTATCTCTGCAAGGTCGCGATGGACATCGTCGCGAAGCACATCCCGGCCGACGAAAACGGCGTGCGCATAGCGGAGCTCGACGAGCGGAGCTACCGGGAAAAGCTCTGGGCGCACACGCCGCTCACCGACTTCTGGCGCGTGGGCCGCGGCTACGCGAAGAAGCTCGAGGAGAACGGCATGTTCACGATGGGCGACGTCGCGCGCCGCTCGCTGACGGACGAGGAAACGCTCTTCAAGCTCTTTGGCAAGAACGCGGAGCTGCTCATAGACCACGCCTGGGGCTATGAGCCCTGCACCGTCGAGGCCGTGAAGGCGTATAAGCCAAGCACCAACAGCCTCGGCTCCGGGCAGGTGCTGCACGAGCCGTACACGGCGGAAAAGGCGCGGATAGTCCTGCGCGAAATGGCCGACGCGCTCTCGATGGACCTGTTCGCGAAAAAGCTCGTCACCGACCAGATTGTGGTCACGATTGGCTACGACATCGAGAACATCAAGGACGCGAAGCGCCGCGCGAATTACAAGGGCGAGATTGTTCGCGACGGCTACGGGCGGCAGATACCCAAGCACTCGCACGGGACGATAAACCTGGCGCGCCATACGTCCTCGACGAAGCGGATAATGGACGCCGCCGCGGAGCTCTACGACCGCGTCGTGAACAGGGAGCTGCTGATACGCCGCCTGAACGTCACGGCCTGCCGCGTCATACCCGAGTCCGAAGCGCCGCGAGAGGACGCGCCCGAGCAGCTCGACCTCTTCACCGACTACGCCGCCCTCGAAAAAGAGCGCGAGATTGAGGCCGCCGCCCTCGAGCGCGAAAAGCGCAAGCAGGCGGCGCTGCTGAAGATAAAGCAGAAGTACGGCAAAAACGCCG
>UQQF01000012.1 GCA_900543085.1 uncultured Eubacteriales bacterium | reverse complement strand
TGCTTATTCGCATAAGCTTTTTACTTACATTGTTTAATTTACAAGGTGCACTCGCAACCTCTCAAAGCCTGAAATCTGTACCTTACTCGCCACGTTTTCAGCGGTTTGTCAGGTTTCTTTCGTTTCGGCCTCTCGGTGAGGTGCTTGACTAATATAGCACTTGGCGAACCGATTGTCAAGAGTTTTTTCAGGTTTTTTCGAGATTTTTTTCGCCGGTCTTTTCAGACCTTTTACCGGAGGCTCACGCCGCCCGGTGGAGCATTATAATAACTTAACATTCCCCATTTGTCAAGCACTATTTTCAGTTTTTTCAGACTCTTTTGCAGCGTCTTTGCCGCTCTCGCTCCATACTATATATTCATACGCGTTATGTCCCGTCTGAACGCGCCTATGGCCTTGCATTGTCTTATTATTTGTTATATAATTATCTATATTACTTATAAGTGCGGTGATATCGTGAAGCTGGATAGAATCGAGATATTCTGTGCCGTAGCGCGCAATATGAGTTTTTCCAAGGCCGCCGAGGAGTGTCATGTGGCGCAGTCTGCGGTCAGTCAGCAGATACGCGCCATGGAGGAGGAGTTGGGCTTCGCGCTCTTTGAGCGCAGCACGCGCCGCGTGTCGTTCACGGACGCCGGGCAGAGTTTCTACGTGGACTGCGTAAAGCTCATGGCCGGACTGGACGAGGCGCTCGCCCGAGCTGCGAGCAAGCTCAACGGCAAAAAGAGCTTCCTCACGGTGGGCATCGAGGGACTGATGCAGAGCGAGGTAAAGGCCGACACGCTGCGCAGGTTCTCTCACGCGCACCCGGAGGTGGACATCATACCTAAGCAGGTGGACAGAGACCGGAAGTACGAGGACCTGCTAAACGGCAAAATTGACGTCGTATTCGACATACCCAAATACTACACGCTCAACCCGCACATCAAGAAGTGCGGCGTCGTGAGGAACGAGCACTGTCTGATGGTTTGCCGCGACCACCCCCTGGCCGGGCGCGAAAAGGTCGGCAAGGCGGAGCTGGCGCAGTACACCACCTTCTGGGGAGGCATACCCAAGGTCGAGGACTACGTGACCAGCATGTACCTCAACTACTTCCGCTCGGCGGGCATAGAGCCGGAGAACGTCATATACGTCCCCGAGCAGGACGTGGCGACGTTCATGGTGGCGCTGAACAAGGGCGGGAACATCGTCCCCTGGTCGGAGAGGCGGCAGTGGAGCAGCGAGCTGTACTCCTTTGTGCAGCTGGAGGAGCCGCTGGTGTTTGCGTCCGCCTGGCTCTACTCCTCGGAGAACGAGAACCCCGCGCTGCTCCAATTTGTCAACATGATAAAGCAGGGCGAGGCATAAACGCAGCAGACCCCCGCGATATTAACTACCCCATGCTGTTGAGCCTGTCCGCATGGAACTCTCTGTTCAGCAGATTCTCATACCTGTGAATCTGCTTCCCAATCTGCTGCCATTTCCTGCGGCGGCGGATTTCAGACAGCAAATCATACTTCTGCATGACCCGAAGCACAATGTCTCTTGGCGAAGCATCTTTCCTCAGCCTCCCTGTGGGTAATGGAAGGATTCCGGCTTCCGTTATTTTCTCCGCTCACGCTCAAGCAGCCTTTTTACCACCTGCTTATCACGAAAGCCGTAGTGTTCTGCAACTTCCCTCTGGGTTTCCCCTCTGCCAGCATTGCCTTAATCTCAGGCAGCAGCGCTTGAACGTGTGTGTGGTTCCGTTTCCCCATAACAAGCCCCCTGACGTAGACTGTTTTCCTACATTAGGGAGCCTTTTGTCACTGTTCATTTTTACTGTATCTGTTCGACCCGCTGAGACCTGCGAATTCCGGCACGACGGCGTCTCCGGCCCGGCTGAGCAGTGTTTCCACAGTCTCCGGCTTTACCAGCGGCAAATCAGCCGGTAGTATTATCACCGCCCTGTCGCAAAGCGGCTGTATCGCCTTCAGCCCCAGCTTCAGCGACTCGAGCATATCCGTCTTTGCATAGCGTCTGTTGTGTATGAACACGACCTGGCTCCCCGACAGGCAGCGCCTGACGGCCTCGTGCCTCTCGCCCAACACGGCGGCTATCGGGCCTGCCTTCAGCTGCATCAGCATATCCACTATCCTGCATATCATAGGCTGTCCGCCTATGCACATCAGCGGCCTGAACTCCTTCATCTGCTGCGAGGAGCCCGCCGCAAGAATAACCGCACCGGTCTTGATATGGATCATCCCCTTCCTTGCCGCAAATTTATCATATGAGCTTCAAGGTAGCTTGTCAAGTGAATACAATTTATCAGTTTTGCTTATATCCGCTGCCGCATTTCTGGATACGGGACGCAAATATACGCTATTATGCGCAATTATGCGAAATAATATTCACTCGCCGGGCGTAAAAAAGCCCCCGGCTCAGCGGGGGCTTGGGCTGTGTGTTTATGTTATCGCGGCGCCGCCGTCGGGCGGCGGGGCGCTCACTTAACCGTGTTCTCGAGCACGCCGATGCCGCCTATTTCGCAGCGCACAACGTCGCCGGATTTTAGGTACTTTGGCGGGGTGAAGCCCATGCCTACGCCTGCGGGGGTGCCCATGGCGATGATGGTGCCGGCCTTGAGCGTTATGCCGGCGGAGAGCTCGGCAATTACGTGCGCGGCGCCGTATATCTCATAGCGGGTGTTGCTGTCCTGGCGCAGCTCGCCGTTGATGTAGCAGCGGATGGGCAGCTCCGGCTCCCACGGGAACTCGTCGCGCGTGACTATCCAGGGACCCATGGCCGTATGGGTATCGAGGCTCTTGCCGAAGTAGAACTGCTTGTGCGCGGTCTGGAGGTTGCGGGCGGACACGTCGTTGAGGACGCTGTAGCCCAGGACGTAGTCCGCGGCGCCCTCCTCGCTGACCCTGTACGCGTCGCGGCCGAGGATGACGGCCAGCTCCACCTCGTAGTCGAGCGAGTCGACTATGTCAAAGTGGCCGTCTATGTAATCGTCAGGGCCGATTATGTACGCGGCGCGCTTGGAGAAGTACACGGCCTTGCCGGCGTTCTTCTTGAACTCGGCTTCGCCGCCCCACTTCTCGGCCTCGGCGCTGTGCTCGACGTAGTTCATGCCCAGACAGACGACGTCCTGCGCAGGCTCCGGTATGGGCGAGAGCACGCGCACGTCGGTGAGCGCTATGCCCTCGCCGGCGAGCATGGACTCGTCCGGCAGCGCGCCGCCGAGCGACTTGATGAGCGTGAGCATGTCCGGCGCGGCCTCGTACACCAGCTTGCCGTCGCTGACGGCGGCGAAACGGCGTCCCTGATACTCACATGTGAGCAGTTTCATGTGTTGTGTCCTCCTGTCTTGTCTTATTTTCTCTCTCAGTATATAGGGGTCAGTTTATAAGCGTGATCTCTCCGATCAGCGGTATGGGCTTGCGTTTGCCCTTGAGCGCGTTGCTCAGTCCGCAGAAGAAGCCCACTATGCAGAGTATGTTCAGCAGACCCACGAAGGGGATGAAGTCGAACATCCACACGATGACCTCCAGCAGGAACAGCACAAGACCCTGGTTCACATGGTAGCGCACAAAGCGGCTGCTGGGCTTTATTATCCACGACAGCAGGAACAGCGGTCCGAAATAGCACAGCGCGCCAAGCAGCTTGTTCTTCTTCGCGTCGCTGCGGTACTCGCCCTCATAGTCGCGCGTGCCCCGGCGGGACTTGTAGCTCTCACGTCCGCGCGAGCCGGAGTTCTCGTAGGCGTCTGCGTTGTCGTAAGTAAATGTACCGCCGTCCTTGCGCTTGGAGCCGTCATATCTGAACGCGCCCTTGTCGCCGGTGCCTTTGCGCGTCTTTGAGCCGGTTCCGGCGTCGCTCCAGCGGCTCTCCGCGTCGGAGGTCTTGCCGGCCTTCTTGTACGAATACCTGTATTCGCCGCTAGTGCTCTCGTCCGCCTGAGCCGTGGCCGAGGCTGAGGCCGAGGCCGCGCCGGACGCGCCGGCAGAAGCTTTTTTCTTCTCCGCACGCTTTTTGCTCTCCGCCTTCGGCTCTCCGCAGGCGGGGCACTCCTCCGCCCAGTCCGGCATATATGCGCCGCAGGATTTGCAGTAACTCATCTTCATCCCTCATGTGCATCATAAGATTTCTGTGAGGGTATTATATAACGCGACCGCACCTTTTGTAAAGCGGCACAAGCCTCAGTTTGCCGCCTCCTGAACGCGCGGCAGGCCGGCATGGCAGCCGGCCTGAACGTTCAAGCGCAAAAGCGGTGCTTTCCTATTGTGACTATCTCCTCGCGCGACCATATCCACGCATTCGTGGCCGTCTCGGGGTTGAAATAATATATCGCGCCGCCGCTGGGGTCAGACCCGGCCAGAGCCTCGCGCGCCGCCTGATAGGCGCTGTCCGCCACGGGCTCGTCCCACTGCCCGTCCAGCATACAGCTGAACGCGCCCGGCTGGAATATGACCTCCGAGATGGTGTTGGGGAAGGACGGGTGCTCGACCCGGTTCAGGACCACCGCGCCCACCGCCACCTGGCCGGCGTACGGCTCTCCCCTGGCCTCGGCAGAGATCAGCCTTGCCAGCAGCGCCAGCTCGCCGGAGGCGTCCTCTCCCGGGGTATAGCTGCCGGACTGGATGCCCAGCGCCTCGAGCGTGGCGGGGCCGGCCTTGCCGTCCGCCGTGAGCCCGTTCGTGCTTTGGAAATACCTGACGGCCGACTCTGTCTCGCTGCCGTATATGCCGTCCACGCTGCCGTCGTAGTAGCCCCACTCCTTCAGCAGCGTCTGTATCTCCCGCACCGTGCCGCCGGAGTCGCCGCGCTGATAGGTCTCGGCTCTCGCCGCCTGCGCCAGAGCTATCGCCGCGATGTTGAGCGCAAAGAGCACCGCCACGGCCAAAATCAGCTTTCGCCTCTTTGTCATAAAAGGAATCGCCCCCTCGCACATAGAATACGAGGGGGCGGACAGGTTTATTCGAGTGAAAATTTTCTTACGCGGCCGCAACGGTGAGCGTGGCGCCGTCGTTGGCGGTGATGCTGAAGCCCTGGCCGGCGGTGACGTTCTCGCTGGAGCAGGCGTCGGCGCCGGTGACGTTCACGGCGCAGGCTATGGTCACGCTGCCGGAGACGTCTATGGCTGTGGCGTCCGTGGCGGAAACGGTCAGGCTGCCGTCGCCGGAGATGGTGAGGTTGTCGCCCTCGCCGCCGGTGATGACGGCGACGCCGCCGGAGGTGCTGAGCGCGCACTCGCCGGTTACGATGATCTCAAGGTCGCCGCCGGCGAAGTTGATGACCGGGGTCTGACCCTCGAGGTTGAGGGAGACGGCGTCGATGGTCAGGGTGCCGTCGGCGTAGGTGAAGCCGCGGTAGCCGGTGCCGGTTATCTGGCCGTTGTTCACGATGTGTATGCCGTTGACCTCGAGCGTAGTTATGGACTCGGGGTCGGGCGTGGGCGTGGGGTTGGACGAAGGCATCAGGTCGCTCGGCGTGGAGCCGTCATAGTTGGGCGAGGGGCTGGAAGCCGCGTCCCCGCCGCCGCAGGCGGCCAGGGCAAACACCATGCACAGCGCGAGCGCTATGCTCAATACTTTCTTCATCTGAACAGACTCTCCTTTCGGTTATTCTGCGAGGTCGAGTGCGCGGGTGCGTATCTCCTCAGTGATGTCCGCGACGAACTTGTCAAGAGCCACCGCTCCCTTGTCGCCGCCGGAGCGGGTACGGACGCTGACGGTGCCGTTCTCGCTCTCCTTGTCGCCTATTACGAGCATGTAGGGTATCTTCTTGCTCTGGGCTTCGCGAATCTTGTAGCCGATCTTCTCATTGCGGAAGTCGCACTCCACGCGGACGCCGTGGGCGTTCAGCTCGTCGGCGACCTTCTGCGCCCAGTCGCGGCTGCGGTCGGTGATGGGCATGACCTTGACCTGCACGGGGGCAAGCCAGGTCGGGAACGCTCCGCCGAAGTGCTCGGTGATGACGCCGATGAAGCGCTCGATGCTGCCGAGCAGCGCGCGGTGGATCATGATGGGACGGTGCTTGAGGCCGTCCTCGCCCACGTACTCGAGCTCGAAGCGCTCGGGCATCTGGTAGTCGAGCTGGATGGTGCCGCACTGCCAGGTGCGTCCCAGGCTGTCGGACAGGTGGAAGTCCAGCTTCGGGCCGTAGAAGGCGCCGTCGCCCTCGTTTATCTCGTAGGTCTTGCCCAGCTCCTCGATCGCGGCCTTGAGCGTGGCCTCGGCGCTGCGCCAGGTGGCCTCGTCGCCCATGTGATCCTCGGGCATGGTGGACAGCTCGATCTTGTAGGTCAGGGCGAAGGTGGAGTAGATCTCGTCAAAGATCTTCACGACGCCCTTGATCTCGTCCTTCATCTGCTCGGGGGTCATGAAGATGTGCGCGTCGTCCTGGGT
This sequence comes from uncultured Eubacteriales bacterium, assembly GCA_900543085.1. Classification (GTDB taxonomy): domain Bacteria; phylum Bacillota; class Clostridia; order Oscillospirales; family Oscillospiraceae; genus Scatomorpha; species Scatomorpha pullicola. The sequence goes on along the minus strand of UQQF01000012.1, from coordinate 40,173 downwards.
GAAGCAGCGGACGCGGAACAGCCCGTGCAGAGCGCCGGACAGCTCGTGGCGGTGCACTATGCCCAGCTCCGCCATGCGCAGCGGCAAATCGCGGTAGGAGTGCGGCTCGTTCTTATACACCAGCATTCCGCCGGGGCAGTTCATGGGCTTGACCGCGTAGTCCTCTCCGTCGATGACGGTGGTGTACATGTTGTCCTTGTAGTGATCCCAGTGGCCGCTGCGGTGCCAGAGCTCCTGGTTGAGTATGATGGGCGTGGACACCTCGACGTAGCCGTAGCGCTTGTGCACCTCGCGCCAGTAGTCGAGCAGAGTGTTCTTGAGCACCATGCCGTTGGGCAGGAAGAAGGGGAAGCCGGGTCCCTCGTCGGCCAGCATGAACAGGCCGAGCTCGCGCCCGAGCTTGCGGTGGTCACGCTTCTTCGCTTCCTCTAGACGAGCGAGGTGGGCATCAAGTTCCTCCTTTTTCATAAAGCAGGTGCCGTAGATGCGCTGGAGCATCTTGTTCTTGCTGTCGCCGCGCCAGTACGCGCCGGTGCAGTTCATCAGCTTGATGGCGCTGCCCTTGATGCGGCCGGTGCTGTCCAGGTGGGGCCCTGCGCACAGATCCACAAACTCGCCCTGCTTGTAGAAGCTTATGGTCGAGTCCTCGGGCAGGTCGTTTATCAGCTCGACCTTGTAAGGCTCATTGCGCTCCTCCATAAGCTTGAGCGCCTCGTCGCGGGGCAGCTCGAAGCGCTCAATGGGCAGCTTCTCCTTGCATATCTTGCGCATCTCGGCCTCGAGCTTTTCAAGAACCTCCGGCGTGAAGGTCACGTCGGAATCGATGTCGTAGTAGAAACCGTCGTCGATCGCGGGACCGATGGCCAGCTTTGCCTCGGGGTACAGACGCTTTACCGCCTGGGCGAGGACGTGGCTGGTGGAATGACGGTAGGTGTCGCGGTATTCCTTGTTCTCAAACGTGTACAGGTTTTTCTTCTCGTCCATTTGCAATACCTCCAAAAATGCCTGCGCGGATGCGTGCAGCGTCCGCGGCGTGTCTTCTCTCAAAAATGAAAAGCACCCCAGCGCCTTGCGGCACAGGGGTGCGATTTCTCACACGGTTCCACCCTGAGTTTAACTCATATCGCCTTAACGCGGCGCAACGAGCGCGGATACTTTCTTCCCCGCGCCGGCTCCGGAGTGGTGGCGCACTGCGCAAAGCCGGCTCGCCTTGCAGCCTGGGGCGGGCTCTCTGTACGGCATGACCGCGCTGTACGCGTCTCCTTCAACGCTTTTTGACGGCGCTATATTATCACTATTATATGTATCTGTCAAGCCGAACATACTCCCGGAGTATTCGGCAGAGGCGAAATTTGGTGTTTGCCCTTGACATTCTAACAGTCGTTAGGTAAAATTGTATCTAACAACTGTTAGGTGGTGATACCATGCCGGACACGCGGGAGAGGATTCTGGAGGTGTCGCTGGAGCTGTTTTCCCTGCGCGGCACCGAGGCCGTGTCGATACGCGACATCTGTGCGCAGGTGGGGATAAAGGAGAGCTCGGTCTACTATCACTTCAAGAACAAGCAGGCGATAGTCGACGAGATATACGCGCGCTTTGAAGCCAGGGTCAACGCCCTGATGGCCGAGCTGATGGGCGCGCTGGACGGCGGAGCGAAGCCGGAGCCGTCCGGATTTTTGAACGTCTGCGCCAAATATTTCGACGAGCATCTGTGCGACAAGTTCTGCAACCGCGTGCTGCGCCTGCTGTCCATCGAGCAGCTCTCCAGCCGCCCCGCCCGCGCGCTCTACCGCCGCTGGACGTTCGACGAGCCGCTGGGATTTCAGACGCGGGTGTTCGCCGCGCTCACCGGCCGCGCCGACGCCAGTTACTTGGCCGTCAAGTTCTACGCGCCGATACACCTCTACGCTCAGCGCTGGCTTCTGACCGGCACGCTCTCCGAGGGCGACAAGGCCGCGTTCCGCTCGGACGCCTACAGGCACGTCCGCCGCTTCTTCGCCGAACTGGGGGTGTATCGTGGCTGACATACTCATTTGCGGCGCCAACGAGGGCATCGGCCTGCACATGGCGCTCGGCCTGCTGGACTCCGGCCACCGTGTGGCGGTGGCGGACATATGCCTCGACAACATAGCCGCGCTCGCCGGGAGCTACGATGGCCGGCTGCTCTGCTGCCAGGCCGACGTGCGGGATTTTGACGCGCTCAGCTCCGCGGTCTCCTCTGCCGCCGCGGCCTTCGGCGGGCTGGATGCCGCCGTTCAAAACGCCTGCCTCTGCCCTTTTACGCAGTTCGCGGACATGACGGACGAGGAGCACAGCGCCAAGTTTTATGTAAACTATCTTGGCGCCGTTCACCTCACCCGGGTCGCGCTTGTGCATATCCGCGCGGGCGGACGGATACTGTTCACCAGCTCCGGCGTGGGCGTGACCGGCTTCCCCGGCCTGACGGCCTATGCCTCGACGAAGGGCGCACTCGAGTCGCTGGCCAAGTGCCTGCGGCTTGAATACGCCAAGCGCGATGTGAGCTTCCACATCCTGCACCCGCCGCTCACCCGCACGCGCTCCAGCGCACCGCTGCCCGTCCCGCCCGAGTTCATGGCCAAGCCCGAAACCATAGGCCGCTCCCTGGCTCGCCGTATCTTCTCCCACCGCTTCATCATCTGCCCCTCCCCCATGCAAAAACTCCAAACCCTCGCCTGCTATTACGCACCACTTAAACTAGGCCGGCTGATGGCGGGGATGACGGCAAAAGTTATGTAAACAAGAGCAGCAGCCTGTGGGCTGCTGCTCTTGTTTTCTTAGCTTGATACAACTCACTCTGTAGTGAACAAAGTCTTTCAATTTAATATTATGTCAACCTTGGCTCCATGCGATGATTTCGACGTTGCCGCTTAGGCGGGCGATGAGGTAGTCGCTTCCTACGTAGGTGGTATACCCTTCCGTATAGCTGGTGGTGCGCCAGCTGAGGGAGGTGACGGACTTGTCGCGTAGGGCTGTCAGCTCGGTCAGCTCGGGGACGCCGTCGTTGTACTGGCCGCTCAAATCCACGCGGTACCAGCGTCCGTCGGCGGTGGCTACGACCGCCCATGCGTCGGTGCCGGGGAACCACGTGGAGTTTGGAAGCTCGTACACATTCGTCACTGCGCTCTCGGTGGGTATCTCGCGCGTCTGCTTCATGGCCTGCGTGATCTTCTCGCGCCGCTGCCCTTCTTCAGAGTTCGGGTCGGCTGCGTCCGTCCACAGTTCAATATTAGTTATGTCAACCGTTGCAACGCCGTCCTTGAGTGTGATCGAAAAGTTGGGATTGTCGTACCCGGCGAGGTTTATCGTCTCGGCGAAGGGTGTGCCGTCGGGAGCTTTGGTTATAAGCTCCGAGCCCTCCACACCGGCCGCCCTGTAAATGAGCGTCGCAGCCTCGGCGCGCGTGAGCACCTTGCCCGGGCGGATAGTGTTGTCCTCAAAGCCGTCGAGCAGCCCGGCCGCGCACAGCGCGCCCACGTACGTCACATAGCTCTGGCCGACATCAGCCCTGTCCGAGTACGGTATCTCGTCGGTCAGCTCCAGATCCAGCGCGACGGCCAGTATCTTGGCGGCGAGCTGACGGCTCACGGGGCTGTTGAACTGTGTCCAGGCGCTGTCCTGCTCGTTGAGCCAGCCGCTGTCATAGGCGTTTCCCATCTGCCGGCCTGCCCAGTGACCGTACTCCTCGCCGGTCTCAAGGCCGAGGCATTTGGCGGTCATGGTCACGAACTCGGCCACGCTTACGTCCCGCTCGGGCTTGAACGTGCCGTCTTCGTAACCGTCGATGTAACCGGCAGCTATCATCTCGCTCACCGGCTCATAGAACCACTGCCCCTCGCTCACGTCGCTGAGCGCCGCGGCGTCCGCCAGCGCGGCCGTGCCCAGAGAGAGCACAAGCGCAAACGCGAGCGCGACAGAAGTCAATTTTTTCATACAATTACCTCCGTTCTTGTATGGATAGCTGAATAAAAGACGATTGGGTGTTCAGAAAGTTTCAGGCAGCAGAAAAGGCGGGCATGTGCCCGCCTTTAGCTTATACGTTGAACCTGAACAGAGTGACGTCGCCGTCCTTCATTACGTAGTCCTTGCCCTCGCTCCTGACAAGACCCTTTTCCTTTGCGGCGGCCATGGTGCCGCAGGCCTTGAGGTCGTCGAAGGCCACTATCTCGGCGCGGATGAAGCCGCGCTCGAAGTCGGAGTGGATCTTGCCGGCGGCCTGAGGCGCCTTGGTGCCCTTAGTTATCGTCCAGGCGCGCACCTCGTCGCTGCCGCAGGTCAGGAAGCTGATGAGCCCCAGCAGGGCGTAGGAGCACTTGATGAGCCTGTCAAGGCCGCTCTCGTGCAGACCCAGCTCCTCGAGGAACATCGCCTTGTCCTCCTCGTCCAGCTCGCCTATCTCCTGCTCAGTCCTCGCGCAGATGGGCAGAACCTGGGCGTTCTCGGCGTCGGCTATGGCCTTGACCGCCTGGTAGTAGGCGTTGGCCTCGAAGTTCGACACGCCGTCCTCGTCCATATTGGCGGCGTAAATGACCGGCTTGAGACTGAGCAGGTCAACGGTCTCTATGAGCTCGCGCTCGTCCTCGTCGCACTCCCAGCTGCGCGCGGTCTTGCCGTCGTTGAGGTGCGCAAGCAGGCGCTCGAAGACCTCGGCCTCGTGCAGGGGCTTTTTGTCTCCGCCCTTCGCGGCCTTTTTGGCCTTGTCTATGCGGCGCTCCACCAGCTCCATGTCCGCCATTATCAGCTCGAGGTTGATTATGTCTATGTCGCGCGCCGGATCGGTGCCGCCCTCGACGTGGATTATGTTCTCGTCGTCAAAGCAGCGCACCACGTGGATGATGGCGTCGGTGCGGCGGATGTTCTCCAGGAACTTGTTGCCCAGACCCTCGCCGTGGCTGGCGCCCTTGACCAGGCCGGCTATGTCGACGAACTCTATCACCGCCGGGGTGTACTTCTTGGGGTTGTACATATCGCGCAGGAAGTCCAGCCGCTCATCCGGCACGGCGACGACGCCCACGTTCGGCTCAATGGTGCAGAACGGATAGTTCGCGCTCTCCGCGCCGGCATTTGTTATCGCGTTGAACAGTGTGCTCTTGCCGACGTTCGGCAAACCGACGATTCCTAATTTCATATATATCCTATCTCCCTTGTCTGTCAGAGTAGTCTCTCGATCAAAGCTTAGGTATTATATCACAGCTGAGGCCGCGTCTCAAGAGATATCTGCATTAAACGCCCGTTTCCCGCCTGGCGCGTGTATACGCGCCGCGCCAAATGCGGTCTATCACGGCAGAGCAGCAAGGCCGGCCGGACTTTCTCCACTCGCGGCATGCTCACAGACCCGGCGGAGCCCGTCCTTGGCTGCGCGGCTGCGGATGCGATGTCCAAAGGGGCTGCAAAGTGCAAATAAATTGCGAAACTAATTTCTTTCACGTCGGAGGAATTATGCTCACTTACGGTCAATATTTAGTATTTTATGCCATTTTTGATGTCGATATTAGATATATATTCGGATATACATTTGTATATATTAGCTATTACTGCTAATATATTATTTTCTCAAATTCAGATTGACGCTGTTGCTGTGTAATGCTAATATGGCTTCAGAGACGTATTAAACCAGCAACGGAATGGAGGTAAAAAAATGAAGAAACTGATGGCGCTGCTGCTCTGCGTGCTGATGGTGTCGTGCCTGTGCACGGCAGCCATGGCCGATGAGGGCGGCTCGGATGAGATGGTGCCTGTGCTCGCGCAGGTTCCGGCCGGCTGGGCCGATCCCTGCTGCTGGGCATGGGCGGACGACGGCACTAACGCCTTTGCGGCCTGGCCCGGCGGGCAGATGGAGCCGCTCGGCGACAGCGGCTGGTACTACATATATGTGCCGGGCTTCGTGCAGAACGTCATAATCAGCGCGAATGAGGCTACCGTGCAGACTGCGGGCGACGTGGTTGAGGCCGGGCGCGAGGTCTGGATAGCCGTCGCAGACGACCTGACAACCACCGTGAGCTATGACGCGCAGTCCGACCTTGAGATCCCCGCGTATGTCGAGACCTTCACCGTGCACGCCTACGTCCCGCTCGAGTGGGAAAATGTCAGCGTGTCGGCCGACGGCGGCGAGGCGGCGGCCATGTCCGGCGGCGAAGAAGGCTGGTTCACCGCCAGCGTCCCCGCAACGGCGGCATCTCTTGTTTTCAGCGGCAACGACGGAGCCGCCGCCACAGAGGCCATCGCAATCGAGCCGCAGGAGGTCTGGGTGACCGTGTACAACGACCTCTCGTATGAGGTCAGCTACGAAGACCCCGACGCGCCCGACGCCGAGCCCATCACCGTCCACGCGCAGGTGCCCGCCGACTGGGATGCCCCCTGCTGCTGGGCCTGGTCGGCTCCGGACGGAACCAACGCTTTCTCCGCCTGGCCCGGCGAGGCCATGACCGCAGGCGAGGACGGCTGGTACTCCATTGAGGTTCCCGGCTGGATAAACTCCATCATCATCAACGCCAATGAGGGCGGCGTGCAGACGAGCGACCTCTCCGTCGAAGTGGGCAAGGACGTGTGGATAAGCGTCGCCGACGCCGAAAACGCCACGGTAAGCTACGAGCAGCCGAGCGGCGAAGCGCCCGAGGAGACCCCCGCGCCGAGCGAGGCTCCGGCCGCGGACAACGGCGGCGGAAGCAGCACTGTCATATGGGTCATAGTGGTCGTCGCCGTGGTGATCGTCATTGCCGTCGTGGCCGTGGCCGTCAACAAGAAGAAAAAGAAGTAACTTCTTCATCATTTCCTGTCAAATCCACAAGGGCGGGCGTGCAGAGCGCGTCCGCCCACCGGTAATTTATGGGGGTACAGCATGAAAAAGCTCTTTTCGCTCCTGCTGGCGCTCGCGATGGTCTTTACGCTCGCGGGCTGCGGCTCACAGGAGGTGGACACAGGCAGCATCGTCATATGGCACGACAAGGAGGACGCCGTCGCCGAGGTGCTGCAAAACTATTTGAACGAGGCTCTGCCCGATTTGACCATCACGCTCGAGAAGAAGACCAGCCTCACCGATTCGCTCAAGCTGGTGGGCAACGACCCCTCCAGCGCTCCGGACATGTTCATCTTCGCGCACGACAAGATAGGCGTCTTCGCCGAAATGGGCATACTCGCGCCGGTTGAGGAGCTGCTGCCGGAGGGCGAGCTCTCCAACTACCTCGGCATGACCACCGAGGCCGCGACCTACAAGGGCACGGTCTACCAGCTCCCGCTCTATTTTGAAACCCTGCTGTTCATGTACAACCGGAAGTACATGACCGACGACATGGTTCCCTCGACCACCGAGGAGCTCTACTCCTACATGGAGGCCAACACCGGTCGCGACCGCTACGGCTTTGTGGAGCAGCACTCGACGGCCTATTACTCTGCGGCGTGGATACACGGCTTCGGCGGGGAGATCATCAGCGCGGACGGCGTACCGTTCCCGAACCCCGACGCCGTCAGGGACGCGCTTGAGTACCACCTCAAGTTTGTGCAGCTCATGCCCGGCGAGACCGAGTATTCCACCGTCAACACGCTGTTCCTCGAGGGCAAGGCCGACTCGACCATCGGCGGACCGTGGATGGTGCCGAGCGCGCGCGAGGCAGGCATAGACCTCGGCATAGCGCCCATGCCCACCGTGGATGCGACGGGCGAGCAGCTCGCGCCGTACTCCGGCGTGCAGGGAGTGCACGTGCTCACCTATGCCGCCGAGAACAAGGCCGACGCCGTCCGCGCGGTGCTCGAGGCGCTGTGCTCGCCGGAAATCGGCGTGCAGCTCGCGCTGGCCAGCGGCTGCGCCCCGGCGAGAGCGGAGTGCTACGACGACGAGGCCGTTGCAAACGACGAGCTCGTGCAGGCCATGCGCTCCACGGCGGAGATAGCCGTGCCCATGCCGAACATCCCCGAGATGGACGTGATGTGGACGGTCATGAGCAACCTGCTCACGGACGTGAACCTCTCCGGCCGCGGCGTGGACGAGAGCTTCGACGAGGCGATGGGCGAGGCCGAAAGCCTCATCGCAAACATGCAGTGAACATGAAAAAACGCACCAAAAGCGTGCTGGTCTGCTATCTGGTCTCCGGCCCGTCGCTGCTGTTGATCGCGCTCATAGTCGTATTCCCGATACTCTACACCTTCTTCATCTCGCTCACGAACATGAGCGTCTACCACTGGTTCGACTTCACTGTCATAGGACTCCAGAACTACTGGCGCGCGCTCTTTGTGTTCGACTCCGGATTTCTCTCCGCGCTGGGCGCGACGGTGCTGTGGACGTTCGTGAACATGGCCATACAGCTTGTCGTGGCCTTCGTGCTCGCGAGCCTGCTGAACGTAAAAAAGCTCCGGCTGCGCAAGCTATACAAGACCCTGCTCATGTTCCCCTGGGCGATGCCGGGCTATGTGTCCATCCTCTTGTGGAAGACCGGCATGTTCAACAGCGAGTTCGGCCTTCTCAACCAGTGGATGGAGGCTCTGGGACAGCAGACGGTGCGCTGGCTCTCCACGGACGTGTCGGCCTTCATCTGCTGCACGGTGGTGAACCTCTGGCTCGCGCTGCCGTTCATGATCATGATAATGGACGGCGCGCTGCAGAGCATAGACCAGAGCTATTACGAGAGCGCGCTGCTCGACGGCGCGAGCTGGCTCGAGCGCACGCGGTACATAACCATTCCGTCCATAAAGCCCATCATCGCCCCGGCGGTCATTATCACCGTGTTCACCACGTTCAAGCAGTTCGACGTCGTCTACCTGCTCACGCAGCAGATGGGAGCGAGGACAGGCTCGAACTTCCACACGATATTGACCTACGCCTACGAAAACGCCTTTGTCACGAACAACTATGGCTACAGCTCTGCCATATCCATCATTATCTTTGTCTTGATGCTCGTCTTTTCGGCGCGCTTCAAGCTCGGAGGGGAGGAGACGCTATGAAAAAGCGCGCGCGTGAACGTATAGGCCTCACGGCGCTGAACATATTCTTCATCGTCCTCTGCTTCGTGACGCTCATACCCATACTCTACGCGCTGAGCGTGTCGTTCTCAGGGACGAACTCGCTTTTGAGCTCGGACTTCTCTTTCATACCCGAGGACTTTACGCTGGCAAACTACGCCGAAGTGTTCACCGGCGAGGACATAATGACCTGGTTCGGCAACAGCATACTGCTGGCCGTTGCAACGGTGGCGATCTCGCTGGCGGTGAGCGTCCCGGCGGCGTACTGCTTTTCCCGCCGCCGCTTCCCGGGGCGGAGGCTGGTTCTGCGCTGGCTGGTGCTTTTAAACTCCTTCCCCGCCATACTCAGCATGTTCGCCGTGTACCGCCTGCTCCAGCCGACGGGGCTCATAAACCACCGTCTGGGGCTCATCATCGTCTACACCGGCACGATGGCCGTGTTCTCGCTCTGGAACATGAAGGGCTACTTCGACACCATACCCGTGGACATAGAGGAGGCCGCGCGCATAGACGGGGCGACCGACGTCCAGGTCGTGACGCGCATCGTCATGCCGCTCGCCAAGCCGAGCGTTATCGTCACTGCGCTGATGGTGCTGATCTACGTCTGGAACGAGTACATCTACGCCACGACCTTCATGACCGGCGAGGCGAACTACACCCTTGCCGCCGGGCTCTACGCCCTGCAGGCCACCGAGATGAGCGGAAGCTGGCCGGTGTTCGCCGCGGCGAGCATCGTCGTGTCGCTGCCGGTGCTGATAATCTTCTTCCTGTGCCAGAAGCACATGACTTCCGGCCTGACCGCTGGGGGTGTTAAGGGATGAATTTTGCCGCAATAGAGCACCGGCCCGTGAGCGAATACTGCCACGGTCTGGACGAAGGCCGCATCGTCTACCGCCTGCGCTGTGCGCGCGGCGACCTTGAGCGCGTGACGCTCTCCTACGGCGACACGGCCTGCCGCGTGACGCCCATCATCTTCACACCGGTGGAGATGGAGCTCGCCGCGAGCGACGAGTACCACGACTACTGGCAGGCAGTCGTGGAGAGCAAATACTACCGCGTCTACTACTATTTCACTCTCTACGGCGGCGGGGAGTGGACGTATTACTACGGCGGCGAGTTCACAAAGTCGCTGGTGGACGACCGCTCCGAGTACTTCAAGCTGCCCATAAACCACCGCGCTGACATAGCGCGCGTGCCTGACTGGGCGCGCGACGCCGTGGTGTACAACATCTTCCCTGACAGCTTTGCCTCCGGCGAAGGGAGCATCTCCGGCTCCGGCGCAGAATTGGTCCACAACGGGCAGAAGTCGCGCGGCAGGCTGGGCGGCACGCTCGACGGCGTGGCGGCGAACGCGAAGTATATACGCTCCATGGGCTTCAACTGCGTGTACTTAAATCCCATCTTCGCCGCCGGCGAGTACCACAAGTACGACACCATAGACTACATGCACGTCGACCCCTGCTTCGGCGGGGACGAGGCCATGCGCCGCATGGTGAAGGCTCTGCACGCCGAGGGCATACGCGTGATCATAGACGGCGTGTTCAACCACTGCGGCTGGCGCTTCTGGGCCTTTGAGGACGTGGTCAAGAACCAGGAGCGCTCGCGCTACCGCGACTGGTTCTACGGTCTGAGCTTCCCCGTGGAGCGCCCCGCCGACCCGGAGGCGTATCCGGGCTACGTCACATATGCCTATGAGCGCATGATGCCCAAGCTGAACACGGCCAATGCCGAGGTGCGGGAGTATTTCTGCGGCGTCGGGCAGTATTGGATAGAGGAGTTCGGCGTTGACGGCTGGAGACTCGACGTGGCCAGCGAGGTGGACGACGGCTTCTGGCGGGCGTTCCGCTCCGCCGTCAAGGCGGTGAAGCCCGACGCTCTGCTTGTCGGCGAGGTCTGGGAGACCGCGCGCCACTGGCTGGACGGAGACATGTTCGACTCCACGATGAACTACGACTTCCGCAAGCACTGCCGCCGCTTTTTCGCCGAAGGCGCTCTCGACGCTTACGGCTTCGCCGCGCGGTGCTCCGACATGCTGATGCGCTACAAGCTGCAGATGACCGGCGTGCAGATGAACCTGCTGGACAGCCACGACGTCAGCCGCTTCCTCTCCGTCTGCGGCGGCGATAAGCGCCGGTACAGGCTGGCCGTGCTCTTTCTCATGACCTTCGTGGGTATGCCCATGCTGTTCTATGGCGACGAGCTGGGCATAGAGGGCGTCGCCGAGCTGGACTACCGCTCGCCCATGCCCTGGGGCGGCGGCGACACGCAGCTTAGGGACTTTGTCCGCCGCGCCATTGCGCTGCGGCACGAGCGCTCTGAGCTGCGTCACGGAGACTTCCGCGTAATAAGCGCCCGGCCCGGGAGCGGACTGCTGGCCTTTGAGCGGCGCTGCGGCGGCAAGGCCGTCGCCGTGTGCCTGAATGCTGCCGGCACGCCGGCGCAGGCGCCCGTCTGCGGCGAAACGCTCTGGGCGGACGGACTGGACGGCGGCGTCCTGGCTCCGTGGGGCTTCGCCGTTTTTGAGAAATAGGGCATCAAAGCATACCACCGCGCGCCGCGCGGTGGTATAATGCCATATGGGAGGCGATAGCATGGCTGTCACGATAAAGGATGTAGCGCGCGAGGCGGGAGTCTCCGTGTCCACCGTGTCCAAGGTCATAAACGGGCACTACAGCATTTCTGCGGCCACGGCCGGGCGCGTGCGCGAGACCATGCGCGCGCTGCAATACTACCCGAACGCCAGCGCCCAGAGCTTTGCGCGCGGCGCAACGCACCGCGTAGTGCTGCTTGCAGACCTGTACCGCAACATCGCCTTTGAGAACCCGCACATGTTTGAGATATTTGCCGGCGTGGAGGAGGCGCTCCGCCGCCGCGGCTATTCCCTCGAGCTGCGGGGCACGGACAAGACCGACGCCAGCGAGGCGGCGGAGGAGATAATCGCGCGCCGCGAGGCCGACGCCCTGGTCGTGCACGTCTCCGTGATGTCCCACGCGCTCAGCGCCCTGCTGACGGAAAAGCGCTTTCCCCACATGGTGCTCGGCGTGCCGGGCTTCCCCAGTCAGGTCTGCTGGGTGGATATAAACCACGTCTATTCCGGGGTGCTCGCCGCATCGCACCTGGTCAAGCGCGGCTACAGGCGCATAGCCTTCATAGGTGGGCGGGACTACGACCTCAGCTCCACGAACCGGCTTGAAGGCGTCCGCAAGGGTCTGGAGGACGCTCGCGTTCCCATAATCGAGAACTTCATCTGGCTCGGCGACTCCACGCTGGCCGACGGCGAGCGCATGGCCGGACGGCTTTTGGCTCAGTCGCCCAGACCGGACGCCGTGGTCTGCGCGAACAACTATCTCGCGCTCGGCTGCGTCGAAGCCATACACGCCGCCGGGCTGCACATACCTGCGGACATAGGCGTGATGACCTTTGACGACTACCCGTTTTCGCAGCAGACCAGCCCCCCGCTCACCACAGTGGACATCGACGTGCGCGATATGGGCTCCCAGGCTGCCGACCTGCTGCTGAGCGTCATGCGCCACCCGAACAAGCAGGTGCAGATGTATATAACCACCTCGAACCTGATAGAACGCGAGTCCACCGCCCCCGTGAACCGCAGGGACTGAGCGCTTCGTCGCGGTCATATTGAAAATCACCCGGGCGCGTCTTTTGGACGCGCCCGGGTGATTCTTCCGCGCAGCGGCGGCCGCGCTCAAGGGCTCAGCAGCTTGAGCGCCGAGCTCAGGCTCTCCTTTGAGTTTGCAGCCAGAACGGTGCTTTTTTCAGTTATGGGCAGCGGGTCGCCGGACACGGTGCATATCGCTCCCCCGGCTTCCGCCACTATTATCCGCGCGGCGTTGTGATCCCAGGGCGACGAGCGCAGCGTGACAAAGAGGTCGGACTCCCCCGCCGCAAGCTCGCACAGCTCCAGGGCGACCGAGCCGAGGCAGCGCACCCCGCGCACAGTCCTCGCCAGCTTTACAAGCCGCTCGCGCCACTCGTGGCCTTCCAGGAACGTGTATTGGACTCCCGGCGTCGTGAGCAGCATCTCGCGCGGATTCGTGCGGCGGGAAACGCTCAGCGCCCTGTCGTTTCTCCAGGCGCCCCCGCCAGGCTTGGCCCAATACAGCGCGTCGTTCTCCACATCCAGCACAAGGCCGAAAACCGGCTTTTCCCCGTCCCAGCAGCCCACCGACACGGCGTAGTCCCTGTGCCGGTTGACAAAGTTCGTCGTGCCGTCTATGGGGTCGATGTACCACACACGCCCGCCGCCGTCCGAAGGCGGATACTCCTCCCCGACGATGGTGTCGTCCGGAAAAGCGGCGAGTATCTCCTCGCGCAGCAGCTGCTCTATGCGTCTGTCCCAGTACGTCACCAGGTCTTGTACCCGGTCTTGAATTGTATGTCGCAATCTTCCACCCGGCTCGCACGCAGAGCGTCTCCGGCTCTCCTTACGGCTTCGACAGCCAGCTCAAACCGCTCCATGGCTCACCTTCTTTGAACGTTCGGATTTTTCATGTATCCAATAAAAGCACATTTTCGGAGAAACGTCAAGTGTTCTTAAAGGCCGCGTGCATCTCGTCCGGACGCCGTGAGCAAAGCGCAACCGCCGGTTGCGGAACTTCAAGGCGCGCCATGTTGCACCGCAACCTGCCTTTTGATATACTGAGCCTACCAAACAAGGAGGGGGCAAACATGAAATTACACGAAAAGATATACTATTGCAGGAAAAAGTCCGGACTCTCGCAGGACGCCCTGGCCGAAAAGCTGGGCATCTCTCGCCAGGCCATCAGCAAATGGGAAACCGGAGTTTCCCATAGTTAAAGATACCACACCAGATATAACAACGCCACGCTTATATATACCCATATTGAGAAAACGAGTTCCGTAAAGTATTAGGGAACTCGTTTTCCAATGTAGCTACACATCACTACATTTTATACCATCAACATATGGTCCATCATCATTCCCACGACAACGAGTGCACCAACTTTGAATACCGGTTGGATTATTGGAAGTTACTCGTTTTTCTGTCCATCCAAACATGGCTTTAGGATAGAAAATATGTTCCTCGCAATTCTGGGAACAATGGGGACATGATTTATAATCTCCACGTTCTTGGGCATCTTCTAATGGTAATCCACAATGCTTACATAGCATAAATCCACCTCATTTCTTAAATAAAAATAGATATTCATGTGCTAAAAGTAAAAAATTGTTTTCTTTACTTTTTTGAACCCATTTCCTTGTAGACTGACAGTTATGTTGCTTTTTTATTACAACTTCTTTCAACTTGAAGCCCGATTGTTGAAACACTCCCATAACATTAAATCCTAAAGGAAAAACAAAGCCCTTTTGTCGAATATCCCCCATCATGATAGCGCAAAACTTTCCAGATTTTAGAACACGATAACTTTCGTCAGCTACTTTACTCATTTCTGACAAAAATTGTCCAACTGGAATCCTCGAAATATCTTCATTTATATTGGCGCTGTATTTAATTATGTTTGCATAAGGAGGATGCGTACAGATTAGATCAATGCTTTTATCCGGAATAAATGATAAATTTCTTGCATCGCCAGCCTTAAAATATACGTTTCCTCCTCTTTCAAGCGTAAAATCACACTTCTTAGTCGCAATAGCCAAAGAGCTTGAATTGATATCTACGCCAATAGCATTTCTATTCAAGAGTTTGGCTTCCACCAGCGTTGTTCCACCGCCAACAAATTGGTCTAAAATCAACTCTTGCTCACTTGAATAACGAAGGATAATATTTCTAGGGATGTACGGTGACCAATTCCCACGATATGACGCATCATGAGTTGCCCACTTTCCTCTATCTGGAAAATCCCAAACACTTGTTGTTTGTAACTCAAAGTCATCAGGTTCCAATTTAATATTCTGCAATCTTACTCCTCTATTAATCCTAGCATCCAATTTATCCAACCACTGATTGTAGAGGAACGTCGTACATATGTACTCATGCTTTCAACCTTATAAAGATTAGATTCCTGCATAATAGCAACAATTGTTGACGTATCAGGCATTGTTCCCATTTTCATACAATGATTGAATGTTTCTTTAAAAGCACGATGCTGCAAAATGACTTCGCAAAATGCCAGTTGCCGTTGTTTATAATTTAAATTCATTATACGCTTGCCCGATGCGCTTAAGGAATATATTGGTTTGCGACCATCTTCATAATGTTTTTCAAGTAATCCTAAGTATCTTGCAGCATCCGTATAATAATTTGTTTGTCGAATATCAAAAGCATATTCTTCTGTAACTTGTTCACGACTCAATTCCTGAGCATTTAGTAATTCGCATATATTGATAACTCGCTCAAAACTATTTGCTTGAGGAAAAGAGATATTTGGTTCAGAAATAATTTTTGTGCGTAAAGCAACGTCTTGTAGATCCGAAAGCTCTATTGCTGTATCTTCAATAGAATAATTTTTGTGCTTTACAAGCACCAGTGAATTATAGGAATCAGGATTTTGAAATTCGTACTCATACAAACTAAATATTCCATTTGAATAAACAAGAAAAATCGGTTTAACTTTCTTTGTCACACGATTGCTCCATACTCGATACGGATAATATAACTGCCGTACAAGAAAATCTTCCGATAAATCCCGTTTGGCTTCGAGCAACGAAAGGCTATGAACACCTTCAAAAGCGGCATCTATTTCAATTTGAGAATTGTTCACTGAAACTGATGTCGGAGTTTTTGTACAAGAGTTCTGAATACTAAAATCAAATCGTCCTGATCCCATACGGCCTGATACAGTAGAATAAAGGATATCTTCCTCTAAAAAATCCGAGAGCATACCTGAAGCCAAAGCACAATTTATGGCGATAGTTTCACTTGGAATGTTATTTGCATCAAGGCTTTGAAGATTAGTCGGTAAAGAAGCCTGAGTAATAGATTTATCCAGCACTTCAAATGGTTGATAAGCCTCAAAATGAGAAATAATGTAATCTCCACGGGAAATTGGTAAGATAGCAAGGTTGTTCTTAGCAAAAATCTGCGGCAGATTGATGTTGTGATCAAACTTTGCCATCAATCGAGGTTCACGATATTCTTTTATTTGAGACGCAGAGATAATAAATTTTCCATCTGATTCAATATGCGACAGAATATCATACTTTTCAAACAAAGCTTCCCATGCTTTGTCGTTTTGGCTTTTTGTTTGTTCACTCATAATTTCTTATCACCACTTCATCCACTTGACCTCGCTTTGCAGCGTTAGAGTTAATAGCACGTTTCGCTTTTACTATGGTAATGTTATAAGCAGCATATTGTTCTCTAATAAAATCCGTTGCAGAATTTGAAAGCATAAATTTGATTCCACGCCGATTGAGTTCGTCACAGCATTGACGCAGACGGATTTGTTCTGAGCGGTCAAAACCGCCCTTTGCATAGCCCGTAAAATTAGCCGTTTCAGAAACCGGATCATATGGTGGATCCAAATAGACAAAAGTTCCTTTTGCTACATTGGCAAGCACTTCGGCATAATCAACACTGCTAAAAGTCAATTGTGCTTTCTGAAAGTAAGCACTAACAGCTTTTAGCGTAGGAGCATTTACGATATTGGGATTTTTATAGTGTCCAAAGGGAGTGTTAAACTCTCCAGCATTATTTACTCTGAAAAGGCCATTATAACACGTTTTGTTCAAGTAAATAATACGTGCTGCTCTCTGCACTTTGGTCAATTGTCCATACTGTTCCTTATTTCTATCCCAATCTCGAACACTATAAAAATGATCTTCCTCATTTGGATGCTCACCTAAAGCGATAATCAGTTCATCAACATTATCTCGGATAACTTCATACATTTGAATGAGTTCAGAATTAATATCATTAACATATGCAATATTAGGCTGTAACTTAAATAAAACGGCACCCCCGCCTAAGAATGGTTCGCAATAAGAGGTAACACGTTTTGGAAATAATGGTGTTAAATCATCTAAAAGTTGTCGTTTACCGCCAACCCATTTTACAACAGGCGCAACGAGACGATTTTTTCGCATAATTTGCACCCTCTCTTTCTAGGTATAATCTCACAAATACATTCTATCATAACTTTCAAATGACTTCAATCAAAAAGCCATCCGCTCCGAGACTTTTTAGACATTTGTTAGTTCTACAATAATATTACTCTGCTGATACAGCCAGTCCGTAAATTCTTTCGGGCTGGCTGCTCTTTCTTTTACAGCCTTTTTCCTCCGCAACGCTTCTTTCTTAAACGCTTCAAACGCTGTCAGCATTTCTTCCAACCGGTCAGCCGGGAAGCCTGCTGTCCGCTTTGCCTTGTTGATCTTGTTGCGCCAATTTTGGCACTCATTTTTGTAGAGCAGATCATAGTTGTTTTCTCTTGCCCTCTCGTCAAACTCCCGCTTGTTTTGAAGCGCCTGCTTCTTCCTGCATTTATCGCCACATAGTTCATACCGCTGGCTTTTTGCAAGGAAAACGCGCCCGCAGACTTTACACCTTCGGAAGAAAAACCCCCAATCGTTCAGCCGGTTCAGGTAATAAGTTATCAGCGGATAGAACGTGGCATAGGCGGCGACACATTCTGTTGTACGCCGGTTGTCTGGATACCAAAGGTCAAGCCGTGTTTCCGCTGCTGGTACGGAGCCGAATATCCGGCTGGAAATCTGGAATGGCTGCGGTCTGCCGGTATCGCTGTCAAATTGAAGCGGGCTTCTCTGCTGAAAAGCCATCGTGAACGGACTCATTTTGTCCATGAAACGCTCACAGGCTTCCGCCCTG
Organism: uncultured Eubacteriales bacterium; assembly: GCA_900543085.1. Taxonomy (GTDB): domain Bacteria; phylum Bacillota; class Clostridia; order Oscillospirales; family Oscillospiraceae; genus Scatomorpha; species Scatomorpha pullicola. The sequence goes on along the minus strand of UQQF01000012.1, from coordinate 22,436 downwards.
TTTCGGGACTCCCTTGCCAGCAGATAGCCGTTCCAGATACGGAACGCAGCGTACATCCGCAGCGGATCGCTGGTATCAAACTTTGTTTTCAAAAATTCCCCTGCGGCCTGCTCTAAGGCTGGCTGTTTCCAGCGGCTCGAGTGTAGGGCTTCCCGCAGCGGAGCCAGACCGAATCGGTTCCATTCCCCGTCAGGGTCATGTTCAAATTCTGCAAGGAATGTTCCAAGCGGGCGGGTGGTGTCGCACAACATATTGGCATCCATATCCCCCTGTAAACGGAAGCGCACCTGCAATTCTTCCCCAATCAAAATCCGTTCTTTCATTTTCTTCCTGTCCAGTGTCAGGACAAACAAAACCCGGTCATAACACGGCTCATGCCGCACAAATTCCATTTCCATGCCATTTCCCTGCCTTTGCTTATGGTAATTTTATAATTTAGCCATATCCGTTACACTCATGGTATCGCAGAAGTGTTGTTTTGTCAAGGAGAAGCCGGTATGATGATTGCAGATGGTAATTCAGTACCACGCAGCACCTTGACAAGTAAATGACCGTCCAAAAGGGATATGACCGGCAGGGGAAGTGACGCATCCGGCGCGCCAATGCAGGGAAACACCGCAGAAATGGGGCAGGATAACGGCTTTTGGGGAGAACGGCAACAGGAAGCATTTGTAATGAATTTATAGCATGGGAGGAACGAAATGAACGATAACAAGAGATTAAAGAATTATGATGATCTTCCGCTGGTTTTAGACGTAGCGGACATCCGGCGCATTATGGGAATTTCCAGAGTGAGCGCCTATGAGCTGGTTCACACACCCGGATTTCCGGCGTTTAGAAGCGGCAGGCTGATTAAGGTCAGCAAAAAGGCGTTCTTTGACTGGATGGAAAAGGGTACTGAAACCCTACCGAAAAGCAGCAAATGAGCGCATGGTATCTTCCCCTGTCTGGAATACTGCCGCCCTTGTCAAAGGGGCTTACAGAGGGGAAAAACCTTAAAAATGATACCGAAACGCTACACCAAAACTGCCTATCTGCGTATGCACGATAGAAACAGGGAAAGGAGCCGATAATGCCGAGAATGAGCAAGAAGCGCCGGTTAGAACTGTCTTTCTTCTTGAATGACCGCAACCGTGTCACTTATAACGAGTTATGCCGCAGATGCCGCCATGACTGCAAGCAGAGTTTCCGGGCAGTCGTGATCGAGTGCCCGAAGTATTTTTCCAAGCGTTCCCGCAGGAGGGATAATCCAAAGGACAGCAAAGACGATACGGGAGCCGGAAACGGCAAAATCCCTTGAGGAACGAAAGGGCGCACTTCTATACATAGTCTGGCGACCATGTATCGTGCGTCCTGCGGAGCCGCCCTCTGACCGCTGATAAAATCAGCAATCGGGATCCTGCGTCACTCCGTTCCGTACAAGGGGGCTACACCCCCTTACGCCGCCAAAGCGGCTATCCCCTGTATCCTTTGTGTCTGCGACAACCCGTTACCGGCTTGTCACATCCGCAAAGGCTGATGGGCGAATACCGACACCCTGACCGTTATCCATACGGTCATTTTTATTTCAGAGCAAAGGAGGCTTTTACATGGAAAAATCCAAAGAACAGCTTGCCGCCGATCTGGTGGAAGCAAACAAAAAGTTAGAACAGGAAAAACGGAAGCTGCGCCGTCTGGAAAACCGAAAATCATATCTGGAAAGCGGTTCCTGCAAGCAGCGCAACCACCGTCTGATTACCCGTGGGGCGGCGGTTGAGAGCGTCATGCCGGAGGTGAAGATACTGACCGAGCAGGAGTTTTATTCCCTGATGGAGCGCATTTCCGAATGGCAGCCGGTTCAGAACATGGTACGGCTTGCGGTTGAAAATCACAGCCAGCCGCAGGACGGTAACTGATTATGGCGCTTTATCACTTAACAGTCAACCAGATTAGGCGCAGCGCCGGACAGAGCGCCATTGCCAGCGCAGCTTACCGAGCCGGGGAAAGGCTTTACAGCGATTACTACGGCGAGTACAGCGACTACACCCGCAAGGGCGGCGTGATCTGCTCCGAGATTTTATTGCCGCCCCATGCCCCGCCGGAATACCAAGACCGGGCGACCTTGTGGAATGCGGTGGAACAGGTGGAGAAGCACAAGAAAGCGCAGCTTGCTTACAGCTTTGATATTGCTTTGCAGAATGAGCTTTCGATGGAAGAAAATATTGCGCTGGCGAGGGAATTTGTGCAGCGGTATCTTGTCGGCAGAGGAATGATTGCCGATCTTGCCGTCCATGCCCCGGACAAGGAGGACGGCGGCATCCCCAATCCACACTTCCATGTGATGACGACCATGCGCCCTATCAATCCAGACGGCACATGGGGACAGAAACAGCGCCGGGAATATGTGCTTGACGATGAGGGAAACCAAGTGCTGGATAAGGACGGCAAGCCCATGTTCAACGCCGTACCTACTACCGACTGGGGCAGCCCGGAAACGCTGGAAGAATGGCGGGAAGCATGGTGCCGGATGGTCAATGAAAAGTTTGTGGAAAAGGGGCTGGCCGTCCGCATCGACCACCGTTCCTATGTGCGGCAGGGGCTTGACCTGATCCCCACCGTCCATGAGGGGCCGACTGTCCGGCAGATGGAAGCAAAGGGCATCCGCACCGACAAGGGAGAATTGAACCGCTGGATTAAGGCTACTAACCGGCTGATGCTGGATATAAAAAAGAAAATCAAATCCCTGTTCGGCTGGATTTCGGAAGTCAAAGAGGAACTTTCCAAGCCCAAAACACCGAGCCTTGCCGACCTGCTGATCTCCTATTATCAGGACAGGAACGCCGGGGCATGGAGCCAGAAAGCGAAAGGAAAGAACCTGAAAGAATTTTCGGAAACGGTAAACTACCTGATCGAGAACAAAATTCTTTCGCTGGATAAACTGGAAAGCCGCCTGTCCGCTGTCAGCGCAGAGTTTGACACATTGAGCGGCAGCATGAAAGAAAAGTCTGCCCGGATGAAAGAATTGCAGGAGTTGATACGGCAGGCCGAGAACTACAAACGTCTGAAGCCGGTACATGATGAACTGAACGGTATCAGGTGGAAAAAGCAGCGGGAAAAATTTGAAACCGCCTACGACGCTGACCTGCGATTGTTTTACACCGCCCGCAGGATTTTGAAAGAGAACTTAGGCGAGAAGTCGGTTCCATTGAACGCATGGAAACAGGAATATGACCGGCTGAAACGGGAATATGCCGAGCTATCTCCGCAGTATAAGCCGCTTCGGGAGGATTTGATGAAAATGCGGCGGGTACAGTACCATGTTGACCGGGTATTGCAGCGGCGGGAACCGGCGCATGAATCAAAGCAAAAGAAACACGATATAGAACTATGACATTTACGGGAGGAATCATTTGAATGTATTTGAAGCGGTGAAGCAGTCTGTTACTACCCGGCAGTCTGCTTCTTACTATGGAATACGTGTGGGGAGAAACGGCATGGCTTGCTGTCCGTTCCACAATGACAGAACGCCCAGCATGAAAGTGGACAGCCGCTATTATTGTTTCGGCTGCGGCGCTTCCGGGGATGTGATCGACTTTGCCGCTTCCCTGCATGGTTTGGGAAAACGGGATGCGGCGTTCAGGCTTGCGGAGGATTTTTCAATCCCCTATGATGGAGCCAGCCATACACCGGCAGCAAAGAGAACGCCGCCCAAGCCTGCGCCGGAGCAGAGGTTACGGCGGGCGGAAAAGCATTGTTTCAAAGTGTTATGCGACTATCTGCATCTGTTGGAACACTGGAAAATCGGATATGCCCCACAGCCGCAGGATGCCGTCTGGCATCCTCTTTTCGTGGAAGCATTACAAAAAATCAGCTATATAGAATATCTGCTGTATATTTTATTGTTCGGAGAGATGGAAGAAAAAGCGGCGTTGATTGTCGAGCAGGGAAAGGAGGTGATGCGGCTTGAGCAGCGAATTTCAGAACTTGCCACCAGCGGCGCAGGAAGCGGTCATGCGAACGATGGACGCTATGGAACCGGCGCAGACACAGGAGGAAATCCGGGAGACGTTGGAGGGGACGCAGAAAGGCGGCGTGAAGAATAGCATCAAGAACTGTCTGACGGTATTCCAGCGTGACCCACTGCTGCGTGGGGCGATCAGCTACAACATTCTTTCTGAAAGAGTGGATATTGTGAAGCCGCTGGGATGGGAACGAACCAGCGCCACGCTGACCGATATGGATATGAAGTATCTACTTTTGTATCTGGAAGAACACTATGGACTGACCAGCGAAAAGAAAGTGGAGAACGCAATTCAGATCGTAGCCAACGAAAATCGCTACCACCCTATCAGGGATTATCTGAACAGCCTGCAATGGGATGGAACCGAGCGCATCCGCTATGCTCTACATCATTTTCTGGGAGCCGATACGGACGACTACACCTTTGAAGCCCTGAAACTGTTTATGATGGGAGCCATCCGACGGGTATTTCGGCCGGGGAGCAAGTTTGAAGTCATGCTCTGTTTGGTAGGCGGTCAGGGAGCTGGAAAATCTACCTTTTTTCGGCTGCTGGCAGTTAAGGACGAGTGGTTTTCAGACGATTTGAAGAAACTGGACGATGAAAATGTGTACCGAAAGCTGCAAGGGCATTGGATTATGGAAATGTCGGAGATGATCGCCACCGCCAATGCCAGAAGCATTGAGGAGATCAAGTCGTTTCTAAGCCGCCAGAAAGAAACCTACAAGGTGCCGTATGAAACCCATCCGGCAGACCGGCTCCGTCAATGCGTGTTTGGAGGAACTACCAACCGGCAGGACTTTCTTCCTCGTGACCGCACCGGCAACCGGCGTTTTATCCCCGTGACCGTGTACTCAGAACGGGCGGAGGTTCACATACTGGACGATGAAGTGGCGGCAAGGGCGTTTATCAGCCAGATGTGGGCGGAAGCTATGACAATCTACCGTAGCGGAAAATATAAGCTGTCATTCAGCGCGGAAATGAACGCTTACCTGAAAGCCCACCAGCAGGATTTTATGCAGGAGGACACGCAGGCCGGTATGATCTACGCCTATTTGGAGGACTACACCGGCGACAGGGTATGTTCCAAGCAGCTTTATGAGGAAGCGTTGGGAAACTGCAATCCCCCGGCAGAGTGGGAAACACGGGCAATCTGCGAGATTATGAATACCGGCATTGCAAACGGCAGCATACAGGGCTGGACAGCCTACAAAAGCCCTAAGAGATATAAGAAATATGGTTCACAAAAAGGCTGGGAGCGTGTCAACCAACCCCCAGCGGACAAAGACGGTTTTCAAGAAATCACGGAGGAAGAAGCCCGGCAGATGGAACTTCCATTCTAAAAATGTCGCCGGTTGACAGTTTGGTTGACATTTCGGTTGACAGTCGATTGACAGGGGAAAGCCTGATATTTCGGGCATTTCTCCCCTTTGTCAACCATGTCAACCAAGAAATCAAAGAAAAAGTAAAATAAAATCAGAGAACGCCTGCGGATTGTTTTCAAAGTCTTTAACGCCGGTTGACACGGTTTGGTTGACATGGGAACAGTCGGCGCCACACCAGCCTGACATTTCCTTGTCGGGCATATTTCATTTATGGAGGTAAATGCCTATGGTAAAAGCCAAAAACGAAAATAACACCGACAACAGCGGCACGATGCTTACCGCTGCGGACGGCACCCAGTATTTTGTCATGGGGAAAGTCCGTATCAGGGTATCGGAGCATTTCGCAGAGAACGGGAAGCCGCTGAACAGCCTGCTGGAAGATGTAATCCAGCACGCCGCCACTGCTTCCTGAAAAATATAGATTTGTGACTGTCAATCAGCCCACGCTTATGATATACTTGTACCAGCGAGTATTGTATAAGCGTGGGTTGTTTCTTTTTAAGGAGGATTTTTGATGAAACAACCATACAATACGACGATTTATAACACCGCACTTTATTTGAGATTGAGCCGTGACGATGAACTTCAAGGTGAAAGCGGCAGCATCCAGACACAGCGCATGATGCTCCGGCAGTATGCCGCCGAGCATGGATTGACCATAGTAGACGAGTATATTGACGATGGATGGAGCGGCACGAACTTTGACAGGCCGAGTTTCCAGCGGATGATTGACGACATCGAGGACGGGAAAATCAACTGCGTTGTAACAAAGGACTTATCCCGCTTAGGCAGAAACTACATTCTGACCGGCCAATACACAGAAATCTACTTCCCAAGCAAAGGCGTCCGCTACATTGCGATCAATGACAATGTGGACACCCTCAACGGAGAAAGCGAGCTTGCCCCATTCCTGAATATCCTGAATGAGATGCACGCCCGCCAGACCAGCAAAAAGGTCAAGGCAGCCATGCGGACACGGTTTGCAAACGGCGCACACTACGGAGCTTACGCCCCGTTGGGCTACATCAAAGACCCGGACAAGACCGGGCATCTTCTGATTGACACGGAAACAAGGTGGATTATCGAAAAGATATTTGACCTTGCCGTTCATGGCAGAGGGGCGGCCAGTATCACACGGATTTTGGTGGAAGAAAAAGTGCCCACCCCCGGATGGCTGAACTTCCAGAGATACGGCACTTTCGCTAACATCTATGCCGGAGCGCCGGAGGAAAAAGCCTATGCGTGGACGATAGCGCAGGTCAAGAGCATCTTAAAAGAGGAAACCTACATCGGTCACAGCGTACACAACAAGCAGAGCAACATTTCATTCAAGAACAAGAAAAAGGTACGCAAACCGCAGGAGGAATGGTATCGTGTGGAGAACACCCACGAAGCTATTATTTCCGAAGATGTGTTCCGGCAGGTGCAGGAGCAGATCGCCAGCAGGCGCAGACGGCAGAAAGACGGCACGACACAGATTTTTTCAGGGCTGATAAAGTGTGCGGACTGCGGCTGGTCGCTGGCATACGGAGAGAATAAGCAGAACAAAACTCCGTATGGCTACTATCATTGCAGCAAGAACGGACAAGGGTTGCGCCAATGCTCCATGCACTACATCCGCTATGATGTGCTTTACGCCTATGTTCTCTCCCGCCTGCAATATTGGTCACAGCAGGCACATCAGGACGAGGACAAACTTCTGAAAAGGCTGCTCAATGCCAGCGATAAGGAACGTAGCTCTGCGAAGAAGAAACAGGCATCCGAACTGAAAAAAGCAGAGAAGCGCAAAGCGGAGGTTGACGGGCTGTTTGCCAAAATGTATGAGGACTGGTCTGCTGGACGCATCACCGAGTACAACTTCAATATGCTGTCCGAGAAGTACCAGGGAGAACAAAAGGAGCTGGACGAGAAAATCCGGCAGCTTCACGAAGCTATGGAAGCCGCTGCACAGACCGCCGTTGACGCTGAAAAGTGGGTAGGGCTGATGAAGCAGTATGTCAACCCTGCGGAGCTAACCGCCGAACTTCTGAATACCCTGATTGAGAAAATCCTTGTGCATGAAGCGGCCAAGGGCGAGGACGGCAGCCGGGAACAGGAAGTAGAGATTTTCTATCGCTTTATAGGAAAAATCGACTGACACATCTTTTTTTACCCAACAATATCTTTAACTAAGGGAAACCGGCGAATCCGTGCCGGAGACGGGAAAGCTCGTGGCTCTGGCCTCGGCGCTGGGTGTCACGGTGGACTGGCTGCTCAGCGAGGACGAGCCGGAGGAGGAACGCGGCTCCGCCGGTGACGACGGCGGAGTGTTCACCGGGGCGAAACGAGACTACAGCCGCCCGGACGACTGGACAGATTCTCTCCCCCGGCTCATACAGAATCTCGCCCGCCGCTGGGGCTGGCTCGTCGGAGTGTACATAGCGCTGTGCGGCGTGGCGTTCGTCATAATCGGGGTGCTGGCGAGCGTGATATCCAACAACATGCTCAGCGGCTTTAATGACTTCGGCATGGGCTTCGGCGGCTTCGGCACGACGGTGGAGATAGACGGCGTGACCGTACCCATCCAAGGCGGCATGGTCCAGAACAACCCCGTGGCCATCATGGGCACCGTGATCGCCATAATAGGCGTGGTGCTCATCATAGCCGGCATAGTGCTGGCCGTGTTCCTGAAGAAAAAGAGCAAAGAGTGAGAAAGAGGCGGGAGCAGCGCTCTCGCCTCTTTTGCATTATTCCTTGTTCTCGTCCTTCGGTTCGGCCTGGCTCTGGGCGTCGCCGCTTTCGATCTGCGGCGTCTCCTTGGGCTCGTCGAAGGTGTAGCTTATCTTGCGCGCGGGCGGCTCTATGGAGCTGTCGCGCATCTTGGGCTCGGGCTTCTTGGGCGGCAGCTCGCCGTGGCGGCAGAAGTAGCTGAAGTCCTCGCCGTCCATGCTCTCGTTCTGCAGGAGGTATTCCGCCACGCCCTTGAGGGTGTCGGCGTGCTCGCGCAGTATGCTCTCGCACTTGGCGTTGGCCTCGTCGAAGATGCGCTTGACCTCCTCGTCGATGATGGCGGCGGTCTCCTCGCTGTAGCTCTTGGTCGTGCCGAAGTCGCGGCCTATGAAGATGCTGTGACCCGAGCTGTCGTAGCTGATGGGGCCGAGCCTCTCGCTCATGCCGAACTGCGTGACCATGGCGCGAGCCAGGTTGGTCGCCTGCTGTATATCTCCGGACGCGCCGGTGGATATATCGTCGAGGAACAGCCGCTCGCTCACGCGGCCGCCGAGGGAGACGACGATGTCCTCAAACAGCTCGGAGTAGGAGTGGAAGTTCTCCAGGTCCTCCTTCGGGCGGAAGTAGGTCGCGCCGCCGCTCGGTCCGCGGGGGATGATGGTGATATAGTGCACGGGGTCGGTGTGGTCGAGGAACTCGCTGACCACTGCGTGGCCGCCCTCGTGGTAAGCGGTGAGCTTGCGGGCGCGCTCGCTCATGACCTTGCTCTTTTTCTCCGGCCCCATCTCCACCTTGCGGATGGCCTCCTCTATCTCGTAGGAGGTGATGAAGCGCTTGCCGTTGGAGACGGCCATCAGCGCGGCCTCGTTGAGCAGGTTCTCCAGGTCGGCGCCGGAGAAGCCGGGAGTGCCGCGAGCCACGGAGTTGAGGTTGACGTCGTCGGCCAGGGGCTTGCCCTTGGCGTGGACGCGCAGTATCGCCTCGCGGCCTCGGATGTCGGGCAGGCCTATATACACGCGGCGGTCGAAACGGCCGGGGCGTGTGAGGGCGTTATCCAGAATGTCGTCGCGGTTCGTGGCAGCCATGACTATGACGCCCTCGTTGTTAGAGAAGCCGTCCATCTCGACCAGCAGCTGGTTGAGCGTCTGTTCGCGCTCGTCGTGGCCGCCGCCGAGTCCGCTGCCGCGCTGGCGGCCGACCGCGTCTATCTCGTCGATGAAGATGATGGCCGGAGCCACCTTCTTGGCCTGGTCGAACAGGTCGCGCACACGGGAAGCGCCGACGCCGACGTACAGCTCGACGAAGTCGGAGCCGGAGATGGACAGGAACTGCACGCCCGCCTCGCCGGCCACGGCCTTGGCCAGCAGGGTCTTGCCGGTGCCCGGAGGGCCGACCAGCAGCACGCCCTTGGGTATGCGCGCGCCCATGTCCGTGTACGCCTTGGGGTTCTTGAGGAAGTTCACGACCTCCTCCAGCTCCGCCTTCTCCTCCTCGCAGCCGGCCACGTCCTTGAACGTGACCTTCTTCTGCTCCTCGCTGCCGAGGCGGGTGCGAGCCTTGCCGAACTTGCCGACGCCCGGCGCTCCACCGCCGCCGCCGGCCTTGTTCATCATATAGTACCATAGCGCGAAGAACGCGACAATTATCAGCAGGTACGGGATCATGCTCAGCCACCAGGGCGCCACATAGCCCGTCTGGAAATCGTAGTCCGAAATGATTCCTGCGTCCTTCTGCTGCTGTATCAGGTCACCGAGCTGGTTCCAGAACATGCCCACGTCGTACAGGTCATACGTGACGGCGGGGTCTGTTTCAGCCGCTCCCTTGCGCGTTATTATGAGGTTGCCGCCCTCGACGACGAAGCTCTCCACTTTCTCGTTCTGGAACATCTCAACCACGTCGGCGTAGGAGAGCGCCTCCTGCTCCTGACGGGGCGTGAGCATCGTATAAATAACTGCCAGGAGAATGATCATTATCAGCACGTAAAACCCGATGTCACGGGCTCGGTTTCGCTGAGGTTTCAAAAAAAATTCACTTCCTTATGTCTGGCCGAAAGTCCGCTTTCGCGCCAAAATACCCCGCGCCTCGGCGCGGCGGCTTGCCCCCGGCAGCGGCCGGGAAGCATATTTCATCAGCCGGACGGCTGAAGCTGGCTCAGTTATTGGAGTAGACCTCGCTCTTGAGCACGCCGATATAGGGGAGGTTGCGGTACTCCTCCGCGTAGTCGAGGCCGTAGCCGACGACGAAGGCGTCCTCAACTTCAAAGCCGACGTAGTCGGCCTTGATGTCCGCGCGGCGGCGGGATGGCTTGTCCAGCAGCGTGACTATGCTGATGGAGGCGGGCTTGCGCACGCTGAGGTAGTTCTTCAGATAGCTGAGCGTGATGCCGCTGTCGAGTATGTCCTCAACTATTATGACATGCCTGCCCGCGATGTCGCGCGAGAGGTCCTTGTTTATCTTCACCGCACCGGTGCTCGTCACGCCGTCGCCGTAGCTGGAGACGGCCATGAAGTCCATGGTGCAGTATATGTCGGTGCTGCGCAGCAGATCCGCCATGAACACAAAGCAGCCCTTGAGCACGCCCACAAAGATGGGGTCCTTGTCGCGGTAGTCCTCCGTGAGCTGTCTGCCCAGCTCGGCGATCCTGGCCTGGAGCTGCTCCTCACTGAAAAGTATTCTATCTATGTCCTGCTTCATCATACCTTGTCCCTCACAACATATCATAAAATTGTGTCTTTTTCTATCTTTGCGCGGATGACGACCACCGCGCCTTCGCCCCTTGGCAGGCTTCGCTCGTCCTGGCCGAAGCCGACCACGGCGAGGACACCTTTGTCATCGCGCAGGACAGGCACCAGATCGCGCTCCGATGCGGGTATACCCTGCTCGGCAAACAGGTCTGAGAGCTTTTTGGTGCAGCCCCTTCCAACGGCGCGCAGCCTGTCCCCCGCCCTGCGAGGCGTACAGTTTATCGTACCACAGATATTCTCATATTGGAAGTAAAAAGTGTTTAATGAAGTGTGAATTTCGCTTGTCTTTTCAAGCACTTCCGCGCTCAGGGTGATCCCAACCTCCGGGAGAAACGTTTTTCCGGGAATAATTACCTCCCGCTCTGCCAGCTTTGCAGCGGACTCGCGCACGACGTACAGCCGTCCGCTCTCCACCCGGAAGCGCGCGCCGGGCACGTCGCTCTCTCCCCGGCCGGCCTCGGCTATGCCCAGGACTGCGTCCACGTGCTTGAGGCTCATGGACTTGGGCGACATGTGCCGCACCACGCGCGAGGCCACGCTCCTGCTCAAAGCGGCCAGCGCGGCGGCGTCCACCTTCCCGGACGGGTACTTCGCCAGGAAATCGCTCGCGAGCGAATCGAGGAACTCCTCGTCCTCGCGCAGCAGCCGGCTTGCCCGGTGGGCGGCGAGGGCGAACTCGCCGTTTATCTCGCGCAGCACCGGCGTCACGAGCGCGCGTATCTTGTTGCGCGAATAGTCCAGCGCGGCGTTAGTGCTGTCCTCCACGTGGGCTATGCCCCGGCTGTCCAGGTACGCCTCTATCTCGCCGCGCGTCACGCCGAGCATAGGTCTGACGATGCGCCCGCGCCTCGGCGGTATGCCGCACAGCCCTTTAAGTCCGCTTCCTCGCGCGAGGGCAAAGAGCATGGTCTCGGCGTTGTCGTCGGCGGAGTGCGCCGTGGCGATGGTCTCGGCGCCGAGCCTGTCCGCGGCGCGCTCCAGGAAGTCATAGCGCATTATGCGCGCGGCCTCCTCGGTGCCCAGGCCGTTCACGGCGGCGAAGTGCTCCACGTCCCCGCTCTCGCTCAGGCACTCCACGCCCAGAGCGGCGCACATATCCAGCACGAAGCGCTCGTCCCGCTCGCTCTCCGCGCCGCGCAGGCAGTGGTTGTAGTGCGCCGCGCAGACGCTGTAGCCGTGTCCGGCCGCGCCCTCCAGGCAGCGGTGCAGCAGATATACGCTGTCCGCCCCGCCGGAGACGGCGCAGAGCACGCGCCCGCCCAGCATGGAATAGTCAAAGCCGCTCATTCCTCGTGCCTCTTGTCCAGCGGGACGAAGCTGGTGTACTCGGGCAGCCACATCATGTACAGCGTGCCCGTCTCGCCGCGCCGGTTTTTGAGTATTATCAGTTCGACCTCGTTGGGGTTCTCGTACTCCGGGTCGTAGTAGCCCTCGCGGTGCAGCGCCACGACGACGTCGGCGTCCTGCTCTATTGCGCCGGACTCTCGCAGGTCGGAGAGCATCGGGCGCTTGTTCTGACGCTGGGTGTTGGCTCGCGACAGCTGGCTCAGGCAGAGCACGGGCACGTTCAGCTCCTTGGCCATGATCTTCATCATACGGCTTATGTCGCTGACGGCCTGGGTGCGGCTCTCGTTTGACCAGGAGTTGCCGCTTCCGGCGCTCTGCATCAGCTGCAGGTAGTCTATGACGACCAGGCCGAGGTTCTTTATGCGCCGGCACTGGGCGTTCATGTCCGCCACGGTGAGGGACGGGTTGTCGTCTATGCGTATGTCGGTGGCGCTCAGCACGCCGCTGGCGGCGGCGATGCGCCGCCACTCGTCCTCGGTGAGGCGGCCGGTCTGGAGCTTTTTGCCGTCCACCAGTCCCTCGGCGGAGAGCAGGCGCGTGACCAGCTGCTCCCGGCTCATCTCCAGCGAGAACACGGCCACCGTCTTGCCGCTGGTCTTGCCCACGTGGCGCGCTATGTTCAGCGCGATGCTGGTCTTACCCATACCGGGGCGCGCCGCCACCAGGGCGAAGTCGCCGCCGTTGAGGCCGAGTATCGCGTTGTCGAGGTCCGGCAGGCCGGTGGAGATGCCGGGGATGGCGCTCTCGCTGGCCGCCGCCTCGCTTATCGCGTCGAACACCCTCTGCACTACGCTCGCCACGGGGGTGAGTCCGCCCGTATCGCGGTCGCGGCTGAGGGCGTATATCTTGCGCTCCGCGCTCTCCAGCAGGCTGTCGGCCTGACCCGAGCCGGCGTAGACCGAGCTTGCGATCTCATCGCCGACCTGCGCCAGGGCGCGCAGAAGCGCGCGGTCACGCACTATGGCCGCGTACTCCAGCACGTTTGCCGCGGTGGGGGTTATCTCCATGAGCTCCAGCAGGTACTGCTGCGAGTTCTCTTTGAAGACGCCACGCACCTTCATCTGGTCAAGGACGGTGACCGGGTCTATCGTCTGGCCGAACGAGAACATGGCGAAGATGGTCTCGAATATGTCCTTGTTGGCCTGGACGTAGAAGTCCTCAGCCTTGACCCGGCCTATGACGTCGGCGATGCACCGCGGGTCTATAAGCATGGAGCCGAGCACCGCCTGCTCCGCCTCCGCGGAGTAGGGCGCCCGCCTGCCGAGAATCTCGTCCATCGCCTTACTTCTGCTCTACGACAAGCACGTTTATCTTGCCGCTGACCTCGTAGCCGAGCTTGGCCTTCACCTCAAAGTTGCCGAAGCTCTTGATAGGCTCGGACTGTACTATCTTGTTCTTCTCTATCTCGATGCCGTGCTGCTCGCGCAGGGCGTCGGATATCTCCTGGCTGGTTATCGCGCCGAACAGCCTTCCGCCCTGACCGGCGCGGGCGCTTATCTTGACCACGACGCCCTCCAGGCGCTTGGCGTTCTCCTCGGCCTGAGCCTTCTCGCGCGCCATCTGCGCCTTCTTCGCCTTCTCCTTGAGCTTGAAGGCGTTGAGCATGTCCGGCGTGGCCTCGCTGGCGAGCTTGCGGGGCAGCAGATAGTTCCTCGCGTAGCCGTCGGAGACTTCCTTCATCTCGCCGCGCTTGCCCTGGCCGCGGACGTCCTCATTGAAAATGACCTTCATTTATCTTTCATCCTTTCCCTTGTTTACGATACTCTGCGCACACGGCGCTGTATGTTTCACGCCTGCGGCGGGCTCCCCCGCCGGCGCGGCGCGGTTATCCGTCCAAATACTCGTCGATCGCTGCGAACAGGCTGTTCACGGCGTCGCGCAGCGTGGTGTTCGGTATCTGGCACGCCGCGGCCGAGCGGTTGCCGCCGCCGCCGAGCTTTTCCATTATCACCTGCACGTTGATGTCGCCAATGCTGCGCGCCGAGATGTTCGCGCCGCCGTCCGCCGTGGGGCTGACCACAAAGCTGACCTCCACGCCGGAGATGTTCAGCAGCTCGTCCGCCGCCTGGGCGATTATCACCCTGTTCTGCGGTTCCTCGGGCGCGGCGACGGCGATGTTGCCGCGATAGAGCTGCGCGTTCTGCATGATGCGGTAGCGCGCCACGGTGTCCTCCATGTCGTTTTGCAGCAGCTTTTTGACCTCCGTGGTGTCCGCGCCGCAGCGGCGCAGGAAGGCCGCCGCCTCAAACGTGCGCTCGCCCGTGCGTATGGTGAAGTTCTTCGTGTCCAGCACGATGCCGGCGAGCATGGCCTCGGCCTCGCAGCGGAGGATGTCCTCCGGCTCGCACACCTCCTGCAGCACCTCGCTCAAAAGCTCGCACACGCTGGAGGCGTAGGGCTCGTAGAAGGTCAGCGCCGAGTTCTGGATGTACGTCGCCGCCCTCCTGTGGTGGTCGATGACAGCCACGCGGTTGCAGGCGGCGAGGAAGTTGGAGTCCTCCACCTGCTCCGGCCGGTTCGTATCCACCACGACCAGCAGGCTGCGCCCGTCTGCCTGGAGCATGGCCTCCTGCGGGGTTATGAACGCGCTCTTGTACTCCGGCTCGGTCTTGAGCCGCTCGATCAGCAGCTTGGAGGCGTTCTTCTCCGGGTCTATCACTATCTTGCAGAGCTTGCCCTTTTTGCGCGCTATGCAGCACACCGCCGCGTCCGCGCCCACGGCGTCCAGGTCGGCGTACTTGTGACCCATGACGAACACGCGCGAGGAGTCGGCAATGAGCTCGGCCAGGGCGTTTGCCATGACGCGGCTCTTGACCTTGGTGCGCGTCTCCACCTCGCTGCCGCGCCCGCCGAAGAACTCGAAGCTGAAGCGGTTCTTGACTACCACCTGGTCGCCGCCGCGCGTGAGCGCCATCTCCGCCGCGAGCGAGGCGAACTGCAGGTTCTCGCCGAAGCCGCTGCCGTCATGGCCGAGGCCGAGCGAGAGCGTGGCGTGTATGCCGGAGGGGCTGGTGACCGTGTGCGCCTGCTCGAGTATCGCAAACTTCTGCGCGCGCATCTCGCCGAGGTAGCGCTCCTCGAATATCACCAGGTACCTGTCGCGGTCGTAGCGCCGGACGATGGCGTCGCGCCCCTCCCAGTACTGGTTTATGATGTCCTCGACCGCGTCGCGCAGATCGTTCTTGACGCGCTCGGGCTGGTTGCGTATCAGCTCCTCATAGTTGTCTATGAGCAGCACGCCGACCACGGGACGGCTGTCCTCGTACTTGATGCGCACGTCGTCGTACTCGGTGACGTCCACCCAGTAGGCGATGCCCATGAAGCCGTGGCCGCCGCTGTCCTCCTGCTCCTCTCCGGGGCGGATGATGTTGCCGTGTATCTGGTACTTGCGACCGTTTATGGCCAACAGATCGGGGTTCTGGGTCTTGCCCTCGAGCAGCCACTTGGCGGAGAACTCCGGCACCAGCGTGTCCAGCCGCGCCTCAAAGCGCGAGCCGGAGACGCCGCACATGTTGAAGAATATCTGGTTCGCCCAGATGACGCGCAGGTCGTTGAGCGAAAACACCGCCATCGGCAGCGGAAAATTCAGCAGCGTATTGTTTTTCGCCGTGTCCGCGTCATAGGTGACCGACTCGATGTACTCCATCAGCTCGCGCCTGCGGCGGCGCGAAATGAAAAGCGAGCTGATTATCAGCAGCAGCAGTACGGCGCCTTCCGCCGCGGCGAGGATGTACTCCCCGCACAGCAGCGTGGCCGCCGCAAAGGCCACCAGCACAAAGAGATACAGTCTCCCGCTCGGCTCGGCCAGTCTCTGGAATTTCTTGTTCAAACACACCAACTCCCCAAAAAAGGCAGTAAGAAGTCAAAATTATCTTAGTTTATTATTATAGCAAATGTGGCGCATCTTTACAACTATAATTCTTCCCTGTCCGCGCACAATAAGGGCATGAAAGCTGTGATTATGGCGGGCGGAGAGGGCAAGCGGCTCAAGGCCGTGACCGGCGACCTGCCGAAACCAATGGTGCCGCTGCTCGGCAAGCCGCTCATGGAGCGCTGCATCGAGCTGCTGCGCAAAAACGGAATAAACGAGCTGTGCGCCACGCTGCGGTACAACCCCGGTCCGATAATGGACTACTTCGGCGACGGGGACGCCTTTGGAGTTGACATAACATGGCGCGTCGAGACCCAGCCGCTGGGCACCGCGGGAGGCGTCAAGGCCTGCATGGACGTGCTGGGGGACGCGCCGTTCCTGGTCATGAGCGGCGACGCTGCCTGCGACTTCGACCTGAGGCAGCTCATAGCCGAGCACGAGGCGTCCGACGCGGCGGTGACGGTGGCGCTGTACGAGTGCGCCGAGCCGCTGCGCTACGGCCTGGCGGTGCCGGACGAAAACGGCGACGTGCGCTGCTTCATCGAGAAGCCCGACTGGGCGCGTGTCGTGAGCGACTTGGTCAGCACCGGCATCTACGTCGTGTCGCCGCGCGCGATGGGCTACGTGCCCGAGGGCGAGATGTTCGACTTCGCCGCCGACCTATTTCCGCGGCTGCTGCAAAACGGTGAGAAGATACACGGCGCGCTGCCCAGGGGCTACTGGTGCGACGTGGGCACGCCGCGCTCTTACTACCAGTGCTGCATCGACGCGCTGGACGGCAGGCTGCGTCTGAGCGAGGGGACGCCCGAGGCCGGGAGCGCGCCGGAGGCCGCGCAGGCCGCCGCTCCCGCCCCGCTGCCGTGGGCGAACCGCGCCGAGCGCCGCGTCAAATGCGCCAACCGCGCGCGGCTGATGCGCGCCGTCAGCGCGGCGCTGATGGAGTGCGGCGCGGACTTCACCGACGGCCTGACGCTCAGCTCCGCGCACTGCGCCGCGAGGATAAGACCCAGCGCGCGCTCGTCCGAGCTGCTCATAGAGGCCGCCGCCGAGGACGCGGAGTTCGCCGAGGCGCTCACCGAAGAGCTGACCAGGCTGGCCGGAGCACTGGATACCGGCGAGGGCAGAGACTAAAAACCGCCCGGACACGTTGTCCGGGCGGCTTTACATATAGATTCTTTACTTCACGTTCTCCACGAAGCGCATGAGCATCGCGGCGCACTGGGCGCGGGTGGCGGTGCCCTGAGGCTCGATGGTCGTATCGGTCACGCCGGTGATAATGCCGTGCTCGACCGCCCAGGCCATCGCCGTGGCCGCATAGCCGCTGACGCTATCGGCGTCGGTGAATGCGCTCAGGCTGTAGCTGCTCGCGGGCTCTCCGGCGTAGCGCCAGAGCATGGTGGCGAGCTGCTCGCGCGTGACGTAGCCGTTGGCGTTCTCGCCGTCGGACACGTCGTTCGCCATCGCCCACTCGCGGGCGGTCTCGACCCAGTTTGCGCCGGTGACGGTCTCGCCGTCGATGCGGGCGAGGATAGCCCACACCATCGCGCGGGTCATGTTGGCGTTCGGCTCGAAGGTTGTGTCGGACGTGCCGTCCATCAGGCCGTTTGCGTAGACATACTCCACGTAGTCATAGAACCAGTCGCCCTCGGCCACGTCGGTGAAGGGCAGGCCGCTCGCCGGGCGGAACGTGACCTCGATGGTCACCGCGCCCTCTGGCTGGGTGAAGCTGTAGCTGCCGTCCGGGTTGCGGGTAACTTCCACGGGGTTGCCGTCCTTGTCCGTGACTATTATCTCGTCCACCTCGTAGCCCTCGTCAGGCTCCGGGTTGACGGTCACAGTGTCGCCCGCCTCGGGGCGAGACGGCGAAGTCGTCACGCCGCCGTTCTCCGGCTCGTCTATGATGGGCCGGTACGTCGGGTCGCCGGGGGTGACGATGTAGTCCCACTCCGCCGTCAGGGTGACGTCGTTGGCCGGCATGGTGAACGTGACGTTCTCCGCGCTCTCGTCGGCGAGGTCGACGCCCTCGGCCGTCCATCCGGCGAAGCTATAGCCCGCGCGCTCACCGGCGCTGACGGTGACGCTTGCGCCCGCAAGATAGCTCCCCGCGCCGGTCTCGCCGGCGTAGCTGCCGTTGACCGTGACTGTGTAGGTGACGGCAGTTTCCTTGTTGTCTATGAGCACAGGCCGCTCAAAGCCGCCCATGTCGTCAATAGTCCAGGTGTTGGTGAAGTCCCAATCGGTGAAGCTGTCAGTGTCGGCGAACTCCTCCTTGGTCAGCGGAGAAGCGTCGTCATCGCTGTCGCCGCCATAGCCGATTCCAGGCAGATTGTCCTGCTCGAGGTAATAACAGCAGGTGACGTCGCCACCGCCTTTGTACCCCACGACGCCGCCAACGGAGGCGCCTTCTGTGTTTTCGCCGCTCACTGTTCCGATGCTGTAGCAGTTGCTGACTGTGCAAAATGATGAGTTGTACCCAACGACGCCGCCGGCCACTGCCGGGGGATAACCCTCATCCGTACCGGCTTCGGAGTTGCCCTGGCCGCTGACGTCTCCGGTGTTGTAGCAGTCGGTTACCTCGCCATATGAGTTGTACCCCACGACGCCGCCGGCCATGACCGGAGGCAATTCGTCACCCTCACTATCTACGGAGCTCGCTTTGGCGCTGACGTCTCCGGTGTTGTAGCAGTTGCCGACTGTGCCTAGTCTGTTCACTAATCCTACAACGCCGCCGACAGAGGCGTATTCCACATTTTCGGCGCTGATCTCTCCGGTATTGTAGCAGCTGCCGACTGTGCCATCGTTGTTCAAACCAACAACACCGCCGGCATCTACTTCCTCCACATTTTCGGCAGTGAGGTCTCCGGTGTTGTAGCTGCTAATAATGCTACCACTACTGTTTTCGCCCACAACGCCGCCTGCGTTGATGCCTAGTGTCTTTTCGGCACTGACGTCTCCGGTGTTGTAGCAGTTGCTGACAGTACTTTCGTCGTCGTAGTTGTACCCCACAACGCCGCCGAGAGCGGCTTCTTCCACATTTTGGACGCTGACAGCTCCAGTGTTGCTGCAGTTGCTGAGCGTGCTGGAGTAGCTATAACCCACGATACCGCCGATATTGACGTCAATGCCAGACTCGCTGGCGCCAACTACGCTGACATCTCCGTAATTCTCACAGCCGCTTATGTCGGCTCTACCGCAACTTCCTACGATACCTCCAACGCTTAAACCACCTGAGCCATTGTATGTGACATTGATTGTCACATTGCTGATGCAGTCAATGATTCCCGTCTTGGAATCATCGCTGTCTGTGAGGACGCTCATTTCGCTAACCTCGGTGCCCTCGACGCGGCCGGCTATGCCGCCTATGCACAGATCCGATCCGCTTACGGTTATTTCGCCTTCAACGGTCAGATCCTTTATCATGCCGCCTCTACCGACATAGCCGAACAGGCCTGCGTATACGCTGTCGCCGTTGTTTATGTACAGCCCGCTTATCGTGTGTCCATTGCCGTCAAAGGTGCCGGTGAAGGCACGATTCTTACTGCCGCCAATCGGCTCCCACTGGTTATCCTCGCTGCCGTCAAGGTTGATGTCGACGGTGAGCTTATAGTGCGCGCTGTTATACTTGCTGTCACTGCCGGCGTTTATCATGCCGCGGTAGAACTCAAGCGTCTCCAGGTCGGGGATGATATACGGGTCACTTTCCGTGCCGGAGCCTTCGGCTGTCTCCAGGTTGTACCTGAGCATAGGCCGCGCAAACCCGCCCTCACTCGGGGTGTCGATAATCCAGGTCTTGGTGAAGTCTAAGCTGGGGAAGTTCTTGGGGTCGGCGAACTCATCTTCGGTCAGATCGCTAACGCCGGTCTCGCTGTCGCCGCCATCACCGACTCCTTCCAGTTCGCCCTGCTCGAGGTAAAAGCAGCCGGTGACTTCGTAGTTGTTTACTACTACGATACTTCCCACAATGCCGCCAATATTACTGTCTTCTGTGTTTTCAGCGCTGAGAATGCCGGTATTGTAGCAGTCACTGACGCTGCCGCTTTCGATTACCCCTATGACACCGCCGACATTGCCGCTGCCGTCGTTGATGACGGTGCCGGTGTTGTAGCTGCTTTTGACTGTGGCGGTATAGCCATTGACGCTGCTGTTGTTATGCCCCACGACGCCGCCGACATCGCCGCTGCCTCTGACGGTGCCGGCGTTGTAGCAGTTCTCGATGATGCATGTGGCGCCGCCGCTTTCGGCAGCATTCTTCGCTGTGACGCCGCCTGTGCAGTCGCCGCCGGTGACGGTGCCGGCGTTGTAGCTGTTTTTGATGACGCCGTAGTTGTCCCCCACGACGCCCCCGCTTCCGGCTCCTGCCGCTGGGTTGTTTGATTCGACGATGCCGCTGTTGCGGCAGTTGAGCACCTGCGCGCCGCCGTTGTTGCGCCCCACGATGCCGCCTTTCCAAATGTTTGTTTGAACCGTGCCGGCGTTCTCGCAGTTTCTGATAGTGCAACCCGAAGCCTGCCCAACTACGCCGCCCATTCCCATGCTGCTACCGCTGTGGGTGACGTTGATAGTGCCGGTGTAGCGGCAATTTTCGACGGTGCTTTCGCTATTGGCACTCCCCACGACGCCGCCAATTGTACCTTTGGCGTAGCCGGTTGTATTCTTGATATCCACGTCGCTGATGCAGTTGCTGACTGTGCCGTCGTTTTCTCCCACAATGCCGCCAAAAGAGCCGTGGCAATCCTCAGGGTCGATTTTACCGTCCACAGTCAGGTTCGTTATCGTGCCGCCTGAGCCCAGACATGAGAACAAGCCCAAGCCACGAGTCTGATTGCCGGCACTTTGGGCATTCATATACAGCCCGCTTATCGTGTGCCCATCGCCGTCAAAGGTGCCGGTGAAGGCTTCGCCGTTAGGTCCTTCAATCGGATTCCACAGGTTTTCCGCACTGCCACCGAGGTCGATGTCGTCGGTGAGCACATAGTTGCCGTTAAGCGGGTATTTTTCATCAACACCTATCTTCGCAAGCTCCTCCGGTGTATCAATCTCTATGACATCGCCCGAACCAGCTGCGGCTGCGCCGATGCACAGCAGAGCCGCGCACAGCACAAGCGCCAACAGCACACTTGTAAATTTCCTCATAAACTATCCTCCTCCAAGGGACATCGCTGCGGTATTTACCCGCAGCGAAAGGGCATATGCCCTTTGACGTTTTACGCCTGTACTGTTCATTATGACACACAGTTGCCCGTAATGCAAGACATATCCGGCGGCGAAACGTCGCGTTTTTGCAAAACGCCCGGGCGGCGGGCGCACACTCACTTGACAAGGCCGCGCTTGTGGGGGATAATCTGCGTATGAGAGAATTGACGGTAAAAAAGAATGACGCCAACCAGCGCCTTGACCGCTTTGTGTCCAAGGCCGTCCCCCTGCTGCCGGAGAGCCTTTTGCAGAAGTACATACGGCTGAAGCGCATCAAGCTCAACGGCAAGGGCGCCAAGCGCGACACGCGCGTGCAAGTCGGCGACGTGCTGAGCCTGTACATAAACGACGAGTTCTTTGAAGCCCCGCGCGAGGAGAACTCATATCTCAAGGTCGGCTCGCCCAAGCTGGACATAGTGTACGAGGACGAGAACATCATCCTGTGCGACAAGAAGCCCGGCGTGCTGTGCCACAGCGCCGGGCAGTGGGACTACAACACGCTTATCGCCCACATCCAGGCCCACGCCTATCAGAAGGGCGAGTGGCGGCCGCGCGAGGAGAACGCCTTCGCCCCCGCGCTGTGCAACCGCATAGACCGCAACACCGGCGGCATAGTCATCGCCGCCAAGAACGCCGAGGCTCTGCGCGTGATGAACGAGAAGATAGCCGCGCGGGAGATTGAAAAGTATTACCTCTGCGTCGTGGTCGGCAGACCCCGCCCCGCCGAGGGCAGGCTGGAGGACTTCATCTTCAAGGACGCGGCAAAAAACCGCGTGTACGTGCGCAGCAAGCCCGAGCCGGGCGCGCGCACGGCGGTGACGTACTACAAAACTCTCGCCAGCCGCGGCGGACTCTCCCTGGTGGAGTGCCGCCTCGGCACCGGCCGCACGCACCAGATACGCGCGCAGATGGCTCACGCCGGCACGCCGCTGCTGGGCGACGGCAAATACGGCGACGGCAAGCGCAACCGCGCCCTGGACGAGAGCGGGCAGTTATTGTACTCCTACCGCGTGGATTTCGACTTTAAAACCGACGCGGGTGAGTTAAATTATCTCAAGGGAGCCGGCTTCAAGGTCGAAAAAGTCGGCTTTGTCGATAAATATTTCCCGGGCGCGAAATTTTGATTGACAAAGCCGCGCAATGTATGTATTATTCAGTTGTAATCTGTCAGAGAGCCCCCTCTCAGGCGG
>UQQF01000011.1 GCA_900543085.1 uncultured Eubacteriales bacterium | reverse complement strand
CACATAGGGCGCAACGAAGGCAAGGGCGAACAACTCGTTGTATGCCATAGGGTTAGGAGAGTGCCCCCACATCTCCCTGCCGGAAGGTTACATTTTTCAGGTGCAAGCGGTCAGCCTTTTCCCGTGCCTGCCTCATCATATCAGGCGAATAATCGAGACAGGTAATGTCCGCCTCCGGCATAGTCTGATAAACCGGCATGGTCAGAATCCCTGTTCCCACCGGCACTTCCAGCAGCTTGCCGGAGAAATGCTCCGGAATACCGGACAGCGCCTTTTCCAGATAGGCGTTGTTTTCCGCCTTGTTCATTGCCCACACCAAGCGGCACACCGCTTTCCCGCTCAGGGTGGAGCAGGTGATCATGCCGTCATAAAAGTTGTTTCCGCCCGTCATTCGGTACGCACCGCGAATGACTTCTTTTCGTTCCATGGTTCTTCCTCCGTGTTTCAATCAACACACGACCGTTTCCGATCTCATTTTTTCAAAATGTCCACGATTTTCGCAAAACCCTCCTTTGCCTCCTTGAAGATCGGCAGCATACAGTAGCAATGCACCATCTTCGGGCGGGCAGACACCGTATAGGGGACATTTGCCCGTTTGCAAGCGTTTTCAAAATCGGGCAAAGCACCGTAGAGCACCTCGTCGGCAGAATAGAAGAAGTGGATATCGCCTACGCCGGTAAAATCTCCCCGGGAGCCGGAGAGCATATAGTCCGGCACATTCTTGCAGCCGTGCCGCATGAACTTCTCCACCGTCACCATAAAGGCATAGTCGATGGAAACGTCCCGTTCATTGAGTGCCTGCATCCGCGCTCTTTCCGCATCGTTCCACGGCACCTCGCCGGGGGATACAACGACGATGTGTCTCGGCTGCGGCAGCGGCTCGGGCTGCGCGTTGTTGTGCGCCGCGATCCCCAAAGCCAGCGCACCGCCGGAGGAAAAGCCGCAAGTACTGACATTTCCGCCGCCATACAGCCCAATCATTTTCCGGTAACATTCGTAAACCATCGCATAGGTTTCGGTGATACAATGCTCCATGCAGAGCGGGTAAAACGGAAACCACACATCACAACCGGTCTCGCGGCAGAGCTTGCGCATCACAGGCAGGTCGCCATTATCGGGGCCGATTACCAGGCCGCCGCCGAAGAAGTAGAGGATCGCGCGCTCGGACGGCTTTTCATTCTCTCTGACAATCAGGCAGGGGAAGCCGCCCACTGTGATCGTCTCATAATATGCCTTGCTGTCGGTGGGCGTAAAAACGCCACGATGCCGGTTCTGCTTTTCAATTTCCTTTCGCAGTGCATCCTCCGGCAAGGCGAACGCCTTTTTCACGCCGGAGAGCTTGTATACGCTGCGTAAGATAGATGCAAAGATACTCATGATTTAGCCCCCTCATTTCCACGACGTAATGCAGAGCCAGCTTTTCTTTTTGTGTATCTGCACATCGTGAAAGCCCGCCTGCTCCAGATACGTCTTCAGCTCAGCGTCCTTGTAGATGGTCATGCCGCCGATGATCTCCGTCCACTTCTTGTCCTTGTCCGTATCGCCGTTGCTTTCGTTGCAGATGAGAAATGTCCCGCCGGGCTTCAGCACCCGGTAAACCTCCCGGAAGCACTGCGGCAGATCGGGCCAGAAATAGACGGTTTCAAAGGCCGTTACCGCATCGAACCAGTCGCCTGCAAAGATCATATTCGCCACGCTGCCTTGCAGAACGGTGCAGCGGCCCTCCGCTATGGCGGCCTCGTTGACCTTTTTGGATTTCTCCACGCTGACGAGCGAATAGTCGATGCCCTTCACGATACCCTCCGGGCATTTTTTCAGAAGTCTCTTGATGTTCGCTCCTCCGCCGCAGCCGCAGTCCAGCACCTTGGCGTCCAGAGTAAGCTCCAAAAAGCGAAGTCCCCACCGTGCCACAGGACTGTGCCCCAGGTTCATCATGGCGACCATGATTTTCCCGCCAAGCCCCACAGGCTTTCTGGTGTTCTCAAAAAATGACATCTTATCACACCTCCGATTTCACACATTCCGCATAAGTCAGCGGGAAGGATGCCTTCAGAACAGCGCTTTTCCGCACCGCCCAGCCGTTTTGCCGTAGGAAGCGCAGGTATTCCTCGCTCGTCCATCTGCTGTGGAGAGGGAAGCCTGCCAGCTTCATGAAAAAGGCTTTGACCTTGCCGGAAAACGAGTTTCCCGCGTGGGTAAAGGTGGGCGCGATGAGCGTGCCGTCGTCTTTCAGTACCCGTTTTATCTCTTGCAGGGCTTTTTCCGGCTGCGGCACGATATGCAGCGCGTTGGACACGATCACTACATCAAAGGACTGGTTCGCATAGGGCAGGCGGAACATATCCTGCACGGAGAAGTGCAGCTTGGCAGAGCGGTTATCCCGCTTCGCCTCGGCGATCATCTCCGCAGAGGCGTCCGTCGCCTCGATGTGTGCCGCCGCGTTCACGATGTGTTTTGCAATCAATCCCGTGCCGGTGGCCAACTCCAGCACCGTCTTGGCTTTCACCTCCGGTCGGATCAGTTCATACATCTCGTCATATGCTGCCCGGTCCTTTCGCATAAAGCGGTCATACCGACCGGCATTTTTATCCCAGAAATTCTTGTGTTTTCGCATCGCTATCATTCCTTTCGATGTTAGATTCGCCTAACCGATGCGTGCATCCGAGCGGTTAGATTGCGCTAACCATTACACCTTGGAAAAGCCGCATCTCTGCGGCCTTCCGCTTATTTAAATAACTCCCTGCAAGCGCCGTACACCAGTGCTTCCAGCACCTGCGGGTACAGTTCTCCAATCTGCTCCTCGTGGGAGACGGTCAGAATCAGTCCCCGCACCGTGGCAGCAGCCAAAGACACACCACACTTGGGCATAAGGTCATGATTCTCCAAAAGTTGACGGATGTGCGTCTCGTCATCGTGGTAATGGACATTTTTGACGCCCTCCGGCAGTCTCTGCAAAAGCAGCTTCGCATCGTTTTCAATGAAAACCATGTCGCCAGTATCAGACAGCCTCCGGCAGACGGCAAGAACCGCCTTTGCCGCACGCTCCGACGGCGGCAAGCCGTCAGTTTCGCTCAGTGCATGGTCGGCTACCCCGTAAAGCTCGGCATGGATGCCCTCTAAAACCGCAAAGAAAAGCATTTCCTTGGATTCGTAGAATTTATAGAACGAGCCCTTCGCAATCCCGACCGCCTTCGTCAGCTGCTCTACGGAGGTTTTCTTCATCCCCAGCGTGACAGCACAATGTCTCGTTTCCTTCAGCAACGCCTTGCGGAGCTGCTCAGTCTCGTAATCGGTAAAAGCCAAGGTCGCACCCTCCTTGAAATATGACCGTTTCGGTTCTTTCGGTCATATTATACCGCGTTTCTTTCTGTTTTGCAAGAGGTGCGGAGAAAAAATCACTAATCAAAAGGGGTGCAGCGTTGCAGAAAGAGACGCTGGAATTCCGGTAATCGTTGTCGCCGCGGTAAAAGAAACTATATCGTAAAAGGGCATCAGAGCGAAGCATCCAAACGCTGCGTTCTGATACCCATTTTGTTTCATATTGCACGGATGGATTGATTACAAGAAAAAAGCAGGAATTAACACAACATGAACCACATATAATATCTGCAATAATCTTCCTATGGAACGATCTGCACAACGCTCAACGACATGCCCCATGTATAGAGACGGCGACTCGTATGAGCCACCGTCTTTATACATGATTACCGCTCAGGGTCATTTCTTTTTCGTTTACTGAGAGAATTTCGATACTGCTCTTGATTTCTGTGCATAATGAGTTGTCGCGCCTGCCGTTCTTCTGCATCCGCGCCAAGCAGGTGGAATGTTTCCTGCTTGGCGCTGAGCAGCATAATAAGAGAAGGCTTCTCGTGCATGGCATCCTCTAACTGCTGTTCTGCCGCCTTTTCCTGCGCAGGACGGATGACCTGCCGTGCTTTGTACAGCTCTACCGGGTCAAAATCCGCAGCCTGCGCTTTCAGCTCGGCATATTCAGTCAAAGCCTTATTCAGTTCAACGGAATATTTCTGTTCCCGCGTCTCCAGCTATTTCAGGCAGGCCTCCATGGTGGCAATATCCTTGCGGAATGCCTCTGCGCCTGCATCTTCTGCATACTCAAATTTTTGCAAAAGGAGTGCCTTTTCGAAACGCAATTCCTCTAAATCTTCTGTCAGCTCGGCAATGCGGACAGCCAGCGCCTTGTGGCGTTTTACATGGTATATTGGCAATTCCTTTTTCTCGGCAACCAGTGTTTTGCGCTCTTTGCTTTTTGCCTTGATTTGCTGCACCAGACCGGTGTAACGCTCCAGTTCTGGCTTCCATACGGCAAGAGATTTTTGAATATGAGATTTGCCACTGCAAATGTGAGAGAGCTGATAACAGTAGATCAGCACACGGCTGCGCAGCTTCTCCAGCCCTTCTGCTATGGCAGGAACGGTGCGGGCAACTAGCGAAAAACTATTTGGATTAAACCGAGATGGGAAGCCTGAACGAAATTGTCACGATGTATCTTGATTATGCCGAGCGACAGGCACGCCGTGGAAACATCATGTATATGCAGGATTGGGTCGCACGGCTGGATGCGTTTTTGCAGTTTAACGAGGAGGAAGTGCTGCATCATAAAGGAAAAGTGACAGCGGCCATTGCAAAAGCCTTTGCCGAGAGCGAATTTGAGAAATACCGTGTCATTCAGGATCGGCAGTATCAGAGTGATTTTGACCGACTTGTTGCCAGCACCGAGGACAAGGATTAAAACGCAGAAATACCCGTTATCGGCCATACAGCCGATAACGGGCATTTGTCATTCATATACAAGCTCGGTCAAAACGATTTCCTCGGCAAGGCTGCGGATGCTGTTCATGTGGCGCACCCATTCCATTTGGGCAGATGCTTTGAGTGTTTCGGTCACATCTTCCTGCTTCGCCATTGCAGAAACGATGATTTCCATACGCTCGTTGCAGGCTTGGTCGATCTCCGCAAGATGCCGGTGCAGCGTTCCGCTTGTGAGCAGGTTTGTGTAGAGAATGGGGCGATGTTCTTTCAGATAGCTGCGGCGCATACGCCCGTATTTGCCAATCTGATATTCTGATTCATCTGGCAGGGAGAGGTTTGGAATGAGATAATCGCCCTCCTGACGATAAGTGCCACCCATCTGCTCAAATATTGATTTCATATAAATCAGCTCCTTTTTGTGTTGATTTCCAGTGGTTATACGGACTTTTCTTCTCCTTTCCTACAACTGCTGTTCCATTCACCACAAATGAGCCGCAGTCATATGTATTAGGTGGGAGAAACCACCCTCTACATAGTAACTCTTGGTAACAAAATTTATTCTGGAGCGGACATAGTGCCGCTCTTATTTTTTCAACATATCCCGGACGGCCTGGGGCGTACTTCCAAACTTCTGCTGAAAAGCGTGATAGAAGTTGGATACGCCGTGGTATCCAATCGCCGCCGCTATCTCCTGCACCGTCATATTGCTCTGCTCTAAAAGTTCAAGGGCCTGTTCCATCCGCAGGGTGCGCACATACTCGCCGATGCTTTTTCCCTCTGTCAGCTGAAACGCCTTTTGGAGCTTGTTTTTATTCATGGCAACCCGTTTGCAAAGATCCAATATGGAGGGCATGTTGCGCAGATTGCTTCGGATGAATCGTTTGGATTCCGCAACGGCGGCGAGTTCCGCTTCACTCAGATAGACAGGCCGTGTGGTGGAATACCTGTGAACCAGTTCCAAAAGAAAGCCGGTTGCCGCCAGCCCCTGTCCACGCATCCAGATTTGGAAGGGCTCACCGATTAAGGGACACCGCTCGATCCTTTGGTAAATCGCCGTCAGTTCCGGGGAGTGGATTTCCCCGGAGCCGATGGAGCGTTTCGCATCCTCCCAAAAGCTGCCGTAGAGCTGCACGCCGTTTTCCCGAAAGAACTGTTCCTGAAAATACATGCCGTGGAACCGCAGACGCTGCCCTCCCATCAGTTTTAGGAAATGGGGCGCTGGGGAAGGGAAAACAAAGCAGCTGATTCCGGAAGTGGAATCTCGGGCGTCGGATTTTCGCATATAACTGACATAATGCCCTTCCTCATGGAAGCCGATGCCAAGGTATCGCTGCTGAATCTGGGAGCGGAAAATCGCATCTTCGGGCGGCGTAAAATCAACCGCAGCTACGCAAAAGCCATGGAGATCTCCCCAGAACCGGATGTATGAGTTGTCGGGAAAGGTGAAACAGGTTCCGTTTCCTACATCCATTTGCTTCGCCCCAAAGGAACCGTAAAAACGGAATGTTTCATCGATATTGCGTATGGTGACCATCGTATCATCTCCTTGCCGTGTGCTGAAATGGCACACGGTTTTCTGTTTTGGCACGAATTTTAGTTAGTTGATGCTAACTTATGCGTAGAATTATATCGGAGAAATGGTGTAAAATCAAGTGTTTTGCAGGGAGACGGATAGCGGAACGCTTATTTTGAGGCACTTGTGGCGCTATTGACGCAAAGGATTGCAGGCGGCATAATGAGTGTGGGTTAGCATGAACTAACCAATATATCTTTCTCCGCATACAAGAAGCGAGAGGGAAAGGAGAAGTATGGGAGATAAAAAGAAGAACACCGTATTCCGAGTGTTTCAAGCCGCACAGTGCGGTTCGGCAAAATATGTACTTGGGGTGCTCTGCTCTGCGGTCAGCATTCTATGCACAGCAGTTCCCTTTTACACGGTCTATCGCATTGTGCGTATTTTCCTGGAGGCGTCGCTCCATCAGACATCGGTAGATTCCTCCCAGGCGTGGTTTTGGGTGGGAATGACGCTGGCAAGCATTGCGGCGGGCATTCTGCTGTCCATTGCGGGCAGTGTGATCTGCCACGCCTGTGCCTTCCGGGCGCTCTATGACCTGCGCATGCGCATCTTGGGCCATATGGGAAAACTGAATCTGGGCTTTTTTACCGGCGGGCAGTCTGGCGCTGTACAGAAGACCATGAGCGACAACATCGAGAAGATGGAGGGCATTATTGCCCACGACGTATCCAACCTTGTGGGTGCTGCGCTGCTGCTGATTTCGCTGGCTGTGCTGCTGTTTTCCATCAATGTGCCATTGACGCTTACCATTTTTGCCGCACTGGCAGCCGCTTTTATCATCCAGTTTTCGGCTTTCGGCGGAAAGCGTGGGCAGAAAATCTGGACGGAGCTGAACCAGTCCGCCACAGAGCTGGACGCGGCCTTTTCCGAATATGTGGCCGGCATGGAGGAGGAAAAAATCTTTGGCAGGCCGGAAGCGGCGGCCCGACGGCTTACCGGGTCGATTGAAAAGAACAGAAGCCACCTGATGGCCTACCTCAAGCGGGTCACCCCAATCTACGGGGCCTATAAGACCATCACCCTGTCTGTGCTGGCTTTCATTCTGATTGCCGGCTGTGTGTTGCTGTACCTGAACCCAGGGGATCACCAGCTGATGATGGATCTTCTCCTGTTCCTGATTGTGGGGCCGGCAGTGATCAGCCCGCTGATGGAGCTGGTGGAGTTCGGCGCAGAACTTCGGAACCTGTCCGTGCGGATGGACCAGATTGATGATGTGCTGAAGATGGAGCCGACAGGCGAGGGGCAGATAGACGCAGTGCCGGCCTGCCCTGCACTGTCTTTCCGGGATGTGAGCTTTTCCTATCAGAAAGCGGCGGACCCCTTGCGCCGCATGGCGCTGGACCATGTGAGCATGGAGATTCCAGCGGGCAGCTTTGTTGCGTTGGTGG
This sequence comes from uncultured Eubacteriales bacterium, assembly GCA_900543085.1. GTDB lineage: Bacteria > Bacillota > Clostridia > Oscillospirales > Oscillospiraceae > Scatomorpha > Scatomorpha pullicola. The sequence goes on along the minus strand of UQQF01000011.1, from coordinate 40,797 downwards.
GGCCCTCCGGCGGGAGCAAGTCCACGGCGGGGCAGCTGCTGGCCCGGTTTTGGGATGTGGAGAGCGGGAGTATCTCGATTGGCGGGAGGGATATACGGGATTATTCCACCAGGATCCTTATGGATGCGGTCGCTTTTGTGTTCCAAGATACCTTTATATTTGCGGAGAGCGTTTATGACAATATCGCCATGCACCGGAACGTGACCCGCGAGGAAGTGGAACGAGCCGCAAAAGCCGCGCGCTGCCACGATTTTATTCAAGCCCTGCCGAAGGGCTATCGCACAAGATTAGGCGACGGCGGTCACAAGCTGTCCGGCGGCGAGACCCAGCGCATCGCCATCGCCCGGGCGGTTTTGAAGGATGCCCCAATCGTGGTGTTGGACGAGGCCATGGCCTTTGCAGACGCAGAAAATGAATTGGCGCTGCGGGAGGGCATGGCGGAGCTGCTCCAGGGCAAGACGGTTTTGATGATCGCCCACCGGCTCTACTCCATCCGGGATGCAGACTGTATTTATGTCCTGGACAGCGGGAGATTGGCCGAAAGCGGGACCCATCAAGAGCTTCTGGACCAAAACGGCCTCTATGCCCATTTGTGGGCGGTTCAGAATGAGACGGAGGACTGGCAGATGAAGGGAGGCGTTTCCCATGCTTAACATGATCAGGCAGTTTACCTTCCATAAGCCCAGGGATATCATACAGCCCACGCTGTGGCTGTTCCTTTCCCAGGCGTGCAGCATGCTCCCGGCCATTCTGGCCTACATGGCTATCTACACTCTTGGCGAAGCGTTTGTGCCGCCCTATACCCTGGATCTGTTCCGGCTTATTACCCTGGCAGCCCTTGGTGTTGGGTGCTTTGTGCTGCAGTATGTAGTTGAGCTGATTTCCTATTACTTCACCTACGGCAAGGCGTACCGGGATACGGCGGACAAGCGCATTGCCTACATACAAAAGCTGCGCCAGCAGCCATTGGGCTTCTTCTCAAGCAAGGAGTCCGGCGAACTGATAAGCTCCTTTTCAAACGACTTTGCCAATGTGGAGTACACGCTCTGCTACTGGCTGCCATACCCGCTGGGCGTTGGGGCGCTGCTTGCGATTTCCATTGTATGGATCTGCGTATATGACTGGCGCATGGGGCTAGCCATGTTCGGTATGCTGCCCGTCTGTGCGCTGCTCATGTTGCTGGTTGCCAAGGTGAAGGAGAAGCACAGCGGCCGGGTCATGGAGGCAAAGGCCCACGCCGCTACACAGATCAACGAATATCTGCGGGGCATGAAGGACCTGAAAGCCTATCACCGTACCGGCGAGGGGTTTGACACCCTGAAGAAGGCAATGGGAAACCTGCGGGATGAATCCCTTAAGGACGAAGCCGTGGCGGGCAGTCTCGGCAACCTCTGCGCCTCCCTGGTGCGGTTCATCGTGCCGGTAACCGTGGCGGTGGGGATGTACCTGCTCCTGGGCGGGAGCCTTGGTATATTGGATTTTGCAGGCTTTCTTGTTCTGGCCACCAAACTGGTGGAGGCCGAGCTGATGCTGGTGGCCAGTATCTCGGCTCTCCGTGGGATGGCTCCCTCCGGCCGGCGGCTGGATGCGGTCATGACCACCCCGGAGCCCACGGGCGAGGTGGAAATCCGGCAGGGGGACGCATATGCGTTTGAAAACGTCTCCTTCCGCTATAGGGAGGGAGCGGATGTGATCCGGGACGTCTCCTTTGAAACGCCCGCCGGCTCCCTTACCGCCCTGGTGGGGCCTTCCGGCAGTGGGAAATCCACGCTGCTCCGGCTCATGGCCCGGTTTTGGGATTATCAGATGGGGCATATCCGCATGGAGAAAAGGGACATCCGGGAAATCCGGACAGACAGCCTGCTTGCCCAGATTTCCATGGTCATGCAGAACGCCTACCTGTTCCGCGGGACGATTCGGGAAAACCTCTGCTTCGGGAATGAGGGCATCAGTGAGGAACGAATGGTGGAGGCGTGCCGGAAAGCCTGCTGCCACGAGTTTATCTCCACCCTGCCGGAGGGCTACGACACCATGGTAGGCGAAGGCGGCGCCACCTTATCCGGCGGGGAGCGCCAGCGCATTTCTCTGGCCCGGGCCTTTTTGAAGGATGGGCCCATCCTGCTGCTGGACGAACCCACAGCTTCTCTGGACGCCGATAACGAGGCCATGGTGCAGCGGGCGCTGGATGAGATTGCTAGAGAGCGCACAGTTGTGATGATCGCTCACCGCCTGAAAACCGTCCGGGGCGCAGAGCAAATTCTCGTGCTGGAGGACGGAAAAATCATAGAACAAGGGACTCACGACCAGCTTGTCGGGGAAAATGGCCTCTATGCCCGGCTGTGGGGATTACAGAATCAAGCTGGAGCCTATACATTTCAGTCAACTAAGGAGGAAACAAAGTGAAACAGTCTAAATTTTTAAGCCTGAAGGAATTCGTCATCGTGCTGCTCCTCGCCTGCGTGGAGACGGTCATTGGGCTCGTAGTTACCATGCCCTTTGCGGCTAATCTCCAGCTTGTCTATTTCCTCGCCCCCGGGCTTGCCGGACTGATTAACGGAATTATCTATGTCCTGATCATCAAGAAGTGCCCAAAGATAGGCACACAGTTTATCATCCCGGCCATCTACGGGCTGTACTTCCTGTTTTCCGGAAGCGTATATGTCTTTATCTTCTTTATGATTTTGGCGGTTGTAAATGAGCTCATCATGCTGGGCGGCGGATATAGAAGCAAAATTCGCTCTGCCGTTCCTCATACGCTCACCTGGATGCTCAACGCCATGGGCAGCACCCTGACGATGCTGCTGTTCCGGGACAGCCTGGTTGAGAGCTATGTGTCCATGGGTATGGACGCAGTCAGTGCGGATGCCGCCATTGCATCCCTGGAGGGCTTCTGGCTGGCGCCGCAGAACATTGCCATCGCCCTGATTGCTGCGGCGGCGCTGTCCATCGCCGGCTATGCGCTGGGGATGAAAATGCTGGGCAAACACTTTAAACCGGCTGGAATTGCGTAATGGGAGCCGAAAAGCGCAGGCGCTTTCAACCAGACCCCCGCACATGGCTGTTGCTCTGTCTGTTGGGGATTGCCGCTATTCTCGTGATCCGCTCTGAGATTGGGTGTCTGTGCCTGTTTCTGGCGTGCCTGCTTATCCACATGCTGGCAGGCAATGGCGGCAAAATCCTTCCCTACGGGCTGTATTACCTCATTTTTTATGGCATTGGCTGGTTGGGCGTGCATCTGATGGACAGCGGAGTCGCCTTTTCGGTCAGCTCCATGCTGTCCAGCATCGGCATCGTCAGCCGGAAGGTGCTGGTCCCCCTCTCCTTTGTAATCTGCCTGGCCGGGGAGCCCACCGGTTCCTTAATGGCGGCGCTGCAAAAACTGCATTTGCCAAAGGCTGCGGGGATCGGGACGGCAGTTGTACTGCGCTTCTTTCCGACAATCGCTGGGGAATACCGGGCCATCCGTTCTTCCCAGCGGTTCCGTGGGATTGGGGTAGGGGTGCTGCACACCCTGACCCATCTTCCCACTACGGTAGAGTATATTCTGATCCCGCTGATCCTTCGCACGACGAAGGTGGCGGAGGAACTCTCCGCCTCTATGACAGTGCGGGGCGTACGGTTTTCCGGGAAGACTGTCAGCTACCGCTCCATCCGGTTTTGTTGGAAGGACGCTGCGCTTCTTGCCCTACTGCTTGCTGTCGCCTGTACAGTTCTGCTTCTGGAGAGGGGCGGTGTCCTTTGATTGAACTGAAAAATATTTCCTTTACCTATGAAAACAGCCGTGAGGGAGACAGCCAGTTGCGCCATGTGGATTTGCAAGTGGGGCGGGGCGAACTGGTGATCCTCGCCGGCCGGAGCGGATGCGGAAAAACCACCCTGACCCGTGTACTCAACGGGCTGTGCCCGCAGTTTTATCCGGGTGAACTTACCGGCAGCTATCTGCTGGATGGACAGGACGCCCTGAAAATGCCGGTTCACCAGCTTGGTACGATGGTGGGAAGCGTGTTCCAGGACCCCCGCAGCCAGTTTTTTACCACAAATACCACAGATGAGATCGTTCTTGGCATGGAGAATATTCCCATGGAGCAATCTGTGATGCAGCAGCGGGTGGAGGCTGTGTGTAGCCAGATGAACCTTCAGCGCCTGCTGAACCGGCGAATCTTCCCGCTTTCCAGCGGGGAGAAACAGCTGATTGCCATCGCTTCGGTTTGCACCATGGAACCCAAGGTCATCGTCATGGACGAGCCATCCGCCAACCTGGGCAGTGACGCTATGGTGCGTTTGGGCGCCCTGCTGTACCGCTTGAAAGAGGCCGGGCATACCATCCTGCTCTCAGAGCACCGCTTTCATTATGTCTGCGACTCCTTTGACCGGCTGGTATTTATGGAGAATGGGGAGATTTCCGCCATTTACAGCCGCAGCGAGGCGCTTAGCCTGACAGAGGGGCAGCTGGCGGTCATGGGGCTGCGCCCCTTCCAGCCGCCCGCTTTCCGGGTGGGCGGGTCATTTCTCTCCAAGCCGGAGGATGCATTTCAAGCATCTCAAATTTCCTGTATACTGGACGGGCGGCAGATTTTAGAGGACGTCACCTTTTCGGCCCGAAGCGGCAGAATCCTCGCCATCGCCGGGCCCAATGGCGCCGGAAAATCTACGTTGTGCCGTACAATCACCGGACTATGCCGTGCCATGGGAACGGTTCAAATTGATGGAGCATATCTGAAACGAAAACGCCGCACCAAACAGTCCTTTTTCGTGCAGCAGGATGCCGACTACCAGCTCTATGCCCCCACTGTGGTAGACGAATTCCTGATTGGAAAAAGGGCGTCGCCGGAGCTCAGGCAGGCAGCTTTGGCAAGGCTGAACGAAATGGGTCTGGAGCCCTTTGCTGTCCGCCATCCGGCCTCCCTCTCGGGCGGGCAGAAGCAGCGGTTGCTGCTGGCGCTTGCGGCGGAGAGCGGCCGGGACTCCTGGTCTTTGACGAGCCCACAAGCGGCCTGGACGGGTACAATATGCGCCTGACGGTAAAGCTGCTCCGGCAGCTTGCCGCAGCGGGAAAATGCCTGCTGCTGATTACCCACGACATGGACTTGATTGCAGCGGCCGCTGACTGCGTGCTTTATCTGGAGCAGGGCAAGCTGCGCTATCACCGCAATGTGCTGCGGGATAAATAAAAGAGAGGCGTAACCTATGGTCTTAACATCCTCTATGGAGAACTATTTAAAGGCGGTATTTACCTTGCGGCAGACTCACGGAAGGGTTCGCTGCATCCACATTGCGGAGCGGATGGATGTCACGCTTCCTTCTGTGAGCCGGGCTGTCAAAGAATTGGAGAAAATGGGACATGTAAGCCGGGATGAAGACGGTTCCGTCACACTTACGCCATCTGGAGAAAGAATTGCCGCAGAAATTTATGAGCGCCACCGCTTCTTCACGCAACGGTTAATTGCCGCAGGTGTGGACCCTGAAACGGCGGCAAAGGAGGCCTGCCATATGGAACATGGGGTCAGTGAGAATTCATTTGAAAAACTGAAGCAGTCCATGGAAAGGCAGGATAAAAAGGTCCATTGAAAGTGATGCTTTTGTTCTTTGAGGACGGAGAAGAAGATATTGTCCTTAAAGTTCAAAATTTAATCCGCTCGGTCACGCGTATTGATTATATGGAAATGCCGCAGTTTGAAACGCAATCTACATCTTCTGCCCTGGAGATTCGTGAAAACCAACGCCGGGTATTCTGCTATGGCCAAGAGATTTTGCTCACGAAAACGGAGTACGAGATTCTCTTGTACTTGTATAAAAACGCAAACCATGTATTGACGCACGGACAAATCTATGAGAGAGTTTGGCGTGAACCCGACTACGGCGAGGCAAGAAAACTGGTCAGTCACCATGTTCAAACAATTCGGCGCAAGTTAGGATGGGAAAAAGATAATCGGCATGCGCTTCGTTGTGTTCGGAATTTTGGATATGCGTTGGAAATATCGAAAAATGGTTAAACCGCAAGAAAGGCTCTTCATGCAGTCAAAAAGATTGCATAAAGAGTCTTTCTTATGGAATGACCTCTTTCATGATAAGAATAAATCCGAACCCATTGCCAACCGGCGCAAGGTTCGGATTTATTCGTTGTGGTGGAGGCGGGGGGAATCGAACCCCCGTCCGAAAGTGCTTCCTCTGGAACCTCTCCGGGCGCAGAGAGTCATTTACATTCCCTTACCCGGGCGTGGGCTCACACACTCACGGGTTTGGTAGCTTCATTGTGCATGGTGCGCTCAAAGCTTTGCGCACTCACGTTCGCCGCTAATCAACGCCCAGCATCCGGGTCGCGGCCCTCCCGGAGTGGACGCTCACTGCTTAGGCAGCGAGAAGAACAGGTTCGTTGTCGTTGTTCTTTAATTTATAGGTGCCCGTTTTAAGGATGTCAGGCGCATCCGCCCGCTATTCCAGTCTCCGCACCCCCGTCGAAACCAGTACGCCCCCGCGTCGTCGGCACAAAGTCCGCTCAACTACGTTTCCGGCAAAAGCCGTGGGCTTATGCCGAAAACTGCGTTCGCTCCCTTGCGCCTCCTCTCAAAACCGAACCCGCTTCGCTGGGCTTCGGTTTTGTGTTGGGGGATAACGCAAAGTCCGCTCAACTACGTTTCCGGCAAGAGCCTGCGGCTATTGCCGAAAACTGCGTTCGCTCTCTTGCGCCTCCTCTCAAACTGAAAGCCTGGGGATTTGCGCAAAGGTCGCTTTGCTCCTTTGCGTGGTGGGGTTGGGCGCAAGGACGCTTTGCGCCCTTGCGCGGAATTATAGCATATGTGATGGGGAAGATGTTTACGAAATTTAGAACTTTACCGGCTCGGGGTAGTCGACGCCGAAGGTCTCGGCGGTGGCAGTCTTGATGCGCTGCTCGGTCTTGGGACGGTCATTGTAGTCGGTGGGGGTGTTGGCGATCTCGTCGACGACCTCCATGCCCTCTATCACCTTGCCAAAGGCAGCGTACTCGCCGTCAAGGTGGGGAGCCTTGTCGTGCATGATGAAGAACTGGCTGCCGGCCGTATCGGGCATCATGCTGCGCGCCATGCTGAGGACGCCGCGGTCATGCTTGAGGTTGTTCTTGGAAAAGCCGTTGTGCTTGAACTCGCCCTTGATGCGGTAGCCAGGGCCGCCCATGCCGGTGCCCTGAGGATCGCCGCCCTGTATCATGAAGCCGGGGATGACCCGGTGGAAAATAAGTCCGTTGTAGAAGCCGCTGTTTACGAGGCTGAGGAAATTGTTTACGGTATTCGGTGCAATTTCGGGGTACAGCTCGGCCTTGATCACGCCGCCGTTTTCCATTTCAATGGTTACTACAGGGTTTGGCATTTGACATTCGTCCTTTCTCTTATGGTTATCCGACCAGTGCGGCCGCCGCCTCGCGCACGGCTTCCTCATCCATACCGGGCGTTATCTCGCTGCGGTAGAGCAGCGAGATGACAGCCCAATCGAGGGTGGTAGGCCAGGCGGTATCCGTATGGTACTGATAGAATATGCTTTCCGGGTGGTCATATGTATCGGTCAGCAGACCGAGACTCTGGCAGAGCTCCTCAACGATGACCGCGTTGCGCAGCTCCTGGGTGATGTCCGTGCGGTAATATATGTCGCCGTTTTCAATGCAGTAATCGCTCCACCAGATGTTGACATAGCCGTTATAGGAGTTGCCGGTGGCGGCAATGATGCCGTCGGCGTCGACGAAGTGGATGGTGAGATCGGCGCTCTCCGCGCTGCCGGCCTCGCTCATGCCGGGGAAGCCGGGAACCCTGTTGATGGCTTCGATAAGCGCATTTATCTGAGCAAGATCGGCGTCCGTGGCCTCGCCCTCGATGTAGTAGGTGAAGGGCTCGACCCATTTTATCACGTTCTCGCCGGCGTCGCCGTACTCGGCGCCGAGAGCGACGTCGCAGAAGTAATTGATGATCTGATCGGCGGTGTAGCCGGCGGCCGTTATGGCCGGAGCGGTCTCCTCAGGCTCATCGCCTATGTGGCTGGCGCGGTAGAGCAGCGTCGCGGCCTGGGCGCGCGTCAGCGTCGCCTGGGGGCGGAGGGTGTTGTCCTCATATCCGTCGAGCAGGCCGTTGGCGTAGAGCGCCATGACGCTGCCGAGATAGTCGCTGCCGATGTCGCCGGAGTCGGTAAACTCAAGCACCGTGCCGGCGGGGTATCCAAGGCCGAGAGCCGCTGCGATTATCTTGCAGGCCAGCTCGCGGGTGACGGGCACGTCATATTCGCCGCGAGCAACGTCGCTCTCGCTTATCCAGCCGGAGCGGTAGGCGTGATCCATCTGGAGCCCGCCCCAGTAATCTTCGGCCTCGCCGGTGGGGGCGCCGGCCATGCGTGCGGCCATGGTCACGAATTCGGCGATAGTCACGGTGCGATCGGGCTTGAACGTACCGTCTTCATAGCCGTCTATATATCCGGAGGCCACCATTTCACTGACTTCGTTGTAAAACCAGCTGCCTGGTGTTACGTCTGTCAGATTGGCGTCCGCGTAGGCGGAAACCGCCAGCGTGAGGACAACAGATGCGGCGACAATGCCGGAGAATATCTTTTTCATGGCGAACGCCTCCTTTAAGCAGTCTGTGCGGCTCAATACCGCTCCTTCATGGCTCTGTCCATATCTCGCCGCGCCTGTTTTTCGGCCTCGGCATCGCGCTTGTCGTGGAGCTTTTTGCCCTTGCACAGACCGACCTCGAGCTTGACGCGCCCGTCCCTGAAATACAGCGAGAGCGGGATGAGCGCCACGCCGTCCTGCATGACGCGGGCGTTGAGCTTCATTATCTCGCGCTTGTGCATCAGAAGGCGCTTGGGTCTCATGGGGTCGCGGTTGAAGATGTTGCCCTTTTCATAGGGGCTGATGTGCAGCCCGCGGGCGAATATCTCGCCGTCCTTTATGGTGCAGAAGGAGTCCTTGAGGTTCACGGTTCCGGCGCGGATGCTCTTGACCTCGGTGCCAAAGAGCTCTATGCCCGCTTCGTATCGCTCCAGCACGAAGTAGTCGTGGAACGCCTTGCGGTTTTGCGCTATTTGCTTTATGCCCTGCGCACGCGCCAAATTATGCACCTCCGAAAATGAACTCGATAAAGTATACCATACCTTGCGTGAAAAATAAACCGATGCAACATTACATTTATGTTTCACTTGGGGCTGGAATTAACGTGGGAAATATGGTATCATGTATGCGGCCAGGTCTGCCCGGAGCAGGCGGACAGGCCGGGAGGTAGTAAACTATATGGCTTTTGAGAAGAAAATAGACGGAAAAACGCTCTATGAAGGCGTCATTGTGAACGTGCGCCTGGATCGCGCGGAGCTTGTCAACGGCGACGTCGTCCGCCGCGAGGTGGTGGAGCACCCCGGCGGGGTCACGGTCATACCCGTGGAGGAGGATGGCACCGTCTGGTGCGTGAGGCAGTTCCGGTATCCGTTCCAGCGCGAGATGCTGGAGGTTCCGGCGGGAAAGCTGGAGATAGGCGAGAAGCCCCTGCCCGCCGCAGTACGCGAGCTGAGCGAGGAGACCGGCCTGGAGGCCGGACGCATGATCTACCTCGGCGCCTGCTGCACGTCGCCCGGGTTCTCCACCGAGGTGCTGCACATTTACCTGGCGCTGGAGCTCAAGCACGGCGACGCACACCCGGACGAGGACGAATTCCTGAACGTGGAGAAGCACTCGCTTGAGACGCTGACTGAGATGGTCATGAGCGGTGAGATAGACGACGCCAAGACGATTATCGCTGTGCTGAAGGCACGCAGATTTCTGGAGGCAGAAGGATGGAGAGAAAAGTACTGATAGTCGACGATGAGCGATCTATTGTCGATATACTCAAGTACAACATAGAAAAAGACGGTACAAAGGCCATCTGCGCCTACGACGGCAAGGAGGGGCTGCGTCTGGCTCGCACGGAAGACCCGGACGTCATACTGCTCGACGTAATGCTGCCGGAGATGGACGGCTTCGAGGTCTGCCGCACATTGCGCGCAGAGGGCAACAATGTGCCGATTATCATGATAACCGCGCGCGAGGAGGAGACCGACAAGGTCTTTGGCCTCGATTTGGGCGCGGACGACTATATAACCAAGCCCTTTTCCATGCGCGAGCTGCTGGCTCGCGTGCGCACCAATATGCGCCGCGCCGCGAGCATGCTCCCCGCGCAGCCAGGCTCCGACGCCGACGTGATACGCGCGAAGGATCTGGTCATAGACCGCGCGCGCCGCTCCGTGAGCCGGAACGGGCACGAGATAGAGCTTACCCAGCGCGAGTACGAGCTCATAAAGTACCTGGCCGAGAACCCCGGCAAGGTCATGAGCCGTGAGGAGCTGATGAGCGCGGTGTGGCAGTACGACTATTTCGGCGACCTGCGCGCCGTGGACGTGGCCGTGAGAAGGCTGCGCGAGAAGGTAGAGGACAATCCGTCCGAGCCGCAGTACGTCATAACAAAGCGCGGCGCGGGCTACTACTTCGCCGACTGAGGGGGCGGGCATGAACCGGAGCCTTTATACAAAGCTGGTGCTCATAATCCTGTTCCTCATCATTGCGCTGATGCTTGTCGTCGGCGTGTTCCTGACGAGGGGCGTGCGCAGCTTTTACCTCAACGAATTCTACAATGTCATGGCCGAGGCCTTCGCCAACCAGGAGCTGGCGGAGGACTTGCGCGCCGCCGCGGCGGAGGACGACCCCGAGTACATGAGCGAGATACTCGGCGCAAATGCCGGACAGCTCGGCATTGACCGCGGCACGAGGAACTACCACATCCTCTCCGGCTCCACCGGCGAGTGGCTCGCCGGCAGCGTGACGCCGGAAAACAGCGTCGTGGAGATGACGCCGAACATCATAACCGCGCTCTCGGGCGAAAACGGCGACGCCAGCGACGCGAACGCGGACTACATGGACATCGCCCTGCCCATAGACAGCGGCGAGGGGTACATCATTTACATCATCGACAACCGCGAGACTATGCGCGACCTCAACGCGCAGCTCCTGCAGATCATAGTCGAGGCGTTGGCGGTGGGTCTTGTCATATCCATTTTCCTCAGTCTCCTGCTGGCAAAGACCATGATAGCCCCCATACAGGAGCTCACCCACGCCGCGGAGAAGGTCGCCTCCGGCGACTTCACGGACAAGGTGGAAAATGCGTCGAAAGACGAGATAGGCGTGCTCACGCGCACGTTCAACGACATGGCCGAGCAGCTTGAGGACACGCTCGACGACCTCAAGCGCAGCGAGCAGATGCGCCGCGAGTTCGTGGCCAACGTCTCGCACGAGCTTCGCACGCCCATCACCGGCGTCAAGAGCTACGCCGAGACGCTCGCGGCCGACCCGGACATGCCGGCGGACACGCGCGAGCGCTTCCTCGGCGTCATACTCAACGAGTCCGACCGCATGACCAAGATAGTGCAGGACCTGCTTACGCTCTCGCGCTTTGACGCGGGCAGCTATGAGTTCTCGTTCGACTACTTCAGCTTCGAGACCTCGGTGCGCGACGTCTACAACGCCGTGCGCATGGAGGCGCAGGCGCACCACCACGAATTCACGGCGGAGATAGAGCCGGGCATCCCGCGCATACGCGGCGACAAGGCGCGCGTGGAGCAGGTGCTGATGAACATGGTGTCGAACGCGATCAAGTACACAAAGGACGGCGGCAGGATAGCGATAAAGGCCGGCGTGCGCGGCGGCGAGGTCTGGTGCAGCGTCAAGGACAACGGCATCGGCATCCCGAAGGAGGACACGCAGAAGGTCTTTGACCGCTTCTACCGCGTGGACAAGGCTCGCTCGCGCGAAAGCGGCGGCACCGGTCTCGGGCTCTCCATAGCCCAGGAGATCGTCGTGCGCCACGGCGGGCGCATAGACCTGAAAAGCCGGGTGGGTCACGGCACGACAATAACGGTATGGCTGCCGGTGGAGGGGCCGCAGGATGCGTAGGCCGAAGTGGCTGCACCTGCCGGCGGTGAAGGACAAACGCAGGCTTATAAGCCGGCTGCAGTCCCTGGCGATAGCTCTCCTGCTCGTCAGCGCCGCGGTGCTCTCCCTCAGCCGCGCCGGATTCGCCCTGGGCGGGGAGATAAACAGATACGGCGGCATAGAGCGCGGCGACAGCCAGCACAGGGACTACTCCGCGGCCGCCGAGCCGATGAGCGTCGTGGTAACGCCGGAAAACGGCGTGCACGCCTCCGCGATGTACGAGTCGCGAGAACTGGAAGAATACTACAATCGCTACAGCGCCCCGCTCGCCGAGGCTCTCGGCTCGGCCGGGGAGCCGGAAGCCGTCACGGTGGAGGAGTGGGAGAGCGCGCTTCGCGGCCCGGGCGTTTACTTTGACTACTATACTGACTTTCAGCTCTCCTCACTGGCCATATGGCTCGGCTCGGCGATGGACAGCGGCGCCGCGGTGCACACCGCGCGCAGGCTCTGCCTGTCGCTTTCCGACGGCGCGGTGGTGCTGTACTACCTCCATGCCCGCAGCGGCGAGGTGTACCGCTGCTCAACGCAGCTGAGCGTGACCGAGCTGTCCGGAAGGGTGGAGGAGAGCACTCCCGACGGCACGCGCTTTGTCTTCGAGCTGGACAACAAGTTTGAGGACGTGGACCCATATGCCGTGCTGACCTCCGGCGAGATAGACGTGCACACCGTCTCGGGCGCCAACAGCCTGGATCAGTCGCGCTCTGACGAGCTGATGAACGTCTTCGGCATAAACTCGAATTTGGCTCAGGGCTATCCTGAGGCGGACGGCACCGACGTCTACCTTGAGGGTCTGATAACACTGAGACTCGGTTCCAACGGCGTGCTGAGGTTCAGCAACCGTTCGGATATACCCGATACCGCCTCCGACCTCTCGCCCAGCGACGCGGTCGAGCTCACGCGCAGGATACTGTCGGACACCGTCGGCCTGGAGAGCGGGGTGGCTCAGCTGCGCCTGTCCTACATCTACCTCGATCCGGACACACATGAGTACACTCTGCGCTATGACTATGCCATCGACGGGCTGACCGTCAGCCTGGCGGGGCGCGAGTGCGCCGCGGAATTCAAGCTGGTGGGTGCGACGCTGACAAGCGCGGACATCATTTTCCGCTCGTACTCCTATACCGGCGGCACCGAGCGGCCGCTGCCCGCGGTCCTGGCGGCTGCGCTCGTCCAGGCAGAGGGCGGCGGAGAGCCGAGGCTTGCATATATCGACACGCTGGGCGGCGTATCGGCGGATTGGATCAGAGTGTAGGAATATGGACTCAATCAAGGTAAAAAACTTCATAATAGTCGTTCTGCTCATCGTGAACGCCATACTTCTGAGCGTGTTCATATCCGACACCGTGCGCGAGAGATCGCGTACGGACAGCGCGATTGACGGCGCCGCGGCGCTGCTGGCGGAAAACGGGATAACGGTTGCGCCGGACGTCGACTTCTCCGAGCGGCAGCTGGAGACGCTCCAGGTCGCGCGCGACACCGGGCTGGAACAGCAGAGCGTCTCAAACATCCTGGGAGATACGACCGTCTCCGACCCGGGAGGAAATATCCTGCTCTATTTCGGCGCCAACGGCGAAGCCAGGTTCAGCGGCACCGGCAGCGTGGAGATGAACCTGCGCTCGGGCGAATTCAGATCAGGCGACCCCCTGGAGACCGCGCGGACGTTTGCCTCGGACCTCGATTGCGAGACCATGAGCGAGCCGGTGAGCAGCAGCGTCGACGCGGACACGCTCGAGGGCTCGCTGGATTTGTGCTGCTCCATAGACGGAGTGCGCGTCGTGAACTGTGTGCTGAGCTTCACCTTCGCTTCCGGCGGCGACCTCATGGGCGTGTACGGAATCAGGGTGCTCGACACGGTCACCAGCAGCCAGCAGGAGTCGACGATAGACGTCCCGACCGTGCTGATGCGCTTTCTGAACATCGTCCTGGACGGCGGGCACGTGTGCTCCAGCCTGGACGAGCTGGAGCTGTGCTACAACATGCGCGCCAACGCTGCGGGCGAGGGAGAGCTTATCCCCGTGTGGCGCATAGCCACGGATACGGGCGAATTCTACATCAACGCCAATACGGGGCTGGAGGAGACAATCACCTGAGCGGGAAAAGTTATGGAAACCATTACTTGAATAGTTGGAAACAATGTGTTAAAATAACGTGATAGCAAAGCCGCGTTAGGGGCAAAATAACGCTGTAAAATGTGTGAAAACCATACGTCGTCCGATTCCGGGCCGATACCCCGGCTTCGGACATAAAGCGCAAAGCGCCGAGAAGCCTTTGCGCAATAAAGAGAACCCGAATTCAAGCCTCCGGAACGAGTCCGGAGCTGAGAATCTTTCGCGGGATTGGAAGGTGCTTTCTTTGGAGAAATACGTAATTCACGGCGGCAAGCCGCTGTATGGCGAGGTGGAGGTCTCCGGCGCGAAAAACGCAGCCGTGGCCATCATCCCCGCCGCACTGATGGTGGACGGCGTGTGCCGGCTTGAAAACATCCCGCAGATAAGCGATGCGGACATGCTCCTTACCATCCTGGAACATCTGGGAGCCAAGGTGCGCATGATAAACCGCTCGACGGTGGAGATCGACTGCACAAGCGTGCGCTATACCGACGCGCCGTACGACCTCATGCGCAAGATTCGCGCCAGCTATTACCTGATCGGCGCGATGCTCGGCCGCTTCGGCGCTGCGAAGACCACCATGCCGGGCGGATGCAACTTCGGCGTGCGCCCCATCGACCAGCACATCAAGGGCATGACCGCCCTGGGCGCCGACGTGGAGGTCTCCGGCGGCTTCGTCTACGCCAAGGCCGCCGACGGCAAGCTGCACGGCACCAAGATATATCTGGACAAGGTCAGCGTCGGCGCGACGATGAACATCATCCTCGCGGCCAGCATGGCTCGCGGACGCACGATAATCGAGCCTGCGGCCAAGGAGCCGCACATCGTCGACCTGGCCAACTTCCTCAACTCCATGGGCGCGGACGTGCGCGGCGCGGGCACCGACAGCGTGAAGATCAACGGCACCGACAGCCTGCACGGCGGCACCTACACGATAATACCCGACCAGATAGAGGCCGGGACCTATATGGTCGCCTGCGCTGCGGCCGGCGGCGAGGTGCGCATAACCAACGTCATACCGCGCCACCTGGAGAGCATCAGCGCCAAGCTGCGCGAGATGGGCGTCACCGTCGTCGCGTATGAGGACTCGGTCGTGGTCAAGAGCAGCGGCAACCTCCGCCGCGTGAACATCAAGACCATGCCGTACCCCGGCTTCCCGACGGACATGCAGCCGCAGTTTGCCGCCGCGCTCTGCCGCGCAAACGGCGAGAGCATCATAACCGAGGGCATATACGACAACCGCTTCAAGTACATGACCGAGCTGCGCAAGATGGGCGCGAACGTCTACGTCGACGGCCGCGTGGCCTGCATCGAGGGCGTGGATCGTCTCTGCGGCGCGCCGGTCGCGGCCTGCGATTTGCGTGCGGGCGCCGCCATGGTCATAGCCGGACTCATGGCCGAGGGCACCACCGAAGTGGAGGACATCCACTATATCGAGCGCGGATACGAGAACTTTGTCGGCAAGCTCAACGCCCTGGGCGCGGACATCGCCCTGGTCGACGTGCCCGACGAGGGCGAGAAGCTGCACAAGCCGCAGATAGTCAGCTGATGCGCATAACCGTATATGCAAGCGGCTCGACGGGCAACTGCGCCCTGGCGAGCATTGGCGCGGCGCGCATCCTGGTCGACGACGGCGTCTCGCTCAGGCGGCTCAAGGGCTTTATGGCTCAGGACGGGCTGAGCCCGGGCGACATAGACGCGGTGTTCATAACCCACGAGCACAGCGACCACATCAGCGGCCTGGCCATGCTGACCAAGTACCACGGCGTGCGCATCCTGGCAAACCGACCCGTGGCCTCGCGCCTCTATGGGATGATACCCGAGGCGGGGGAGTACATAGAACCGGTGCAGCCGGGAGCAAGCGTGGAGATAAAAGGCGTGACGCTCACGCCCTTCCCGACCTCGCACGACACCCCTGGCTCGTGCGGGCTGAGGCTGGATTCGGACGAGGGCTCCATGGGCTTCTGCACCGACCTCGGCGTAGTGACCGACGAGATTATGAGCGTGCTGCCGGGCGTGAATGCGGCGCTCATCGAGGCGAACCACGACGTGCAGATGCTGCTCGACGGAGGATACCCGGCGGTGCTCAAGCGGAGGATACTCTCCGAGCACGGACATTTGAGCAATGAGGACTGCGCCAGATTGGCGGTGCTTCTCGCGCAAAGCGGCGCGGAAACGCTGATTTTGGGACATATCAGCCGAGAAAACAATACGCCCGGTCGCGCGCTGAACGTAGTGGGCGACGCGCTCAGCCGCGCGGGATGCAGCGTCGAGCTGCTGGCCGCGCCGCAGCTCGGACCGGTGAGCGTGGAGGCGCGAGTCAAGTGCCCGGCGTGAGCTTTGTCTTCGTCGGCAAGATGAAGGAGCGGCACTTCGCCGACGCGTTTGACGAATACGTAAAGCGCCTCGGCGCCTACTGCAAGTGCGAGGTGCGCGAGATTGCCGAGCAGCGTCTCGGCGAGCGACCGTCGGAGCGGGAGATAGAGGTCGCGCTCTCAAAAGAGGCGCGCGAGATAGAGAAGGCCATACCCCGGGGCGCGTACGTCTGCGCCCTCTGCGTCGAGGGCGGCATGTGCTCCAGCGAGCAGCTGGCGGAAAAGCTGGCGGGGCTGGACGCGCGGGGGATAGGCCGGGTGTGCTTCATCGTGGGCGGCTCCTTCGGCCTGGACGAGAGCCTGAAGGCGCGCGCCGACATGCGGCTTTCCATGTCCAAAATGACCTTCCCTCACCACCTGGCGCGGGTCATGCTCGCCGAGCAGGTGTACAGGGCATTTACGATAAACGCCGGAACAAAATACCACAAGTGACTGGCGGAGCAAGGAGAGAGGTTTATGTCTGAACCCAAGCTTGAATGGAGCCGCGACCTGCCGGGAGAAGTGCTGGAGAAGTGGCCTAAGGACGAAAACGGCGACTATGTTCCGGCGGCGTATCTCGCAAACTGTTCGCAGCTGGATATGGGCGACGCCATATTGACGGGCGTGCTCGACTCCTGCGGCATCCCCTACGTAAAACGTTATCCGCACTATGGGGGATTTGGAAATCTGATGCTCGGCATGAGCGCGGAGGGCGTGGATATATTCGTCCCCGAGACCATGCTTGATGAAGCAAAGAACATACTTGAAGGAGAGTCCGAAGATGAGGAGCTATAAGGAAGAATACCAGTATTGGCTGGACAGCCCCGCACTCGACGAGGAGGAATGGAAAGAGCTCTCCGCCATAGCGGACGACGAGAAGGAAATAGAGAGCCGTTTCTATGCCCCGCTTGAGTTCGGCACTGCCGGACTGCGCGGCGTCATGGCCACCGGCCTGAACCGTATGAACGTGCACGTCATACGCTGGGCCACCCAGGCCTTTGCCGAGGTCATCAAGGCCGAGGGCGCCGAGGCCTGCGAGAAGGGCGTGGTGGTCTGCTACGACTGCCGCCTGAACAGCTCTCGCTTTGCGCATGAGGCTGCGGGCGTGATTGCCGCGAACGGGATAAAGGTGCGCATATTCGACGAGCTGCGCCCCACCCCGGAGCTGAGCTTCGCCGTTATCCGCTACGGCGCCACCGCCGGCATCAACATCACTGCCAGCCACAATCCGCGCGAATACAACGGCTACAAGGTCTACTGGTCGGACGGCGCCCAGCTGCCTCCGCAGCACGCCGCAGCCGTGGCCGAGAAGATGAGCCAGCTCGATATTTTCAAGGACGTCAAGCGCATGGACTTCGACGCGGCCGTCGAGGCCGGCATGGTCACGGTGATAGGCGCCGAGACGGACGAGGCCTTCCTCTCCGAGGTCATGAAGATGAGCATAGACCCCGCCGTGGTGCGCGAGGTGGCGGACGACTTCAAAATCGTCTATACGCCCTTCCACGGCTGCGGCCACAAGCTCGTCCCCGAGGCTCTGCGCCGCCTGGGCGTAAAGCACCTGTACGCCGAACCCAAGCAGATGATAATCGACGGCAATTTCCCGACGGTCAAAAGCCCCAACCCGGAGAACCCGGAGGGCTTCTATCTCGCGGTGGATCTCGCCAAGCAGGTCGGCAGCGACCTCATCATAGGCACCGACCCGGACAGCGACCGCGTCGGCACTATGGTGCGCGGCAAGGACGGCGAGTACCACACCATCACCGGCAACCAGATGGGCGTGCTGCTGCTCGACTATATAATCAACGCAAAGAAGGCTAACGGCACCATGCCCGAGAATCCGGCCTTCATAAAGACCATCGTCACCACCAACATGGGACGCGAGATAGCCGAGCGCAACGGCGTGCATGTGGAGGAGACGTTCACGGGATTCAAGTTCATGGCCGAGAAGCTGGCCGAGTACAAGCGCGACGGCTCCTACAACTACATCCTCGCCTATGAGGAGAGCTACGGCTACATGATGGGCGACTATGTCCGCGACAAGGACGCCGTAACTGCCAGTATGCTCGTCGCGGAGATGGCCGCCAGCTACTTCAAGAAGGGCATGACGCTGGCCGACGCGCTCGACGCGCTGTATGAGAAGTACGGCTGGTTCGGCGAGCTGACCCTCAATCTGGTCATGCCCGGCCTTGACGGTCTGGAGAAGATGCGCGGCATCATGGCCTCACTCCGCGCGGAGCCTCCCAAGGAGATCGGCGGCAGCGCCGTGCTGGGTATGCGCGACTATCAGAGCGGCACTGTCTCGGTCGCCGAGCTGGGTGTGGTCGGCAAGACGCCCATCGTGGGCAGCAACGTGCTGTACTTCGAGCTGGACGACGGCACAGCCTTCATCGTCCGTCCCAGCGGCACCGAGCCCAAGATAAAGGTCTATATTCTCGCCCAGGGCGAGAGCCGCGCCGACTGTGACGAGCGCATTGCACGCTACAAGAGCTTTGCCGAAAGTTTGAACAAGTGATATAATTTGCCGGTATGAGCAATAATTGCGCCTGATATACAGTGCAATATATTCCATGTGGCGGGAGAGCGCTTTGCTCTCCCGCCACAAATTCCGCTACGAACCGAGATGAGTGTGCTATGAAAGAATATCTGCAAATCTTCTGGGCGTTTATCAAGGTGGGCGCCCTGACCTTCGGCGGCGGCTATGCCATGCTGCCCATACTTCAGCGCGACATAGTAGAGCACAACAAGTGGGCTACGGACGAGGAGGTCATGGACTACTATGCCATGGCTCAGTGCCTGCCGGGCATAATTATGGTCAACACCAGCGTATTTATAGGCAGACACAGAAAGGGCACCCTCGGCGGAGTGGTAGCCGGGTTTGCAAGCGCGCTGCCGTCGCTGGTGATCATCACGGTCATTGCGACCTTCCTCACGGCCTTCGCCGACTATCCGATAGTCCAGAACGCTTTTGCGGGTATACGTGCCTGCGTGGTAGTGCTGATAGCCAACGCGGTGATCAAGCTCTGGAAAAGCGCGATGGTGGACTGGAAAAGCATAGTCATAGTGTTCCTGCCGGTTTTTGCACTCAGCGCATTTACGGGCGTCTCTCCCATACTGCTTGTGGTGGCGGCGGCGCTGGCCGGCATAATCATAACGGTTGTAAGCGACAAGAAGGGGGGAGAGAAGGCATGACCTACGCTCTGCTGCTTCTGAGCCTCTTTTGGGAGTTCCTGAAAATAGGAGTCTTCTGCATAGGCGGCGGCATGGCCGCGCTGCCTTTCCTCTACGACCTCGGCGACAAGACCGGGTGGTACACCAGCGCGCAGGTTCTGGACATGCTGGCCGTAAGCGAGAGCACCCCGGGACCCATCGGCATCAACATGGCCACCTACGTCGGATACACGGTGGGAGGCATACCGGGAGCCGTTCTGGCCACGCTGGGTACCATTCTCCCCGGCGTGATCCTGGTGCTCATACTTGCAAAGTTCCTTCAGAAGTACCGGGACAACAAGTACATCAACGCCGCCTTCTACGGCCTGCGTCCGGCCTCCACGGCGCTGATCGCCGCCGCCGGCATATCCGTGCTCGGCGAGTCCCTTTTCAACGTGGCGCTTTACCGGCAGACCGGCAACATAGCCGACTTCTTTGTCTGGGGACCGATAATCCTGGCGGCGGTGCTGGCCGTGCTGACGAACATCAAGCCGACCAAGGACATACACCCCGTGGCGTATATCGCGGCCTCCGCCGTAGTCGGCATAGTCTTCAAGCTCGGCGGAGCCTGAGCTAACGGAAGAAGTATACGAAAATGCCCCCGCTTGTACACAGGCGGGGGCGTTTTTGCGTGTATTCAGGTCATTTTCTCCTGCTTGACCTTGTGGTCGATGATGTGTCTCCCGGCCAGCTCGGCCTTGACCTCGCCGGGGGTTATGCCCAGCTCCGCCATCAGCACCAGGGCGTGGTAGGCCAGATCCGCAAGCTCGTAGACAGTCTCGCGCTTGTCCCTGGCGTGGGCGGCGATGATGACCTCGGTGCTCTCCTCGCCGACCTTCTTGAGTATCTTGTCCAGACCCTTTTCAAAGAGGTAGCTGGTGTAGCTGCCCTCGGGCTTGGTGGCCTTGCGGTCTAGCAGCAGCTCGTACAGCGCCTGTATGGAGAACGGCTCCGGCTCCTCGCTGGGCAGCAGCTCGTTGAAGAAGCAGCTCTCTGCGCCGGTGTGGCAGGCGGGACCTGCCTTGTGGACCTTGATCTCCAGCGTGTCGTAGTCGCAGTCGGCGGTGATGCTGACGACCCTCTGGCGGTTGCCGCTGGTCTCGCCCTTGCGCCACAGCTCCGAGCGGCTGCGGCTCCAGAAGCAGGTGTAGCCCTCGCGCAGGGTGATGTCCAGGCTCTCGCGGTTCATGTACGCCACCATCAGCAGCTTGCCGTCGTCCGCGTCGATGACCACGGCGGGGATAAGCCCGTGGGCGTTGAATTTCAGCTTTTCAAGTACAGTGTTGTCCATGTCATAACCTCACATTTATGCCGTTTGCGGCCAACTCGCGCTTCAGATCCGGTATGGCGACCTCGCCGAAGTGGAAGATGCTCGCGGCCAGACCTGCGCTCACGCGCGGCACGCGCTCAAAGAGCGTGACGAAGTCCGCCGCGCAGCCCGCACCGCCGGAGGCGACCACGGGCACGTTCACGCGCCCGCACACGGCCTCGAGCATTTCAAGGTCAAAGCCGCCCTTGACGCCGTCCGTGTCTATGCTGTTCACGACTACCTCGCCGGCTCCGGCGGCCACGCCGCGCTCTATCCAGCCGAGCGCCTCGAGCCCCGTGTCGTCGCGCCCGCCGCGGGCGAAGACGCGGAATTCGCCGTCCACGCGCTTCACGTCCACCGACAGCACCACGCACTGGCTGCCGTAGCGCTTGGCCGCGCGGCCAATGAGCTCCGGGTCGCGTATGGCGCCGGAGTTCACGCTGACCTTGTCGGCTCCGGCCTTGAGCACGCGGTCAAAGTCCTCCAGGGAGCTTATGCCGCCGCCCACGGTGAGGGGGATGAACACCTTGGACGCCGTCTCGCGCAGGATGTCGGTGAAGATGCCGCGCGCCTCGGCGCTGGCCGTGATGTCGTAGAACACCAGCTCGTCCGCGCCGTTTTCCGTGTAGTATTCCGCCAGAGCAACGGGGGAGGAGACGTCCCGCAGCCCCTCGAAGTTGACGCCCTTCACGACCCTGCCGTCGCGCACGTCGAGACAGGGGATTATACGTTTTGTTATCATTTTGCCGCCTCCACCGCTGCTTTCAGGTCGATCGCGCCCGTGTAGTACGCTTTTCCTATGATGGCTCCGTACAGATTCAGCGCCCTCAGGCGCGCTATGTCGTTCATCCCGGACACGCCGCCGGAGGCGATGAGCCGTATCCCCGGGTGCGCGGCCATGATCTGCTCATAGAGCGCCGCGTTCGCGCCGCGCATGGCTCCGTCGCGGGCGATGTCGGTGCATATCACGGTGTCTATGCCCAGCTCCGTCATGCGCGTGAAGAAGTCGCCGGCCGTGAGCTTCGAGCTTTCAAGCCAGCCCTTGACGGCCACGACGCCGTCCTTCAGGTCGCACCCGGCGGCGATCTTGCCGCCGTACTTTGCGACGGCGGACTCCAGGAACGCCGGGTCGCTGACCGCCGCGGTGCCGAGTATGGCGCGGGAGACGCCCGCGTCAAACACCGCGTCCAGCGCGTCCAGGCTGCGGATGCCGCCGCCCAGCTCCACGAAAGTGCCGGTGGCCTTGACTACCTCGCGCACTACGCCGAGGTTTGGCATCTCGCCGGAGCGCGCGCCCTCGAGGTCGACCATGTGTATCTGCTCCGCCCCGGACGCGGCGAAGTCGCGCGCGATGCCCACAGGGTCGTCGCTGTAGACGGTCATTTTGGCATAGTCGCCCTTGTATAGCCGCACGGCCTTGCCGCCGTACATATCTATTGCGGGGAAAATCAGCATGTTCAGCCCTCCATTGCGCAGAAGGCGCGGAGTATGTCCAAGCCCACGGCGCCGCTCTTTTCGGGGTGGAACTGGCAGCCGCAGACGTTGCCGCGCTCCACGGCGGCGGTCAGCTCCAGTCCGTATTCCGTCGTGGCGGCGAGGCTGTCGCCGCAGCCCGCGGCGTAGAAGGAGTGGACAAAGTAGACATGCGCGCCCTCGGCGGTGTTGGCGAGGATGCGGCTCGGCCTGGTCTTGTGCAGGGCGTTCCAGCCTATCTGCGGGATGTCCAGGCCGGCGGGCAGTGTGCCCTCCATGCCTATGACCTCGCCCTTGAGCAGTCCCAGGCCGCGGTGCTCGCCGAACTCATAGCTGCGCTCAAAGAGCAGCTGCATACCGAGGCAGATGCCCAGCAGCGGCTTGCCCGCGTCCGCGGCGGCGTACACGGCTCTGTCCATACCGGCGGCGCAGAGCTTGTCGTAGGCGTCGGCAAACGCGCCCACGCCGGGGAGTATGACCCGGTCGGCGCGCATGATGACGTCCGTGTCGCTGGTCACGGTGCTCTCCGCGCCTATCGCGGCCAGAGAACAGCTCAGCGAGAACAGGTTGCCTACGCCGTAGTCGATTATCGCAACCATCAGAGTACCCCCTTGGTGCTGGGCAGGGAGCTGCCCGTCACCGCGACCGCCTGCTTGAGCGCACGCGCGAGCGCCTTGAACATGCCCTCGATGATGTGGTGCGAGTTCACGCCGTCGAGCTGGCGTATGTGCAGCGCGAAACCGCCCGCATTGGCCAGCGCCTGCATGAACTCGTGCACAAGCTCGGTGTCGAAGTCCCCGACGCGCTGAGCCGGTATCTCGGCGCTGTAGCGCAGGCAGGGGCGTCCGCTGAGGTCTACGGCGCAGAGGATAAGCGCCTCGTCCATCGGTATGAGCGCAGAGCCGTAGCGCTCGATGCCCTTTTTGTCGCCCAGCGCGGACTTCAGCGCCTCGCCGAGCGCCAGACCCACGTCCTCGACGGTGTGGTGACCGTCGACGTGCAGGTCGCCCATGCACATCAGCTCCAGCCCCATTCCGCCGTGGCGGGAGAGCTGCTCCAGCATGTGGTCAAAGAAGCCCAGCCCGGTGGATATGCTGGCAGCGCCTCCATCCAGGCAGAGCGTTAGCGTGATGTCGGTCTCGTTGGTTTTTCGTGTGACGGTCGCAGTACGCATGGTATCACCCGTTTCTTGAGAATAGTTCAGCGCACAGGAAAGCGCAGTATGGTTTTGAGCTTGTCCGGCTCGGTGCGTTGGGCGTTGTTCAGGTATATTTCGCGGTGACGCTCCCCGGCGCGCTCCAGGCCGCTGGCCGCGGCGAAGTCCGCCATGAGCGCAAAGCTCGCAGGCTCGCCGTCATAAGAGCCGGTGTGCAGCATCTGCACGCACCTGCCGTCGGTCATGGTCTCAAAGCGTACCTCGTCCAGCAGGGGAGAGGGCTTCTTGCGCCGCGTTTTGTCCAGCGCTTCGGCGAATTCGGCCTCCGTGGCGGCGTCCGGCTGGCGTATCATAAGCTCTTACTCCAATTCGGCCTTGACCACCGCGCCGCCGCGCAGAGAGCCGCGCCAAAGTCCCTCGAGCGGGTACACGGCGTAGTCCTCGTCCCGAGCCTTGAAGATGGAGCGCAGCGCGTAGGCCAGGGGATAGAGCGCCGAAATGCGCGCGGAGAAATCCTCGCCGTTGGGGTCGCCGCGGCCGGATATGACGATGAACTTCTGCGCCGGGACGTCTAACAGCTCCGGCGTCTTGCCGGCGCCGTACAGCGCCTTCTCGTGTTTGCGCCACTCGTGCTTCATGGGCTGCTCCTTCGTATTTCATATCGGTCGACCAGTCCCTGACCCGGCCAGGGCAGCTGCCCGGTCTTGCGCAGTCCGAGTTTTATTAGGACGCGCTCGGACGCGGCGTTCTCCGGGTTCACGGCGGCGGTGACAACGTCCAGGCGCAGCGTATCAAAGCCGTATCGCAGCACCGCCTCTGCGGCTTCGGAGGCGTAACCGCGCCCCCACACGCTCTTTTCAAGGCCGTAGGCCAGCTCAACGGCGCCGAGACGCTTGCTGTACTCAAAGCCGCAGTAGCCGATGCAGAGGCCGGTGGAGCGCTCCTCGACGGAGAAGATGCACTCCGATGAATCAGCGGTGTCAAAGCTCCGGCAGCTCTCCTCGTGCTGAGCGAGCACGGTCTCGCGGCTGAGCGCGGTGACGCCGCCGGTGTAGCGCTTCACATCCGGGTCGTTGTTCATGCGCCAGAATGTCTCGAAGTCCGCTGCGATGGGCGCGCGGATGACGAGCCGCGCGGTCTGTATCATGCTATCTCGTCCAGCGCCGCCAGCAGGGCGTCCATCTGTCCGGCGGTGCCTATCGTAATGCGCAGATATTCGGCCAGCTCCCCGCCCAGATAGCGCACCAGTATGCCACGCTCCTTGAGCCTGGCGGCGATGTCCGGAGCCGAGCCCGCGCCGGGCTTTGCCAGGACGAAGTTGGCCTTGGAGTCGGTGAGATACCAGCCGCGCTGCCTCAGCGCAGCGGCGAAGCGCTCGCGCTCTTGGGCTATCCTGGCGCAGTTGGCCTCGTAGTAGGCGCTGTCCCTCACGGCGGCGACGCCGGCGGCCAGGGCGCAGCGGTTGACGCTGTAGGGGTTGGTGGAGAACTTGAGCCGGCGCAGGTCGTCTATCAGCTCTGCGCTGCCCACGGCGAAGCCGAGCCTCGCCCCGGCCAGGGAGCGGGACTTGGAGAAGGTGCGCACGACCAGCACGTTGGGGTACTTCTTCGTGAGCGGCAGCGCGCTCTCGCCGCCGAAGGCGACGTAGGCCTCGTCGACCACGACCACGCTGCCGGAATTGCGCTGCACGATGGCCTCGATGGCGGCCTGGGGCAGCTCCACGCCCGTCTGGGCGTTGGGGTTAGCTATGACGACCAGCCTTTGCGCGTCAAAGTAGTCCGCGGGGTCGAGCGTGAAGCCCTCGTGCATCGGCGCGCGCACGGCGTCTATGCCGTGCAGGGCGCAGAAGACCTCGTAGAAGCCGTAGGTTATCTCGGGGAAGATCGCCCCGCGCTCGCCGTAGGCCATGAAGCAGAAGTTGAGTATGTCGTCCGAGCCGTTCGCGCAGACGATGTTCTCGCTCCCCACGCCGAGGCTCTCGGCCAGGGCGGCGTCCAGCGCGCGGCAGGCCGCGTCGGGGTACATGTTCAGCAGGCTGCCCTCCTCGCCTCGAACTGCGGCGAGCACGGCGGGGCTGGGCGGATACGGGCTTTCGTTGGCGTTGAGCTTGATGAACTCGCCCTTGGGCTGCTCGCCGGGGACGTAGGCGTCCAGCGCGGCGTAGCGGCTGTTCATGTAGCGGCTCATTCGGCCTCGCCCCCGTTCCGGCGTGCGGTCGCGCTCACGGCGTGGCCGTGCAGACCCTCGGCGTCGGCAAAGAGCGCGGCGGCGTCGGCCACCTGCTCCAGGGCGTCGGCGGTGTAATAGCTGAAGTAGGAGCGCTTGACGAAGTCCTCGACGCCCAGGGGGCTTGAGAACCTCGCCGTACCCATCGTGGGCAGGGTGTGATTGGTGCCGGAGAGGTAGTCGCCCAGCGGCTCGGGGCAGTAGCGCCCGAGAAAGATGCTGCCAGCGTTGCGAACCTTGGGCAGGAAGTCAAAGGGCGAGTCCACCGCAAGCTCCAGGTGCTCGGGGGCGACGGCGTTGGCCATCTCCACGGCCTCGTCCAGCGTGCCGGTGACGATTATCTTGCCGTTGGCCTCGATGGCCGCGCGGGCT
Organism: uncultured Eubacteriales bacterium; assembly: GCA_900543085.1. Lineage (GTDB taxonomy): Bacteria > Bacillota > Clostridia > Oscillospirales > Oscillospiraceae > Scatomorpha > Scatomorpha pullicola. The sequence goes on along the minus strand of UQQF01000011.1, from coordinate 14,621 downwards.
ATCTCCTCGCGCGGGAGGACGGCGAGCTGCCGCTCGACCTCGGCCTGTACGGCCTCGGCCAGGGGCATGGAGTCGGTTATCAGAATCGCGGTGGCGAGCTTGTCGTGCTCGGCCTGGCTGAGCAGGTCGGCGGCGATCCACTTCGGGTCGCTCTTGCCGTCGGACACGACGAGTATCTCGCTCGGCCCGGCTATCATGTCTATGGCCACCTGGCCGAACACCTGGCGCTTGGCCTCCGCGACGAAGGCGTTGCCGGGGCCGACTATCTTGTCCACCTGCGGCACGGTCTCCGTGCCGTAGGCGAGAGCTGCCACCGCCTGCGCGCCGCCGACGCGGAACACGCGGTCGACGCCCGCTATCTTTGCCGCGGCGAGGATGACGTCGCTGACCGCGCCGCCGCTGGCCGGGGTGGTCATGACTATCTCGTCCACACCGGCTATCTTCGCGGGAATGCAGTTCATGAGCACGCTGCTGGGATAGGCCGCCGTGCCGCCGGGGATATAAAGACCCACGCGCCGCAGCGGTATCACGCGCTGGCCGAGGAGGGAGCCGTTCTTGCCGGACATGATGTAGCCGTGGCTGAGCTGCCTGGAGTGGAAGGCGCGGATGTTCTCCGCGGCCAGCTCCATGACCTTCACAAGCTCCGGGTCGACGCGCCCGCAGGCCGCGTCCAGCTCCTCCGCCGTGACCTCGAGGGCGACGCCCTCGGCGCGGTCGAACCTGGCGTTGTAGGCCAGCAGCGCGGCGTCGCCGTTTTGGCGCACGTCGGCGATTATGGCAGCGACGGTGTCGGTGACGTTCGCCGCGCCCGCCTCGCGCCGAACCAGCTCGGCGTCGGGCGTTTCGCCGCGTTTAAATATCTTCAGCATGTCAAATCTCTCCTTCCATCTCCCCGGCCAGCGCCGAGGCCAGCTGCTTTACCCGGTCGTATTTAAAGCGGTAGGACGCCTTGTTGGCGATGAGCCTTGCGCTTATGGGGAGTATCTCCTCCAGCACCTCGAGGTTGTTCTCCCTGAGCGTGCCGCCGGTCTCGACGATGTCGACTATCACGTCGGAGAGGCCGATTATCGGCGCAAGCTCTATGGAGCCGTTTAGCTTTATGATGTCAATGGTGCGCCCCTTGCTCTGGAAATACCGTGTGGCTATGTTGGGGAACTTGGTGGCCACGCGCAGCGTGCCGCCGCGCTGCAATGCGCCGGGGTATCCGGCCACGCACATGCGGCAGCAGCCTATGCCCAGGTCGACCAGCTCATACACGTCCGCCGAGTGCTCCAGCAGCACGTCCTTTCCGGCCACGCCGAGGTCGGCGGCTCCGCGCTCGACATATATGGGCACGTCGGCGGTCTTTACCCAGAAGAAGCGCAGCGCGGCGTCCGGGTTCTCCAGCACCAGCTTGCGGCTGTTCCCGTCCAGTTCCGTGCAGCCGAGGCCGTGGACGTCCAGCATTTCGACCACGCGCTCGCCCAGGCGACCCTTCGGCAGGGCGATGTCCAGTGTTTCAGTCACGGTTCAGTCCCCCTTTCGCGTCCACGCGCAGCGTTTCACGGCCGCGCACTCCGTCGGAGCGGCCGCGCACTATCACGCTCTTGCCGCCCTCCGTCAGCGAGCGCACCGCGGCGGCGATGACGGCGGGGGAGGCTCCGTCGGGGATGAGCAGCACGTCTGCGTCAAATCCGTCCTCGGCGCCGGAATAGAGGCGGTCGAGCAGATTGAGGTACACGGCGAAGCCTATCGCGCCGCCGCGCTTGCCCAGCTTGGCCAGCAGGCTGTCATACCGCCCGCCGGAGAGTACGGCGGAGGGCACGCCGGGGACGTAGCCCTTGAAGACTATGCCGTTATAATACTCCATGTCGCTCGTGATGGAGAGGTCGAGATTCACTCGCTCGAGCGCGCCGAAGCTGTCCAGGACGTCGGACAGCGCGCTCAGCTCGCCGAGAGCGCGCTCCGTGGCGCTGTTCACCGACATGCCGCGCAGCTCGCGCAGCACGTCTCGCAGCGAGCCGTACAGCGCAGAGAGCGCCGCAAGGCGCTGCGCCGGCGCCCCGGCCGCCCCGGCCTGAGCGCAGATGTCGCGTATGGCGTGGGCGTTGCGCGAGCCTATGGCTCGCAGCAGCTCGGCGCGGTGTTGTGCGCCCAGACCCAGCGCGTCTATCAGCCCCGTCACAAAGCCCATGTGCGAGACGTCCAGCACATACCCGGGCGCTATCGCGTCCAGGCTGCGCCCGGCGAGCATGATGACCTCGCCTATGGCGTAGCCGTCCACGTCGCCGAGGTACTCCAGACCGGCCTGGGTTATCTCCTGAAAGCCCAGCTGTCTGTCCGGCGCGCGGTAGACGCTCTCGTCATAGTAGACCCGCACGGGAGCGCCGGGCTCGGCGGTGAGGTTCTTTGCAATGGAGAGCGTGACGTCCGGCTTGAGCGCCATGAGACGCCCGTTGGTGTCCGTAAAGGTTATGACCCCACCGTCCGGAAGAAAGCTGCGGTTCTCCGCGTAGAGGTCGTACTCCTCAAATTTGCTCATGCGGTAGGGGCGGTAGCCGTATCGGGAGTAGAGCGCGCGCAGCGACCGCACGGTTCTCTCCTCCTGCCTGAGTATATCGTCCATGGCTGTCGACCTTTCACTTTACTGTACTAATGCGGTAGCACGCTAATATAGTACCACAGATTTTGATCTTGTCAAGTTTTTTCTATGCTCACGCCCTCAAGTCCGCCGGGCAGAAAGGCGGCCGCGGCCTTGGCGAAGGCCTGCGTGTCGCCGCTGACCAGGCAGGTGAGGCGCCCGCCGGATGCGCGCCGGGAGAGCAGCTCGTTCTCGGCGAGCATATGCACGCACTCCCGCGCTCCGGCATAGCCGGAGTCCACCAGCCGCACTCCGGCTCCGACGGCGCCGGATATGGCTCCGGAGAGCAGCGGGAAGTGGGTGCAGCCGAGCACCAGCGTGTCTATCCCCGTCCCGGCGAAGGGGGCGAGCGAGGCGTCGACCGCGGCGCGAACCTCCGGATCTGCGTAGTCCGTCCTCCCAGCCTCGGCCAGCGGGACAAGAGCCCCCGCGCCGTGGGCAAAGACCTCTATGTCCGCGCCGTGGGCGCGTATAGCGCGCGGGATTGCGCCGGTTCTAGCCGTGGCCTCGGTCGACAGTACGCCTACGCGCCTGTTCCTGCTCACGCGCGCGGCCTCTGCTGCGGCGGGCTCGATGACGCCGCAGAACGGTATGGGTACGGCCCCGGCAATTGCGCCGAGGCCGTTTGCGCTTATTGTCCCGCAGGCGGCGAGCAGGGCTTTCACGCCCCGGCCGTACAGTATGCGTGCTCCGGCGGCAGACAGGGCGCATATATCCTCGCGGCTCCGCGTGCCGTATGGCACGTTGGCCGTGTCCGCCAGGAACAATATGTCCTCACCCGGCAGCAGCGCGCGCAGCGCGCGCACGGCGGACAGTCCGCCGACGCCGGAATCAAATACTCCTATGGCTCTTGTGTCCATGCTTCACCCCGTTAATGCGGCAATGCTCACTGAGCGGTGTCATCGCCGCGGCTTGGAATAAGTCCGGCCTCCCTGAGCAGTCTCAGGCTCTCGGGAGACACCCGGTTCAAAATGTCCTCCAGCAGTTCGTCCCCGTCGGCGTACAGCGGTATATCCCGCCCGCCGGAGCGCTTCCGGCGGCTGCGTCCTGAGGGGGGAACAAGCTTCAAAAGCCCGTCGGCGGCAGACTCCAGCGCGGCGAGGTCATCGCCGCTGCGTTCGAAGTGCCCGCCCTCCAGGTGCTCCAGCTCGTGCCGCAGGCCGCGAGCCTGCTCCTCGATGGAAAAGCGCGTGTTGACATAGACGGTGTAAGTCCCGTCGCCGTTGGAAACTGCCACGCTGGGAGAGCCCGTGTTCGGGAACTCCACGTAGCGCACGCGATAGTCTACGCCCTCAATCAGCTTCATTTGGTAGCCTGCAGTTCTTCTATCATATGCACGATAGCTTCAATTTGCTCCTTGGTGGCGTCCTTTGTGACTGAAAAGAGCATACGCTTTTCCGGGCGGCGGCGCATGTCGTCGAGGTACATAGAGAGCTCGCGCTCGACCGGGTCGGCGTATTTGCTGCCGCCCTCGCGGCCGAGAAGATAGTCGACGGAGACGCCCAGATAGTCGGCGATGCGCCCCGCAGTCTCCACGCTCACGCCCTTTGCGCGACCCTTGCGCAGCTCGGTCATGAAGCTGCGGCTCATGCCCAGGTCGTCGGCCATGCGGCTGCCGGTAATTCCGCGCTCGCGCAGAAGGTCATCAACACGTTCAACGAATGTGCCGGCCATAAAACAAAACCACCTTGCTAGTATTTGGACAGCACTCAAAACGCCTGGGAGGCGGCGAATACGAGCCGGATGTAGGCGTTTCGGTACATACCACACACATTATAATACAATGTCACTGTATCAGTCAACAGAAAACGATAGTCAAACCCGCCGCCGAATACAAAATTACCGCAATTCTGACGTGAACCGGCGCAGAGTCACAGTAAACCGTATCAGCCGGATTCGGGCAGGGAGACGGCTATCCCGGGACGAAGGAAATAGATTATCCGCTCCGCCACGGGCAGGGAGGTGATGCGCTCCATCGCCCAGGCGTAGCTCTCCAGCTGGGCGCGGTAGGTCTCGGCGCGCGCGGCGGTGTCATCGGGGCGGATGCGGTCGGTCTTGTAGTCGACCACGACCAGGCGGCGGCGCTCGGCAAAGCAGCAGTCCACCACGCCCTGGAGCAGTATCTCGTCGTCTCCTGCGCCGGGGAACAGCTCGCCGGCCGGGCGCAGCAGGGAGAAGGAGAACTCGCGCCAGAGCTTGTCGGCGCGGCTCATGCGCTGTCCCAGTTCGGAGGCGGCGAGGGCGTAGATACTGTTCGCGTCGACTGCATCCGCCTCGCGAGCGGAGAGCGCGCCGGAGTAGACCAGCGCGTCTATGGCGTCGCGAGCGTCTACGAGACTGTGCACCGTGGCGAGGTCTATGTACCTGAGCGCCAGGTGCGTGGCCGTGCCGCGCTCGGCGGCGGTCAGCTCCCGCTCCACGCCGGACAGCTCCGGCACGCGGAAGGGGCGCACGGCGCGCTCTACGAGGTCGGCGCTCTCCGGGTCAGGCTCCGGCAGGCTTTTCAGTTCCGTGGCCGTGACCTTGCTGGGCAGGTTCACCGACGCCTGGGCGGCGTAGCGCCAGGAGTACAGACGCTCCAGCCAGCCCGTCTGCGCCTCGCCGGACGGGGAAGCCTCCGGCGCGTCGGGCGAGGGGACGGCGGGAGCGGGCTTTGCCGCAGCTTCCGTCTCCTCGGGCACGACCGAGAAGTCCAGCGTCCTGCCGCCGTCGGCGACGGCGGCGGTGATGAGCCAGTCGGAGAAGGAGCGCATACCCAGCAGCGCCTGAGCGTCCATGGGAGACTCGGCCGTCGCAGAGAGCTTGGAGACGGTCTTTTCGGGATCGGCCAGCGAACAGGTCATGATCAGCCGCTCGCGAGCGCGGGTCATGGCGACGTAGAGCAGCCGCAGCTCCTCGCTGAGCTGCTCGCGGCGCAGCCGGTGAGCCACGGCGCGGTGCGTGATGGTGGGGTACTCGATGCCGCGCGCGGCGTCCGTGACCTTGCAGCCCAGCCCCAGCTCGGGGTGCAGCAGCACGGTGGGGCGCAGATCCATCTCGTTGAAGTGCTTGGCGGTCTCGCACAGGAAGACCACGGGGAACTCCAGACCCTTGCTCTGGTGTATGCTCATGATGCGCACGCGGCCGGAGCTCTCGCCGGCGGGCATCGCAGGCTCGCGTCCGGACTCGCGCATGCGCTCTATCCACTCGTTGAAGCGGCGCAGCCCGCGCCACGCCCCGCTCTCAAACTCCTGAGCAAGGGAGGCCAGACGCTGAAGCCGCTCGCTGCGCGCCTCCCCGTCGCCGAGCGCGGCGCAGACGGCAAAGCAGTCCAGGCGGGAGTATATCTCGGATATAAGCTCGCTGACCTCGCTCTCGCGGGCAAAGTCGCGCAGACTGTCTATCGTGTCCGCAAAGCTGCGGCACTTCTCGTCCTTCCCGGCGCGGGTCAGCAGCGCGTCCCACAGCTCCCCGTCCGGCTGAGCCAGGCGTATGGCCGTCAGCTCGTCCGGCGTGAAGCCGAACAGCGCCGAGCGAAGCACGCTGACAAGCTGCACGTCCTGCCGGGGGTTGTCTATGATGCTCAGCAGCGAGAGGATGACCTCCACCTCGCCGGCGGTGAAAAAGCCGCCGGACTGCCCGGACTCGACCGGCACGCCCATGCGCGCCAGCTCGCGCCGCCAGACGGCGCCGGAGACGTTGGCCGAGCGCAGCAGCACGGCGATGTCGCCGTAGCCGAGCGGCCGCTCGCCGCCCGGGGCGGTGAGCATGGTTCCGCCCTCCACCAGCTCCCGCATACGCCGCGCGGCGTAGCGGGCTTCTGCGGCGACCTTGTCGGGGCGCTCGCCGCCGTCCTCGGCTCCGGGATTGGTCAGGATTGCAAGCTCGGGGCGCGGCACGCTGCCGGTGTATGGCAGGGCGGCTATCAGCTCGGCGCGCCCGTCGTAGTCCAGCTCGCCCAGCTCACGGCTCATCAGGCAGTGAAACACGCTGTTCACGGCGGCTACAACCTCGCCGCGAGAGCGGAAGCTCTCGCTGAGAAAGACGCGGCGCGGCTCGCCCTCGGGGGCGGGGGCGTCTGTGAAGCGATCGTACTTTTCAAGGAAGATCGTCGGGTCGGCCAGGCGGAAGCGGTAGATGCTCTGCTTTACGTCGCCGACCATGAACAGGCGGCGTCCGCCGCCGGAGACGGCGCGCACTATATCCTCCTGCACGCGGGAGACGTCCTGGTACTCGTCGACCATCACCTCGGTGTAGCGGCGAGAGAGCTCCAGCGCGAAGGGGGAGGGATTCCCGTCCTCGTCCGTGAGCAGCTGAGCGGCCATGTGCTCCGCGTCGGCGAAGTCTATCAGCGAGCGTCGGCGCTTGCAGCGCGTGTACTCCGCGTCGAAATCCAGCGCGAGGTTCAGCAGCGCGGTCATGGCCGGGGCGGTGGCGCGCACGTCGCGCAGCAGCTCCGCGCTGGGCGCGGAGAAGTCCTTTGTCAGCTTGTCCAGCGCCTTTTTGCACGGGTCGCGGTGCGACTTCACCAGCTCGCGCAGCTCAGCGTCCGAGCGGAGCGCGCCGAGGCGGGGAAAGCTCACCGGCAGTGCGGCGCGCAGCGCGTCCCAGCCGCGCTCACACGCGGCGAGCGCGGCGTCCAGTGAGGCCGCCGTCTCGCCGAGCGAGGCGCCGTAGGCCTTCATGGCGGCCTCGCTGCCGGACACCTCGTCCAGCAGCCGGCGCATCACGCCGCGCCAATAGCTGAGCTGGGCGCGCGCTCCGTCTATAAGCTCGCGTCCCCAGACGGTCTGACCCGCGTCCTCGGGCAGGGCGTCCAGATCGCGCTTTTGCGCGGCGACCCAGCGCTCGGGGCGGGCGTGGGACTGCAATTTCTCGTGCAGGGAGAGCACCAGGCTCTCAAGGCGCGCGTCGTCGCGCCCTGCGCCGACGCTCCCGGCCAGGGCGAGAAAGTCCGGCTCGGCGCGCTCATACGCGGCCTCGAGCGTGTTTTCAAGCGCGGTGGATTTCAGCTCGGCGGCGCGCTGCTCGTCGCACAGGGCAAAGCCGGGGTCAAGCCCCAGCGCGGCGGCGTTCTCGCGCAGCAGCGAGACGCAGAAGCTGTCGATGGTGCAGATCTGCGCGCGGCGGAGCAGGGCGCGCTGGCGGCGCAGATACGCGGCCTGTCCGCCAATGGCGCTCTCGGCCAGCTCGGAGATGTGCTCGCCTATCTTGCCGCGCAGCTGCTCCGCGGCGGCGCGGGTGAAGGTGATGATCAGGAAGCTGTCCACGTCGGCGCGGTTTTCGCCGAGTATGTAGCCCATCAGGCGCTCTATCAGCACGCGGGTCTTGCCGCTTCCGGCGGCGGCGGAGACAAGCAGCTCGCCGCCGCGGTCGGATATGGCCAGAGCCTGGCCGGGCGTCGGGGTGAATTCAGCCATCGTAGTCAACTCCTTCCAGCAGCTCCCACACGCGCTCGGCCTTGAGCGGAGGGAGATAGCGGCGCGTGTCGCCCTGCTCGCCGTCGGTGAAGCGGCAGGCCTTGGCGTAGTCGCACCAGAGGCAGGCGTTGTCCCTGACGCCCTTATAGCAGGGGTCGGCCTGGATGCTGCCCGAGCCTATTTCCCGGGCAATGGCGCGCAGAGTGTCCTCTATGCGCCGGGCCAGCAGGCCGAGACGCTCGGCTCCGGCGAGGTTGTCGCCCGTCGGCGCGCCGTCCTTCCACTTTACGGGCAGGCGCACGGGCTTGTCGCCGCGCTCCATGGCGTGGAGGACGTCGGCGTCGTCGAGGAGCAGCCCGCTGCGCACCAGCTTTTTGCTGCGCTCGGCGGCGATCTGGTCGTCGGTGAGCTCGCTGTCGGCGGAGATCATCTCGTCCCTGGCGGGAATGTAGAGCACTCCGGCGGGCGCTATCTCCATGCCGTAGCGGGACTCTCCCGCCCCGGCAAGTGAGAAAAGGTAGAGCAGCATCTGCATGTTCAGGCCGTAGTAGACGTCGCTGAGCGAGAAGCTCTTGCGCCCGGTCTTGTAATCCACCACGCGCAGGTACAGCCGGCCGTCGTGCACCCAGCCGTCCACGCGGTCGGCGATGCCCACGGCGCGCACGCTGCCGCCGTCGGGGAGCTTCAGCCCCGCGCCGGGGACGGCGCGCGCGATGTCCAGCTCAAAGTCCAGCGGGCGGAAGTCCGAGCAGCGCAGCTCACCGGCCATGTCCAGCACTATGCGCTCCACGCTCTCGCCAAGGCGCTCGTAGAGGTAGATGAAGCGGGCGGTCTTGCCATCGCGCCCGCCGAGCTCGTTCTCGAGGTAGCTCGCCGTACACTCGCGCGTCAGCGCGGCTATGCGCTCATCCGGCAGCGCGGCGAGGTTGCCATCTGGCGCGGCGGCGGCCACGTGCTGCAGCACGTAGTGCACAAAGGTGCCCGCCTCGGGCGCCTTGAACTGCGCGCGCACCCGTGGCCTGGCCTTCAAACCGTAGGTCAGGAAGTACGAGAAACGGCAGCTCGCAAAGCGCTCCAGCCGGGAGGCGGAGAGCTTCATGTCCCGCCCGTACAGCTCCAGCGCGGCCTCGCGGGAGAGGCGGCCGCGCGTGATGTCCGCCGCGGCGGCCACGCGGTGCAGCCGCTCGGGGTCGGAGCGCTCAAAGTATTCGCGCGCCAGGCTCGCTTCCCGGCCGCCCTGCCCCGCAATGGCGGCGGCCGCCAGCTCTATGGCCGTGTTTTCGCCGGAGAGCAGCACGCCCGCGCGGTTCACGCCCTCAATCTCGAGGCCGAACAGACCCCTTGCGCGCGTGACGAGAAAGCTCGGCTCCGGCTCGTGCCCGTCCGCGCCCCAGGCGGGGTATGTAATGGTAAGCGTCTCGGCGGGGAGGGAGACGCAGTTATATATAAGCGTGTACTCGCGCCACAGCTCCGCCTCGCCCGCGTCCAGCGCAAGACCGGCCTCGGCCAGCGCGCGGCGCTCGTCGCCGGTGAACACGCCGTCGTCCCGCTCGGGCGCGGGAAGGCGCTCATCCGAGGCGCCGAGGACTATGAGGTGCTTTATGTGCCGGCGGCGCATCCTGTCCATGTCGCCCGCGGTAACCATGTCCAGCGAGACGGGTATGACGCCGACGTTGTACTGCGAGAGCGTCAGCAGGTACAGCCGCGCAAAGGCGGCGGCGTCCAGCTCCATGTCTCCAAGCACGGCGGAGCATTGCTCCAGCGCGTCAACGGCAGCGTCCCAGATGCGCGCGTACTCGGCGGCCGCCTGCCTGCGCCCGGAGCGCTCCAGCTCGTCCGCGCGCTCGGCCAGACGCAGGGCGAGCTGCAGCGTTTCAAAAAGCCCGGCGAGCGCCTGGCAGTGCTCCCGCGCGGTCGCGGCGGCCTTGACGGCGGACTCGAACTCCATGAGCGGCGCGGCGGCGCGGCGGCGCAGCTCGTTTATGCGCGCCAGCCGCTCGTGAGCAGAATCGCTCAGCTCGCCCTTGTAGCCGTCGGGGTGCATGCCCCAGTCGCGCTCGTCGTGCCAGCGGCGGGAGGATATGTTCCAGGTGAAGCAGTAGTTCTCCAGCTCGTCGCACTCGGCCAGGCTCAGTCCGGCCAGCCCGGTGCGCAGGTAGGCGAAGACGTCGCCCTGCTCCCAGCCACCTGTGACGGCGTCGTAGGCGGAGGCGATGAGTGTGGGCAGAGGTTTCTTAGTTATGTCAACCTGCCTCGCCACGAACAGCGGCACCCCCGCGCGCTCAAACGCTGCGGTGAGAGCGCCGCGGTAGTCCTCAAAGCCGCGCGCGGCGATGGCGATATCCCGCCAGCGGCAGCCGGAGCGGGCGAGGCGCAGCGCCTCGCTTGCGGCAAATTCACACTCGGAATAGGCGCTGTTGGCCGCAAAAAGGCGTATTCTTCCCTCGGAGTCAAAAGTTCGCGCGGGGTAGGCGAGCAGGTTCTCGGCCAGCACGTCCATGGGGGAGCGCACGGCGGCCTCCATGTTCTCCACCCGGTGCTGTATGCCCTCGGACGTGGCGTAGCGTATGAGCGCGCGAGCGGTGGAACGTGTTATGTCAAATAGCTCGCTGCCGTATTCCACGCTGTCCAGCGTGAGGCAGAGCGTGACGTCGGCGCGCTGCATCAGCTCGCACACTATGCGCTTTTCCTGCGCGGTGAAGTCGGTGAAGCCGTCGATGTATATGCTGCCGTCGCGGGCAAAGTCGCTGTACGGCAGGCGCTCGGCCAGCAGCGTGAGCCGGTCGGCGCTGTCGGTGCGCTCGCTGCCCACGGCGGCGGAGAAAGCGGCCATGATGAGCGCCAGGTCGCGCAGCTTCAGAGCGAGCGCGCCGCCGGTCTGCGCGGCGGCCTCGTCAAGGGCTTCGGGCGTGATCTCGGCTGCGCTCAGCTCATCGATGGCGGACAGCAGCTTCAGCTGCAGCTCCGGCGAGCGCCGGGCGCGCGCGTAGACGCCGAGACGGGCGTAGACGTTGTCCAGCGCGAGAGCCATGCACAGCAGACGCGCGCCGCTGCTCAGCGCGCGGCGGCCGCCGGGACCCAGCTCGGCCTCCACGCGGCGGGCAATGCCCGTGAAGCTGAGCACCTCGGCGTAGAGCGGCGCGGAGGGACCGGCCACGCTTGATAGCTCGCGCTCGGCCTCATGGCTGTACTGCTCCGGCACTATGAGCACGCTGCCGCCCATGCCCGAGCTTACGCGCGAGCGTATTTCTTCCATTATCCTGCCGGTCTTACCGGCTCCGGCGCGGCCGGTGATTATCCTCAGCATGTGCTACCTCGCTTGGTGTGATACTTAAGTTTAACCCGATGCGGCCGGGTTTGCAATACCTATCGGACATCCGCACTGCGCGGCAAAAAAGCAGGGGGCTTTCGCCCCCTCACTGCGGTTCGTCCGGCGGTGTGCTGTTCTGCATCTCTATAAGTCTCTCCAGCCAGGTGCGTATCTCGTCTGGCACGTCCGTGGCGGTGTTCAGCCAGTCCTCCAGCCCCTCGGGGATGTCCATGCGCCCGCGGCTCATGTCGTCAGGGGGTTGACCCATGTCGGGCGGAGCTTCGCCCATGCCGCCCGGGCCGCCCATACCGCCGGGCGCGCCCATCATGCCTTCGGCGCTGTACTCGCGCTCCGTGCCGTTGACGGTGAGCGTGTACTCCGCGCCGTCCTCTATGTCCGCACCGGAGAGGAGGATCATGCTCGCGGTCTTGGGCGCGGTGAAGTCAAACAGCGCGCTGCCGTCCGCGCCGGTAAGCTCGACCTCGTCGCCGCTTCGCACCGGTTCGGCAAGTGTGAGCGTCAGATAGTTCTGCGCGGAGTCGGACGAGATAGCGTCGAACATATTGCCCAGAGCCACGACCGTGCCGCCGTTGAGCACGATTTCCAGCGAGGCGTCTATGCCGCTGTCGCCGCCGGCCGCGCAGGCGCTGGCGAAAACGCTGCCGCCGTTTATCACCAGCCAGCCGTTGGAGTCTATGCCGTCGCCCTCGGAGCCGAGACCGGCGTCTATATTCAGCGTGCCGCCGTTTATGGTGGTCACGGAGACGTTGTCCTCGTTGGTGTTGATGCCGTCGTTGGCGGCGTCGATGTTTATCACGCCGCCGTTTATCGTCAGGTGCAGCTCGGTGTCCAGACCCTCGTTGTCGCCTGTGATGTTCAGCACGCCGTCGCCTGCGGTCTCGCCGCTGCTGCCGCACTCGTAGACGTTGTAGAATATCAGCGCCGGGGCGACCGTGCACGTGACGTCCACGCCGTCGAGTATGAGCGTCACCACGGCGTCCGGGTCGTCTTCGGCGTCGTCTCCCAGGTCTATGGCGATCTGTCCCTGGCTGAGCGTGCCGCTGAGCCGGTACGTTCCCGCCGAGCGTATGGTGACCACAGTGCGAGCCTGAGCCTCCTCGGCGTCGTGCACGTCGGCCTCGGCGCCCTCGCCGTAGTCGCTGCCCTGGCCGGACTCGTAGTAGACTATGTCGTGGCTGACGGTCACGTCTCCGGCGCCCTCCTCCGCAATGGCCAGGCCGTCCAGCGTGACCTGGTCATCGCTGAGCACCAGCGAGCGCTCGCCCTCGTAAGCTGCGGACACTTCCTCCGCGGGGGAGGGGCTGGCGGCGGATGTCGCCGTACCCGTCCCGCAGGCCGACAGCGACAAAGTGATTGCCGCAGCGGCCAATACCGCTGTTGCGCGCTTAGCAGCGTTCATGTGATTATCTCCTTTACACGGAATACCGGCATTATATTACCACGGGTTGAAGCATAGTTAAAAACCGGCGGAGCGGGCTGTAAAGGATGTGCAAACTTGCGCCAAAATGCAGCTCAGCCGTAGTATATCACCATGCTGAGCCAGGCGTCGCACTCGCCGGGGTTTTTATATGAGTGCTCCGTGTCCGCGCGAAAGCGCAGGCTGTCGCCGGTCGCCAGGGTGAAACGCTCGTCCCCGGCGCTGATCTCGACCTCGCCGGAGAAGACGGTGACGTACTCCTCAGTCCCGGCCATGTGCGGCTGCGCGTCCAGGCTCCCGCCCGGGCGCACGCAAATGCGGTAGGTCTCAAAATGCCGCTCCTCCTGGAACGGGAAGGACGGGTAGTTCAAATACCTGCCGCCGTCGGCCACAAGCGGCTCCGACGCGCGCAGCAGCAGCGGAGAGCGCTCCGGCGCCTCCGTCAGGCTGGTGAACGACACCTTGTAGCCGTTGGCTATCTTCCACAGCACGGATATGGTAGGGTTCACGTCGCCCTTTTCTATCTGCGCGAGCATACTGCGCGAAACCCCGGTCAGAAGCGCGGCGGCGTCCAGGGTCAGCTTTCTGCGCTCCCGCGCCGCTTTTACGTTGGCTCCTATTATCTTTTGCAGTTCCATGACGCACCCCTTGACAATATATCGGACTGACGGTATAATATGTAGGAAATCTAATATATCGGATTTTGAGTACATTATATCATTTGAAACTAAGGGGGTCAATATGTTCAGCTGGGTGAATTTCCTCTCCTACGCGGTCGTCACGGCGGTGACTCCGGGGCCGAACAATCTAATGAGCATGTCCAACGCGGGGCGGCTGGGGTTCAAAAGGGCGCTGCCGTTCAACCTGGGGATCTGGGCGGGCTTTACGATAGTCATGCTGCTGTGCACGGCGTTTTGCGGCGCGCTCTCGGACTTGATACCGCGCATAAAGACGCCGATGCTCATAGTCGGAGCGGCCTACATGCTGTACCTGGCGTGGAAGACCTTCAAGAGCCCGCCGGTCACGGATGAGGACGGGCAGGGGAGGGGCGGATTTCTGTCCGGCCTGGCGCTGCAATTCGTCAACCCCAAGATATACATATACTGCATCGTGTCCATGGAAGCATACATACTGCCGTACTATCAGGGGCGGTGGCCGGAGCTGACGCTGTTTGCGCTGCTGCTGGCGTTCATCGGCTTTGTGTTCACGCTGTGCTGGGCGCTGTTCGGCTCGGTGTTCAGGATGCTGTTTTCAAAATACGCGCGCGTGACGAACACGGTCATGGCACTGCTGCTGGTCTACTGCGCAGTGTCACTGTTCCTGTAAGCGCGCATCAGCCCGGCGGAAATTCCCCGCCGGGCTGATTGCTTAGTCAGGGCTTTTCAGCTTCCTGAATTTATCCCGTGTCGCCATCCCCCCACGGATATGGCGCTCGGCCTTGTTGAGCTCGAGCAGGTCACGCACCTTGGCATAAAGCTCGGGGCTAACTGTCTCCAGCCGCTCGGTGATATCCTTGTGCACGGTGGACTTGGAGACGCCGAACTTTTTGGCCGCCGCGCGCACAGTCGCGCGGTTTTCGGTTATGTACTCCGCGAGCCGGACGGCTCTTTCCTCTATGTCAGTCCTCATTTACACCACTCCCGGCATGTCGTGATTGAGTATATGCCGTGTGGTGGGGAGGATATGCCCCCCGACGGGGCGTGGGGTGAGCGGCCGCGCTCGGCGGAGGTTTTCCTGAGGGATTTCTTTTTGTGGCGACAAAAAGAAACCCCTCAGACTCCAAAGAGAAAAACGCTTTGGGTGGTTTAATATGCCGGGGAGTGCGTGTTACTCGGCGGTTCGACATAAATACCT
>UQQF01000010.1 GCA_900543085.1 uncultured Eubacteriales bacterium | reverse complement strand
GAGGAACAGGGACTGACCCCGTATGAAACCAGAGAAATCCTCTTTTACAAGACCGAAAACGGAGAAGTGCGGGTGGAAATCCTGCTCTTTCAGGAAAACCTCTGGCTGACACAGGCAAAAATGGCAGAACTGTTCGAGGTGCAGAAAGCGGCTATTTCCAAGCATCTGAAAAACATTTTTGAATCTGGAGAACTGAACGAGGATTCAGTTGTTTCCAAAATGGAAACAACTGCGGCGGACGGGAAACGGTATCAGACCAACTATTACAATTTGGACGCCATTATCGCTGTGGGGTATCGTGTGAACTCCAAAAAGGCGACCATGTTCCGCATTTGGGCGAACCGGGTGTTGAAAGAGTTCATCATCAAAGGTTATGTGATGGATGACGCACGGCTGCGGGAGCCGGAGAACTTTTTCGGCAAGGATTATTTTGAGGAACAGCTGGAGCGTATCCGGGACATCCGGGCCAGCGAGAGAAGATTTTACCAGAAAATCACGGACATCTATTCTCAGTGCAGCGCCGACTACGATGTGGAAAGCCCCATCACAAAGGAGTTTTTTGCCACGGTGCAGAACAAGCTCCACTATGCGGTCACCCATCATACCGCCGCCGAGATCGTATACGACCGTGCCGACAGCACCAAGCCCAACATGGGGCTGACCACATGGAAAAACGCCCCCAAAGGCCGCATCCGTAAATCGGATGTCACCGTCGCCAAAAACTATCTGAACGAAACGGAAATGCGAAACCTGAACGAGATCGTCACCATGTATCTGGACTATGCGGAACGGCAGGCCCGCCGGGGAAATGTCATGTATATGGCCGATTGGGTCAAGCGGCTTGACGCATTTTTACAGTTCAACGAGGAAGATATTCTGCATGATAAGGGCAAGGTGACCGCCGCTATTGCCAAAGCCTTTGCCGAGAAAGAGTTTGAAAAGTTCCGGGTATTGCAGGACAGAAGCTATCAGAGCGACTTTGACAGGCTGGTTGCGGAAACTTCGGATGATCTGACAGAATAACCATATACACAGAAAACCCACGCTTCCGGTTCTCTTTCCGGCTGCGTGGGCTTTTTCGGCCATCGCTTATTTCTTGTTTTGCAGCTGTTCATAGGCTTCCTGATGGACGATCAGCCCTGCCGAAAAGCCATACTTGAAATGGCTCTCACTTTCCTCGCATTGGGCGATAGCGTTCTGCGCCCGGAGTTCCTCCACCAGCGCATAGTCCTCTTTGCTGAGCCGCTGGGATAACTGCTCCATCAACGCTGCACAGGTTTGGATCGCCTTGTGGTATTCCGGGGACGTGGGTACGACTGTTTCACAGGGATAAAACTCTCCATTATACATGGCTTCTAAAATCATGGTGTTCCCTCCCTCAACAGTAGACCAGCTCAGCCAGGACAATTTCCTCGGCTCTGTTGTGGATGGAGTTCATGGAGCGCACCCATGCCATCTGGTCGGCAGCTTTCAGGGCTTCTGTGACGCCCTCTTGCTGCATCATGGATTTTTCAATGATTTCCAGCCGCTCCCGGCAGGCGATGTCGATTTCCTCCAAGTGGGGAAGCAGCTTTTCAGTGACAATGAGATCGGTATACAGAATGGGCCGATGTTCTTTTAAGTAGGCACGGCGCATCCGGCCATATTTCCCGATATGGTACTCTTTGGTGTCTGCTAACACAAGGTTGGGAATGAGATAGTCGCCGCATTGGGTGTAAGTCAGTTCCATACAAGGCTCCTTTCGTGAGAATGTGGTTGACAGTTACGGTAGGTTTGAGGGCATCCCTCCTTTATCATAACTGTCTTTTCATTCGCCACAAATGAGCCGCCAGTCATGATGTAATGTTTTTTGGTGTAATCCACCCTCTATACATTACATCATGCTCATCTCTTTTTCCACGCTTTCTTATCTGTAGATGGCGTCACAGACCTCGGCGACGGGCATGTCCAGGCCGGTGTAGAGCTTGAAGCTCGCGGCGCCCTGCTCGACCAGCATTCCCAGGCCGTCGAAGGTCTTGCAGCCGGCGGCCTTGGCCTCGCGCAGCAGCTTGGTCTCCTCGGGGTCGTAGACCACGTCGGTGACGATGAGGCCGGGGCGCAGCATCGTGAGGTCGGTGATCAGGCTGACGTCGTCCATGGGCTTCATGCCAACGCGGGTGGCGTTGGTGAGGATGTCGCTTCCCTCGATGCTCGCGCGCAGCGCGTCAGCGTCGTCGAGGTCGTTCAGGCTTATCTTGCACGCCGGGGCGGCCTTGCCTATGGTCTCGAGGTTGTGCAGCGCCCTCTCCCAGAAGGCGTCGCGCTTGTTGAACACGCGTATCTCCTTTGCGCCCTCGAGCGCGGCCTCTATCGCAATCGCGCTGGCGGCTCCGCCCGCGCCCAGCAGGGTGACGGTCTTGCCGGCTATCTCCACGCCGCCGCGCCTGAGCTCGCCGGTGTAGCCCATGCCGTCGGTGACGTAGCCGATGAGCTTGCCGTCCTTGTTCACTATCGTGTTCACCGAGCCGATGGCCTGGCTGGCGGGGCTGACCTCGTCCAGATAGGGGATGACCGCGTTCTTGAGCGGCATCGTCACGTTGGCGCCCATGACGTTGAAGGTGCGCAGGGCGGCTATGGCGTCGGCCACCTTCTCCATCGGGACGTCAAATGCGAGGTAGGCGCAGTTGAGACCGTATTTCTCAAAGCAGTAGTTGTACATCGCGGGGGATTTGGAGTGACCAACGGGCGTGCCTATCAGCCCGAGCAGTCTGGTGTGTCCGTCAATGTTCATGTCGGTTTCGTCCTTTCCGCCTCTCGGCCGGTTGTTTACGGCTAGAGAATAACACTGTGACGTAGTTTTAACAAATAAATATAATTTGAGAAACTATAGATTTTCTCTATCGAAAATGGTAGAATAAACGCGGGAGGTGCGCCCATGAACCTGTTTCATCTGCGCTATTTTGTAAAGCTCGCCTATACGAAGCACTACACCCGCGCGGCCGAGGAGCTGTGCATAACCCAGCCCAGCCTGAGCCACGCCATAAACCAGCTTGAAAACGAGCTGGGACTGCCGCTCTTTGAGCGCACCGGCCGCAACACTGAGCTGACGCGCTTCGGCGTACAGTTCCTGGAGACGGCCGAGGCCGCGCTCGCCGCGCTGGACTCCGGCGTGGACGAGCTCAAGCGTGAGGCGAGGGGAGAGGGGCTTATCCGCCTCGGCTTTTTGCGCACGCTGGGAGTGGAGTTCGTGCCCAAGCTCGCGCGCGGCTTCCTGGACAGGAACCCCGGGCGGGACATACGCTTCACGTTCTCCACCGGCACGGGTCTGACGAATGACCTGCTCAACGGCCTGAAAGAGCGGAAATATGACCTGGTTTTTGCCTCAAAGCCGCCCGACGACGAGGATTTTGAGGCCGTCGCCGTGGAGCGGCAGGACATAGTCATGATAGTCCCGCGCTCACACCCCCTGGCCGGCCTGCACAGCGTGAATCTGGCGGACACGCTGCAATACCCGCTGGTGGCCTTCGGGCGCAGCTCCGGTATGCGCGGAGTCGTGGACGACATGTACAGGCGCATAGGCGCCGAGCCGCGCATCGCCTACGAGACCGCGGAAGACCAGGTAGTCGCCGGACTGGTGGCGCAGGACTTCGGGATAGGCGTGGTGCCGTACATGGACATGCTGCTCCGGCTGGACGTCAAGATACTGCAAATTGCCAGCCCGGACTGGGAGCGGAGCTTTTACATGATAAACTCCAGGCGCGGATTCATGCCGCCGGCCGTGCGCGAGTTCAGAAAATACGTCCTGGAGACCTGCCAATATCCGGTTGGGCAAATTGCTATAAAATAACGTTGTGAATTTTACAACATGCCTGTTATCTTTTAAACCATAGATATTATCAATGGAACAGCGACAAAAATAGACGCGGCAAGGCGCGTCTGACACGGGTCTAATAAAGCAGAAAGGAAGAGCGGGAATGAAAAAGGTGATAATACTCATCGGGAGCTACTGCTCCGGCAAGACGGAAATAGCCATAAATCTGGCCGTCCGCTCGTCCGCGGAGGGCAAGCGGACGCTGGTGGTCGACCTCGACCGCATCAACGACTACTTCCGCATGTCCGACCAGATACCGATGCTGACGGAGCGGAAGGTCAACATCGTCTCTCCGACCTTCGTGGGTCAGGGCGTGACGCAGACGAATATGCCGGCCGCCGTGGCCTCCGCCTTCGACCAGGACTGGGATCTGGTGGTGTTCGACGTGGGCGGCGACCAGGCTGGGGCGCTCTCGCTGGCGCGGTATCACCAGGACTTCGCCGCGCTGCCCGAGGGCTGCCTGGAGGTGTACGACATTGTCAACGTGTACCGCCCGGCGGCGGAGACGCCCGAGAAGATACTCAAGCTCAAGGGCGAGCTGGAGGACTTCGCCCGGCAGAGCGTGACGGGCTTTGTGAACAACTCCAACCTGCTGACCTACGCCAGCGCGGACGACCTGCGGCGCGGCTATGACATCCTGCGCGAGACCTCAGACCTGTCCGGCATACCCGTGGCGCACACGACGGGACGCCGCAAGTTCCTGGAGCAGTTCCTCGCCGACGGGCGCGACGCAAAATACATAGGCGAGCCTATAGCCCTCGAGGAGTTCATGCACCGCAGCCCGGACAATTTCACCTACGGGAAGATATGACGAAAACCAAAATGCCGGCAGTCTGTAAATCACAGACTGCCGGCATTTTTGGCCGGTTTACCTTATGGTGTACAGCTCCTCGCGGTAGCCCGAGGGGTCAAAGAGGCGGTTGTACTGCAATATGCGGTAGGTGGCGATGTCCTCGTCGCCGGTGAACTCCTCGTCGGTGAGGTAGTGCCACTCGCCGTCGGCGTCCATGGCGCCGTTGGCGTTGATGACCGGCCACTCCTCCTGCAGGTCGGAGAGGAAGTAGCCGTAGGGCGTGTTTTCAAGCCCGGCCTCCTCCAGCAGCAGCTGGCTGAGGTAGTTGATGGAGGTGTAGCCCTCGTCGCGCGCCTCCAGACCCTTGTTCGACCAGATGTAGAAGGGCGTTATGTACTTGCGCTGGAACTCGCTCAGCGGCAGGGAGGCAGTGTCGTGGCCGTAGACCAGGTCGTAGAACTCCTTCTCGAGGTTCGGCTGGTGGTCGCCGAAAAAGAGGATTATCACCTCGCGATCGACGTTGCGGAAGTAGTCTATCAGGGCGCGGGTGTCCTCGTCGGTGAGCCTTATCAGCGAGAGGTACTGCTCGGTCAGGGGGAATTCGCCCTCGTGTCCCGAGATGTGGACGGTCTCTCTGAAGCTGTTGTACCCGTAGCCGCCGTGGTTCTGCATGGTAATGTTGAAGATGAACACGCCCTCGTCGTCGGCCTGAGCCGCGCGCTCCTCCTCGTAAAGCTCTATCAGCTTTTCGTAGTCCCACTCGTCGGTGGTGTAGCCGCGCAGGGTGTCCACGGCTCTGTAGCTCTCGCGCCAGAGCGTGCGGTCAAAGCCGAACAGGCCGTAGACCTGTATGCGGTTCCAGCCGGTGGACCAGTGCGGGTGGAGCACGGACGCGCTGTAGCCCTGGTCTTTCAGCGTGCTGACCAGCGTGCCGACGGGGTAGTTGATATACGTCTGATAGGCCACCGCGCCGGTGGGCAGGAAGGCGCAGCTGTCGCCGGTGAGCAGCTCGTACTCGCTGTTGGCCGTGTTGCCGCCGATGACGGAGGAGTAGACGTGGCCGTGTATGGTCTCGTTCTCCAGCTCGTCAAAGTACGAGAAGAAGGCGTTGTCAGTCTCGAACTCGCCCAGCTCCCGCGTATCGGAGAAGCTCTCGCTCATGACTACGATGATGTCCGGGTCTTCACCGTCGCCGGTCGAGGCGTAGTATGCGTGTTCATCCGCGTTCTCCATCAGGTGCAGGACGATGCCGTCGAGCGTATCCTCGCTGTAGCCCTCCGGCTCCTCTATGTCAAGGGTGCTGGCCGTGGCGAAGAAGTACATGACGGAGCTGGAGCGGAACTCGTTGTCGTTCCAGTTCATGTATATGCCGTTGCGGTACATCAGTCCGCCGTAGAAGCAGCAGTAGACGAAAACCGCTGCCCCTGCCAGGGGCAGTGCGCGCCGCAGAACCTGCGACGCGATCCCCACCTTGGCTCCGCCGGGGAACAGCCGCCAGGCGAAAACCGTCAGCGCCGCGGTGTATATGAGGCCGAGTATGAACACCTGCCCGAATTCAAGCTCGTAGCTGCCGGAGACGTTCAGCGCGGTGCCGATGCTGCTCAGGTCTATCAGCAGGAACGGCCGGCCGCGAAACTGCGTCAGCGCATAGTTGGCGACGCCGAAGACGGTGACGACCAGCGCTGTGCCTATGACGGCGAAGCGCGCCCTGCCGATGGCGTACAGCACGGCGAAAACAAGCGCTATCCAGGCCGCGCCCAGCTCGTGCAGCGGACCGTCGGCCGTGCTCTGCCACGAGAACTCGCCAAGCGAAAGCAGCTGAGCCGCTACGTAAAAGCCGACGCCGCAGAACAGCGCCTGACCCAGCCAGTCGAGCGCCGGGCAGAAGCGCTTTGCCAAACGGTACAGGCCATAGAATACCGCCATCGCGGCGGCGGTGACGGCCGCGTCGGCAAACGCCGTCTCACCCGAGGCCGCGAGGGCGCAGAATGCTGCGGCGCAGAGCATCCCGGCCGCGGCGGTTATAAACGAGGTGTCCAACTTCTTCATGGTCTATGCGCGAGCCGCAAGCAGCGGCCAAATACCCTCCCTGATCTCGTGCTTATCCGACAAATCCTGCCGGCCTGTAAAGCTTAGCACGTTTTGAATATGTTATCAACAGGTTAGAAAAAAGTTAAGAAATTATTAACCATTGCGGCAGGCCGGGTCAAAACAGATTTTACAACCAGTTCACGGGAATTTTTAGCTGCGCGTTAACTATGGCATATATCCTTTTTTCCAGGCCGCACTGAGGCCAAGACAAGGAAGGGTGGGTATTTGTGATAGAGGTATCGCATCTCACAAAGCGCTACGCCGCGCACACGGCGGTGGAGGATCTGTCCTTCACCGTGCCGGACGGCGGAGTGTACGGTCTGCTCGGCCCGAACGGGGCGGGCAAGACCACGACGATGAACATCATGACCGGCTGCCTGGCCGCGACAAGCGGCACGGTGAGCATAGGCGGCTACGACATCTTTGAGGACGAGCGCGAGGCCAAGCGCCGCCTGGGCTATCTCCCGGAGCTGCCGCCGCTCTACATGGACAGCACGCCGGCGGAGTACCTGGATTTCGTAGCCCGGGCGAAGGGCCTGGCCGGAGACGAGCTCAAGCGCAGCGTGCGCAGGGTGCTTGCTGAGACGCACACCGACGACGTGGCGAACCGGCTCATGCGCAACCTCTCCAAGGGCTACCGCCAGCGCGTGGGCATCGCCCAGGCGCTGCTGGGCTCGCCCGAGGCGGTGATACTCGACGAGCCGACCGTCGGACTGGACCCGAGGCAGATAATCGAGATACGCGACTTGATACACGAGCTGGGCGAGCAGCGCACCGTCATACTCAGCAGCCACATACTCAGCGAGGTGCAGGCCGTCTGCGGCACGGTGCTGATAATCTCGCGCGGGCGCCTGGTGGCCTGCGACACGCCGGAGAACCTGGAAAAGGTGCTCGCCGGCGGACACACGCTGGAGATCACCGCCGAGGCTGCTCCGGAGGACGTCAGCGGCATACTCGCGCAGGTAAGCGGCATAGAGCGCGCTGATTTGACCGCGCTCGAAAACGGCTTCACTCACGGCTCGCTGACCACTGCCGAAGGCTCGGGCGTGGAGCGTGAGCTGTTCTTCGCCTTTGCGCGCGCGAACATCGCGCTGACCGAGCTGCACGCCGCGCGGGCAAGCCTGGAGGAAATGTTCCTCGAGCTGACGGCGTCCGACCCGGCGGAAGGAGGCGGCAGGGAATGAAGGCAGTGTACTCGCGAGAGCTGAGAAGCTATTTCACCGGCCTTACGGGCTGCGTCTTTGCGGCGTTCATGCTGCTGTTCGCGGGCATCTTCACTATGGTGTACAACCTAAACTACAGCTACGCGAACTTTGAGTATGCGATGGGCAACATGCCCTTCGTGTTCCTGGTCATCGTGCCGATAATAACCATGCGCACCTTTGCGGCCGAAAAGCGCGGCCACACTGACGTGCTGCTCTACTCCCTGCCCGTGAGCATGACGCGGGTGGTAATGGGTAAATACCTGGCGCTGCTGACCATGTTCGTCCTGCCCGTCGCGGTGATATGCCTCTACCCGCTTGTGCTGAGCATGTTCGGCAACGTGTATCTGCCGGCGGCCTATGCGGCGATAGCGGCGTTTTTGTTCCTGGGCGCGGCGCTGCTGGCGGTGGGTATGTTCATATCCAGCCTGACGGAGAGCCAGGCGGTTGCGGCGGGCGTGAGCTTCGCCGTGCTGCTGCTCAACTATTTCCTGGCCGAGCTGTCCGAGAACCTCTCGAGCTTCTCGCTCTTTGAGCGCTACTACGAGTTTATGAACGGCGTGTTCAGCCTTAACACTATCGTGTTCTACGCCACGGTGGCGGGGGTGTTCTGCTTCCTCACCGTGCAGAGCATGGAGAAACGGAGGTGGGCGTGATGGACAACGAGCGCAAGAGCGTGAAGACCATGCTCCGCGAGCTGTGGGGCAGGCTGTCGGGCAAGAAGGCGCTGCGAGTCGGCGGATACAGCGTCCTGGCCAGCGTGATTGTCCTGGCTATTGCGGTGGCGCTCAACGTGCTGGTGAACGCCCTGCCGTCGAGCTGGACGCAGTACGACACCACCAGCTCGCAGGTCTTTTCGATAAGCGAGCAGACAGAGGGCGTGCTGGCCGCACTGGAGGAGGACGTGACCGTCTACTGGGTGGTTCAGTCCGGCCAGGAGGACGAGACGCTGGGCACGCTGCTCGACCGCTATGCGGCGCTGAGCAGTCACATCACCGTGGAAAAGCGCGACCCCGACGTCTATCCGGCGTTCATGGAGCAGTACATAACCGGCACCATCTACAACAACAGCCTTGTGGTGGAGAGCGCGGAGCGCTACACCTACGTGGGATATGACAGCCTCTATTCCTACAGCTATGACAGCAGCTACAACTATGTCGTGACCTTTTCGGGCGAGAGCGAGCTGACCAGCGCCATAGACTATGTCGTGTCCGACGATCTGCCGGTCGTTTACACCCTCAGCGGCCACGGCGAGGAGGAGCTGTCCACAAGCTTCTCCAGCAGCATCGAGGCGCTGAACGTAGAGGTGAACAGCCTCTCGCTTATCGAGACGGGAGAGATCCCCGAAGACGCCGACTGCCTGCTGATACTCGCGCCCGAGAGCGACATATCCGCCGACGAGCTGAGCCTCATACAGACATACCTGGCCGAGGGCGGAGGGCTGATACTCATCACCGATCCGGAGCACGAGTCCGGCGAGCGCCCCAACCTGGACGCGCTGATGGAGAGCTACGGAGTCACGGCCGAGGACGGCATAGTTGTCGAGGGCGACAGCGGCAACTACGCCTTCGGCACGCCGGTAGACCTCCTGCCGGAGTACGGCAGCCATGAGATCACTAGCTCCCTGTCCTCCGAGGGCTACTATGTGCTCCTGCCCGTGGCGCAGGGACTCACCGTCAGCGACGAGCTGCCGGACGGCGTCTCCGTCACGGAGCTGCTGACCACCTCGGACAGCTCCTACTCCAAGCTCTCCGGATATTCCATGAGCACGTATGACAAGGCCGACGGCGACATTTCAGGTCCCTTCGCCCTCGCAGTGGCGATAACCGCCGACGCGGAGGAGGGGAGCAGCAACATCGTCTGGATATCCAGCTCCTACATCATCGACGAGAGCACCGACGCCATGGTCTCGGGCGGCAACACCGACCTGTTCCTCAACTCGATAAGCTGGATCTGCGGCGAGACGGAGGGCATAGCCATCCACGCCAAGACGCTGAGCAACGAGTACCTGACCATGACAAGCAGCCAGGCAAATATGATCTCGACCGTGCTTATCGTGGCGATACCGGTCTTCGTGCTGGTCTGCGGCATATACATCTACGTTAGGAGGCGGAGGACATGAGGCGCGGAAAACGGCTTTTGATAATGCTCCTCGCGCTGGCGCTTGTGGCGCTCGCCGCGGCCGGAGCGGTCTACCTGCTGCCGGACGAGGATCTTGAGGAGTACGAGGAGATAACGCTGCTGTCCTTCGAGCAGGAGGACGCTCAGGCGCTGAGCTTCACCTACGAGGACGAGACCGTGGAGCTGGTGAATGACGACGGGACGTGGGAGTACGCGCTAGCCGCGGACTTCCCGCTGGACAGCAGCTACGTCGACAGTATGCTCGCCTCGCTGAGCAGCCTTGCGGCCACGCAGGAGATAACCGCGCCCGAGGACACGGCTCAGTACGGCCTGGACGAGCCGGTGCTCACGGTGACGCTCACGCTGGACGAGGAGATAACGCTCACCTTCGGCGACGAAACTACAATGGGCGGCGAGCGCTATGTCTCCACCGGCGACGGCAACGTCTACCTGGTGGACAGCGCCATCACTTCGCCGTTCAGCTACGGACTGTACGACCTCATAGAGTTTGAGTCCGTGCCGGACATGAGCTCCACCGTCAGCCTGACGGTGGAGAGCGACACGCAGAGCTATACCATAGAGCACATCACCGAGGACGCGCCGGAGTACACCGACTACTACGAGTGGTTCCTGGTGACCGACGACGGCTACCTCGCGCTGGACAACACAAGCGCCCGTGGCGTGGTCGGCGGCGTGACCGGCGTGAGCCGGCAGCAGTGCGTGAGCTACAACGCCACCGGGGACGACCTGGCCGAATACGGCCTGGATACCCCCAGCGCGACCGCCACGGTGCGGTACATCTACACCGAGGAGGACGAGGACGGCAACGAGACCGAGTACGAGACGACCTTCACGCTGGAGCTTGGCGACTACACGGAAGACGGGGTCTACGCCAGGATAGCGGACAGCGAGATGGTGTACATCGCCGAGGCCTCGGTGCTGGACAACCTGCTGGATCTGACGCCCGAGACCGACATGCTCCCGACGGAGCCGGTGCGGCTCACGCTGGACGACGTGACGGGCTTCGACGTCACCGTCGACGGTGAGACCTACAGCGTGACGATAACGCGCGAGACGGTCTATGACGACGACGGCAACGCCGCCGAGGAGGTTACATACACCCTCGCGGGCGGCACCGAGCCGGATACCGAGACCGTCGACGGGGCGCTCAGCACCCTCAACGGCATGACGGGCGACGGCACGGCCTCTGACCGCTCCGGCACGGAGCTGGCGAGCTTCACCTTCTATCAGGAGCGCGAGGGCTACGAGACCGTGACGCTTTCGTTCAAGACCTACAATTCCTCCGACTGCCTGACCACGCTCAACGGCGAGACGGGCATTCTCGCACCGATGGACAGCGTGCAGACGGCGGTCGACGACCTGCTGGCCGCCTTCAGCGGCGAGACCGGCGAGGAGGAGACCGAAGAATAAAAGAACACGGCCGGGGAGACTCTCCCCGGCCGCGATGCTGTCGAAAAAGGCCTCGGACGGCCTTTTTCGACAATGAGATCCACCCGGCCGCAAGCGGCCGATGGAGATCAACACTGCGCTTCGCGCCTCGGTTGTCCGCCGATGGCGGACAATTCGACGCTACGCTACGCGAGAAGTATTTTCGGCGACGTACACGCCGCCGCCGAAAATTATCCCAGTCCCTTTCGCGTCCATATGGCGCGAAACTCTGCGAGGCTTTTTCGACAAGCTGACGGCCGGGGAAACTCTCCCCGGCCGTGATTTTTATTGTTCCGTCCGCTCTATGCTCTTTACGTTGCGCTCGAACTTGCTGCGGGCGCCCATGACCTCTCGGCCGCAGCCCTGGCATCTCAGCTTGAAGTCCGCGCCTATGCGCAGCACCGTCCAGCGCGCGCTGCCGCAGGGGTGGGCTTTTTTCATGACTAGAGTGTCTCCGACGCGGATGTCCATCAGTTTTCCCCCTTTATCTGCTCCCAGTAGCGCCTGGCGGCCTGCTCGTTTTTGTTGTCGCCGTATTCGTAGTAGCGGGTTCCCAGCAGCGCGTCCGGCAGGTACTGCTGCGCCACCCAGTGGTGAGGATAGCTGTGCGGGTACTTGTAGCCCTGCTCGCGCTCGAACCCGGCGCCGTCGGCGTGGACGTTTTGCAGCTCGCGCGGAGGCGGGCCGTACTTGCCGGCGCGCACGTCGCTCATCGCGGCGTCTATGCCCATTACTACGCTGTTGGACTTGGGCGCGGTGGCCAGCAGGATCGCCGCCTCGGCCAGCGGGAGCTTCGCCTCGGGCAGACCCAGCTGCAGCGCGCTGTCCACGCAGGACTTGACGATGCTGGCGGCCTGGGGATAGGCAAGCCCCACGTCCTCGCTGGCCGAGCACAGCAGTCGGCGGCACGCGCCGATGAGGTCGCCCGCCTCCAGCAGCCGCGCGAGGTAGTGCAGCGCCGCGTCCGGGTCGGAGCCGCGCAGCGACTTCATCAGCGCGCTGAGCGCGTCAAAGTGCTCGTCGCCTTCGCGGTCGTAGCGCATGGCGCTGTTGGCCGTGGCGTCCTCCGCGTCGGCGAGCGTGAGCCGCACCTTGCCGTCCAGGCGCGGCGCGGCGGCGAAAAGCAGCTCCACGCCGTTGATGGCCTTGCGCACGTCCCCGCCGCAGCTGACCGCCAGCTTCTCCGCCACTCCTTCCTCCGCCTCGATGGCTATGCCCTCGCGCGCGGCGACCTTGTCCATGGCGCGGCGCACGGCCGGCAGGACGTCGGCGGGGGAGACGGGCTTGAACTCGAACACCGTGCTCCGGCTCAAAAGCGCGTTGTACACGTAGAAATACGGGTTCTCGGTGGTAGAGGCTATCAGCGTGATGCGCCCGTCCTCGATGAACTCCAGCAGGCTCTGCTGCTGCTTTTTGTTGAAATACTGTATCTCGTCGAGGTAGAGCAGCACCCCGCCCGGCGTGAGCAGGGTGTCCAGCTCGCCTATTATGCTCTTTATGTCGGAGAGACTGGCGTTGGTGGCGTTCAGCCGGCGCAGCGTGCGGTCGGTGCGCCGGGCGATTATGTTCGCCACCGTGGTCTTGCCCGTGCCGGACGGACCGTAGAAGACCATGTTGGGTATGTTCCCGGACTCTATGATCCGCCGCAGCAGACCGTTTTCGCCCAGAATGTGCTTTTGCCCGACCACCTCGTCCAGGTCTGCCGGGCGTATTTCATCAGCAAGCGGCCTCAATTGAATACCTCCGTTAAGCATTGAAAAGTGGCGCATTACGTGTTAAAATGACGAAAAAACAAGGCTGGTGATGACTTTGCGAACGCCTGAACAGGTTCTGGAGATCGTCCGCTGTCTCGAAGAAGAATACCCCGCCGCGATGTGCACGCTCGACTACGGCAAGGACTATGAGCTGCTGTTCTCCGTCCGCCTGGCCGCGCAGTGCACGGACGAGCGCGTGAACAAGATAACCCCGGCGCTCTTTGAGCGTTTCCCCACGCTGGAGGCCTTTGCCGAGGCGGATGTGACCGAGGTAGAGCAGTACGTCAAGCCCTGCGGCTTCTACCACACCAAGGCGCGGGACATAGTCGAGTGCGCCAAGATACTGCTCATAAAGCACGGCGGCAAGGTGCCCGGCACGATGGAGGAGCTGCTCAAGCTGCCCGGCGTGGGGCGCAAGACCGCAAACCTGATACTCGGCGACGTGTTCAAAGCCCCCGGAGCGGTGGTCGTGGACACGCACTGCATCAGGCTCTCAAACCGCATGGGACTGGTGGACAACCAGAAAGACCCCGCCAAGATCGAGCCGCTGCTGCGCGCGCAGCTCCCGCCCGAAAAGAGCAGCGACTTCTGCCACAGGCTGGTGCTGCACGGACGGGCGGTGTGCACCGCGCGCTCGCCCGAGTGCGGGCGCTGCTGCGTCAGGCACGTCTGCCAGACCGGCTCCGGTCAGTAATTGTTCAGCAGCGCAAGCCCCACTACCTCGCCGCAGACATGCAGCTCGGTCTCGGGGCGTATGATTATGGGGGCGTACTGCCGGTTCGCGGAGATGAGCATCACGCCGACGCTGTTTATCCGCAGCCGCTTGCAGTAGGCCTGCCCGCCGTAGACGAAGATGCCCACGTGCCCGCTCTCGAGCGTGTCGCAGGAGTGCACCCAGACTATGCTGCCGTCGGGGATGTCCGGCTCCATGCTGTCGCCGGCAACTCGCACGGCGAAGTCCGCGCGCCGGGGCGCGTCGTAGGAGTCGATAAGCTCGTAGCTCTCGCCGTCCAGGAACTGCCCGGTGCCCGCGCTGACCGCCAGGTCGTAGAGCGGGAGCGTGCGCGCCGCGCTGGGCTTGGTCTCGGCGTACAGCCCGCTGGCCTCGAGGACGCGGACGTAGTTTGCCACCAGCCTGCGCCCTTCATCGTTCAGGTTGGAGGATGCGCCGCTGTCGGTGAAGGTGCCCAGCACGTCGGTGACGCCGTAAATCTGGCACAGAGCCAGGAACTGCGCGGCGTTGGGCATGGTCAGATCCTTTTCCCACTTGCTGATGCCGGCGGATTGGATCTCATAGCCGCGCTCGGCCAGGAGCCTGGTCACCTGCACCTGGGTGTAGCCGGCCATGCGGCGCAAACTGGTCAATGTCGCACCAAGAGATTTATGCACATCGATCAACTCCTTTGGGAAAATTATAGTATATATCTATCCTGAATGCAAGGGTTTTGTATCTTGATACGATTTAAAACGAAAGGAGGGCGAAAAATGGTACGTGAGATTTTGCTTCTGGGCAATCCGCAGCTCTACGAGGTGAGCGAGCCGGTGACGGAGGATGACGCCGCGCAGCTTCCGGCCTGGATAGGCGACCTGCGCGACACGCTGCACGACTTCAGGAACCGTGTGGGTCAGGCCAGGGCGATAGCGGCGCCGCAGATAGGGCTGAAAAAGCGCATCATCTACATGGACCTGGAGCGCGAATACGTGTTCATAAACCCGGTTTTGCAGTTCCCAAGCCCGGAGAAGTACAGGCTCAAGGACGACTGCATGTCCTTCCCGGGTCTGCTGGTCGAGGTGGAGAGGTACCTGCACTGCGCGATAACGTACCTGGACGAGCGCCTGGAGCGGCAGCAGCTTGTGGTGAGCGGCGCGATGGCCGAGCTGATACAGCACGAGTACGACCACCTGGACGGCATCCTGGCCACGATGCGCGCGATCGACAACAGGAGCTTTTACATCCGGCGCGGAAAACAGAAGTAGGAGGGAAAACACGTGAAGTACGAAATCAAAGGCGGGGAGTTCCCGGTCGTGATATGCAGCCTGAGCGACGGCGAGTCGATGATCACGGAGCGCGGCTCCATGGTCTGGCAGACGCCGAACATAAAGATGGAGACGCGCGGCGGCGGAGTGGGCAAGATGTTCGCGCGCGCATTTTCCGGAGACAGCATGTTTCAGAACATCTACACGGCTCAGGGAGACGGCGTGATCGCCTTCGGCACCAGCTTCCCGGGACGCATACTGCCGATGCGTATTTCGCCGGACAATGAGCTGGTCATGCAAAAGCGCAGCTTCCTGGCCAGCACTCCCGGAGTCAGGCTGGAGGTCGTGTTCAACAAGAAGCTGGGCGCCGGGCTGTTCGGCGGCGAGGGCTTCATCATGCAGCGCCTGAGCGGCGAGGGTCTGGCCTTCGTCGAGATAGACGGCGACGTGTTTGAAATGGAGCTTGCGCCCGGCGAGCAGCTCATAGCCGATACGGGCAACGTGGCTGGCTTCGAGGCCAGCGTACAGATGGACATACGCCAGGTTCCGGGGCTGAAGAACAAGCTCCTGGGCGGCGAGGGCCTTTTCAATACTCTGCTTACAGGCCCGGGCAAGGTATGGCTCCAGACCATGCCCATCGCAGGAGTGGCGGCGGCGCTGATGCCGTATTTTCCGTCCGGCAACTAAATAAAAAACCCGGCCAGTCCGCGGACTGGCCGGGTGATTTTTTCAAATCACATTACGTACTTTTTGATTTCCTCGCCGAGAGTCTCGGGGTCGGCGGTCATGGTTATGGTAAAGCGGATGCCTTCGTTTTCCGCAAAGCTGTTCAGCCAGTTGAGGAAGTCGACGGTCTCGGCCTCTGTGTTACTGTTAAAGAGCTTGTGGAAGTTGTCTATGAATATGTGGGAAATGTCATAATTCCCGGCGCGAAGACCGCTGATGAAGCCCTTCATGAACTCAAAAGTTCCTATCTGGTAGTCGCTGGCATAAATCAGTCGGGCCTGGTAGGGTATATCAAACGTGAGATTCCTGTCCTTTTCGATGCAGATGACGTCACCCTGCTCCTCGCTTATGGCTTTGCTCACGAGCTCGACGAGCTTCTTCGTCTTGCCGGACCCCTTCAGGCCCACGATAACTTTGACCATGTCAGTCACGCTCCTTTTTATAAAGTGCAGCACTTGCTGCCGACTCATGGTACATACAGCTTACCATTTTTCCGGCAAGAGTGCAACATGTAAAAGCAAAGTTTTGAATATGTTAACGAAAGACGCGCATCGCACGTTTCCGCGTGTGGCGACATGCGGTTTCTGCCTGCGGTTTATGCTTGCACGCCCGCTTGATGCGCGCAAGACGCATCAAGAGTTTTTGCGGGGGCGCAAAAACGATGTTGTTCAAAGGGAAAAGAGCCCCCGCCCGCTAGGTCTAAGGCGCACAGCGCACGTCCGTCGCGATGCGGCACCGCCGCGAGCCAGAGCGCCCGACTCACCGCAACCACGTCCCCCACCCGGCGCACAGCGCACCTAAATCTCTGCGTTTGCTGCGAATTGCATGCCCGCGACCCCCGCAAGCGGGCTATGCCCGAAACGTACAATCCAGCACCCAAATAAAAAAGCCTTCGGCAGAATTCGCGCGCAGCGCGAACAATTCAAATAAAATCCCGCCCGGCGGCGTGTACGTCGGGCGGGATTAACAATTTCCACCTAAAATGAATGGACGCCCCGCAGGGGCGTCCATTCATTTTACTCAGGTTTTCCTAGCATTTTGAACATGTTCTTCTTGTAGGCCTCGACGCCGGGCTGGTTGAACGGGTTGACGCCGGACATGTAGCCGCTGATGCCGCAGGCGAGCTCGAAGAAGCAGACGAGCTCGGTGAAGCCATATTCGTCGCGCCTGTCTGCGCTGACGGCGATGTTTGGCACGCCGCCGGAGATGTGCGCGGCCTTGACGGCCTCGCGCGCGGTGGCGCAGACGGCGGAGAAGTCGCGGCCGGCGAGGTAGTTGAGCTTGTCGGGGTCGCCCATGCGGAAGGGCACGGAGCGCTTGCTGAGCGGCTCGGCAAAGCTGACGACGGTCTCGAACATGCTGCGCGGTCCGTCCTGGACGTACTGACCCATGGAGTGCAGGTCGGCGGTGTACTCCAGGCTGGCGGGGAAGATGCCTATGCCGTTCTTGCCCTCGCTCTCGCCGTAGAGCTGCTTCCACCACTCGGCCATGAACCGGAAACTGGGCTCATAGCAAGCCAGCAGCTCGATGCCGTAGCCGCGGCTGTAGAGGTGCTGCCTTGCGGCGGCATACTGCCAGGCGGGGTTCTCGGGGCTGCGCAGGTCGAGCTCCTGGAAGAACTCTATCGCGTGGTCGATGATCGCGGCCACGTCTATGCCGGCGACGGCCATCGGCAGCAGGCCGACGGCGGACAGTACGCTGTAGCGGCCGCCGACGTCGTCAGGGACGACAAAACGCTCCCAGCCCTCGGCGACGGCCATGTCGTGCAGCACGCCGCGGTTGGCGTCGGTGGTGGCGAAGATGTGGCGCTTCGCGGCGGAGCCGTACTTTCTGTCCAGCAGCTCGCGGAATACGCGGAAGCTCAGCGCCGGCTCGAGCGTGGTGCCGGACTTGCTTATGACGTTCACGTCAAAGTCGTCGTCGCCGAGCTGGCCGATGATGTCGTTTATATAGTCGCCGCTCAGACCGTTGCCCACGAAGTAGACGTGGGGCGAGTCCTTGCCCTGTATGGGGCGGAGCAGCTCGATGGCGCCGCGCGCGCCGAGGTAGCTTCCGCCGATGCCGACCACCACCAGCGCCTTGGAGCGCGAGCGGATCTTGTTCGCGGCGGCAATGATGCCCTTGAGCTCGGTACGCTTGATGAGGCGCGGCAGCTCAAGCCAGCCGGTGAACTCGGCGCCCTGGCCGGTCTTCTCGCTGAGCACCCTGTGTGCCGCTGCTGCGGCGGCAAAATCCGGGCCGGGCGCGTCGAAGAACGACGAGCAGCCGGTGAGGTCGACTTTGATCATGTTCCTCAGTCCTTGTCATTAGTTTTTCAGGCATTCGCCATACAACGGAATTATACTACAATTTCCCGAAATTACAAGTGTTAAATCTGGACGCTCAACGCCAAAGTGGGGAGAGCATGTGCGAAAAACCCCGAAAATTGCGGCTCAGGTGGAGGATGCGGGCAGACAAAAGAGTATTCGCAGCATGTTTGAGAACACGCCTCCGGCCGAAATGCGCTCCACTCCCGACGTCGCGGTGAGGGGCACCTCGCTGATGACCTCGCCGCCGGACGAGAGGGTGAGCGTGCCCAGCTGCTGCCCGGGGGCGACCGGCGCCGTGACGCTGTCGGGAAGGCTCACGCTGCGCTCCACCGACTGGGCGCTGCTCTTGGACAGCAGGACATAGCCGTCGCCGGAGATGCCGGGCTGCACGGACTCCGCCACTCCGCCCACGACCCTCACCGGCGGCAGGGCGCTGTCCGCGACGGGGCAGAGCGTCCAGTTGGCAAAGGCGTAGTTTATCAGCTCCGCGGCGTCGGCGTTGCGGTGCTCGGCGGAGTCGGAGCCCATTATGACGGCTATGTACTCCGTCCCGTCCCGCTCCGCCGTGGCGGCGATGCAGTATCCGGCCAGCGTCGTCCAGCCTGTCTTCAGCCCCGTGCAGCCGTCCAGCGAGCGCAGCAGGTGGTTGGTGTTGGACAGCCCGAACTCGCCGCCGCGTATGGTGTCCATCCAGATGGTGGTGTAATCCTTTATCCAGTCGTGCTTTAAAAGCTCGCGGCTCATGACAGCCAGGTCGAGCGCGCTGGTGTAGTGCCCGGAGTCGTCAAACAGCCCCGTGCAGTTTGTAAAGTGCGTGTTTTGCAGTCCCAGCTGAGCCGCGCGCTCGTTCATGCGCTGGACAAACGCCGCCTCGCTGCCAGAGATGTGCTCGGCCAGCGCCACGGCGCAGTCGTTGGCCGAGACGACGGCAATGCACTTTATTATCTCTGCGACGCTCATCTGCTCCCCCTGCTCGAGCCATATCTGGCTCCCGCCCATGCTCTCGGCGCGCGCGGAGGCCGTGACCGTGTCGTCCAGCGACAGCTCGCCGGAGTCCACCGCCTCCGCCGCCAGCAGCAGCGTCATGACCTTCGTGACCGACGCGGGCGCGCGCTCGGCGCTCTCCCCCTTGGCGTAAAGCACGGTGCCCGTGACCTTCTCCATTAGCACAGCGGCGGGCGCGGCCACGGTTACGGCGGCGCTGTCCTGCACGGCCAGCGCGCCTGTGCCGCCCAGCAGCAACAGCGCGAGTGTAAGTGCGGCAAACCTTTTCATGTTTCCCCTCCGTGACTTTTTGTATAGGCTATTCTCCGCAGGACGAGTTTATGCCGGGCAAAGGTTACGTCAATTATGCGGCAGAGTCTGAAAATGAGGGGAAATGTTAAGTTTACGTAAATTTAAAAACGCAGTCCTGGCTGAGTTTCGCACACTTCCAACAGAGTTTCCAACATAGAATCTTGCCGAAACAGGTCGGTATATGTCGAAAATTAGTTTACATAATATTCAGAATTGAGCCGCAGGCGCCGCAGGCGGGGGAACAAAACAGCCCCGAGGAGTTCCTCGAGGCTGTTTTGCACGCCGTCATTGACGGGAATTGACAAGTGGTATATGATATTTGCGCGGTTTCAGCTGTGAGCCAGGCTTTCGCGAGCCTCGCGGATGGCGGTGCAGAACTCGTCCATCTCCTCTACGGTGGTGTAGCGGGAGAGGCCGATGCGCAGCGTGCCGTCGATGACGGCGGGGGGCAGACCCATGGCCTCGAGCACGTGGCTGCGCGCGCCCTTTTTGCAGGCGGAGGAGCGGGAGACGTAGATGCCCCTGGCCTCCAGGAAGTTCATCAGCACCTCGCTCCTGTACCCGGGCAGGGAGATGGAGAGAATGTGCGGCGCTCCGCCGCCGATGGTGATGAGGCCGGGGTTCTCGCGCTCCAGACGCTCTACGGCGTGGTCGCGCATGGCGCGCATGTGCGCCTGGTACTCCGCAGCGCGCTCAGCGCCTATGCGGGCGGCCTCGCCGAAGGCGCAGATGTACGGCACGTTCTCCGTGCCGGCGCGCCGTCCGTCCTCCTGCGCGCCGCCCACGATAAGCGGCTTGAGACGCACGCCACTTTTTATGTACAGCGCGCCTATGCCCTTGGGCGCGTGTATCTTGTGCCCGGAGATGCTTATGAGGTCTGCGCCGAGCGTCTTGGCCTTGAACGGGACTTTGAGGAAGCCCTGCACGGCGTCCGTGTGCATGAGCGCGTCGGGGTTGACGCTCTTGAGCGCCTTTGAGATGGCGGAGACGTCGGTCACCGCGCCGGTCTCGTTGTTCACCAGCATCAGCGAGACGAGTATCGTGTCCGGCCTCAGCGCGGAGCGCACCTGCTCCACGCTGACCGCGCCGCTCTCGCCCGGGGTCAGGCGCGTGACCTCATAGCCGCGGCGCTCCAGCTCGTCCAGGGCGCGGCGGATGGCGTCGTGCTCGACCGTGGAGCTGATGATGTGCCCGCCCTTGCGCGAGACGTACTCCGCGCCGGACCAGAGCGCCCAGTTGTCGCTCTCGGAGCCGCAGGAGGTAAAGACTATCTCCCAAGGCTCGCAGCCGAGGGCTTTGGCGAGCTGCTTGCGCGCGTTCATCACCAGCTTGAGCGCCGCGCGGCCCTTCGCGTGCGTGGAGCTGGGGTTGCCGTAGTCGTCCAGCATGGCGTTCATCGCGGCCTGCGCCGCCTCAGGGCAGACGCGGGTGGTCGCGGCATTGTCTAGATATATTTCCAAGACGTTCACACTCCCAGATGACAGATGATAAAATGCTCCGCCTGGCGGGGCGGACAGGGTAAAACTACAGGTTTAAGCGAGGTATCCCATGAAATACATTATATACACACTCGGCTGCAAGGTCAACCAATACGAGACCCAGGCCATGGAGACCATGCTGCAGGAGCGCGGGCATGAGCCGGCGGCCGGTGGCGAGAGCGCCGACTGCGTCATCGTCAACACCTGCGCCGTCACCGCCGAGAGCGGACGTAAGTCCCGCCAGGCGCTCAGACGCCTGGCCGGGGAGAACCCGGGCGCGGTCAGCGCGGTGTGCGGCTGCTGGTCGCAGACCGACGCCAAGGCCGCCGAGGGCATGGCAGACGTTGTCTGGGGCAGCGGCGACCGGCAAGGCTTTGTCGACGCCGTGGAGCGGGCGGTGAGCGAGCGCGCCAAGGCCGTGAACATCGACGTCCCGTTCGCGCGCAAGACGATAGAAGACCTGCCCGCCGGAGCCTACGACGGGCACGCGCGCGCCTGGCTGAAGATAGAGGACGGCTGCGCCAACTTCTGCTCGTACTGCATAATCCCCTACGCGCGCGGCGGCGTGCGCTCGCTGCCGCCAGAGCGCATACGCGCTCAGGCCGCGGAGCTGGCGGCTAAGGGCTATAAGGAGATAGTCCTCACGGGAATAGAAGTCGCCTCCTACGGCCGCGACCTGCCCGGCAAACCCGGTCTGGCGGACGCGATAGAGGCCGTTGCCGACGCGGCGCCGCAGGTTAGGATCCGCCTCGGCTCCATTGAGCCGACGGTCATAACCGAGGAGTGGTGCGAGCGCATGGCAAAGATACCCGGGCTGTGCCCGCACTTCCACCTGTCGATGCAGTCCGGCAGCGACGGCGTGCTCAAGCGTATGCGCCGCAAGTACACCACTGAGGAGTTCTACGCCGTGTGCGAGCGGCTGAGGCGATACTTCCCGAACTGCGCGCTGACCACCGACCTCATCACCGGCTTCCCCGGCGAGACGGAGGAGGAGTTCGGCGAGACGCTGGAGTTCATCCGCCGCTGCGCCTTCGCGTCCATGCACGTGTTCCCGTATTCACGCCGCCCCGGCACCGTGGCGGACACCCTGCCCGGCCAGCTCACCCACGCGGTGAAGAACGAGCGCGCCCACGCCGCGCACGAGGTGGCGGCGCAGATGCAGCGCGAGTACCTGGAGCAGTGCGTGGGCAGCGAGCAGGCCGTGCTGTTTGAGACCGAGGAGGACGGCTGGAGCTTCGGCCATGCGCCGAACTACGCAGAGGTCAAAGTGGAGGGCACAAAGCTGCGCGGGCTTGTCAAATTGGTTAAAATCCGGTCAATATCCGGGCAAATGCTTGTCGGAGCGGCTATTGACTCGGAGGAGGGGAAAAAGATATAATTTATCGTATACCTTATGGGTAAAATCATACTTTGAACGAAGGGACTGCTGTTAATGGTGGACAGGGCTTATAATTTCGCGGCCGGCCCGGCGGTCATGCCGGAACCGGTGCTCAAGAGGGCGAGCTCAGAGATGCTCAACTGGCACGGCTGCGGCATGAGCGTCATGGAGATGAGCCACCGCGGCAGTCAGTTTGCCGAGATATACTCAGAGGCCAAGGAGCGCTTCAAGCGCCTGCTCGGCGTGCCGGACACTCACGAGGTGCTCTTTCTCCAGGGAGGGGCGACCGCGCAGTTCGCTGCCATACCGCTCAACCTCATGGACGGGCGCGGCGCTGACTACGCCGTGACCGGCAACTTCTCCGGCATAGCGGCCAGGGAGGCCGCCAAGTACGGCTCCGTACACATCGCCTACGAGGGCAAGGGCAACGGCTAC
Organism: uncultured Eubacteriales bacterium; assembly: GCA_900543085.1. Classification (GTDB taxonomy): domain Bacteria; phylum Bacillota; class Clostridia; order Oscillospirales; family Oscillospiraceae; genus Scatomorpha; species Scatomorpha pullicola. The sequence goes on along the minus strand of UQQF01000010.1, from coordinate 36,962 downwards.
ACCCACATACCGACGCAGTCGGAGCTGGACGTCGACGGCGCGAGCGCGTACTTCCACTACTGCGCCAACAACACCATCTTCGGCACGGCCTGGGATTACGTCCCCGAGACGAAGGGCGTGCCGCTGGTGTGCGACATGTCCAGCGAGATCATGTCCCACCCCGTGGACGTCAGCCGCTACGCGCTCATCTACGCCGGCGCGCAGAAGAACATCGCCCCCGCGGGACTCACGGTGGTCATCATAGACAAGAGCTTTGCCGGACATGAGGCGGCCGTCACGCCGCAGATCATGTCGTATCAGAAGATGATAGACAAGGACAGCATGCTCAACACCCCGCCGTGCTGGTGCATCTATATGCTCGGCCTGGTGCTGGAGTGGGTCGAGGAGCAGGGCGGCGTGGCCGAGATGGATCGCCGCCGCCGCGAGCGCAGCGCCATAGTCTACGACGTGCTGGACAACTCCAGGCTCTACCGCGCGCACGCCGAGGTCGGCTCTCGCAGTATGATGAACGTGACTTTCCGCACCGGCGACGAGGCGCTTGACGCCGAGTTCTGCAAGGGCGCGGCCGGGCGCGGGCTGCTTAACGTCAAGGGTCACAGGCTCACGGGCGGGATGCGCGCGTCGCTCTACAACGCCATGCCCCTGGAGGGCGCGAAGGCGCTGGCCGAATATATGAAGGATTTTGAGGTGGCACACCATGTTTAAGATACGCACGATGAACACGATCTCCCCGCTGGGCACGCAGATACTCGAAAAGCACGGCTGCGAGGTCGGCTCCCAGGTGGAGAACCCGGACGCGCTGCTCATACGCTCCGCCGACCTGCACAGCACGGAGTTCTGGCCGGAGCTGCTCTGCATAGGCCGCGCGGGCGCGGGCACGAACAACATCCCCGTGGAGAAGTGCGCGGAGGCCGGCATCGTGGTCTTCAACGCCCCCGGAGCTAACGCCGACGCCACTAAGGAGATGATAATCTTCGATATGCTCCTGGCCAGCCGCGACATGCTGGGCGCCATCGAGTGGGTCAACTCCATCGCCGACAAGGGCGACGATGTTCCGGCGCTGGTCGAGAAGGGCAAGAGCGCCTTCTCCGGCCCCGAGCTGTGCGGCAAGAGCCTCGGCGTGATAGGCCTCGGCGCCATCGGCTCCCTGGTGGCCAACCTGGCGCTGGAGTTCGGCATGACCGTCCGCGGCTACGACCCGTACATCTCCATCGAGAGCGCGTGGCGGCTGAGCCGCAATGTCATACACGTCGACTACGTGGAGGAGATATTCCGCACCTGCGACTACATCAGCCTCAACGTGCCCTACAACGAGGGCACGCACCACATGATAAACGCCGCCGCCCTGGCGAGCATGCGCCCCGGCGTGCGCATCATGAACGAGAGCCGCGCCGAGGTCGTGGATGACGACGCCATGATAGACGCCCTGGAGAGCGGGCGTGTGGGCAAGTACGTCACCGACTTCCCGAACGCCAAGCTCATAGGCGTCAAGAACTGCATCACCCTGCCGCACCTGGGCGCCTGTACCCCCGAGAGCGAGGAGAAGTGCTCCATCATGGCGGCGCAGGAGATCTACGACTACCTCGCCAACGGCAACATCAAGAACAGCGTGAACCTCCCCAACGCCAGCCTCGACCGCCTGGGCGTCTGCCGGCTGTGCGTGCTGCACCGCAACGTCCCGAACAAGATAAACACCATCCTCGAGCTGATATCTGCGCGCAACATCAACATTGAGCACATGATAAACAAGCCGCGCGGCGGCTATGCCTACACGATGATAGACCTCGCGGAAAAGGTCAACGGCGAGATAACCGCCGAGATACTCAAAGACCCCGACGTGCTCCGCGTGAGAGTGATATGAAAAAACCGGCGTCCGCAAAACTGCGGACGCCGGTCATCTTGTTAAAAAGCCTCGCAGAGTTTCGCGCCCTATGGGCGCGAAAGGGACTGGGATCATTTTCGGCGGCGGCGTGTACGTCGCCGAAAATACTTCTCGCGAAGCGAGCGTCGAATTGGCCGCCTTTGGCGGACAACCGAGGCGCAGAGCGTAGTGTCGGTCTCCATCGGCCGTTCGCGGCCGGGGGACTTTGTTGTCAAAAAAGGCCGTCGAGGTCTTTTTTGACAGTCGAACCGGCGTCCGCAGTTTTGCGGACGCCGGTCTTATTTTTATGTTCTCACTCGACGGCGGCGCGAAGGGCTTCGACGCGGTCGGTGCGCTCCCAGGCGACATTCAGGTCTTCGCGGCCCATGTGTCCGTAGGCGGCGAGAGCCTTGTACTGGGGCTTCTTCAGCTCCAGGTCGCGGATTATGGCACTCGGGCGCAGGTCGAACACCTTGTTGACCGCCTGCTCCAGCACGTGGTCGGAGACCTTGCCGGTGCCGAAGGTGGTGACGTTCACGCTGACGGGGTTGGCCACGCCGATGGCGTAGGCGATCTGAACCTGGCAGCGGTGGGCGAGGCCGGCGGCGACGATGTTCTTGGCCACGTAGCGCGCGGCATAGGTGGCGCTGCGGTCGACCTTCGTGGGATCCTTGCCGGAGAAGCAGCCGCCGCCGTGGGGCGCGCTGCCGCCGTAGGTGTCGACGATGATCTTGCGGCCGGTGAGTCCGGAGTCAGCGGCGGGGCCGCCCTTGACGAAACGGCCGGTCGGGTTGACATAATACTTGATGTCGCCCTTGTCCAGCTCGGCGGGGACGGTGGGCTTGATGACGTACTCAATCATGTCGGCGCGGATCTGCTCCAGGCTGACGCCCTCGTCGTGCTGGGTGGAGACGACGACGGTGTCGACGCGCACGGGCTTGCTGTTCTCGTCGTACTCGATGGTGACCTGGGTCTTGCCGTCGGGGCGCAGGTAGGTCAGCAGACCGCTCTTGCGCACCTCGGCGAGGCGGCGGGCCATCTTGTGGGCGAGGGAGATGGGCAGGGGCATCAGCTCGGGAGTCTCGTCGCAGGCGTAGCCGAACATCATGCCCTGGTCGCCGGCGCCGTTGGTGAGGTCGTCGCCGGTGGCGCCCTCTTTCAGCTCCAGGCTCTCGTTGACGCCCATGGCTATATCGCCGCTCTGCTCGTCGATGGCGGTCACGACGGCGCATGTGTTGCAGTCGAAGCCGTAGGCGGCGTCGTCATAGCCTATGTCCTTGAGTACGCCGCGGGCTATCTTGGGGATGTCGACGTAGCAGCTGGTGGAGATCTCGCCCATGATGTACACCATGCCGGTGGTGGCGGTGCACTCGCAGGCCACGTGGCCGTTGGGGTCCTTCTCGAGGATGGCGTCGAGCACGGCGTCGGAAATCTGGTCGCAGACCTTGTCGGGATGTCCTTCGGTAACGGATTCGGAAGTAAACAGATAGTGTGCCATTTATATATCTCCTTTTTAATAATATGCTTTTCCGCCCGCCATATCAGAGGGCGCGGGGAACGCGCTCCGGCGCAAAAAAGCCGCCGGCGAGAGCCGGCGGCTGTTGCAGTTGAGTTGTCCTCATCTTTCGATAATACACCGCCGGATTTGGCACCTTGCTGAAAGCAGGTTGCCGGGCTTCACAGGGCCGGTCCCTCCGCCACTCTTGATAAGGCTGATTTAATTGTGCGTGAGTATTATACTACCGGGCGGGGATTTGTCAATACTCAAAGCAGAAAAAATGTCCATCGGGAACAAAATAAAGGGGTTTACGTCAATTGACGTGGTCTTTGAGCCTGGCCAGTCCCACGGCCTTGAGGAAAAACTCGTACACCGGGGCGATGCGCCTGAAATCCCGCGTGAGCGTGGCGGCGAGCTTGTCGGAGTAGAGCCGGTCGAGCTTCGTCTCCTCGTGTGTGAGGCAGAGGCTCTTTTGGTCGAGCCAGGCGCGCTCGTTTTCCGGCGCGTCGGGGTGGCGGGAGCGCTTATAGCGCTCGTCGTCCAGGCGGAAGACCTTCTGCGCTTCGAACGCGGCGAGTGCGGCGCGCCAGTCCGGGTCGTGCGAGAGTATCATGCCGCGTATGCAGTCCATTATCGCGGGGTCGGTCTGGTACCAGCCGCAGCCCCAGCGCAGACACCTGGGCGAGAACTCGAACCAGAAGCTGGGGTAGCCCTCGTACTTGGCGCGCAGCAGCGTTATCCACATGACGTCGCGGTAAATGGGCAGCTCCGGACCGCGGCGAGTGTCGCGCCAGATGCGGGAAATGCTCTTGCCCACCTTGGGTATGATTATGAGCGAGGGGTCTATCTTCCACATCTCCGGCGCCATGTCCTCTACGAGCTCGGCAATAGGCTCCACTACCAGCGAGAGATATTCGTCCCGGTGCTCATGGAACCACTCGCGCGAGTTCATCACGCGGTTGAGCGCCATGAAGTCCAGCGTGGCTTCGGAAAAAGGCATATCTGGTCACATCCTGTCTGAAATGCTAGGGAATTATACCACGCCTGAGGCCGGGATGCAAGTTTACAAATATAGCTGGAAAAACGCCCGCATATGTGGTACTATGTTGTTTGCCTCAAAATCGATTTAGGAGGACTGTAAATGCGAGGTTTCATGAAGCGGGTGGATATGTTCTGCTACAGGCATCCGCGCTTTGGGATAAATAACCTCATGCTCTTTGTCGTGTTCGGCACGCTGGCAGTCTGGCTACTGGGCGCGATGGACACCACGGGGAGGCTTGAGTACTACCTGGCGTTCGACGCCAACGCCGTGCTGCACGGCCAGATATGGCGGCTTATAACATTCATCTTCATACCGCAGAGCAGCGGACTGTGGCTGCTGCTGTTTTTGTACTTCTACTATTTCATCGGCTCCGCGCTGGAGAGGCAGTGGGGTCCCGGCAGGTTCACCATATACTATCTCATGGGCATGCTGATGACGGTCATATACGGCTTCATCACGTACTTTGTCACGGGCAGGTCGTATGCGATGACCTCCAACTATATAAATCTCAGCATGTTCTTCGCCTTTGCCACGCTGTTCCCGGACAACATGGTGCTGGTGTTCTACATCATACCCATAAAGATAAAGTGGCTGGCGCTGGTAGACGCGCTCTACTTTGTCTACGCGATTTTCTCCGACCTCGGAAGGGGCATGGGCATGATGAGCTTCCTGCCGCTGGTGGCCATGCTCAACTATTTCCTGTTCTGCGGCGACACGCTGATGCAGATGATACGGCCGGGAAGCCGCCGGCAGCGCGCCAAGACCATCAACTTCAAGCGCGAGGCCAGGAAGATAAACTACGAGCAGAAGACCAGGGGCTACACCCGCAAGTGCGCGGTCTGCGGCCGGACGGATACGGACTACCCCGACCTGGAGTTCCGCTACTGCTCCCGCTGCGTGGGAGTGCACTGCTTCTGCCAGGATCACATAAACAACCACGTCCACTTCACGGAATAAACCGGACATGGCCGGACATAGAAATTAAACCGGTGGTGTAATGAAAATGCCTTCAGGGAAAAAGAGAAGCAACAGTCGGAGCGGAGCTCCGCGCGCATCGCAGTCGACGGCCCGCACTATAGTCATGGGCGTCGTCTTTGCCGCGCTGGTGATACTCCTGATATTCATCGTCTACAGGAACGCGACCTACGACCCGGACAGCTGCCCGGCGGACACGGGCGACGGCCTGGTTCAGCCGACCGGCGACGTCGCGCCCACTCCCACCGAGCCCGTGCCCACGGGCACGCCGGAGCCGACTCCCGAGCCGACGCCGGAGCCCTTTGAGCCGCACGCGGTGGACTCCACCCAGCCCTCGAACTACATCGTGGGCACTGCCATCGAGGTGGACGGCACCCGCCTGGCCGACGGCGAGACATATGAGGACGACACGGGCATCTATATGGGCTACAGCGAGGAGTACTCCCTGCTGCCCGGCGTGATAACCTTCCGCGGCAACAACCTGCGCTCGGGCGGCAACTACGGCACTGCCACCATGACGCAAAAGCAGTTCGGCAGCTACTGGACGCACGCCACCGGCTCGCTCATGGATCCCATGGACGGCGCCTATTGGTCCGGCAACGGCTGGACAGGCCAGCCGCTCATTGCCGAGTGGCCGTATGAGACGCGGCAGATAATGACCAACATGCACGACTGGGCGAGGAACCAGGAGACGCTGGTGGAGGTCATCTACCCCTCCATGGACGGCTACGTCTATTTCCTCGAGCTGGAGACGGGCAAGGAGACGCGCGACCCGATGTACATGGGTCTGACCTACAAGGGCACCGGCACGCTCGACCCGCGCGGATATCCGCTGCTCTACATCGGCAGCGGCTACAACACCTCCAGGAGCCACGTGTCCATAATAAGCCTTATAGACGGCAGCGTGCTCTATGAGTTCGGCGGCACCGGCGACACCTTTGCGCTGCGCAACTGGCCGATGTACGACGCCGCGCCGCTGATAGACGCGGACACGGATAAGCTCATCTGGGCGGGCGAGAACGGCGTGCTGTACATCATAACGCTCGGCACGGAGTACGACGAGGAGGCCGGCACGATAAGCGTCAACCCCACCCGCACGGTCAAGTGGCGCTATCAGAGCACCAACAACCGCGACAGAGGCTGGTATCTGGGCTTTGAGGCCTCGCCCATAGTCTGGCAGGGTCACATCTTCATGGCCGACAACAGCGGCAACCTGATGTGCCTCAACCTGAACACCCTGGAGCTGGTGTGGGTGCAGGACATAGAGGACGACTCCAACTGTACGCCCGTGCTGGACTTCGAGGACGGGCACCCGTACCTGTATATCAGCACCAGCTACCACCTGGGCTGGCGCAGCTGGACGACGGCCGAGGTGCCGGTGTGGAAGATAGACGCGGAGACCGGCGAGATAGTCTGGCAGGTCAGCTACACCTGCTACAGCGCCGACGGCCTTTCCGGCGGCGCGCAGAGCAGCATAGCGCTCGGCCAGGGCAGCCTGGACGGACTCATCTACCTCTCCATGGCGCGCTATCCGACCGGCGAGGGCGGCACCCTCCTGGCGCTGAACAAGTCCGACGGCTCCGAGGCCTGGACGATGAACACGCAGGTGTACAGCTGGTCGACGCCCACCGTGGTGTACGACCAGGACGGCAACGGCTACGTCATCTACTGCACGCTCGGGCAGTACATGTACCTGCTGGACGGCCTGACCGGCACTCAGCTCGACTCGATGAACTGCTCCGGCAAGTTCGAGGCCAGCCCGGCGGTGTACAACAACTGGATTGTTGTCGGCCACCGCAACGGCGCCATATGGGGCGTACAGCTCACGTAAAAGACAAAAAGCAGCAGCCGGGGATACCGCTCCCCGGCTGCTTTTGTATGTATGCCGCTCAGACTACCTGAGCCTTTATGAGGTTGGTGCTGCCCGCGAGGCCTATCGGTATGCCGGCGGTGATGACGACCATCTGTCCGCTCTCCACGGCGCCCTCCTTGAGCGCGCTCTGCACGCACATGGAGAAAAGGCGGTCGGTGGAGTCCACGTATCCGGCCAGCAGCGGCCTGACGCCCCAGGAGATGGCCAGCTGGCGGCGCGCCCGCTCGGTCGTGGTGAAGGCCACGATGGGACAGGCGGGGCGGAAGCGCGAGATCATGCGCGCGGTGTGACCCGTCTGCGTGGGGGTGAGTATGGCGTCCGCCTCCAGATCCATGGCCGTCTGGCAGCTGGCGTGGGTGACGGCGTCGTTTATGTCGCGGCCGGGCTTGAACTCAAAGCGGCGGAAGCGTCCCCAGTAGTCCGTGGCCAGCTCGGCGGCGCGGATGGTGTCCACCATCGTCTGCACGGCCTCGAGCGGGTACTTGCCGGACGCAGTCTCGCCGGAGAGCATGACGCAGCTGGTGCCGTCGAACACGGCATTGGCCACGTCCGACACCTCGGCGCGCGTGGGGCGCGGGTTGCGGATCATGGAGTCCAGCATCTGCGTGGCCGTGATGACAGGCTTGCCTGCCATGCTGGTCTTCTTTATCATGGTCTTTTGCAGGATGGGCACCTCGTAGGCGGGTATCTCGACGCCCAGGTCGCCGCGCGCGACCATCAGTCCGTCGCTGGCCGCGATGATCTCGTCGAGGTTCTCCACGCCCTCGCTGTTCTCTATCTTGGATATGATGCGGATGTGCTCGCCGCCGTACTCCTTGAGGCAGGCGCGGATGTCCTCCACGTCGGAGGCCTTGCGCACAAAGGACGCGGCGACAAAGTCGAAGTCCTGCTCCACGGCGAAGCGCAGATCTTCCTTGTCCTTCTCCGTGAGTGAGGGGAGCTGGATGTGCACGTCGGGGATGTTGATGCTCTTGTTGCTGGACAGCGACCCGCCGCAGGCAACGGCACACACGATGTCCTGGCCGCGGACTTCCTCCACGCGCAGCTCGATGAGTCCGTCGTCGATGAGCACGCGGCAGCCGGGCTTCAGCTCGTTGTGCAGGTTGGAATAGGTGACGGAGACACAGCTCTCGTCGCCGGGCACGTCTCTGGTGGTAAGGGTAAACGTCCCGCCCTCCGCGAGTGTGACCGAGCCGGAGGCAAAGGTCTTCACTCTGATTTCGGGTCCCTTGGTGTCCAGAATCGTGGCCACGGCGGCGCCCAGCTCGTCGCGCACACGCTTGACCTTGGTGAGCAGCGCCAGGTGGCTCTCATGGGTGCCGTGGGAGAAGTTGAAGCGGGCGGCGTCCATGCCGGCAAGCATCAGGGCGCGCAGCTTCTCCTCGTTGTCCACCGCAGGTCCCATGGTGCAGATTATCTTAGTTTTTCTCAAGGGATATCCCTCCAAAAAATAGTTCGTTATTTATTATACAATATTCTCCCCGAGCTTACAAGTAAAGTATTGATACCCGCCTGTAAAAATTGTGTGACTTGCGCGCCTCAGGCTCCGCCGCCCAGCGCGGTTATCTGCTCCGACGCCCAGGCCAGCAGCCGGGCGGAAGCGGCGTCGAAGTCCCCGGCGGGCGCGCTCTCTATGAGGTCGCGCTCGGCCTCCGGGCGGCGAGAGAGCAGCTCGGCGCGCGAGCGCAGCCGCTCGCCGGTCTCGACGCAGTGTATGGCTCGCAGCGCGAAGAAGGCGGACTTATATAGCTCCGCGAGCGCATCCGCGCTGCGTGCGTGTATGAGGTTGTGCACGCAGGCGTGGTATATGCCGCAGACAGAGCCGAGCGCCGCCCTGCGCACGTCCTGCGCGCCCACGCGCCCGGCCGGCTCGTCCAGCGAGCCGTAGACAGGCAGCGTGTCCAGGCAGAAGGAGAACAGCTCCTCCGGCAGCCAGCGCTCCAGCTCGCGCCGGCCGGAGACGAAGCCGCAGAGCTTGTCGCGCTCCGGCAGCGACGCGACGCACTTGCGGTAGCGCTCCGCATCGTCGGCAGTCAGAGCGTCGAGTATCAGCACGACGTCTATGTCGCTTTCCTCGCGCGCCTCTCCGCGCGCCCGGGAGCCCTGTATGCCCATGAAGTACACGCGCTGTGCGCCGAACTCGCCCTCGACGGCCTCGCGCCACAGCCCCAGCCACTTGTCCAGTTGCATGTTATATACCTCCTCGCGTTGGATAGCGCCGCGCAGCGCGGCCGTGGACTATACATTATCATATATCAGCCCCGCAGCGCAAGGAGCGCTGCGGGGGGAGGGAGCGGTCAGTATACCCGTGCGGGGTATTCTTCGCCCGTCAATGGAAACAAAAGTGTGGGCCATCCGTCTCTATAATGCACAAATTAGCTGTCAGGGCGCAGACAAACGGCATAATTACTTGATTTTTTCATAATTTTAGTGTAGAGTAGGCAAACGGTGCCGCCTGGACTGGATAGGAGGAACGGATTTTGGCAGAACCCAAAAAGCAAAACTATCTCCACGGCGCGGCAATATTGGCCGCCGGCGTCGTTATAATGAAGATACTCGGTGCTATCTACAAGATACCGCTGGGCAACATCCTCGGCGATGAGGGCTACGCGCACTTCCTGGTCGCCTACAACATATACGGCGTGTTCCTCACGCTGGCCACCGCGGGTCTGCCCGTGGCGCTCTCGCGCATGATAAGCGAGGCGAACACGATGGGCCGCCACAATCAGGTGCGGCGCATATTCTCGGTCGCGTGGTGGACGTTCTTTGTGCTGGGCATCGCCTGCACGCTGGTCATGGCGCTGTTCCCGAACCAGCTGGCCGACGCGCTCAACGACATAGAGGCGGCCAAGAGCATCTTCGTGCTCGCTCCGGCCGTGCTGCTGGTATGCCTGACCAGCGCTTACCGCGGCTACTGCCAGGGTCATGAGAACATGACCCCCACCACCGTCGGCCAGGTGCTGGAGGTGCTGGCAAAGGTCGTGGCCGGCCTGGCGCTGGCCTGGTATCTCACAAGCGCGGGTCACAGCCTGCCGATCGCCTCCGCCGGAGCCATCTTCGGCGTAACGGTGGGCAGCCTGGTGGCGCTGATATACATGTTCGTCTACAAGCGCCGCCGCTACGCCGGCGGGGCGCTGGGCACGGATACGCCGGACAGCAGGGGACAGGTGCTCAGGACGCTGCTGCGCATAGGCATACCCATCACCCTGGGCTCGAGCGTGCTCTCGCTGATAAACCTCGTGGACAGCGGCCTGTGCATGGGCCGCCTTCAGGACGCTGCGGGCTTCTCCTATCAGGAGGCCACGGTGCTCTACGGCGTCTACGGCAAGGCGCAGACGCTCTACAACCTGCCGGCGAGCTTTATAACGCCGCTGACCATATCCGTCGTGCCGGCCATCGCCGCGGCGATGGCGCTGCACCACAGCAGGGACGCCTCGCGCATAGCCGAGAACTCCATGCGCATAGCCGTCGTGATCGCCCTGCCCATGGGCGTGGGTCTGAGCGTGCTGGCTCAGCCGATAATGGACACGGTGTACCCCGGCAGCCACGCCTCCGGCGGCGAGCTGCTGACCATCATGGGCATAGCCAGCTTCTTCGTCTGCATGGCGCTGATGATGAACGCCATATTGCAGGCGGGCGGCAACGAGAAGTACCCCATATATTCGATGGTGGCCGGCGGCGTCGTGAAGGTCGCGGTCAACTGGGTGCTGGTCGCCAACCCCGAGATAAACATCGTCGGCGCGCCCATAGGCACGCTGGCCTGCTACGCCGTCATGTGCGTGATGAACTACGTCTTCCTGTGCGCTCGCCTGCCCGAGCGGCCCTCGCTCAGGCGCATCTTCCTGCGCCCGGCGATAAGCTGCGCGGCCATGGGGCTTGCGGCCTGGGCGGTTTACGGCCTCGGCGCGCGCTTCCTCGGCGACGGAAGGCTGGAGACCGCCGTCGCGATGGTGCTGGCCATCGGCGCGGCCGTGATAGTGTACTTCGTGCTGGTCGTGCTGCTGCGCGCGATCACCTACGAGGATATGAAGCTCATCCCCAAGGGCGAAAAGCTCGCGAGGATACTGCATATAAAGTGAGAGAGGGCTTGTAGAGACATGGTTGACTGGGAATTCAAAGACAAGTACGATCTGAATGACTTTATCCGTATCATAGACGTCCTGCGCGCCCCCGGCGGCTGCCCCTGGGACATCAAGCAGACGCACGAGAGCCTCAAGCGCAACGCGGTGGAGGAGGCCTACGAGGTCTGCGACGCCATCGACGAGGGCAGCATGGAGCATCTCCGCGAGGAGCTGGGCGACCTCCTGATGCAGGTCATATTCCACGCGAGCATAGAGAAGGAGAAGGGCGGCTTCGACCTCGACGACGTCAGCGACGAGGCCTGCAAGAAGCTCATACACCGCCACCCGCACGTGTTTGCCGACGTGCAGGCGGACACCCCCGACGAGGTGCTGGCCAACTGGGACGCCATCAAGCGCGCCGACCGCGGCCAGCAGAGCGTGGCCAGCGCCATGGACGGCGTGCCGCGCGGCCTGCCCGGACTGATGCGCTCGCAGAAGATACAGGACAAGGCCGCCAAGCAGGGCTTTGACTGGCCGGATGTCTCCGGCGCGATGGACAAGCTCCGCGAGGAGGTGGGCGAGCTCCAGGAGGGTATAGATGCCTCCGACGTGGAGAACATAAAGGAAGAACTGGGAGACGTGCTGTTTTCAGCCGTCAACGTCGCGCGCTTCTACAAGCTGGACAGCGAGGAGCTTATGCACGCCGCCTGCGCCAAGTTCATCCGCCGCTTCCGCTACATGGAGGAGAAGGCGGCCGAGCGCGGCCTGGAGCTGGACAAGCTCACCCTGGCTCAGCAGGAGGAGATCTACCAGCAGGGGCGCCACGACCTGGAGGGCAAGGAGCCAGTAAAGTTCATAAGTGAGTAATCTGCGCTTGCCGCGGATTCCATATATAAGCATAGTTTTTAAGCCAAAACATCATTAGGAGGAATACCAATGAATAAGAACGAGCTTATTTCCGCCGTCGCTGAAAAGACCGGCCTCACCAAGAAGGACACCGAGGCTGTCATTTCCGCCACCTTCGAGGCCATCACCGAGGGCCTGGTTGCCGGTGAGAAGGTCAACGTCGTCGGCTTTGGCATTTTTGACGTCAAGACCCGTGCCGAGCGCACCGGACACAACCCCCGCACCGGCGAGGCCATTTCCATCCCCGCCACCAGGCTGCCCCAGTTCAAGCCCGGCAAGACCCTGAAGGAAGCCGTGGCGAAGTAAGTGCGCCTATCCGCCGCGGCTCTGCCGCCGGCAGATATAAAAGCGTACCGCCCACACGCGTGGGCGGTACGCTTTTAAACTGTCAAAAAAGGGTCTCTACGGCCTTTTTTGACAATAAAGTCCCCCGGCCGCGGAGCGGCCGATGGAGACCAACGCTGCGCTCTGCGCCTCGGTTGTCCGCCTTTGGCGGACAATTCGACGCTCGCTACGCGAGAAGTATTTTCGGCGACGTACACGCCGCCGCCGAAAATGATCCCAGTCCCTTTCGCGCCCATAGGGCGCGAAACTCTGCGAGGCTTTTGAAAGACTAAAGCGTACCGCCCACAAGGTGTGGGCGGTACGCTTTTCTTATATTCTCAGTTCGCGGCGAGCGCCTTGTGTTTGAAGATGCGTTTGCGCCAGACCACAAGCGCCACCGGTATCGCGACGGCGAGGGCGCCGACGGTGTCGATGAACGCGTGCTGCTTCACCAGTACGGTGCTGGCCATGCAGAGCACGCAGAGCACGGTGATTGCAGCGCGGTGCCAGGGCTTGAAGACCTTGCTGTCAAAGCAGCAGATTATATCTCCTATGCAGCCCAGGACGTGCATGCTCGGAAAGACGTTTGTGGGCGTATCGGCCGCCCAGATGATGGACATTATCCATGTGCCCAGCCCGTCGACCTGCACGTTCTCCGGACGGAGGTGCTGCCCGTTGGGCACCAGCACGTCGAAGATGAGCGTGCCGGTCAGCACCACCATGAGGTAGTACATCCAGCGCTTGAAGGCCTCTCCGTCGCGTATGAGCGTGGGTATGCCCACCATGACAAAGAGCGGGTACCAGATGACGTAGAACACCGCAAAGCCGGGAACGAAGGGTATGTAGTCGTCCAGCGGGAGGTCGGTTACCCAGTAGCCGCTAGTCGGCGTGTACTTTTCGATGATGAAAAAGGTCAGTACATAGATGGGGAAGTACAGAACCAGCCACGCGTACTTGTGCGTGTGCACGAAGTCCGCGACTGCCTTGAATGCCTTGTGAATGATACCGGTCAACTCCAATCAGGGGTATGCGTCTAACGCATGCTTATGATATAATGTATATATCAACTGCAAATCAACGGTGATGTGCTATGGCAAAAAATATCCGGGGGCGCTTTGCCCCCAGCCCGAGCGGACGTCTCCACTTGGGCAACATGGCTTCCTCGCTCCTGGCTTGGCTGGACGCCAGGTCGCTGGGCGGGGAGATGATCTTCCGCCTCGAAGACCTCGACCCGGAGCGCAGCTACGCGGATTACGCGGCGCTTATGGCCGAGGATCTGCGCTGGCTCGGCCTGGACTGGGACGCGGGCTGGCCTGAGGACGGCGGATATGCCCAGGGCGGGCGCAGCGCGTATTACGAGGAGGCGTTTGAGCGGCTTGAGCGCCTCGGCCTCGTCTACCGCTGCTGGTGTTCGCGCGCCGAGCGGCTCGCGGCAAGCGCGCCGCATCCGGGCGAGGCGCACCCGGGCAGCTGCAAATGCAGAGACCTGGAGGGCGAGGCGCTGGCGGAGAGACTGCGCGGCAAGCGCCCGGCCGCGTACAAGGCGGCGGTGCCGGATGCGGACGTGACGATTATAGACGGGCACCTCGGCGAATACACGCAGAACCTGGCGCGCGAGGGCGGCGACTTCATCGTCCGCCGCTCCGACGGCGTGTACGCCTATCAGCTGGCCGTGTCGGTGGACGACGCGCTCATGGGCGTGACGCGGGTCGTGCGCGCGCAGGACCTGCTGTCCAGCGCGCCCAGGCAGAAGTGGCTGATAGAGACGCTGGGATACACCGCGCCGGACTACGCCCACGCCCCGCTGCTGACGGCGCCTGACGGGAGAAAGCTCTCCAAGCGCGACGGCGATTTGAACATGGAGGAGCTGCGCCGCCGGTACACTCCGGAGGAGCTGACCGGGCGCCTCGCCTACCTCTGCGGCCTGATCGACCGCATCGAGAGCGTTTCGCCGCGGGAGCTCATCGCGCAGTTTGACTGGGCGAAGGTTCCGCGCGGCGAGATAGACATCACCGGCGTTTTCTAGAGAAAAGCTTCACGCCCTTGGCTTTGTCCCTCCTGACGGCCGGGGCGCTCTCCGGGGCGGGCTTCGCGTGCCGCCCCGGCTTTTTCAGGCCGCGGATGCTCGAGTAGATCTTGTCCTCGACCATGGTCACGGCCTTGAGCGCCGGCCAGGCCAGGGCGACGAAGACGATGAGCACCAGGGTGCCGCCCGTGTCCACGTTGGTGAGCGAGAACAGGCCTGGGACAAAGACGATGCAGCAGACGAATATCAGCACAAGCACGACCATCAGCGCTTTGTGCAGAAGGTTGTAGGGTATGCACATGCGGTGGACTATCAGCAGACCCACTATGCTCATGACCAGTGTGCAGACCGTACCCATCATGTTCTCGCCGATCTCGAACACCGTGCAGAACAGCACCACGCCGAGTATCAGCAGGAAGTCCGTGAGTCCGCCCGGGACGGCGCGGTAGATGACGTTCGGCAGGAAGCGCCCCTGTATGCGCGAGGTGTTGGGCTCCATCGCCAGGACAAAGCTGGGTATGCCTATCGTCACGGTCGAGATCAGGCTCATCTGCGCGCTGGTGATGGGGAAGGGCAGCGTGAAAATCAGCGACACCAGCGCAAAGGTGAAGCTGAATATGTTCTTGGTGAGGTAGAGCGCCGCGGAGCGCTCTATATTGTTTATCACGCGGCGGCCTTCGGCGACCACGCTGGGCATGTTGGCAAAGTTGTTGTCCAGCAGCACTATGTGGCTCACCTGGCTGGCGGCGTCGCTGCCCGAGGCCATGGCGATGGAGCAGTCGGCCTCCTTGAGCGCGAGCACGTCGTTGACGCCGTCGCCGGTCATGGCGACGGTGTGGCCGTGAGCCTTGAGAGCCTGGACGAAGCGGCGCTTCTGATCCGGCGTCACGCGGCCGAAGACGGTGTATTTCTCTATGGCCTCGGCTATGTCCTCGTCGGTCTTGAGCTCCCTGGCGTCGACGTAGCGCTCGGCTCCGGCTATGCCGGCGCGCTTGGCCACCTCGGAGACGGCCATGGCGTTGTCGCCGGATATGACCTTGACGGCCACGCCCTGGCTGGCGAAGTATTGGAAGGTGTCCGGCGCCTCGGCGCGTATCTTGTTCGAGAGCAGTATCAGCGCCAGCGGCATGAGCTCCGCCGTGGGGCGCTCGTCGTCCAGCGAGCCGTCGTACAAGCCCAGCAGCAGCACGCGGCAGCCCTTGGCGGAGAAGCCGTCTATCTGCTCGGCGTAGCGGCCGTAGCGGTCGCCCAGCAGCACGTCCGGTGCGCCGAGGAGGTAGGTCTCGTCTTCGTTGAAGCGCACGCCGCCGTATTTTTTCGCGCTGGTGAAGGGCAGAGCCTGCTCCGCCGTCTGGTTCACGTTGCCGGTGAAGTACTTCCTCAGCGCGGCCATAGTGTCGTTGTCGGCGCTCATCGCGGCGACGTAGTCGGCCATGATCAGCCGGATGTCGTCCTCGATGTACCTGTCCGGGCAGAGACAGACCACGTCCTCGACGGCCATCTTGTTTTCGGTGACCGTGCCGGTCTTGTCCACGCAGAGGACGTCCACGCGCGCCAGCGTCTCGATGCAGCCCATGTCGTGCACCAGTGTCTTTTTCTGCGCCAGGCGCACCACGCCCGCGACCAGAGCCAGGCTGGTGAGCAGGTACAGTCCCTCCGGTATCATGCCGACCAGCGAGGCCACCGTGGCGACGATGCCGTCGGGTATGCTGCGACCCAGCAGCGCTATCTCCTTGAAGGCCATGAGCGCGCCGAGCGGGATGATTATGATGCCTATGATGAGAACCAGCCGGGAGAGCGAGCGCATCATTTCGCTCTGCTTAGGCGGGCGGGACTCCTTGGCCTCAGTGGTCAGGCGGTTGGCGTAGCTGTCCGCGCCGACGTGCGTCAGCCTGGCGCGGCACACGCCCGACACGACAAAGCTCCCGGACAGCAGCTGCGCTCCGGGCGCCTTTTTTATCTCGTCGGCCTCGCCGGTTATGAGGGCCTCGTTGACGGAGCACTCGCCGGAGACGACCACGGCGTCGGCGTAGATCTGGTTGCCGGCGGAGAAGACGACGATGTCGTCGCGCACCAGCAGCTTGGTCTCGATCTGCCGCTCGCGCCCATCGCGCACGACCGTGCCCTTCGGCTCGGTCAGCAGCGTCAGCTTGTCCAGCGTGGCCTTGCTCCGCAGCTCCTGCACTATGCCGATGACGATGTTGGCGAGCACGACGCCCAGGAACATCGCCTCCTGCCATTGACCCACGACTATGACGCACGCGGCCAGCAGGAAAAACAGCATGTTGAAGTACGTGAGCACGTTGGAGCGCACTATCTGCCCCACGGTCTTTCCGGGCGGCTCGATAGGGCGGTTGTCCCAGCCGGCCTGCGCGCGCTCCTCCGCCTGCTTTGTGCTCAGGCCGCGCTGCGCATCCGCCTCAAATACCGGCACGTTGCGCCGTATTTCTACCTCTATTCCCTTGTCCTTACGGATTCTTCTCATAAGCGCTATTTTAGCACATCCACGCTGGAAATACAGTGAACAATGTGTTAATAACTGTGGGAATTTGTAACGCCCCTCCCGCCGCGTCCGGAGCGGGCGCGAAAAGGCATTGCAGCGGTACGCAGCAGCGCCGCCGCAATGCCTTTTAACGCAGAAAGCTAAAGCCCGGCGGACTGAAGCTCAGTCCGCCGGGCGGAGTGCGTTGTCTCAGGTGAGAGCCTTGCCGGTCTCGGGGTCGAAGACGTGGATGACGTCTCCGTCAAAGGTGAAGCTGACTTCCTCGCCGTAGCGGAAGCCGGTAGCGTGCTCCTTGGGCAGGTCGACGGTGGCGATGACCATGACCACATCCTTGCCCTGGACGTTGGCGTGCAGGTGGATGGAGGAACCCATCATCTCGCTGACGTCGACATTGGCCTTTATGCCGTGCTCGGTGCCGGGGGCGCAGAGCATTATGTGCTCCGGACGGACGCCGAGGGTGATGGCGCCGGACTGGGCGTTGCTGGCCAGGAGAGCCTTCTGCTTCTCCTCGCTGGGCTCGAACACGGTGCCGTAGGCGGTGACGGTGAACTTGTCGCCGGTGCGGGTGAGCACTGCGTCGAAGAAGTTCATCTGAGGCGTGCCTATGAAGCCCGCGACGAACAGGTTGGCAGGGTGATTGAAGACCTCCTGCGGAGTGCCTATCTGCTGCACGAAGCCGTCCTTCATGATGACGATACGGTCGCCGAGCGTCATGGCCTCGGTCTGGTCGTGCGTGACGTAGATGAACGTGGTGTTGATGCGCTGCCTCAGCTTGATTATCTCGGCGCGCATCTGGTTGCGCAGCTTGGCGTCCAGGTTGGAGAGAGGCTCGTCCATGAGGAAGACCTTCGGCTCACGGACTATGGCGCGGCCGATGGCGACACGCTGCCTCTGGCCGCCGGAGAGCGCCTTGGGCTTGCGGTCGAGATACTGGGTGATGTCGAGTATCTCCGCGGCCTCGCGCACCTTTTTATCTATGGTGTCCTTGTCAACATGCCTGAGCTTGAGGGAGAAGGCCATGTTGTCGTAAACTGTCATGTGCGGGTAGAGCGCGTAGTTCTGGAAAACCATCGCGATGTCGCGATCCTTGGGGGCGATGTCGTTGACGACCTTGCCGTCGATGATCACTTCGCCCTCGCTTATCTCCTCCAGGCCGGCTATCATGCGCAGAGTCGTGGACTTGCCGCAGCCGGAGGGACCGACGAGCACGATGAACTCCTTGTCAGCGATGTCGATGTTGAAATTCTGCACCGCGACGACGCCCTGGTCGGTGATCTGAAGGTTGACCTTGCTCTCCTCGACGGGCTCCTCACCCTTCTTTTTCTTTTTCTTCTCACCGGGGGCGTTGGGGTAGATTTTCTTTACGTTTTTGAGGACTACCTCTGACATGTTTACCGCTGTAGTGTGCCTGCCTCCGCAATGACACACCTCGCCGCCATCCGCAAAGGGATGCGCGGCATTACGCCAGGTCTCCACACTGACGCACCGCCAGCGCGCGGAATTTCCTCCTTCTTTTCTGTACGCCGCGGCATAGAAATGGAGTGCCGCGACGCCATGGACTAAAATACATTTTAACAGAGCTTGCCAGACGTGTAAACTGTGGATAATCCACCAAATTAGCGCCGCCAAACACTGCACATTGCACAAGTCCCCACTTCGCCCGCCCCGGGCAAGCGGGGGCGCATAGAGACGCGGGTGTTCTCCGGCCGGAGGATAAAAAGCAAACGGGCGGGGAAGCCCGCCCGTTGGATCATTTGTCGACGCTGCGCGCGAAGCTGACGCCGTCCTTGTGCAGGTAGACGTCCAGCGTCACGCGGTCGGCGCGTATCATGCTCTGCGTGAACTCGTACACCAGTCCCGCCTCGGTGCGCGTGCGGCGCTGCACCGAGAAGGCGCAGCTGCCCGGGCGGCAGCCCAGAAGTTCGGCCTCGCGCCGGCCGAGGGTCACGGCCTCGTAGCTGTCCACGGCGCTGTAGGGCACGATGCCCTCCTCGTAGAGCAGGCTGTAGAAGCTGTGCGTCTCCAGCAGCTCGCGCGTGAGCTTGGGGTAGATGTACGTGGGATAAAAGCTCGTCTCCAGTATGAGCGGCTGGCCGTTCACATTGCGGATACGCGAAAAGCGGTAGATCTTCACGCTGGAGTTCTCCAGCTCCAGCATGGAGACGATGTCGGGCGGCGGACTCATGATGTCGAACTCCAGGATGGTCGAGCTGGGGGTCATGCCCATGGCGTTTATCTCGCTGGTGAAGGAGTAGACGTTTTCCGTGCGGCGGCGCATCTTCGGCTCGGCCACGAAGGTGCCGCGTCCCTGCTTGCGCACGACCAGTCCCTCGCTCTCCAGCGCTCCGATGGCCTGGCGGACGGTGGAGCGCGACACGTCGAAGGTGCGGCAGAGCTCCGCCTCGCTGGGGAGCAGCGCGCCCGGCGTGAGCGTGCCAGCAGAGATGTTGCGCTTTATAATGCTCACAAGCTGGCTGTACAGCGGTATGTCGCTGTCCATGCTCAGTTTGTTCATCAAAACGGGATTAGTGTCCATTATTCTTCCTCTCGCTGACTTGTAATGACGTCTGATATGTCTATATCATTTATCATATTATAATCGACGCCGGTGGATTTTACAAGCCCCACTTGTTAGCCAGATCGGAGGTGGATTTTGCGCGAATTCTATTTACTTTTAACAAAGGCTCAGCGCATGACTCTGCGTATCATGGAGAGCTTTTTCTCCGTGAATGGCCTGTAGCGCAGCGCGGGGTCGCAGGCGGTGCCGCGGTGGAGTATGCCCTCCAGGTGGGAAAAGGCCTCGAAGCCCCAGCGGCCGTGGTATGCGCCCGTGCCGCTCGCGCCCATGCCGCCGAAGGGCAGGGAGTGAGTCGTGAGGTGCATGATGCAGTCGTTCACGCAGCCTCCGCCGAAGCGGCAGCGCGAGAGGACATAGCGCTTGTTCTCCCGGCTGGAGGTGAACAGATACAGCGCCAGAGGCCGTGGTCTGGACTCCACGAATGCGACGGCCTCCTCCAGCGAGCTGTAAGTCAGCACGGGCAGGACGGGGCCGAAGATCTCCTCGCCCATGACCGCGTCGTCGGGGGAGACTCCGTCTAGGATGGTGGGCTCTATTTTGAGCGTGTCCGCGTCGCAGCCGCCGCCGTAAACCAGCTTGGCGGGGTCAATGAGGGCGCGCACGCGCTCAAAGTGGCGCGCGCTGGCCATGCGCCCGTAGGTGGGGTCGTGCAGCGCGTCGGGGACTTGCGAGGCCATCTCGCGCCTGAGCGCCGCAACAAGCTCGCCGTGTACACGCTCGTCGCAGAGCACGTAGTCGGGCGCCACGCAGGTCTGGCCGCAGTTGAGCAGCTTGCCGTAGGTCAGCCGTTTGGCCATGAGCGCGATGTCGGCGGTGCTGTCCACGATCACGGGGCTTTTGCCGCCCAGCTCCAGCGTCACGCTGGTCAGATGCTCGCTGGCCGCGCGCATGACGGCCTTGCCGGTGGCGGCGCTGCCTGTGAAGAAGATCTTGTCCCAGCGCATACTGAGCAAGTCCGCGTTCTCCTCACGGCCGCCGGTGACGACGCAGACGTAGTCCTCGGTGAAGCACTCGCGCACTATCCCGGACACGACCTCGGCGGTGGCAGGAGCGGTTGCGCTGGGCTTGAGTACCACGGTGTTTCCGGCGGCGATCGCGTCCGCCAGCGGCTCGAGCGAGAGCAGTATGGGGTAGTTCCAGGGCGCAATGATCAGCGCCGTGCCGTAGGGCACGTACCTAAGCTCGCCGTGCGCGGGGAACTGAGCCATGCCGGTGCGAGTCCGCCTCGGCCGCATGAGCCGGGAGAGGTTCCGGCGCAGGTAGCTGATGGAGGACAGCACCATGCCGGTTTCGCACATGTAGGACTCGGCCTCGCTCTTGCCGAGGTCGGATAGCAGGGCGGCTGCTATGTCTTTCTCGTGGGACTTTATGGAGCGGTACAGTGCGCCCAGCGCGCTGTCGCGGTAATCGCGCTCCAGAGTAGTGCCGTCGGCAAACAGTGCGCGCTGCCGTTCTATTATGCCGGATATGTCATTGGCGTTCATAAGTGTGCACCTCCACGCTTGGTACGATATTGTGTGTACAATTGTACCACATGCAGCCCGGACAGGCAAAATATTTCACGGCGCATGAAACTAAATGAGCCATCCGAGCATCTAATCAGTGAAAGCCGGCTTAAGAAAGGACAACGCCTATGGACAAAGAAGAATTCACCCGCGCAGTTTTGGAGTACGAGAGCACTCTCTACCGCGTCGCCAAATCGATGCTCGGCAGCGAGGCCGACTGCGCCGACGCGGCGCAGAACGCGCTGCTGCGTGCGTGGGAGAAGCAGCACACGCTCAGAGACACGGCGTATTTCAAGACCTGGCTGACGCGCATCCTGATAAACGAGTGCCGGGCCATGCTGCGGCAGCGCGCGAGATTTGTCCCGCTGGAGGAGGAAGCCGCCGAGGGCGAGATCGCCCCGGAGCGGGACAGCGGTCTGTATGAGGCTCTCATGGGTCTCGACGTGAAATACCGCGTGCCTTTCGTGCTCTATTACATAGAGGGCTTTCGCACCCGCGAGATAGCCTCCATGCTCAAGCTGCCTGAGGGCACGGTGAAGACGCGCCTGCGGAGGGCGCGCGAAATTCTCCGCACAGAACTGGAAGGAGCGTGTTACGCATGATGAACAGAGATTTTTTTCCGGATACGACTGAAGGATTTGACGCGAGCGTGCGCCGCACCCTGGCCGCGCTGCCTGAAAAAAAGCGCCGCCGCATGACGGCCGGCAAGGTCGCCGCCATAGCCCTCGCCGCCGCGCTCTGCCTGGGCGGAACCGCCCTGGCCGCGAGCGGCGGGCTGTTCCCGCTGCTCTTTCCCGGAGACGGCGGCGAGGCAGTGGGCGGATACGTGCAGCAGCCGGCCGAGCCGGTGGCCGAGAACGCCGACTGGCGCCTGACGGTGGACAGCGTGCTGTTCGACAGCAGCTCGCGCACCGGCATTGTTAGCCTGCGCCTGGAGAACCTCAAGGGCGACGGCAAAATGCCGTTCAAGGTCGCCGAACTCCTGCCGGAATACCGGGATCAGCCGAACGTGAGCTGGACGGCACTGGCCAGCACATACGCCAACGCGGACGGGGAGTGCTGGTTCGATGTGCTCAATGCGGCCGGAACCAGCGCGTTTACCGGAGAGTACTACCTCGACACGCAGCGCTCGACGGAGAACGTCTATTACCTTGAGGCCGCGCTCATAGCGTATGAGGATTACTCCGCCGGCGACGCGCTGACCCTCGGCATGTACCAGCACGGCAAGGACGCCGCGGTGCTGTCTGTCGACATCCCCGAGCCGCAGGCTCTGCCCAGCGTGAGCAGCGGCGACGGAGCCGTCACGCTCTCCCAGGTCGGTCTGCGCGTGGAGCTTGCCACCGCGGAAGTAGCGGTTGACGCGATAGACTACGTCGCCCTTCGCATGGCCGACGGCAGCGAGCTGGTGATAATCGACGAGGCCAACTCCGTCGACCGCACACTCTACGCGCTCGGCACCGCGTCCGACCCCTCTGAGGGCAGCACGGAAAACGTCGCCACCTATCTCCTGGCCGCCGCTCCCAAACTTGAAAACGTGCGGTCTGTGGTGATCAACGATATAGAGTATCAGCTCTCTTAATAACGCGGCGACGGACGTGTGCTGCGTGCTTTCGGACGTCGTACGCCCGCTTGATGCACTCAAGGTGCATCAAGAGTTTTGCCGAGGGCGGCAAAACGCTGTTGTTCAAAGGAAAAGGAGAAACGCCTGTGTGGTCTAAGGCGCACAGCGCACCCCCGTAGCGATGCGGCTCCAGCCGCGAGCCAGAGCGCCCGACTCACCGCACCCACGTCCCCCACCCCGCGCACAGCGCACCTGCAATCTTGCTGTCCGTCGGCAGAGCATGCCCGCGACCCCCGCAAGCGGGCTATGCCCGAAACGTCCGTTCCGCACCAAAAACAATCAGCTTTCAGCAGAGTTCGCGCGCAGCGCGAACAATTGCAATAAAATCCCGCCCGGCGGCGTGTACGTCGGGCGGGATTAACAATTTACCCTCAAACGAAAAGGCCGCCCATAGGGCGGCCTTTTCGTTTGAAATATTTTAGGCAAGTTCGACCTCGGCGCCGACGGCCTCGAGCTGCTTCTTGAGAGCCTCGGCCTCGTCCTTGGACACGCCTTCCTTGATCTTGGCGGGAACCTTCTCGACGAGAGCCTTCGCCTCGGCGAGACCCAGACCGGTGATGCCGCGGACTTCCTTGATGACCTTGATCTTCTCGCTGCCAAAGCTCTTCATGACAACGTCGAACTCGGTCTTCTCCTCCTCGGCGGGGGCGGCGGCGCCGGCAGCACCGGCGGCGGGGGCGGCGACGGCGGCGGCGGAGACACCGAAGGTCTCCTCAAGGGCGTGAACGAGCTCGCTCAGCTCGAGAACGGAAAGAGCCTTGATCTCCTCGATCATGGCGGTAACTTTTTCGCTGGCCATTATAATTTCCTCCTGTTAATCAGTTTGAGTTGTGTGTTGCCGCGGATTATTCGGCGGCGGGAGCCTCGTCGGCTTCGGCAGCGGCGCTCTCTACGGAGCCTCCCTGCTGCTCGAGAATCTGACCCAGAACGACGGCCAGACTGGTGATGGGGGCGAGCATGGTGCCCAGGACCTTCGCGTACAGCGCGTCCTTGCTGGGCAGAGCGGCGATCTCCTCGATCTCCTGCGCATCGAGCACCTTGCCATCCATGAAGGCGGCCTTGATGTTGAAGCGGTCGCCCATCTTCTTGGAGTACTCGTTGATGATGCGGATGGGTGCGATGGGATCTCCGGCGCTGGTGGCCAGAGAGGTGGTGCCGTTGAGCACGCTGTCAAGATCGGAAAGCTCGGCCTTTTCAAGCGCGAAGCGGGTCAGCGTGTTCTTCACGACGCTGTACTCGACCTCATTGCTCACCAGCTCGCGACGGAGCTGAGTGTCCTCGGCCACGGTGATGCCGCGGTAATCCACGAACACGCCCGCGCTGGCGCCCTTGAAGCGCTCTGCGAGAGCCTCGACGACCGCCTTCTTCTCGCTGAGAATCTTTGCGTTCGGCATTGCTTGTTGTTTCACCTCCGGAAATATCTTCGCGCCCAAAAATAAACCTCCGTATCCCAAAGGACACGGAGGCAGAAAGCTTGTGTTAAGAGCCATCCTCGGCAGGTCTTCCGCTTGCTAGCAGCCTGCTGTCTTTGGAACGCCCAAATATAATATCAGGACTTGCCGGCTTTGTCAAGCGTGTTTTCGCCGTTTGCGTCGGATTTTTTGTCGTTTACGCCCTTGAAGGCGAAGAAGCGCTGACCCAGATAGTTCAGGCCGGTGAAGATGACCATGCCTGCGAGCATCGCGACGGCGTCGCGCAGGTCCTCGCCGGCGTTGCCGAGTACCGCGGTGACCAGAGGCTTGGCCAGGCCGTAGGCAACAAAGTAGCAGACGGCTATGTTGAGCACAAAACGCACGATCTCCTGCCAGCTCTGCCCGCGGCTCTTGAACGTGAAGTATTTGTTGAGGAAATAGCTCAATATGCTGCCCACAACGTAGTTCATGGCCGACGAGAACCAGTAGCCGCAGTCAAACCCGAAGCGCAGCCCGTACATCACCGCAGTGCCGACAATTGTGTTGGCGGCGCCCACCAGGCAGAATTTCAAAAACTGCTTATCGAAAAATGCTGAGATGAATTTTTTCATTCGTGCCCCCGAATTCCACACGCCGCTCCATTTCCACACGCGGCGCCGTATTTCCGTCTTGCATTGACGAGAAAAATGTGATATAGTTTCAGTAAATTAAAATAAGAATGATTCTTATTATTGATAGGAGGAGAGAAAATGGCTGAGAGCAGGGAGGTCAGACTCTACACGCCTGCCGGCGAAAGGCTGTCCGACGCGGACTTGCAGGCGGATTTCCGCGCTGCCGTCAAGTGCGGCCCTTACCGCGTGGGGGAGAGGGCGTTTTTCTACCGCAGCGGACTGAGGCAGTTCTGCCTGCCGTACGGCAGCTTTGAGCACGTGTTCAAGCGCGCGATGCTCTGCGCCTCGCGCACCTGCGGCAAGGTGGTGCACACGGACACTTTCTGGCTGGTGTTCTGCCGCGGAGCAGACGAGCTGGCCGAGGCCAAGACCATAGACGAGAAGTATGCGGACAAGGCTCTGGAGCTGCTGCGCGACAGGCTGACGGAGGTCTCATTCGGCAAGTGAGCGCTTCTCCGCGCGGTGCGCGCCGAGGGCGTTGAGCACCAGGCCGGCGAAGGCGAGTATGCCGCCCGTGAGCGTGACGGTGCTGAACTTCTCGTAGAACAGCGCGTCTATGGCCGCGCCGCCGAACACCTGTCCGGCGAACATGACGAGGGTCATGGCGACCGAGCTCATGTGCTTGACGCATATGCTCTGGAGGAACACCGCAACTGCGCCGAGCGCGCCGCCGAGGTATATCCACGCCCGGGGGCTGAATCCCACGCTGAAGGGTATCTCCACGCCCAGCGCGGCGGCGATGCCCAGCGCGGCTATTGAGACGAGCAGCCCGGTGAAGTAGCTGAACCAGGTGCCGGTCAGCAGGCTGGTGCGCTCGGAGAGCTGCGCCGTGACCTGCCGGGTGCACACGCAGCAGGTGCCGGAGAGTATGCTGACTATGACCGGCAGCAGCGGGGCGCTGCCCGTCCCGCCCAGCAGCAGGACTATGCCGCCCGCCGTGACCGCCAGGCCGCAGAGCTCAAGCGCGCCGAGGCGGCGTCTGGGCATGCCCATCAGCCCGAAGCAGTCGACGACGAGGCTGGTGACCGCCTGGCCGAGCAGGCTGAGCGCGAGGATGGCCGTGACGCTGATCTTGCCGACGGCCAGGGTGTTGAAGAACGTGGTGAAGTAGTTTATAACTCCGCCCAGAAGTATGGCAAAGGGTACGCCCTTTGCCATTTTTATCGGGTTCTCGCGCTTGACGAGCGAGACTACCGAGACGCTCACAAGTCCGACGGCGTGTATTATAAATGTAGTGAGATACTCCCCGTACACCGCAGTCAGCTCGCCGTTTAGCGCGAGCATTATTGCTATGACGAGGGCGGCCGAGCCGGCTATGGCGTAATACAATGGCATCTCCTCCGCGAAAGTGGACGCCCGGAGGGCGGAAAACACATACTATCACGAAGATGTCAAGATAGCAATAGGCAGATTGTAAAGTTTTTTCGACAGTCCCCGGCGCGCTCAGGCTTTGTCCGACCCGGCGCCGGAGCCCTTACCCGCGTGGGGGAGGTTCCAGCGGAAGTACGCGCTCAGCAGGCGTATGACGACCACTGAGGCCATGCCCAGCGCTATAGCCCAGGTGTCGCCGGTGAGGGGCATGAGCAGGACGCAGAGTATAGCGCCGAAGATGGAGGCGCTGGCGTAGACGTGCTTGAGGAAGATCATGGGCGTCTGCCCGGAGAGTACGTCGCGCAGCACGCCGCCGCCCACGCCGGTGACCACGCCGACGAAGATGAGCAGGAACGCGCCGTAGCCCTGGTTCTGCTCCAGTGCCGTGCCTATGGCCGAGACGGTGAACGCGCCCAGCCCGAGGCTGTCCATGACGAGCATGGCGGTTCCGTAAGGACCGGAGGTCTTCTCCGTCCAGCCCCGGCGGGCGATGAGGAAGACTATTATGGACGCCGCGATGGCGAGCAGGGCGTAAACGGGGTGCTGGAAGGTGCGCGGCGGGGTCAGGCCGAGTATCAGGTCGCGTATGATGCCGCCGCCCACCGCCGTGGTCAGGCCGAGGATTATGACGCCGAACACGTCCATGTCCCGGCGCACGCCGACAAAGGCTCCCGAGACGGCGAAGGCCGCGGTGCCCACTATTTCGAGGACGAGCAGTACCGTTTCCATCAGGCGCTCCCCCAGGGCGGCGTGAGCATGAGCACGAGCCTGTCGGGGCGCTGCTCCGCCGTGAGCGTGAGCCGGTGGGAATCGGAGTACGCCAGCTCCTCGGGCTCGAACAGGCTGGTGAACTCCTCGCGTCGGCGCAGCCTGCGGCTGCCTCCGCCTACGTTGTAGTGCATGGGCAGCACCAGGCGCGGCGCGGCGTCGCGGCAGAGCCGGTACGCGGCGTAAGGCTCAATCGTCAGGATGCCGCCTATCGGCACCATCATGGCGTCGGCGCCGGAGATGCGCTCAAGCTCCGCGTCCGTCAGCGGGCGGCCGAGGTCGCCCAGGTGGACGATCTTCAGCCCCTCGGCGCGGAGTATCCTCACCAGGTTTTCCCCGCGCAGGCGGCCCTTCAGCACGTCGTGGTGCGTCGTGAGGGTCTCGATCTCGAAGGGGGAGGGCTTGCCGGGCGCGCGCAGCCTCACCGCAGCGGCGGCGCCGTGGCCGTCGTGGTCATGGCTGCAAAGCACCTCGTCGGCCTCGACGTCCAGCGCGGGGAATCCGGCGTTGGTACCGGCTCGGTAGGGGTCGAGAACCAGCGAGTAACCGCCGCTGACTATTTCAAAACAGGCGTATCCGTGCCATACTATCTCCATACTCCGGCCTCCCAAAGCTGTATGCCCATATTCTAACGCGCCAATGTGAACTTTTCAACGTCTTTTCGCGTTGCGCACCGTTGTCGGGGATGCTATAATAGGGTATCCATATACAATCGGAGGCACGGCATGAACAAGAAAGATCTCATCCAGCAGATAATAACGGCTGTAATCTATATCGCCGTGGGTCTTATCCTGGCGCTGAACCCGGACATGAGCGCGACGATAATCTGTACGGGCATAGGCGTGTGCGCGCTGGGCTACGGCGCTATCACGATACTGTTCTACTTCCTGCGCCGCTCGGACGAGGACGCTTCGCGCCTCACTCTGCCCGTGGGCATAGCCTTCGCGGCGCTGGGCGTGTTCTGCCTCATCGCGCCGGGCGTGGTGCTGAGCATAATCCCGCTCATTTTCGGCATCGTACTGCTGATAGACGGCGCCGAGAAGCTCGGCCGCGCGCTTGAGCTGAGGCGGACGGGCTTTGCCCGCTGGGGCGTGGTCGCCTGTGTGGCCGTCATAATTATGGTTTTCGGCGTCCTGCTGGTCACCCAGCCCTACGTCGCCGTCGAGAGCGTGATGATAATGTTCGGCGCGCTGTTGGCCGCGGACGGGCTTATAGACGTCTACTTCCTGTTCCGCATCTACAGGCTCAGCCGCAACAGGTGAGAGCCGGTGCGCGCAAGTCAAAGCGGATATGCCGTCAAGGCATATCCGCTTTGTCGTTTATGGGGCGCGCCGTACGTGCTCAGCGGCCTTTGTGTCTGGCTTTCTTCTTCTCCTGGCGCAGGGTGTACTGCCGCTCCTTTTCGGCCTCCCTTTGCGCGCGGGTCTTGAGCTTTCTCTCCGCCTTCGCCTGCTCGCGCTGGAGCTTTAACGCCTGCTGCGCTTTCGTGCCCACGCCTTTTTCGCGCAGCTGGTTTTTGATCTCCCGCTGCATCCGCTTGTGGCCGGGCTTTTTGTCCGCGGCTTTGCCTGCCTCTACCGGAGGGCTGAAAGTCAGGCTGTGCCAGTGCTGCAAAAGGAAATCGTACACCTCACAGTCCTTTGGCTCCGCGCCGAAGGTTATCTTGCAGACCTCATATGCGCCGCCGTCGGTGCGCTCATAAAGCCCTATCCAGAACGGGTCTTCAAACAAAAGCGTCAGCGTGCTGCTCACGCCCATGTCAGTCGCCGGCCTTGAACCCGGCCTCAAATGTGTCGAGCCACTGCGAAAGCGCGCCGTAGAGCATCCGCTGCTGGTCAAATATCGTCCTGCCCACAAGCGGGATGGCAGAATTCTCCCGCGCGTGCTCGCCGGATAGGCGCGCGGATGCGGCGATGCTCTCGCGCAGCTTGGTGATCAGCTCCAGAGCCTGCGGCTTTTCTACCTTGTTCAGGTTAGTGATAACGACGTTGAAGTCAAAGAGGAAGGAAATCTGCTGCGTGGCATAGTGCTCCATGAGCCGCGCGAAGTACGCCCGCCCCGCGTCCGTTATCTCATAGATGGCCTTGTCTGCGGCCTTATTTCCCTTCACGCTTTTGCTTTGCAGGTATCCCTGCTCTTTTAATTGCAGTACCTTTTTGTACACGGACGGGACGCTGATCTTTGTCCACCTCGAGAGGTGGTGGTACTCCACGTCCTTCTGGAGGTCGTAGGCGCTCTGCGGCCGCTCCAGAACCATTCCGAGTATCACTAAATCTATCGACGACATGGCACTGCCTCCTTTGCTATAAAGTATATTACTATACATTATAGTAAAAGTCAACCCCGCCCCTCAGATGTCCTCCAGCTTGTCGGCGATCTCGTGGAAGACCTCGTAGAAGGTGGCGACCTTGCCCTCGTCCAGGCTGCCGCTTATCGCGCCGAGCTTTTCCACCACTATGCCCTTCATCTCCCGCGCCAGGGCGCTGCCCTCGCCGGTGAGGGTCAGGCTGCCGCGGTACCGCCTCTTTGCGCCCGGCGCGGCCTCGCACACCAGGCCGCGCTCCGCCAGATCCGCGCTGACGCGCGAGATCTGCGCCCGGTCGACGCCGCAGCGCTCGCTCAGCTCCGTGGCGCTCAGCCCGCCTGGTGCGTCCAGCAGCCGGAGCAGGCAGGACACGTGCACGCTCCTCAGCCCGAAATCGCGTGTGTATTTCTCCTGCGCCCGGCGCAGCGCCTTGCCGACGCGCGACACAAGCCCGGTGAATTCGTAGAATCTTTCAGTTTCGTTCACAGCTCACACCTCGGGACAATAATACAACTAAGATATTGACAAGTCAACATTTTGAGAGTATATTTGTTGAGCACTCAACATTTTAAACATGGAGGAGCCTATGGCAGTTAAGATACTGGTCGATTCGACCTTCGATTTCACGGCGGAGCAGCGCAGGGAGCTGGGCATAGAGTCCGTGTACCTGCGCGTGCACTTCGGCGACGAGGAGTACGTGGACGGCGTGGACATCAGCGCGCGGGAGTTTTACGAGCGGCTCATCGAGAGCGACACCCTGCCCACGACCAGCCAGGCCACGCCCGCCGACTTCACCGAGGCGTTCGGGCGCATGACGGCAGACGGCGACGACGTCGTGGCGCTGACCATCTCGTCCGCGCTCTCCGGCACGTATCAGAGCGCGATGATAGCCGCGGCGGACTTCCCGGGACGCGTGCGCGTGGTTGACACGCTGAGCGTGACCCTGGGCGCGCAGATACAGGCGCGCTATGCGCTGAGCCTGGCCGCGCAGGGAAAGAGCATGGACGAGGTGGCCGACGCCGTCGAGGCCGTCAAGGGTCGCGTGCACCTCATAGCGCTGCTGGACACGCTGGAGTACCTCAAGCGCGGAGGACGCATCTCCGGCGCGGCTGCGCTGGCCGGAGGTATACTCTCCATCAAGCCCGTCATCACCATCCGCGACGGGGCGGTCGCGCTGATAGGCAAGGCGCGCGGCTCCAAGAACGGGAACAACCTGCTCTCGCAGATGGTGGAGAAATACGGCGTGGACTTTTCCATGCCCTACATGCTCGGCTACACGGGTCTGAATGACACCATGCTCCAGAAGTACAAGGCCGACAGCGCCCGCCTCTGGGTCGGGCACGCAGACGATCTGCCGTCCATGATCATAGGCAGCGTGGTCGGAACGCACGCCGGCCCCGGCGCCATAGGCGTGGCGTTTTTCGGAAACGAATAAGTAGGCAGCGCAAAGAGCGCCGGCCGGAGGCAGTCACTCCGGCCGGCGCTCTTTATATTTATCCGTTCGAGATCTCGACGTTGACGTCGCCGTTGTTGGCGGTGACGTTCAGAGTCTTGACCCCGCCGTCCTTGCTCTCGGGCAGGCTGCTGTCGCCGCTTTTGACCTCCGCGCGGATGGCAAAGTCGTCGTAGCTGCCCAGAACCGTGCCGGAGACGTCGCCGTTTTTGACGTTCAGGGTCAGAGCCGTGCCCACGTCGAGACTATCGAAGCTTATGTCCCCGCCGTTGCAGTCGAGGCTGACGCTGCCGGTCACGGACAGGGAGGGGAGGGTGATGTCCTCGTTGGTGGTGGTGATAGTGAGGTTTTCCAGCACCGCGTCGGGAACCTGCAGCACTATTTTGCGGTATTCGGCGGAGGGGGCGAGGCCGATGTAATCGGCCCAGGACTTGTCCGTCGCGCCGGTCATGGTCAGCACGCCGCCGGAGACGGAGATGTCGTAAAACTCCTTGCTGCTCTCGAAATACTGAATGTGTACCTGTCCGTCGTCGGACAGCTCAACGGTGACGTCCCTGTCCTGAACGTCGATGGTGACGGCGCTGACTTGCGCGTCCGGGGTGTAGCTCTTTTCCTCAAACTGAGCCTCCCCGCCGGAGCAGCCGGACAGCACAAGGCCGCCCAGGGCGAGACAGAGCACAAGTGAAATTATCTTTTTCATGGTAATAATCCTCCGAAATAAAGTAGTTTTGGTCACATTTCAAGCTCATAACAGAACCCGTCACAGCCGCCCTCCCCGGCGGGGCGAAAGCCGAGGGAGAGGAACAGCTCCGCCGCGTCCTCACGCGCGGCTCCGGCCGTTATGAGCACTTTTTTGACGCCCTGGAGCTTCAAGCCCTTCAACACGTGTTCGAGGACTTTTTCCTCGAGTCCACGCTCGCGGTGCCTGCCGCCCAGCATGAAGCGCCGTATCACAGCGGTGTCGGCCTGGGTCTCGGAGCGCTTGTACATGAAGAAGCCTACGGGCACGCGCCCGCACGGAAAAAAGCCCCGGTCGCCCGGGGCTTTTCCGCGCTTACGCGCTCTCGAGAGGTGATGTTTAAAGCTTGATGGAAAGCTTGTACGCGGTGTGGATGGCGTCCATTATCTTCGCAGGACCCTTTGCGTCGCCGACAAGGTATACCTCACGGCCCTGGGCCTTGAGCTCGTCGCAGAGCGCGTGCTGGGCGGCTGCGCCGAAAGCGTAGACCACTGTATCAGCCTCAATTTTGCGCACCTCACCCTTAAACTTGACCATGACGCCGCCGTCGACAATCTCCAGCGGTGTGGTATTCGTGCAGATATTCATGCCAGCCTTCTCGATGCGCTCCGTATAGGCAAGCGCGTCCGTTGACGCTACGCCCTTCATTATCTGCGGACCGCGGCCCACAAGCGTGACATCGTGGCCGTTTTCAGCCAGCCATAGCGCGGTCTCGCTGCCGACAAGGCCGACGCCCAGCATGACGACCTTGTGGCCGACCTTAGCTTTGCCCTTCAGTACGTCGGCCGCATCTACCGCCTTCTCGGCTCCGGGCAGCGGGCAGGCCTTGGGCCTACTGCCGGTGGCGCAGATTACGGCGTCAAAGCTGGTGAGGTCGGACGGTATGGCGGCTTTATGCTCCAGCTTGACACCCTGCTTGTTAACGGCAGTGATTAGGTAATCCCTGAAACCACGGATGTCGGCCTTGAATTCGGGCACAGAGGCTTCGTTGAGCTGACCGCCCAGTTCGCCCATCTCGAAGAGAGTGACGGAATGACCACGCAATGAGAGAACACGCGCCGCCTCGAGACCAGCAGGGCCGCCACCGACAACGGCGATGTTCTTTTTAACAGCAGCAGGAGTGATTTCCAGCTCACCTTCGCGGCTTATCTGCGGATTGAGGGCACATGTGACGGCCTTGTAGCAATAGAAGGAGCGCTCAAGGCAGCCTTCGTTGCACCGGATACAGGGACGAATATCCTCCGGATGGTCGGCCTCGGCCTTTTTCGGCCACTCAGGGTCGGCCCAGAGCGGGCGTCCAAGGCCAACAAAATCTCCCTTTCCGGAGGCAATAATCTCTTCAGCAAGGTCAGGGGTAGTAATAGAGCCGGAGGCTATAACTGGGACGGAGACCGCCTTCTTTACCTCAGCGGCCGCCCAGGTGTTGTGGCAGTGGCTCATTGCCATAGGCGAGGTCTGATGAATCATAGTGTGGTGGTCACCGCCGGAGATGTGGAATGCATTGATGCCCTCGTTTTCCAGCACTTTAGCCAACGCTACTGTCTCCTCAATCGGGAAGCCGTCCGGTTCATAGTCTGTGCCGCTCAAGCGGATGGTAACAGGAAAGTCCGGGCCGACCTTTTTGCGCACATCGCGGGCTATCTCCACGTAGATGCGCATGCGGTTTTCAAGCGAGCCGCCGTAGAGGTCGGTGCGGTGGTTCGTAGTGGGGGAGAAGAAGTTCGTCAGCAGATAGCCGTGTGCGCCGTGGATCTCGACGAGGTCGAAGCCGGCGACCTTCGCGCGCCAGGCCGCGTCGCCGAAGGCGTGGACTATGTCCTGGATCTCCTCGATGGTCAGCACGTGGGGCACGGCCTGCAAGCCGTACTGATCCCACAACTTCGGCCAGGGGATGGCGCTCGGCGCGCACATGGGCTGTGTGCCCAGGAACTTCTGGCGGCCGCAGTGCTCGATCTGGATGCCGGCGGCGGCGCCGCACTCCTTGATGTTTTCAGCCAGCCAGGTGAGGCCGGGGATGTGCTCGTTCTGCGAGATGCCAAGATGACAGTGCGCGCTCTTCGCGCCGATGTCGTCCACGTAGGCGTACTCGACGATTATCATGCCCGCACCGCCGGAGGCCTGGTTGCGGTAATAGCGTATGAGGCGCTCGGATACGGTGCCGTCCTTGTTGCTCATGCCGGACGACTGCGGCGCCTTCATTACGCGGTTCTTGAGCTCCAGGGTGCCTATGCGGCCCGGCGTAAAGACATGCGGAAACAGTTTGCTTGCCATGGTTTTACCTCCTTAGCTGGCTGTACTTGAATCGACTGCGGTTAATTTTTTAACCACTAAGTGCAGTATAAGGTATTGACAAGAAATAAACGATATCGTATGATACAGTTGAAAATAATTTTTTGGAGGCCGCCATGGAAGGACATAAAATCAACACCGCGCCGGAATTTGTGCTCACCGACAACCTGAAGGCGCAACGCGGGCTGATCATGAGCGAGGTGCCGGAGCGGCGGCGCTTCAGGAAGGGGCAGCAGCTCAGCCGCGGAGGCACGCCCTCGCCGCAGGTGTACTTTATCCTGGAGGGCGCGGCGCGCGCGAGCGTGGTGAACGTATACGGCTATGAGCGCACGCTCGGCTACCTCCGGCAGAACACCATCTGCTGCATGGACGCGCTGCGCCATGACGCCGGCGTCTCCGTGACCATAACGGCGCTCACCACGCTGCGCGCGGTGCCGCTCACGCTCGCGGACATGTCGCGCCTCATGGGGCTGAGCTCCGCCTTCGCAGAAGACGTTATGGTATATTATTCCGACGTACTCAAGCTCATGTGCCTCGACGCCGAGTCGCAGAGCAGCAACTCCGTGCTCAACAAGCTTGCCAACTTCATCCAACTGTACATGAATAGCCGCGACTACGCACGCTTCGGCTGCCTGCCCTTTTCACAGCAGGAGCTCGCCTCCGCCGTCGGCGCCTCGCGCGTGCAGGTCGCGAGGGTGTGCGAGAAGCTGAAGGCCCAGGGCATAGTTGACATAAAAAAGCGGCGGCTCTACGTACTCGACCGGGCGGCGCTTGCGGAGATGGCAAGCTTGGAGGTGAGTTCTTGAGCTGCGCGGCGAACGGCGGCGCGATATGTTTTAAAATCTAATACGCCGCGCGTCGGCGTGGCAAAGCCCCCGGAAAAGTTTCCGGGGGCTTCGCGTATTGTGAGGAAAGAAGAGAGAACGTGAAAGCGTATATTAAAGGCTGTCGCCGAAGTCGTCGCGGAACTTTTTGACGAGCTTCTCCTGCCAATCACTAGTGGACTCGAGCCTGCCGAAGAAGAATCGCAGCGAGCTCGGTTCCTCCACCCAGCGCAGTCCGCCGACGAGGTCGCGGTTTTCAAACAGCCAGGTGATGCGATCCACGGCGTAGAGCACCTGGCTCATCGTGAACACGCGCCTCGGCATGGCCAGACGCAGCAGCTCCACGTCGGCTATCGGCTCGGTGCCGTCCGGCTCGCGCTGCTCGCTGAGCGTGCCGCGCTCCATACCGCGGATGCCGCCGGCGATGTACACCGCCGCGGCCAGCGCGCCGGCCGGGTACTCGTGGTCGTCAATGTGCGGCAGGAACTCGCGCGCGTTCAGGTGGCAGCCCAGTCCGCCGGCGGGAGTCACGACGGGCACGCCGCGCTTGATGAACTCCCTGCACATGAAGTCGATGAAGATGGGTCCCTGGCTTATCACGTCCTCGTCCATCGTCTCCTCGAGGCCGACGGTGATGGCCTCCATCTCGCGCACGCTCATGCCGCCGTAGGTGAGGAAGCCCTCGAACATCGGCACCAGCTCGCGCATCTGCTCGCAGAGCTTGCCGTCGCGCATGGCTATGCCGCCGCCGCGGGCGAAGCCGAACTTGCGCGCGGAAAAGTAGATTATGTCGAACTGCTCGGCCACCGCGCGGGTTATCTCGCGGATGCTCATGTCCTTGCAGGCGGCCTCGCGGGTCTTGATAAAGTAGAGGTTGTCCTGCAAGAGGCTGGCGTCCAGCACGGTCATGATGCCGTGCTCGCGGCAGATCCCGCAGGTCTCGCGCATGTTTTGCAGGCTCAGCGGCTGGCCGCCTATCAGGTTGGTGCCCGCCTCAACGCGCAGGAAGGGTATGCGCTCTGCGCCCACGTCAGCTATCAGCGCGCGGAGCTTGTCGAGGTCGAAATTGCCCTTGAAGGGGTTGTCGCTTGTCGTCGCGAGCCCCTCGTCTATGACCAGCTCCTCCACCGTGCCGCCCAGGCGGGTTATGTGAGCCTTGGTGGTCGTGAAGTGGAAATTCATCGGCACCACGTCGCCGGGCTTTACGAAGGCCATGGCTATGATGTTCTCGCAGGCTCTGCCCTGGTGAGCCGGGAGGAAGAACTTGGTGCCGAATATCTCGTGCACCTTGTTCTCCAGGCGCGTGAAGGACGCGCTGCCGGCGTAGCTGTCGTCGCATATCAGCATGGCGGCGGTCTGGCGGTCGCTCATGGCATTGACACCCGAGTCGGTGAGCATGTCGAGGAAGATGTCCTCGTTCTTCAGCAGGAAGGTGTTGTTGCCCGCCTCGGCTATCGCCTCCAGACGGCGCTCCACAGGCTGCAGATTGAGCTTCTGCACCATGCGCACCTTGTGCAGCTCCAGGGGGATGTCCATACCGGTGTGGAATTTGATGTTTGCCATTGTTCTGCTCTCCTTCTTTTTTATTGGAAGGAGCCGTTTGGCGGCAGCTCCACCGGGTTTGAGGAAAAAGAAAAACGCCCTTCCTCTCTGCAGAGGACGAGCGCCAAATCCCGTGTTACCACCTCAATTTACCGGCAGCTCACGCATACCGGCCTTTTCGAGTGCGTCGCCGAAGCGAGATACTCTATCTCTGTAACGGGAGAACCCGACCCGGCCTACCGGCGCTATGCGCTTTCGTGGGGTGGCTCTTGCGTGTATTCCCAGGCCGTACTCTCGTGCCTTGCACCAACCGGCACTTCTCTGCAGAGCCCACGACACCCGCCGCTGCTCCCGGTACTATTCCGCAGTCATAGCCTTTTGCAGTATTGACTTGACTGCATTATAGACTTCACAATTTAAATTGTCAAGAGGTTTTTCTGGGGGACTTTCTTTGGTCTTGGCCAAAGAAAGTCCCCCAGACCCCGAAAGGAAAGCCGCTTTGGGTGCTGTAATATGCCGGGGAATGGGTTTATCTTGGCGGTTCGACATATTTACGCTGGTATCCCTTAGACTTTACGAGACTGGGGTGCTGTCTTTTTCGCGCGACGGCGCTTTGCGCCGGAGCGCTTACGTGGGTTGTTAGTTGGGGTGGTCGTCCGCGCGGTAAGACAGTGGCAGCCTAATCTGGCATAAATCTTAGGGATAGCAACTTGAAACAACCACCTGTTGGGTAAACACTATTCCCCGTGTCCCCAAACTTCCCAACCCAAAAAGCGTTTTTCTCTTTGGAGTCTGAGGGGTTTCTTTTTGTCGCC
>UQQF01000009.1 GCA_900543085.1 uncultured Eubacteriales bacterium | reverse complement strand
AGCGGAATGACTGAGCTCTCGGCTTTAGCCGGGAGCGAAGGATATGCAGCTTGCGGCGACGACGGCAAACGCACGTGCGGAGCCGACGGCGCATAGTATGACCTCAGGGCGGCAGATGCGTCTGGCGCCCTGTAATTCTATATGCGGGGTCTTTGCATGACAGATTGGTTTCTCGCCCTGCCGCACACGGTGCAGGCGCTTATGGCCACGCTGTTCACCTGGGGAGTGACGGCGCTGGGCGCGGCGGCGGTGTTCCTGTTCAAACGCATGGACAAAAACGCGCTCGACGCCATGCTGGGCTTTGCGGCGGGCGTCATGACGGCGGCGAGCTATTTCTCCCTGCTCTCGCCCGCGGCGGAGCTGGCCTCGACCCTGGGCATGAACGTCTCACTGACGCTGCTGGCGGGCTTCCTCGGCGGCGGGGCGCTGCTGTTCCTGGGCGATTTGGTCTGGGCGCGGCTGGACGCGCGCGGCGCTGCAAACCGCCGCAGCGTCATGCTGATAAGCTCCATAACGCTGCACAACATACCCGAGGGGCTGAGCGTGGGCGTGGCCTTCGGCTCGCTGGCCTACGGCATCCCGGGCGCGACGGCGGCCTCGGCCGTCATGCTCGCGCTGGGCATAGGGCTGCAAAACTTCCCGGAGGGCTTGGCCGTCAGCGTGCCGCTGCGCCGGGAGGGCGCAGGCCGGGGCAGGGCGTTCTTCATGGGTCAGCTCTCCGGCGCGGTGGAGCCGGTGGCCGGCGTAATAGGCGCGGCGCTGGTGCTGAGCGTGCAGCGGCTGCTGCCGTATATGCTCGCCTTCGCCGCCGGGGCGATGATCTATGTGGTCGTGGCCGAGCTGATACCCGAGAGCCAGAGCAACGAGCGCAGCGACATCATGGCTATCGCCACGCTGGTGGGATTCTCGGTCATGATGGTGCTGGACGTGGCGCTGGGCTGAGGCGCGCCGGTCCGTTTCTTTGGGCATTACCCACAGAAACGGGCCGGCGTTTTCTATGCAGCTCGCTATTGACACAAAAACTGTACTATGTTTATAATACAGTTGAGCACTGTACTATCAGTATAATACAGTTGGGAGGTGGCAGCGTGGTTTCATTTGAGGGCTTCAAGCCCGACGGGAGCGAGCCTATATACCTGCAAATAGTGAACCACGTCAAGCGGGGCATAGTCTCGGGCGAGATCCCGGACGGGGACGAGCTGCCCAGCCGCCGTATGCTGTCTGCGCTGTTGGGGGTGAACCCCAACACCGTACAGAAGGCCTGCCGTATGCTGGAGGAGGAGGGGATACTCGTGTCGCACGCGGGTTCCAAGAGCTTTGTGACCTTCACGGCCGGGCGCAGGGAGGAGCTGACCGCAGAGCTGGTGGTCAGCGGAGCCACGGCGGCCGCGCTCAAGCTCAAACAGCTGGGCATAACACTTGAGGAGGCAATACGGCTTATCAGCCGAGCCTGGGAGGAGGACGAAAGAAAATGAAAAAGTATCTGTCTGTGTGCATGCTTTCGGCGCGGGGCGCGCTGTGGCCGACGGTGATAGTTTCGCTGCTGGGCGCGGCGGCGACGCTGCTGTGCCTGAGCGGGAACGCAGCCGCGGGACTGGAAACCACGTTTTACGACGCGGCGATGGCGCCGATGTACGTGGGCATAGCGCTGCTGTGCGTGCTGCTCATGCGCATCTTGCGCGAGCGGGGCGGCGTGCAGCCGGTGTACACGATGCAGCGCCTAAGGGTCTCGGAGACGGCGGCCTTCCTGTGCCAGACCCTGGTCAACGCCCTGGCGCTGTTCATATTCCAGATGTGCCAGGCCGCGGTGTTCCTGGGCTATGGGCTTTATATGCAGAACGCGGGTCTGGGCGCGGCGGAGAACATGTCTTTGCTGGTCAGCTTCGTCACGAACACCTTCGCCCACGCGCTCTTGCCGCTGGGGGATGTGCCGGTCTACTTCCGCATGGCGGTGGTCTACGTCACGCTGGGCGCGGCGACGGCGTACTCCTCCTACCTGGGCAGGCGCGGGAAGATAGCCATCTCGCCCTTCGTGGTGCTGGCGCTGGCCATCTTTGGCGGCGGTTTCCGGGCGTACGTGGGCGAATACGGCGCGGAGTTCGCGATAGCCCTCACCGGAGTGTTTATAACGGGTATCTACATCGGAACCGTGCGCTCGCGCGAGAAGCGCAAGGACGAGGAGGAGGACTACAACCCCGGAGGTGGAGACGTTGCGCCTGAGAACTGACCGCCTGGTGCCTCCCGGCTTCAACGCCCGCAGCGAGCTGCGCATGGCCTGCGCGTTCCTGGCAGTGGCGGCCACGGTGCTGCTGACGGGCTTCGGTCTGAGCTACCTCAGCGGCTGGCAGGGCATGTTTGAGACCCTGCCCGGCGGGACGCGCGTGGAGCTGGAGAACGCGGTGTTCCCCGCTTTCAGGCAGATGCTGCTTCCGGGGATAATCGCCTTCGCGGCGGCGAGCGTGGCATTCCTGGCGCTGGCCTACCGCTACGTGTCCTATCACTACCGGGGCGGCAGCCGCTGCATCTACACCATGAGACGCCTGCCCAAGCGCAGCGAGTTCTTTGTGCGCTGCTGTGCCGTACCGCTTTCGGGGCTTGTGGCCTGCCAGCTGATATGGAGGCTGCTGGGGCTGCTCATGGGTCTTATCTACATAAACGCCACTCCCGTGCGCTGGCTTGCGTCCGACGCCTGGGAGCAGATAGTACACCTGTTGACGCACTGATGGAGGGAGAAACATGCTGGAAATAAAGAATGTAAGCAAGCGCTACGGCTCAAAGCAGGCGCTGTCGGACGTGAGTCTGCAGCTCCCGCGCGGACAGCTGGTAGGCCTGTTCGGCGAGAACGGCGCGGGCAAGACCACGCTGATGAAGTGCATCCTGGGCTTCATCAGCTACACGGGCGAGGTCACGCTCGACGGCGAGCCGATAACGCACAAGAACATAGAGCGCATAGCCTTCGCCACAAGCGAGCACAGCTTTTTCCCGGATCTTAGCCCGGCCGGGCACGCACAGTTTTACGCAGAGCACTTCCCCGGGTTCAACCGCAAGCGCTTCGACGTGCTGATGGACTTCTTCGAGCTGCCCACGGCCAAGGCCGCGAGGCACCTCTCCACCGGCCAGAAGAACCAGTTTGAGGTCGTGCTCGCGCTCAGCCAGGGCGCGGACTACATACTCATGGACGAGCCCTTCGCCGGGAACGACGTGTTCAACCGCGAGGACTTCTACAAGGTGCTGCTGGGCATCCTGAACGAGAACGAGACGGTGCTGCTGTCCACTCATCTGCTGGAGGAGGTCAGCGGCTTCATCGGCCGCGCCGTGCTGATACACAAGGGCGGCATCACCGGCGACGTCTCCATGGCCGACCTGGACGAGCGCGGCGAGAGCCTGATGGACTACGTCAAGACCGCCTGGAACTACCGCGCCGACAGGATAAGCCGCGCGATAACCGAGCTGGGAGAGGAAGACTGACGGGCAAGTCCCGACAACGAGCAGGGGGGTGCTGTAATTGAAGCGAAAAGGATACGCCTTCGCCGCGCTTTCGGCGCTGGCGCTGGTGTTTTTGGCGCTCGCGAGCGTGTTTTTGCGCCTGGAGCTTGACAAATACACCCTCACGGGCGAGGTGCTCGCCGGTGAGAGCGCCGCCGCCTCCGGCTTTGGCGTGAAGCTCAGCGCCACCATGCGAGCCCACATCGCCTGGGAGCTGGACTACAGCGCCGCCAACTGCGAGTGCGAGACGCGCTCGGGCTGGGAGCTTGACCGGACGCACACGGCAGACCTGGAGCAGAGCAGCGAGACCTGGCGCGACGACGACCCGCTGACGGCAAGCGGTGAGTTGGTGGAGTACATAGAGTGGGACAGCGCTACGGCCTTCGAGGCAGAGTTTGACGGCAAGCCGGAAATGCGCGCCCTGGCGGACGAGCTGCGAGCGCGCCTGAGCGGCGCAGAACCCCTCGTAAGCTTGAGCTTTCCGCTGAGCGA
The DNA here is from genome assembly GCA_900543085.1 of uncultured Eubacteriales bacterium. Taxonomy (GTDB): domain Bacteria; phylum Bacillota; class Clostridia; order Oscillospirales; family Oscillospiraceae; genus Scatomorpha; species Scatomorpha pullicola. Next base: position 57,758 of record UQQF01000009.1, on the reverse strand, counting down.
CTACTATGACTTCGTGCCGCTGAGCTTCGACGCAGGGGAGCTGGCCGTATCCGGCGGCGTGAGCGCCGCGGAGGTGTTCCGCGTCCCCGCGCCGGAGGACGCCAGGCTGGGGGCATATGTGCACCACACCAATGGGATGTACAAGTTCGGCACTTACATAGCGGGCATAAACGTGCGCTCCGAGAGCGTGCTCGGCTCGGACGGATACCTCTATTTCGTGCCGGATGTGAGGGACGAAAATGGAGAGCTGTTCTCCGGCGAACTGCTGCCGGGCGGCGGCTGGGGCGTATATCGCATCCCCTGCGACGGCGAGAGCATAGATTTCTCCCGCGCGGAGAACATTTTCCCCCTGCCCGAGGGCTGGGAGACGGCCGGGCTGGAGCTGAGCGCCGACGGTGGGACGCTGTTTGTGCTCATCGACATGGAAGGCGGCTTGGACATGGCGCTGCTGGACCTCGACACGCTCTCCGTGACGCAGACGATGAGGGTGCTCCCGGCCTCCGAGATGGCCGCAGGCTTTGACAAGGTCCAGCGCGACGTCTCAAGCGACGGCATAGCCTTTGCCTGGCGCAACTACGCGGCGGGCTGCTCCTTTGACGGGGAGCGCTGCGAGGAGGTCTACTCCGGCTCCACGCGCTTTGAGGGGCTGCCCGAGCGATTTGCGGACGCAAGGTTCCACGGCCAAGGAGATGTGATGGACATAGCCTGCTCCGGCGGGCGCCTGGCAATCCTGCGCCGGATAAACGTGTCGCCCGACGAGATGCCGAACTCCGACTACCTGGAGAGACCGTACCTGCTGTTGATATACGGCGAGGACGGCCTGGAGTGCGCGGACTGGCTGAGCACCCAGCTGGATAACTACTGGCGGAACTTGGGATGGATGATAGGCATGACAGCCTGCATAACGGAGGTGGAGGCATGAGCGGCCGGGCATACGCCTTCGCGGCGCTATCTGTGCTGGCGCTGGCGTTTGGCGCGTTTGCCGGTGCGGGGATGCTCGGCGCGGCGGAGGAGAACTATCCGCTGACGGGCGAGGTGCTCGTGGGCGAGCGGGCGGACGCGGCGCGCGTGGAGGTGCGCGGGCGCACGACGCTGGCCGATCACCTCGGCTGGGACGTGGCGTACTCCCCCGCGCGGGGCGAGGCGTCAGCCGAGGGCGGCTGGTCGCTGCCGCTGCTGTCCACGCCGGATTACGGCTATGCGTCCCTGCCGGCTGTCGGGGTGCACAGCTGGTTTGAAGACCCGTTCAGCCTGAGCTGGGCGGAGGACGACATACCCGAGGGCGTGGCGCGCGGGATATACGACGCGCTGATGGCCGAGACCGGGGCACAGGAGGGCGCGAGCGGCGTTTACGACCTCTCGGACTTCGGCTCCGGCGCGCCGCTGGACTTGGATGCGGTCAACTTCGCCGGCGGAGAGGACGCGCTGGACGGGCTGTTCCGGATTCCGCTGGAGGAGGGCTGGCTGGTCAAGGCCTCCTACAGAAACGGGGAGTTCAGGCTCCTGCCGGATTCGAGTTTGTTCGATGCCGTCCGGATGTTTTCCGACAGCGTGTTCACGCCGGACGGGTACATATACTTTTCGATTGCGGCCTTCGCCGTGGAGGGCGAGGACGCTCTGAGGGAGCTGTCCGGCGCGATGACGCCCGGCGGCGAGTGGGGCGTCTGGCGCGTGAAGTGCACGCTCGCGCCGGGGACGGACACAAGCGAAAACCGCTGGTGGACGAAGGACGGGGTGTATGTCACCCCCGACGTCTCCACGCTGGAGAGCGTCAGCGGCGACTACGGCACGCTGGGGCTGAGCGGCGACGGCAAATATGTGCTGCTGGCCACGGAGGCGTCCGGCTCGCTCCGCCTGGAGGTGTTCGACGCCGCGAGCGGCGAGCGCATGCAGAGCCTGGAGACGGGCGTCGAGCCGTCCATGCTCAGCTTCCACAGCGGCGAGGGCTGGGTGGTGCTCGACTGCGGCGGCGAGGTCATGGCGCTCACGCAGACGGACTCGGGCTTTGAGACGGCGCTGCGCTGCGCGACGGACGACAGCCGGCTCTACGCCCTGACGAGAGCCATGTATTACGAGGACAGCGGCGACTACGTCTACGACGGCGAGCGGATATGGCGTCTGGAACGCGCGCTGTTTGACAGCGAGCGCCAGTATGAATACCGCCGGGCGTACCTGCTGGTCGGCTACGGCGGCGAGGGCATGGACTACGTGGAGCTGCTGACGGACGCCGTCACGGCGCGCCACTCGGACGAGAGCCTGCTCTGGTTCGGCGGCGATTACGGACTGGATATAACGGAGGTGAGAGCATGAGACGGTACGGCCTTTTCTTCGCGCTGCTGACGGTGCTGGCTCTGGCCTTTTTGGCGGCGGGGACGGCGATGCTGAACGACAGCCGCTATGACCTCGAGGTGAGCGGCACGGTGCTCGCCGGTGAGCGCTCGGACGCCGGGGACGTCTCCATAGCGCTGGACGCCTCGCTGGAAAGCAGGCTGAAGTGGAGCGCCGGATACGACGTCTCGACGGGCGAGACCGCCACGGACAGCAGCTGGGATCTGATAAGGAGCAGCGGCAGGGACATTGAGCTCCCGAGCGAACCCGCGCTGGTAGTCTATGACGTGGGTCTGGATCTGAGCTACAGCGAGGGCGTGAACGGGGAGATACGCTTCGAAAGTCCGCTCACGGAGGAGATATACCGCGACACCGTGCTCGGTTACGGCATGGAGGCCGGGGACAGGCGCTCCGTCCGGCTAAACGACTACACCGAATACGTGCCCATGCGCGTGGAGAGCAATAACATAGTCGACGCCGGAGGCGGCGAGGCGGCGGACTACATCAGGATAAGGCTCTCGCGGACGGTGCGGCTGATGGTGGAGCTCGACGAATACTGGGGTGTGTCCATACTCCCCGCAGGCCCGGACGACAATATGGAGGCCGGCAGCAGCCTTGTCTACACGGACGACTGGCTCTACTTCCTGCTGAACGTGCGCGGCGGAGACGGGGAGCTGTTCGACGCCTCCGAGATGCCGGGCGGGGTGTGGAGCGTGTGGCGCATGCCGTGCTCACAGCGCACGGCGGACGACGGCGGCACGTTTTGGCTTTGCGACTTTGCGGCGATGGAGAGCTTCTACGAGCTGGGCGAGGACTGGCAGGACGCGTACCTGATGCTCAGCGGGGACGGGCAGCGCCTCGAGCTGTTCACGGTGGAGGACGGCGACGTCTGGCTGACCGTGCTGGACGCCGGGACCGGCGCCGCAGAGCAGCGCCTGCTGCTGTTCCCCGCGGAAACCGCGGAGCATATGTACGGCACAGCCTCGGTCAACGGCTATGTAAGGCGGCAGAGCTACGATGGCGGGTATATCTACACGCTCTACGACATGGCGGCAGCCGTGGTGGACGTGGACGCCGGGCGGTACGAGCACCGTTTCAGCGTGGACACGCAGACCGCCGGAGTGCCGGAGAGCGTAAAGGCGGAGAACGTCTATCCGGAGGAGCGCGGATTCTGGGACATCGTCTATGACGGCGAGCGGCTGGTGACGCTCCAGCGGGTGTATGTCTACCGCCCAAACTCAGATAGCTTTTCCGCGTACCAGCTGCTGATCTACGACGCAAACGGCGGGCTGGTCTATAACGAGTGGATGGAAAACCAGCTCACTGCCGCCGCCTCGGTACAGACCTGGCGGCTGAGCTGAAATCGCCCCGGCGCAGCGCCGGGGAACGGGAGGGAGAGTATGAAGTTCCGAAGGGCAGCAGCCTTTGCTTTTCTGGCCGGCCTCGCGCTGGCCGTCCTGGCCGTGGGCACGGGCGTCCTCGCCGCGCAGGCGGGCAGCTTCTCCGCAGCCGGCGAGGTCATATACGGCGAGCGGGCGGCGGCCGAGGGTTTCACGCTGCGGCAGGAGCTGGCGCTCGGCGGGCATTTGAGCGTTGACGCCGTCTTTGACGCCGCGAGCGGGGAAACGCGCTCCGACAGCGCGTGGAGCTTTGCGGAGCTGGCGCCGGAGGAGGCTCCCGCCGGACCCAAGCTAAGGCTCAAGGGCGTGGGCGGCGACAGGGACGAATCCTGGCCTGACCGCGGCCACAACACGCTCAGCGCGCCCCTGGCCTGGGCGCAGGACATATATGACAGGCTGTATTCCTCGCTGGACGGCGAGTCTGGGCAGGCGGGCGAGAGCCGCCCGCTGAGCGAATACACGGACAAGCTCCCGCTGAACTTCTACTGTCGCGGCATGACGGACGACGTGCCCGTCTACGAAATAAGGCCGGAAGACCCAAGGCTGTGGTGCGACCGGCGCGTGAACGAGACATATGACGGCGAGCTGTCGGACGGCGCCTTCGCCCTGCCCCTGACCGGGGACGAGATGCTTTACGCCAGCGTGACCGTGAACAGCTACGCCAGTGCCTTCGGCGTGGAGGCCTCGCCGGGGGATGGGTACTATTATACCTATTCCGACTGCGTCCTCGCCCCGGACGGCGCGCTGTACCTGGTGCTGGACATCCGCGAAACGGACGGCGGCACGCCGGGCGAGCGCGTCTCCGCCGAGGGCTTCCCGGGCGGCGAGTGGTGCGTGTGGCGCATACCCTGCGAGGTGAAAGGGGACACCGGTGGCGAGCGCTGGTGGACTGCGGACGCCGTGCGCGTGAGGCCGGACTTCGGCAGTGTTGAGTGCTTCCACGCGCTGGGCGCGGACTGGGAGCACGCCGATTTGGAGCTGAGCTGCGACGGCACGCGGCTGCTGCTGTTCACCGTCGCGGATGGCTCGCTGCGGCTCACGGTGTTCGGCCTGGACGGGGAGGAGCTGCAGAGCATGAAGCTGATGGACATCGCCCCGGGGATCGACATCTACACATCCGAGGTCAACCGCATGGTCTGCCACGTGTTTGAAAACGGCCTCGCCGTGGACACCGACGCCGGCGAGGTGATGTGCGTGCCCGAAAACGGCGGCATATACGCCGAGCCCTTCGTGGTGGACATGCGCGCCCTGCCGGATTCGCTGCAATACGGCGGCACCATCGGTGCGGAGCCGTACGCCTTCACGTCCGACGGCGAGCGCGTGGCGATGCTCGACGGCGGGCACTACTTCGACACGGACGGCGGCAAAGCGCTCCTGCGCCTCACAGTGTTCGCGCCGGACGGGGAGCTGCTGTACTCGGAGCAGCTTAGCACCGAGGACACGGACTCGATGCGCCGGGACGGATATGAGCTAATATACACGGGGAGGGACAAAACATGAGGCGGTACGGAACGGCGTTTGCGGCGCTGTCGGTGCTGGCGGTGGCCGTGTTTGCGGCGGGGACGCTGGCGCTGAACGCGGTGCGGGACTCGGCGCGGCTGAGCGGCGAGGTGCTGACGGGCGAGCGCAGCGCGGCGCAGGGAGTGACGCTGTCGCGGGATATGTCGCTGGCAGACCGCCTGCTGTGGGACACGTCCTGGGACTCCGGCGTGGGTACGGGCGAGACCGACACGCACTGGAAAATGGAGAATACCTGGACGCCCGACTACTACTCCAACCCCGGCATTGAGGTCATTGACGCGTTCTATACCGGCACCTTCTACTGGTACGACGGCGACATACGCGCAATGCCCGGCGCGTATGAGGCCATACTCGAAGACCTGCTGGGCGGGCGCTGGGATACGCCGAGCGCAAGCGGCGAGTTCCTGCTGAACGACTACACGGAAAGCTGCTTCCTGCATTTCGGAACCGAGCTGCTGCTCTGTGACGACGGCAATTCGGCGGGCGAGAACTATTCGCAGCTGTTCCGGCTGCCCCTGCCGTGCGAGGTGCGCCTGAGCGTGACATACGAATACGTGGGTAACCGGCACACGGCGTCGTTCACGATGCTCGACCCTCCGCAGGAGGGCGACATTTACCACGTGACTTACACCGAGTCCGACAGCGTGTTCGCGCCGTCCGGGTACGTGTACTTCGTGTTTGCCACGCGCGACATCGCGACTGACGAGCTGCTCGACGGCAGCGGCCTCCCGGGCGGGGGCTGGGGCGTCTACCGCGTCCTGGTCTCGGATTACGTGAAGGTGGAGCCGCTGACTAACAGCTCCGGATGGGTGAGCTATGGAGAGAGGCTGGATGATCTGACCGGGCGCTGGTGGGCGGAAAACTCCTTCCGAGCCACGGCGAACCTGAGAAACGCTGAGAACGTGCACGCCCTGGGCGCGGACTGGGACGGCGCCTGGCTGGAGCTGAGCCACGACGGCGAGAGCGTCCTGCTGTTCACCCGCGAGGGCGGGCGGATATACCTCACCGTCCTGGACGCCGGGACCGCGGCCGAGACGCAGCGCCTGGAGCTGTGCCCCGACGGCGGGGAGGCGCGCTTCGGCAAGGCCGTCGATTACGGCTGCTGCGCCGACGGCGAGTACGCCGTGTTCAGCGGCATCTACGAGGACGAGGACGTGGTGGCCGTGACGCCCCGCCGCAGCGGCGGACGCTACGAACCCATAGACACGGTGGAGCTGGAGCGGCCGGAATTGCCGGGGCTGGACGTGAAACTGTGCTACGCCCCGCTGTACGCCTACGACGGCGAGCGGCTGTGTGTGCTGCAACAGCTCGCCGTCTCCGACGGCGAGGAGCGCGAGACGCCGTTGCGCGATCCGATCTACGGCTACAATGACTTTGAGGACGTGTGGCTGCTGCGCATCTACTCCGGCGGGGAGCAGGTCTACTCGGAGCTCATCCGCGGAGAGCACATAGGCTTTATTTCCGACATCGTCGCCGAGAGCGGCATAAGCATAAACGGCGCGGAGCTGTCCGTCCCTCCGGCGGGCTGAGCCGCGTGAGGGACGGAGTATTGGAGGGGTCACTTTGAAGTTTGCAAAGAGAGTGTTTGCGCTGCTGGCCGTGCTGGCGCTGGCCGTGCTCGCGGCGGGGAACCTGCTGCTGTGGCCGCAGCGCAACGACCTGAAACTTGACGGCGAGGTGCTCTACGGCGAGCGCGCCGACGCCGCCGGCGTCCGGCTGTCGTACGACAGGGAGCTGGAATCGCACCTGAACTGGAACATAGACTACGACCTCGGAACCGGCGAGCAGACCATGCAAAGCGATTGGACGCTCAAAGGGGACGGCCGCGAGGGCACTTCGCCGGTCGAGCCGCAGATCTCGCTCACGATAAACATGGGTAACAACAGCCATAGTTGGAACTCCGGCGAGCCGGACTTCCACAGCGAATACGTCTATGACGTATACGCCGACATGGTGGAGATGGCCGGCGATGCGGAGACATACACCAGACGGCTGCGCCTGAACGACTACACGGATATAATGCCCGTGACGGCGGAAGTACACGGCGCGAACGTGTACGAAGACTTATACGAATACACCTTTGACTATGACGTCTCGGAGTATTTCCCCATCCCGCTGCCGGAGGAAGTTTGGATGGAAGTGATGCTGGAGCGCGGTGTCGACGGTTCCCGGCTGTCTATTGAATTTCTGGACAGCCAGTACATTGGCGGAGTCTATGACTCCAGCCTGTGCGCCGCGGACGGGAACCTGTACATAAAGTTCTGCGTGCGCGACGAGGAGGGGGCTCTGCTTGACGGCAGCCGTATGCCCGGCGGGAGCTGGGGCGTCTACCGCATCCCCTGCGAGGACGACACGATACGGCTATCCGGCATGGAGCCGGTGTACGCCATAGGCGAGGAAGTGCAGGGCGAGGCGCTGCTGCTCAGCGAGGACAGAGAGCGGCTGCTTATATTCACCGCTGAGGACGACGCGCTGTATCTGAACGTTATGGACGCCGGGAGCGGAGAGCTGCTCCAGAGGCAGCTGCTGCTGGTCGGCTCAGAGTGGAGCTTTAGCGAGAGCTATACGCTGGCAGACGCGACCTCAGGAGCGGACGTCACGCCGGTGGACGGCTACTATGTGCTGGACGTAGGCAACGTGCTGCAGGTGCTGAGCGAGGGCGGCGGGCTGTACACGCCCGTGCTGACGGTGGACACTTCAAATCCGCCGGCGCCGGAGTGCTACGAGAACGAGGGCTACTACGTCCACAGCGGCGGCAACGTGTTCTACGCCACGGACGGCGAGCGGCTCGTGGTGCTGAATAACAGCAGTGTGGACGACTACTCCGACCCCGAGAATAGCACGATGACGGAGTATCTGCAGGTGAACGTTTACGACGGGAGCGGACTGATATACAGCGAGTGGCTGACCGGACAGTTCGAGCGGGTGAACGCCTACAACCGAACCTTAACGCTGCCCCGGCGCACCCTTGACGTGAGCATCGAGCAGTAAAAAATGACCCCGCCGTCGTCGTCGCAAGCTGCATATCCTTCGCTTCGTCGTCGCAAGCTGCATATCCTTCGCTCCCGGCTAAAGCCGAGAGCTCAGTCATTCCGCTGCTCCTCCTCTCCCACGAAGTGCAAATGCACTTCGTGGGGATCCCATAGGTGGGCGATGGAGACCGGCGCTATGCTTCGTCGTCGCAAGCTGCATATCCTTCGCTCCCGGCTAAAGCCGAGATCACAGTCCCTTTCGCGCCCATAGGGCGCGAAACTCTGCGAGGCTTTTTTACAAGCTGAATGCCCCCGCCTGATGGCGGGGGCAGTTGGAGTAGTTGGAGTATTGTCATTCTAGCAGGCTCATGATGCCGTTTTCGGCTATCTGGTCGCGCAGGACGTCCAGCTCGCTGGCTATTATCTCGTCGAGTACGGCCATGCCCAGCAGCTCCACGGGCGCCTTGTCGTCGGTGAGGATGTAGTCCCCGCCCTCGACGGCCTCCAGGCCCTCGTCCACGTGCTGCATGATGGCGGCGTAGTCGCCGGGCACCTCGCTGCGGCGCTGCTCAAAGCGCGCGAGCGCGTCCTCGTCCGCGGTGGCGAACAGCTCCAGGTTGGTTCCGCCGCTGACGCGCACGGTCCAGGCGTAGGGGAACACGCTCTTGATGGTGTCCATCAGGTACTCGTTCATGGAGCCTTCGCTCTCGGAGCGCATGGACATATTCACGACCATGACCCCGCCGGGCTTGAGGTGCTCATACACCTCGGTGAAGAACTCCACGCTGCTCATCTGGAAGGGTATCGTGATGTCCTGATAGGCGTCGACCATTATGACGTCCCACTGCTCGTCGCTGGCCGTCAGCCAGGCGCGGCCGTCGCCGACGATGGCGTTGACCTCCTCGGGCAGGTCGAAGTACTCGCGGGAGATGTTGACTATCTTCTCGTCTATCTCCACGCCCGTGACGCTGCAGCCGGGGAAGTACTCCAGGCACTGCTCGGCAAAGGTGCCGGTGCCGAGGCCGAGGATGAGCACGTCCTCCACGTTCTCGGCCATCAGCGGCGCGGCGAGGGCGTAGTCGTAGTACATGCCGGTCATGCCGCCGGACTTCATCTTGCGCGACTGCACGCCGAAGGCCACGTTGGTGGAGAGGTTGATGCTGTTCTCGTCCTCCGTGACCTGGAGGTAGTTGTATATGCTCTCGTCCTCGAGCACGATGTCGTCCCCGCCCCAGAAGGCGAAGGAGTAGTTCATCGGCGTGAAGATGAGCGCGGTTATCACCACGGCGCATACGGCGCTGCGCGCTATCCACTTGCGGCGGGAGATGAAGAACGCCAGGGAGATCACGGCCAGGATGGCGGCGAAGATCAAAAACGTGCGCGCCGTGCCCACGGCGGGGATCGTGACAAAGGTGGGCAGGAAGGTGCCGATGATGCTGCCTATGGTGTTCAGCGCCTCCAGCTCGCCGAGGGTCTTGCCGTTGTCGTCCAGGCTGTCGGTGGTGTACTTCATCAGCGAGGGCGAGACGGTGCCCAGCAGCATCAGCGGGAAGACAAACAGCACCAGGCAGGAGCACAGCGACGCCCAGACCAGGAAGTTGGAGTGGACGAACAGCGCCAGGAGACCCGAGACGCCCGCGATCACGTAGCGGCCGACAAAGGGTATCAGCGCCGTCCATATGGCCACCAGCAGCAGCCGCTTGAACAGCCGCTCCGGCTCCGGGTGCTTGTCCGCGCTGCGGCCGCCCCAGACGTTGCCTATGGCCATGGCTATCATGATGGTGCCGATTATGACCGTCCAGACTATCTGTGAGCTGGAGAAGTACGGCGCCAGCAGCCTGCTGGCGCCCAGCTCTATGGCCATGACGGACATGCCCGAAAAGAAGCTGGTCAGGTACAGAAACACTTTGCGCCCGAGGATGGGCGCGCCTTGCTTTTCCATGCTGGGAAAACCTCCTTTTATATCCACACCGTATGATAGCACAGTCTAACGGTTTAGCCAATCAGCGTTTTGCATGAAATTCGCACCCCCCATAAAACGCCGCAGGGGAAGCCTATCGCGCTTCCCCTGCGGTTACGTATGAGTTTGCCTAATTTGGCGTAGTTAAATTTAGTATATTTGGTATTACCAAATTTGGCAAGCGCCTTTTTGCTTATACTTCATGCAAAGGGGGCGTTGCGATGCGCACGAGGAAGCTGGGCTTGGGAGACAGAAACATAGTGGGCGAGCGTGTGACGCGCCGCCGGCTGGAGCTGGGACTGAAGCAGACGGAGCTGCTTGCACGGCTGCAAACGCACGGCGTGGCGATAAGCATACCTGCGCTCTCCCTGCTGGAGGGGCAGAAGCGCCCCGTCTCAGACATAGAGCTGGCCGCGCTTGCGGATATATTGAACGTCAGCGCCGACTGGCTGCTGGGCAGGGAAAAATAAACCTGGGCCGATATGCATCGACCCAGGTTTTTGTCTTTGCGCTTATTTGCTCTGGATGTACTTGTCTATGCTCTCGGCGCCCTTTTTGCCGGCGCCCATGGCGAGGATGACGGTGGCAGCGCCGGTGACGGCGTCGCCGCCGGCGTAAACGCCGTCGCGGCTGGTCATGGCGTCCTCGTTCACGACCAGGCAGCCCTTGCGGTTGGTCTCCAGACCCGGGGTGGTGGTGCGCAGCAGCGGGTTCGGCGTGGTGCCGATGGCCACGATGACCGCGTCGGCCACCATGACGAATTCGCTGCCCTCGATCGGCGTGACGCTGGCGCGGCCGGAGGCGTCCGGCTCGCCGAGCTTCATGCGCACGCACTTGAGGCCGACGACCTTGCCGTTGACGTCGCCGAGTATCTCGACGGGGTTATTGAGCAGGCGGAACTCGATGCCCTCCTCCTCGGCGTGGTGGACTTCCTCGGCGCGGGCGGGCAGCTCGTTGCGGCCGCGGCGGTAGACGATGAACACCTCGTCGGCGCCCATGCGCTTGGCGCAGCGGGCGGCGTCCATGGCCACGTTGCCGGCGCCGACGACGGCGATGCGCTTGGCGTTGGACTTTATCGGCGTGTCGTAGTCGTCGCGATAGGCCTTCATGAGGTTGATACGGGTGAGGTACTCGTTGGCGCTGTAGACGCCCAGCAGGTTCTCGCCCGGGATGTTCAGGAACTGCGGCAGGCCGGCGCCGGAGCCGATGAACACGGCCTCGAAGCCGTCGGTGAACAGCTGGTCGAGCGGCATGGTGCGGCCGATGATGCAGTCGGTGACAAACTTGACGCCGTAGGCCTCGAGGTTCTTGACCTCGCGGTCGACTATGCTCTTGGGCAGACGGAACTCGGGGATGCCGTAGGCCAGCACGCCGCCGCACTTGTGCAGCGCCTCGAAGACCGTGACGTCGTAGCCCTTCTTGGCCAGGTCGCCGGCGCAGGTCAGGCCGCTGGGGCCGGAGCCGATGACCGCGACCTTGTGGCCGTTGCTCTCCACCTTGTGGGGGACTTCCGCGCCGTGGGTGTCGCCGTGCTCGAGGTGGAAGTCGGCGACGTAGCGCTCCAGGCGGCCGATGGCCACCGGTTCGCCCTTGATGCCGCGCACGCACTTGCTCTCGCACTGCTTCTCCTGCGGACAGACGCGGCCGCAGACGGCGGCGAGGCTGTTGGTGCTGGCGATGACGTTGTAGGCCTCCTCGTACTCGCCCACCTTGACGTGGGAGATGAACTCGGGGATGCGGACGTTGACCGGGCAGCCCTGCACGCACTGCGGGTTCTTGCAGTTCAGGCAGCGCTGAGCCTCGTCGCGCGCTATCTGCGCGGTGTAGCCCAGGGCGACCTCATTGAAGTTCTTGGCGCGGATGACGGGGTCCTGCTCCGGCATCGGGTGCTTGGTCATGCGCTTGGCGGGGTTCTCCTCCACGCCTTCAATGACGCCGGGCTTGTACTCGCCGCGGCGGACGCCGCCGGTGATGCGGCAGACGTGCTCGTTTTCCTCGGCCTCCTCGGCGGTGTAGAAGGTGTTGCGCTCCAGCAGGCTGTCCCAGTCCACCAGGTGCGCGTCAAACTCGGGGCCGTCGACGCAGGCGAACTTGCGCTCGCCGGCGACGCTCAGGCGGCAGCCGCCGCACATGCCCGTGCCGTCTATCATTATGGGGTTCAGGCTGGCGTTGGTCTTTATGCCGTAGGGGCGGGTGACCTCCGCCACGTTCTTCATCATGACGATGGGGCCGCAGGTCAGCACGCTGTCGTACTGGACGCCGCTCTCAATGAGCTCCTTGAGCTTGTTGGTGACGAAGCCGGCCTCGCCGTAGGTGCCGTCGTCGGTGGTTATGTAGAGGTTATCGCAGGCGGCGCGGAACTCGTCTTCCATGATGACAATGTCCTTGCTGCGGAAGCCGCATATCATATCGACGCCGATGCCCAGGCGCTTGAGCTCCTTGGCGACGGGGTAGTTTATGGCGCAGCCGGTGCCGCCGCCGACCACGCAGACGCGCTTGGCGTTCGGGTCTATCTCAGCGGGGCGGCCGAGCGGACCGACAATGTCCGCGATGAAGTCGCCGGGCTCCATGAGCGAGAACATCTGGGTGCTCTTGCCCGCGGGCTGGAAGTTGAAGCTGACCGTGCCGACTTCCGGGTCGTAGTCCGCGATGGTGAGCGGGAAGCGCTCGCCGTACTCGTCAAGCCGGAATATTGCAAACTGGCCGGGCTTCGCGCTCTTGGCTATCAGGGGAGCCTCGATGCTGACCCGGAAGATGGTCTGCGAGGTATTGAGGGGGAATTTTTCCGCGATCTTGAACATTTTCATCCGCCTTTCCATATCACATTTCGCGCCGCGCGCATGTACGGGAACTATAATACACTAAATGCCTGCAATTGTCAATGTGTCAGTAAATTCACAAATATTTATTTGTAATTTGCGCAACATGTAAAAGAACGCCCGGATTTCCGGGCGTTCTGAGTCTGATTGTCAAAGAAGCCTCGCAGAGTTTCGCGCCCTATGGGCGCGAAAGGGATTGAGATCATTTTCGGCGGCGGCGTGTACGTCGCCGAAAATACTTCGGGTTCCCGATGAGTGCGAATCGCACTCATCGGGAGAGGAGGAGCAGCGAAATGACTGAGCTCTCGGCTTTAGCCGGGAGCGAAGGATATGCAGCTTGCAACGACGGAGCGAGCGTCGAATTGGCCGCCTTTTTGGCGGCCAGTGAGGCGCAGAGCGAAGTGTTGGTCTCCATCGGCCGCTCGCGGCCGGGGGACTTTATTGTCAAAAAAAGGCCGTCGAGGCCTTTTTTTGACATACTCAGAACGCCCGGATTTCCGGGCGTTCTGCGTCTGATTGTTTATCTTTCCTCTCGGAAATATGAGAGACCGAGGTGGGCGGGCGGCTGGTTCTCGCGGCTCTTTTTCAGGGAGACGATTATCAGCACGGCGATGGTCACGAGGTAGGGGAGCATCTTGTACAGCTCCTTGATGGCCAGGTTCGTGCCGGTGGGGATAAAGAGGTGGAGTATATACAGCCCGCCGAACAGTATGCTGGCCAGGATGCCGACGGCCGGGCGCCACATCGTGAAGATGACCAGCGCGATGGCCAGCCAGCCGCGGTCGCCGAAGGCGTCGTTGGACCAGATGCCGTTGGCGTAGTCCATGACGTAGTAGAGCCCGCCGAGGCCGGCTATCATGCAGCCCACGCAGGTCGCCTTGTACTTGTAGAGGGTGACGTTGATGCCGGCGGCGTCGGCCGTGGCCGGGTCCTCGCCCACGGCGCGCAGGTTCAGGCCGCTGCGCGTGCGCTTGAGGAAGTACGAGCAGGCCAGGGCGATGATGACGGCGATGTACGCCAGCGCGCCGTAGCTCAGGAATATGCTGCCGAACCAGCCCAGGTCGTCCGCAAAGGGCAGGGAGGTCTTGAAGAACGAGCTGGTCGCCGTCAGGGCTATGCTGGGCACCTCGCTGTCCGTCAGGCGTATCAGCGAGCCGCCGAAGAAGTTGCCGAAGCCGACGCCGAAGGTGGTCATGGCCAGGCCGGTGACGTTCTGGTTGGCGCGCAGCGTGACGGTGAGGAAGCAGTAGAGCAGACCCATCAGCACGCTGCCCGCAAGACAGCAGAGCGTGGGTATGCCCACGGCCAGCAGGGCGTTCATCTCCTCCGCGGGGGTGTTCAGCTCGTACATGAACGAGCCGATGACGCCGCAGATGGCGCCGACGTACATGACGCCGGGCAGGCCGAGGTTGAGGTTGCCGGACTTCTGGGTGAGCGTCTCGCCCGTGCTGCCGAGCATGAGCGGTATGCCCTGCGCCACGGCGCGGGGGATAAAGGCCACAAAGTCAAACATTTTCCGCCGCCTCCTTTGCCGCGCGTCCACGGAAGTGGAGCTCATAGGTTATAAAGAACTCGCAGCCGATGATGAAGAAAAGGATGATGCCCGTGAGTATGTCGCCGAAGGCCTCGTTCAGGCCGAAGTCGGTGGCTATCTCGCTGGCGCCGCGGTCGAGGAACACCAGCAGGAAGCTGGCGAGCACCATGAAGACGGGGCTGAACTTGGCCAGCCAGGACACCATGACGGCGGTGAAGCCGCGGCTGTCCGAGAGCGAGGTGGTGATCGTGTGGTCGGTTCCGGCCACGAGCAGGAAGCCTGCGAGGCCGCACAGCGCGCCGGAGATGAGCATCGTGCGCATGATCACGCGCTCGACCTTGATGCCGACGTAGCGGGCGGTGCGCTCGCTCTCGCCGACGACGGCTATCTCGTAGCCGTGCTTGGTGTACTTCAGATAGACGTACATGAGCACGGTGAGCACCGCCACGATTATCACGTTGAGCATGTAGCGGTTGCCGCCGATGGAGGGCAGCCAGCCCGCCTGGCTCTGCTGGTTGATGATGCCCACGTTGCCGCTGCCGGCGGGGGACTCCCAGATTATTATGAAGAAGGCCACCAGCTGTATGGCCACGTAGTTCATCATCAGGGTGAACAGCGTCTCGTTGGTGTTCCACTTGGCCTTGAAGAAGGCGGGGATGAGACCCCAGATGCCGCCGGCGAGCAGGCTGGCCGCGAGCATCACGACGATGAGCAGCCAGTTGGGGATGGTGCCGCCGAGGACTATCATGCAGGCCGCGGTGGCAAGGCAGCCGGCCATGATCTGACCCTCGCCGCCTATGTTCCAAAAGCGCATCTTGAACGCGGGCGTGACCGCCAGGGAGACGCACAGCAAAATGGCGATGTTCTGCAGCAGCACCCAGATCCTGCGCGAAGTGCCGAACGCGCCGTCCAGCATGGAGGCGTAGATGCTGATGGGGTTCTCGCCCGTGAGCAGCGCGGTTATGACGCCGCAGACAATGAGGGCGAGGACTATTGCCGCGGCGCGGATAGCCCAGGCCTTGTACCAGGGCAGGCTGCTGCGCCGCGAAATGTGCACCAGGGGCACACGCACCTTCTCATTCATCCCCGTCACCTCCTCCAAGTCTGGTCATCATCAGGCCGACGCGGCGCTTGGTAGCGCCCCGGCCGGGTATGATGCCGCTCACCTTGCCGCCGCAGAGCACGAGGATGCGGTCGGCCAGCTCCAGCAGCACGTCCAGGTCTTCGCCAACGTATACGACGGCGACGCCGCGCTCCTTCTGCTTGTTTATCAGGTCGTAGATGGTGTAGGACGAGTTTATGTCCAGGCCGCGCACGGCGTAGGCGGTCAGCAGCACGGTCGGCGCGCTGGATATCTCGCGTCCGACCAGCACCTTCTGCACGTTGCCGCCGGAGAGGCGGCGCACCGGCGTCTCTATGCTGGGGGTGTTGACCTCCAGCTCCTCGACCACGCGCTCGGCCAGCTTGTGCGGGCTCTTGCGGTCGGTGAAGAAGCCGCGGCCGCGGCGGAAGGAGCGGAGCATCATGTTGTCAGAGAGATCCATGTCGCCCACGAGACCCATGCCGAGCCTGTCCTCGGGCACGAAGCTGAGCGCAACGCCCATGTCGCTGATGTCGCGCGGGTCTTTGCCTATCAGCTCCTCCTCGCTGCCCGTAGCCGGGTCTACGTAGACTATGGAGCCGCCCTCTGCGCGGTGCAGTCCAGCGATGGCCTCCAGCAGCTCCTTCTGGCCGCTGCCGGATATGCCGGCCACGCCGAGTATCTCGCCCGAGTAGGCGGTGAAGGAGACGTCGTCGAGCTTGGTGACACCCTCCTCGTCCAGGACGGTGAGGTGCTTGACCTCCAGGCGGCGCTGAGGGTTCTTGGGCTCGGGGCGGTTGATGTTGAGCACCACCGGGCGGCCGACCATCATGTTGGTCATCTCGCCGGCGTTGGTCTTCTTGGTGGGCATGTCGCCGACGAAGTGGCCGTGGCGGAGTATGGCCACGCGGTCGGAGAGCTCCTCCACCTCGTGGAGCTTGTGCGTGATTATCACGATGGCCTTGCCGTCGTCGCGCATGTTGCGCAGCACGGCAAAGAGCTTTTCCGTCTCCTGCGGCGTGAGCACGGCCGTGGGCTCGTCGAGGATGAGTATGTCCGCGCCGCGGTAGAGCACCTTGACTATCTCCACGGTCTGCTTCTGCGAGACGGACATGTCGTAGACCTTCTGCATGGGGTCGACTTCGAAGCCGTAGCGCTCGCTTATCTCCTTGACCTTAGCGGCCACGGCCTTGATGTCCAGCCTGCCCTTGCCCGGCAGGCCGAGGATGATGTTCTCCGCCGCGGTCAGCACGTCCACCAGCTTGAAGTGCTGGTGTATCATGCCGATGCCGAGGTCAAAGGCGTCCTTGGGCGAGCGAATGACTACCTCGCACCCGTCGACGAAAATCTGCCCCTCGTCGGGGAAGTAGATACCGGAGAGCATGTTCATCAGCGTGGTTTTGCCGCTGCCGTTCTCTCCGAGCAGTGCTAGAATCTCTCCCTTGTAGATGTCCAGCCAGACCTTGTCGTTGGCCTTGACGGAGCCGAACGACTTGGTGATGTCACGCATCTGCACCGCTGCAACTTTGCTGTCCAAGGGCGTACCTCCTGTAAAAATTTAATGGGAACGAAAAAACCTCAAAGGACAGCGCACCGGCGAGCCGGTACGTTGTCCTTTGCCGGCAAGCCCCGCAGGGCTTGCCGGTGTGCGTTGAAAAAGACCGTAGAGGCCTTTTTATGCAGTTTATTATCAACCGTAGTTGACGTCCAGAAGGGTGATGCCGTCTATCTGGAGGTCGAAGTAGGGGGCGGAGCGGTACTCGCTCTCGTGGAAGTAGCCGTCGGCTATGGCCTCGGTGTCGCCGGTGTTGTCGGCGTCGGTGTCGACGTCGGCCATGTAGCTGTCGACGGCGGCGCCATCGACGGTGAAGGTGCTGGTGTCGAAGACGTGCAGCGTGCCGGCCTCGAGGGCGGCCATGGCCTCGTCAATGGCCTCCTGGGTGCCCTCGGCGACGTTCTCGCCCAGCTCGGTCAGCACGACGGAGCCGGTCTCGAGGGTGCCGGTCCAGTCAGCGGCTATCTCCTCGCCGTTGAGGACGCAGTTGATGGCGTACAGGTAGTAGGGAGTCCAGTCAATGCGGCTGGAGACGAGGTAGGTCTCGGGGCAGCTGGCGGCGGTGGAGCCGTTGTAGCTGACGTTGGGAACGCCGTGCTCCTCGCAGGCGGAGGGGGCGCCCATGGAGTCGGCGTGCTGGCTGATGAGGACGCAGCCGCCCGCGATGAGGTTGTTGGCGGCCTCACGCTCGTCGGTCTCGTCGTACCAGGAGCCGGTGAAGGTGACGTCCATGGTCACGCTGGGGCAGACGCTCTTGGCGCCCAGGTAGAAGCTGGTGTAGCCGGAGAGCACCTCGGCGTAGGTGTAGGCACCGACGTAGCCCATCTTGGCCTCGTCCTCGGTGATCTCGCCGTTGGCGATCATCTCGTTGAGCTTGAGACCGGCGACGATGCCGGCGAGGTAGCGGCCCTCATAGATGGAGGCGAAGGCGTTGTGGTAGTTGGCGAGACCCTCGGTGTGGGCGCGGGTGCCGGTGGAGTGGCAGAACTGAACGTCCTCGAACTCCTGGGCAGCCTGGATGATGTAGGACTCGTGACCGAAGCTGTCGGCGAAGATGATGTCGCAGCCGTCGTCGGCGAGCTCGGCAGCGGCGTCGTAGCAGGACTGGTCCTCGGGGACGTTGTAGCGGAACTCGTACTGATCCTCGGTCAGACCCAGCTCCTCGATGGCGGCGTTGGCGGCGTTGATGAAGTTGAGGTCGTAGGTCGAGTTCTCATCGTGCAGGAAGATGAAACCGACCTTGAAATCCTCGGGGACGCCGGCGGTCTCGCCGTCGTCGGGGGCGCCGGAGGCGCCGGCGGTGGGCTGGGCAGAGGCGGTAGCGTCTCCGTCGTCTCCGCCGCAGGCGGCGAGCGCGAAGACCATTACCAGCGCGAGAAGCAGCGCAAGAAACTTCTTCATTTTTGTTCCTCCAAAAGTCTTATTTATCTTAAAGCTCTCCACGAGCCTAAGACCAAAAAAGGCAGCGTACACCCGTACACTGCCACTGGAACGATAGTCCGGCCGTTTACGGGGGCTGGGTAGAGACGCCGGAGCCATATTCCCCGGCATATATCGGTGCGATATTCTTTTTTCATATATTTAAAAGAATTTCCTGGGGCGCTTTCTTTGGTCTTGGCCAAAGAAAGCGTCCCAGACCCCGAAAGGAAAGCCGCTTGGGTGGTTTAATAGGCCGGGGGATAGTTTTATCTTGGCGGTTCGACATAGATACGTTGGTATCCCTTAGACTTTACGAGACTGGGGTGCAGTCTTTTTCGCGCGACGGCGCTTTGCGCCGGAGCGCTTACGTGGGTAATTAGTTGGGGTGGTCGTCCGCGCGGTAAGACAGTGGCACCCTAATCTGGCATAAATCTTAGGGATGCAAACTTATATATGTCGAACCGTGTGGTGAACACTATTCCCCGCCTAACCATCGCACCAAAAGCGTTTTTCTCTTTGGAGTCTGAGGGGTTTCTTTTTGTCGCCACAAAAAGAAATCCCTCAGGAATACTAAAGTTAAGGGTAAAACAGAAAGATGCAGGTGGATTCAGCAAAACTCGATTCCACCATCATCTGTCATGCTTTTGATGCGTGCCAGACTCTCCACCCTGATGCCGCGGCTGCGGATGCGGTCGCCGCCGGGTTGGAAGGATTTTTCTATGCAGATGCCAGCGCCGGCGACCTCCGCTCCGGCGTTCAGGCACAGGGTGATGAGGCCGTCGAGAGCCGCGCCGTTGGCGAGGAAGTCGTCTATTATCAGCACGCGGTCGCCTTCGCCGAGGTACTTCTTCGAGACGAGGATGGTGTTTTCGACGTGGTGGGTGAACGAGTAGACCTTGCTGGTCCAGAACTCGCCCGCCAGATTGCTGGTGCGGTTTTTCTTGGCAAATAAAACAGGGCAGCCGAAAGCCAGGCCTGCAAAACAGGCCGGTCCGATGCCCGACGCCTCAATGGTAAGTATTTTGTTCACGCCCGAGCCGGCAAAGAGCCGGTGAAACTCCTCACCCATGGCGGTGAGCAGCTGGGGGTCCATCTGGTGGTTCAGGAAGCCGTCCACCTTCAGTATGCCGCCGGGCAGGACTTCCCCGTCCGTCATTATGCGGCGCTCCAGAAGCTGCATGGGCGTTCGCCTCCAATCCACGTAAAATTTGCCGAAAACCGTAAAATGTTAACGGCGTGTTAACAACAATTCAATTCTACAACATAACGGGGGGTTAATGCAACTGGCTTTTCGACAAATTACGACGGGATTCTTGCGCCTTTTTCATGCTAATTGCCGCGCCGTCGCGACGCATAAGCGACGCGACCGCCGGGGATTTACAAAGCGCGGCGGATGATATAAAATGTAGGCACCAAAAATGACAAGGGGGAGCCGAAATGGCAGAGCCAAGCTATATGAAGGACACCTATTGCAGGCTGCGGGACTCGGCGATAGCGGCTGCGCGCGACCTGGGCGCGGGCAGGCTGGCGGAGGTGGCGGCCGGAGCGCCGGACATAATCTACACACTGTTCAGGCTGCTGCGCGACGGGCGCGTGCCGAAGCGCGCCAAGTTCAAGCTGGGACTGGCGGCGGCCTATCTGGCCATGCCGCTGGACGCGCTGCCCTTCGGCGTGCTGGACGACGTCTACGTCGCGCTGATGGCTCTCGCGCTGGTGATGGACGACATAGGCGAGGAGGCCATGGCCGAGTACTGGCCGGGCGACACGGCCGAGCTGCGCAGGTTCAAAGCGCTGATGGACTCGCTCAACGAGCGCTTCGGCGCCGGGGCGGTGCGCCGCCTGGCCAGGCGCCTGGGCGTGCGCGTCGAGGTGGAAATCGCCTGAGACCGGCGCGGCCATAGGAAAAGACCACCCGTCTCCACGCATGGAGACGGGTGGAACGGTGCTTTTGTCTTTTACAGGCCGTAGCCGTAGTCGAGGGTCATGACCTGGCCGTTGAGGCAGGCGGACTCGTCAGAGGCGAGGAAGAGCAGCACGTTGGCCACGTCGACGCTCTTGCAGATGCCGACGTCCATGCAGGTGTGCTTGCCGACGGAGTCGTTGAACGCCTTCGCCGCGTCGTTGTAGTTGGGCTGAGCGGCCATCTCCTGGCGGGTCATGTCCGTCCACACGGTGGCGGGGCAGACGCAGTTGGCGCGGATGGTGGGCTTGCGGTTGGCGTAGCGCATGGCTATGTGCTTGGTCATGCTCACGAGACCGCCCTTGGCGGCGCTGTACACGCCGGCGCCGCAGCCGTTTATCGCGGCGATGCTGGCCACGGTGACGATATTGCCGGTGCCCTGGGCGTTGAAGGCGCGCAGAGCGGAGCGGGTCATGCGCATAGTGCCCTTGAGGTTGGTCTCCACGATGCGCTCCAGCTCGTCGTCTGTAAAGGCGTCGACCGGGTGGAGACCCAGCTCGATGATGCCGGCGTCGTTGACGAGTACGTCGATGCGGCCGTAGCGCTTGAGCGCGGCGTCGACAAGGGCGTCGCACTGGTCGACTTCACGGATATCGGTAGTGACGGCGATGGCGTCCGCGGCGCCGGCGTTGAGCGCCTTCTGCGCCGACTGCTCCAGAAGCTCGGTCCTGCGCGCGCCGAGCGCCAGCTTGGCTCCCTCGCGGCCGAAGATCTCGGCGGCCTTGGCGCCGATGCCGGAGCTTGCGCCGGTTATGATTACAACTTTGTCTTCGAGTCTACCCATTTGGTATTACCTCCGGAAGTGGATTAGCCGTTTAGGCCGGCCGTGCCTTCCTGCCGACGACATTATAGCACACTGTGACTGATTTTGCGAGCAAATTATGCTTAATTACTATCAATTGATACGATTGCGAGTTCTTTTTAGGAGGAAGATGCCATGAAATTTGCGGATATATCTTACACCCGTGCGGACTTCGACGCCGCGGCGAGGTTCTACGCCTCCGCCGCCGAACGCCTGAGCGCGGCCGGGAGCTTTGAGGAGGCCGAGGCGGTGTTCCTGGAGGTGGAGGACTTCTCGGCGAAGTTCGACACCGCGCTCACCGTGGCGAACATCCGCCACGACATAGACACGCGCGACGAGTTCTACGACGCCGAGGTCGCGTATATAGACGAGCACGCGCCGGAGCTGGAGGAGTACGTCCAGCGCTGGCAGGACGCGCTGCTAAGGACGCCGTACCGCGCCGCCTTCGAGGAGAAGTACAACCGCGTCATGTTCCTGAACGCCGAGATAGACGCGCGCACCTTCTCGCCGGAGATCGTGCCGGAGCTTCAGCGCGAGAACGCGCTGACCACGGAGTATTCAAAGCTCCTGGCCGGGGCGCAGATACCCTTTGAGGGCGGCGTGTACACGCTCTCGCAGCTCACGCCTATAAAGCAGGACGCGGATGCGTCCCGACGCGCCGCCGCCTGGGCGGCTGAGGACGCCTGGTACGCCGAGCACGCGGAGAGCCTGGACGCCATCTACGCCGAGCTGGTGACGCTGCGCGACAAGATGGGGCGGAAGCTGGGGCATGACGGCTACATCCCCCTGGGCTACGACCGTATGCAGCGCAACTGCTACGACAAGGCCGACGTGGAGCGCTTCCGCGCCGCCGTCGTGGACTAC
Source organism: uncultured Eubacteriales bacterium (assembly GCA_900543085.1). Classification (GTDB taxonomy): domain Bacteria; phylum Bacillota; class Clostridia; order Oscillospirales; family Oscillospiraceae; genus Scatomorpha; species Scatomorpha pullicola. The sequence continues at coordinate 35,543 of UQQF01000009.1, read as the reverse complement.
ATCGTGCCGATAGCCTACAGCGTGTACGAGACGGTGGCGAAGCGCCTGGGCAAGAGCCTGCCCATGGGCTACGCCGACTGCGCCATGTGGTTCACCGACGGCAACGCCCGCCCCGTTGGCACGCCGGAGGACATCCTGGAGGCCGGGCGGAGCTTCTACCACGAGTTGAGCGGCGAGACCGCCGAGTTCATAGACCACATGCTTGAAAACGGCATGATGGACGTCCTGTCCCGCCCGGGCAAGGCGGGCGGCGGGTACTGCACCACGCTGACGGCCTACAAGACGCCGTATATCTTCGCCAACTTCAACGGCACCAGCGGCGACGTGGAGGTCATAACTCACGAGGCCGGGCACGCCTTCGCCAGCTGGACGAGCCGCGACATAGTCCCGGCCGAGAGCTCGTCCCCCAGCCTGGAGGGCTGCGAGGTGCACTCCATGAGCATGGAGTTCTTCGCCGAGCCGTGGGCTGAGCGCTTCTTCGGCGCGGACGCGGACAAGTTCCGCTGGCAGCACCTGGCCGACGCGGTGACCTTCATACCCTACGGCACGCTGGTCGACCACTTCCAGCACGAGTGCTACGAGCACCCCGAGTACACGCCCGAGCAGCGCAACGCCGCCTGGAGCCGCCTGGCCGCGGTCTACATGCCCTGGCTCAAGCCCGAGGAGAGCCTGGGCTTCTACTCCTCCGGGCGCGCCTGGCAGCGGCAGAGGCACATATACATCAGCCCGTTCTACTATATAGACTACTGCCTGGCGCAGACCGTGTCGCTGGAGTTCTGGGTCATGATAAAGCGCGACAAGGCCGCGGCCTGGGAGAAGTACATGGCCTACACCAGCCTGGGCGGCACGCTGACCTTCCGCGAGCTGCTGGACAGGGCGGGGCTGGACTCCCCGTTCGAGCCGGAGACGCTCAAGGCCGTGGCCGAGGCCGCCAAGGCCTGGCTGGACGCCAACAGCGGCGTGTGATCTGCACAATAAGAAAACGAAGGGACACCGGCGGTGTCCCTTCGCTGTTTGGGTCAAGGATAGGTTTTCAGCCGCGAAGCTCGCTGCGCAGGCCGCCGGCCAGGTCGGATGCGTTTTCGCAGATTATGAGCGCGACTACGTCGCCCTCGGAGACGAGCGCTGCTTTTTCAAGCATCGCCGCCTGCTCCGGGTCGTAGACCCGGAACAGTCCGCGCCGGCTTTCAAGGTGGCGCTCCAGCGAGGCGCGCGCCTCGGCCGCGTCCGCGCTGTCCCTGAGACGGATCACGGCTATCTCCTCCGCCGTACCTGCGGAGGCGTAGGACATGTAGTAGCCGGCCACCTTGCCGTAGTCCAGGTCGGAGAGGTATTTGAACAGCTGCTCGCCGTCTTCGGACTCGCTGGACACGGTCTCCATGCCGGGCAGGCTGGCTGCCTGGCCGGAGAGCGACTTGCCCAGCGCGACGGGGTCGGCTGCGGGGGCTCCGGCTCCGCCGCCTCCGCAGGCCGCGAGGCAGAGCGCGAGCACGAGCGTCAGCGCAAGGACCGCAAGGCGTTTCATGCGCTCACCCCCGCCATTGCGGCGGCGTCCGCCGTCAGATCCTCATAGTAGCCGTCGTCGGCGCCGTCGACCTCGGACGAGTCGCCGGTGACGTCGCCGAAGGCAGCGTCGACAGCCTCGCTGATGCGGGTCAGCTCGTCCTCGCCGAGCTCCTGCGCCGGCTCATCATCGTCTTCGCTGTACTCGGTGAGGCCGACCGTAAGCAGTACGCGCCCCTCGACCAGCTGCATGTTGTATTCCATCCAGATGGTGCGCCCGTTCTGATCGGCGTAGCTTGAGAGCGCGCCGTCCACGAGACCCATCATGGAAGACACCACCTGCTGGGTGTGCTTGTCGGCGTCGAACAGGAAGTAGAGATTGCTGAGGCTGTCGGAGTCCAGCACCTCGCGCACGAGCGCGGGGAGGGTGTAGACGTCGGAGAGCTCCTTGGCGCTGCGATAGGCGTAGCAGTAGGTGAGACCGTTCGCGGCGGGGAAGAACTCCCTGTCCCAATCGTGGGCGACAGAGCACATCTCGTCGGTCATGTTGAAGTTGGCGTAATTCCCGCTGCTGACGTCGGAGTAGATGTCGGTGTGATACCACTCTCCGTCCAGCTTGACGAGGTTCCAGCTGTGATAGGAGTTGTGCACGACCATGCAGTCTATGTCCATCATCTGCATGAAAAGCCTGAACGTCGTGGCAAAGCCCACGCAGACCGCCGCGCCGTACTTGAGCACGCCGTAGGGCTCCGCGCTGTATTCGCTGGCCGTGGGGACTACGACGGTGACGCCGCTTTCGTGTCCGAGGTTGGCGCACATCCAGTCGTAGACCGCCAGCTCCTTGTCATATGGGGTCATGCCGTCGGTGATGATCTCGTCGAGCACCTTTGACGCCATGCTGAGAGTCTCGAGCTGCTTCGAGTCCAGAGCCGAGGTGTCGCCGGACTTGTAGGCGTCGGAGATGGGCAGGGTGGAGCGTATGTAATACTCGCCCGCGACGGCCACGTCGTCCTCCTGAGTCACGGTGTCGGAGTTGGAGCCCACGACCGCTCTGAGCGTTTCGCCCAGCTGCGTGATCTGCTCCGCCTGACCGGATATGCGCTGAATTGCCAGGGCGCCGAGAGTGCAGCTCGCGGCTATCCCCGCCACCAGTACCAGTGCCAGTATAACAATCAGCATTTTCTGGGTCTTGTTGACTGTTTTTGTATCCATAAAGTTAAATTCCCTTCCGGCTGTGAGCCATGAGATATGCGTTAGACGCGGCTCCCCGTCTATTGTTCCTTAAAATGAAGTTAAAATATTTGAAGCGTCCGGGGAGGTTCCCCGGACGCCTGCATCCGTTTTCGGCTGCTGTCAGCAGACCTTTACTATCCAGCCGCGCGTGTCGGGTATCTTGCCCCACTGTATGCCGGTCAGCTCGTCATACAGCCTCTGGGTGAGAGACCCGATCTTGTTGTCGTTTATCACGTGCTCGACGTCCTTGTAGGCCAGGACGCCCATGGGCGAGACGACGGCGGCGGTGCCGACGCCCCAGGCTTCCTCCAGCGCGCCGCTCTCCGCGGCCTCCACCAGCTCGTCGACGGAGATCTCGCGCTCCTCCACCTCATAGCCCCAGTCCTTGAGCACCTCGATGCAGCTCTTGCGCGTGATGCCGGGCAGGACGGTGCCGCCGGAGATGTCGGGCGTGACGACCTTGCCGTTTATCTTGAACATGACGTTCATGGCGCCGACTTCTTCTATGTACTTCATGTGCACGCCGTCGAGCCAGAGCACCTGGGCAAAGCCCTTCTTCTCGGCCTCCTCGCCGGCGCGCATACTGGCCGCGTAGTTGCCGCCGCACTTGGCGTAGCCGGTGCCGCCGCGCACCGCGCGCACGTCGCGGCTCTCGATCATTATCCGCACCGGGTCTATGCCGCCGGCGTAGTAGCTGCCGGAGGGCGAGGCGATGATGCAGAACAGGTAGTGGTGGCCGGCGTGGACGCCCAGCTGCGCGTCCGTCGCGATTATGAACGGGCGCAGGTAGAGGCTGGTGCCGTACTCGTGCGGAACCCAGCTCTCATCCACGGTCACCAGGGTCTTGAGCGCCTCGAGGTAGATATCCTCGGGCACGGGCGGGATGCACATGCGCAGAGCCGAGTTGTTCATGCGCTTGATGTTTTCCGTCGGGCGGAAGAGCTGCACGGTGCCGCTCTCGGTGCGGTAGGCTTTGAGACCTTCAAAAATCTCCTGCGCATAGTGCAGCACGTTGGCGCAGGGCATCAGCTCGATGGGGCCGTAGGGGACTATGCGCGGCGAGTGCCAGCCCTCGCCCTCGTCGTAGTTCATGAGGAACATGTGGTCAGAGAAAATCTTTCCGAATCCCAGCTTGTCGCTGGGCGTCTTTTCCTTGGGGGCGGTCGTCCTGGTGATTTCGATCTTGTCCATTGGTTCTACCTTCTTCCCTCAAAGTATTTGCCGCTCTCTCTCCGCGTGGCGGCGTGTCTAAGACCATGTTACCACATTCTGCGCAAATTACAAGAGAGAATCTTGACAAAATTCATAAAATACGTAAAATGAAGCAGTGTACACCTGCGCCAATAGCGAAAGGAGCCAATGCTATGCCTGTAAACGTCAGCATCGTACCGTGTCCGGACTACTCGAGCGAAAACGTGCGCCGCGCGCTCTCCGCCGCGCTGGAGCCGCTGGGAGGACTGGACTGGGTGGAGCCGGGCATGACCGTCGCGATAAAGACCAACCTGGTCTCGCGCATGAAGCCGGAGAGCGCCGCCGTGACGCATCCGGCGCTGCTGGCCGCGCTGACGGAGGAGCTGAGAGCGCGGGGAGCGCGCGTCGTCGTCGGCGACAGCCCCGGCGGTCCGTGGACGGCCGCGTGGGTGCGTTCGGTCTATCACGGCACGGGTATGGAGGCCGTGGAGGCGGCAGGCGGCGAGCTGAACGGCGACTTCGGTGAGGCCGAGGTCAGCTTCGCGGAGGGGAAGACCCTGCACGCCTTCACATACACCTCGTGGCTGCAAAGCGCGGACGCCATCATAGATTTCGCCAAGCTCAAGACCCACGGCATGGCCGGCATGACCGCCGCAGTCAAGAACTTTTTCGGCACGATACCCGGCACTCGTAAGCCGGAAATGCACTATCGCTACCCGAATGCGGCGGATTTCTGCTCCATGCTGGTGGATCTGGCGCTGTTCAACGCGCCGCGGCTCACGTTGGTGGACGCGGTGGACTGCATGGAGGGGAACGGGCCGACTCAGGGTAAGCCCCGGCATATGGGCGCGCTGCTGGCGGCGGATACGCCGTTCAACGCGGACTTGGTCTGCGCCTGCCTGATAGGCATGGAGGCGATGGACGCGCCCAGCGTCGCGGAGGCGGTCAGGCGCGGGCTGTGCCCGGCCGACTGGCGCGATCTCGGCATAGCGGGCGACGTGGAGCGCTTTGCCATCCCGGACTTTGAAAAGTTGCCCGTGAACGGCAGCACCGAGTTCGGCACCAAGATCCCCTTCGGCGGGGCGTTCATGCGCCGCGCGTTCAGCGCCCGGCCGAGAGTGGATGCTGCCAAGTGCATCGGCTGCGGCAAGTGCGCCGAGGTCTGTCCGCCCAAGGCCGCTCAGGTGGTCGAGGGCAGGGCGAGGATAGAGGCCAAAAAGTGTATACGCTGTTTCTGTTGTCAGGAGTTCTGCCCCAAGGGCGCGGTCACCGTACACCGCCCGCTGCTGGCGAGATTGCTGGCGAAATAGCTTAAAACGTGCAAATGACCCGTCCACACAGCAGTGGACGGGTCATTTTTAAAGTTTTTTGCCGGTGAGTTCTTCCAGCAGGCCGCTCAGCCCCTGGCTCAAGTCCTGCCAGGTGCTCTCAAAGTCGCCGGTGTACCACGGGTCGGCCACCTCCTGCCCGGCGCGGCCGCAGTGGTCGAGTACGAGGGAGATCTTGCCCTCGCTGTCGCCGTCAGTCATGCGGCGCAGGTTGCGCAGGTTGGCGGCGTCCATGCAGATGATGAGGTCGTACTCGTCGTACTCCTCACGCGTCATGCGGTGGGCCGCGTGCCCGGAGCAGCCGATGCCGTGCTCGGCGAGTTTTTTGCGCGCCGGCGGGTATACACCGTTGCCCACCTCCTCGTACGACGTCGCCGCTGACGCAATCTTAAACTCCCCGGCAAGCCCGGCCTTTTCAACCATGTCCCTAAACATAAACTCCGCCATCGGACTCCTGCATATATTGCCGTGGCATACAAACAGGATTTTTATCATGTGCTTCATTCCCCTGACTATACCAAATTATGCTCAAATATGCCGGCATTCGCGCAAAACGCGAACGTTTACCTGCAATTTCAAAATTGCATCTCCCGGCACAGCGCGGCATAACTCCGCATACCTTTGCCTGAGAGTGTCGTAAAAGTGTCGTAAATCCGAAATTTTTACGACACGCGTTTTTCGGCGCGCCGGCCTCGTGAGTTTGCCTGTGCTCCGTTCAGCTCCAGCATTTCTGCCATGGCGTCCTCAAAGCCGATGTGCGTGTAGACATTGAGCGTTACGCCAATCTCCGAGTGCCCCATAATGTATTGCAGAGTCTTGGGGTTCATCCCTGACTTCGCCATGTTTGAGCAGAACGTGTGACGGCAGACGTGCGGCGTAACCTTGGGCATCTGCGCCTTGTAAATACTGTTGTACTTAGCGCAGATGTGCTGGAAGTATTTTTCCCAGTGAAGAGCCACCATCGGACGCCCGTTCTTGTCAAGAAAGAGAAAGCCGCTGTAACCCTGCACTACCGGCTCCACCTTTGGCGGTTTCCTGTTGGCAAGTATGCGCGCGAAGCACTCCTTTACCTCGGGCGTCATGGGAACCATCCTGGTGCCGCAGCCGGTTTTGGGGTCTTCTATCACGTACTCCATGCTTCGTGTTCTCTGGAGCTGGTGATCCACGACAATCCGGCTGTTCTCAAAATCAATGTTACCGGCCGTCAAGCCCACAAACTCCGAAATGCGCAGCCCGGTTTTGAAGAGAATATAGATGCCGTCATAGTAGCGGCTAAAGTGCTTGTCGTTTCTGACGAACTCCAAAAAGGCGCGTTCCTGCTTGCGCGTGAGTGCCTCGCGGGTTACGCTGTCGTTCACAACTACCGTGCTCAGCTGAAACTCGAATGGGTTTTTGTTCAGCAGGTCGTTATCGACAGCCATCTGAAATGCCGGCCTCAGAACGCCGCGTATGGAGTGAATCGTACTGTAGCCGCGCCCATCAGCCTGGAGCTTAATCAGCCACGCCTTTGCGTCAAAGATTTTTATCTTATCGATGCGCTTTAGTCCAAACTCCTCTTTCCTGATAATATTGAGCACAAAGTTATAGTTGGCTATGGTGTTGTGGCGCACACCGCGCTTCTGGGCAACATACATTTCGACAAGCTCCAGCACGGTCAAATCCCCGGCGCAGGCTATGCCGCGGCTTAAATCCAGCTGTATCTGCCTTTCTTTTTCCCTCAGCGGAATATCGCCGCGCTTGCCTTTGGGTACTGAGTCGGCTTCGGTCAGCCTCCAGCTGTAAACGGTTTTCCTTTTGCCAAATGCGTCCTGATACTTATATTCATACTTACCATCTTTTCGCTGGCTCTCTCCGGTCAATAATCTTCGTCCTTTTTTATCTCGCCTTATTTCAGACATTGTTGCTCCTTTCTAATGATTGAAAAGAGCCAGGCTATGACACGCATATTGTATCACAGGCCCGGCTCTTTTGCCACAATTATGTGCCGCTCTTATATGGCAGACAGCTTTTCATCGACATAGCGCTCGAAGACACGCCGCTTTATCTGCGGCCTGGTCCCGTTCCACAAAACAAAGTCTGCCTGCGGGTTTTCATCTATAAGCTTTCTCAGTTTCTTATCTCCAATGTGGAAGTACCTTGAGGCCTCCTGCACGCTCAGCGTGTACTTCCTCCATATAGGAATATCGTACCTGTCGTTAAACTGCTCGGGTTCTTTTACCATAGGCAACACTCCTTAAAGATTAAAGTTCTGCGTCCCGCCCGCGCTCGTGGCGGGGCTGCTTGCGTTCCTGCTCCCCGCGCGCCCGCGCGAGTATGTCTGAGATAAAAGCCCTGACCTTTTCGGGCGCGGTTTTGAGCGCGGCAAGGTAGGGCTGAGATTTTTTCTTGAGTGCTTCATATTTTTCGTGCAACGTGTCGAAGCGCCGCTTCCAGACGGCGGCGGCTTGTTCGGCGGCGGCGAGCTGCTCGCGCAGCTTTGCAATTTCCGCTCTGGCAGAGAGTCCGTTGACGGCGTGCTTTTTCAGCTCCGTGCACTCCTGCGGCGTTAGCGTGACGTTGCCGGTAAGAGGGTTGCGCTTGCCCATCGCCTTTATCTCGCGCGCCGTGAGCGCGGCAACTTTGGCAGTTTTCGTTTCCTTTTGCAGCGCGTGCAGCCGTTGCTCCTGCTTCTCGGCTGCGGCACTCGCGTCCACCAATGCCTGCTCAGCTTGTGTCACCCGTTCGCTCACGGCCTCCAGCCGCTGCTGCTCGGCTTTGACCTTGAACTGCGTCACGGTCAGGTGCTCTTCAGTGCTGCCGCGCTCGCCTCGCTCAATGTCGTCGTAGCCGGCTGAGCGCATGAAATGAAAAAAGTCATCCTGCAATACACTGTAGGATGACTTCAGAATCTGCTTGCCCTTTGCGTTCAGCATGGGATTTTCCTCGGCGTCAAGCGCGGGCTTCGACGCCCATTTCTTACTGCGGCTGACCTGCATGAGCGTCTCTTTTACGGTTCCGACGAGACTCTTGTCCTTACACCGCTTCGACCAGAGTACCTGTTTCTCCACGACAGGGATGTAGACGACGTGGAGGTGGTAGTGGTACACGTCCTCGCCCAGCGCTTCGGACATCGCGCGGTTTCGCTCGTCGGCGTGCATGACAGCGGAGAGGATGAATTGCTCGCCGCCCACAATCTCCACAGCGGCTCTGTAGGCGTCGGCGTAAAACTGTTTGGCGAACTCGTAGCCGCCGTGGTTGTAGAAGTACGCGGAGTTCACGTCAAAGACCAGCTCGCCGAATTTCACGGCGTCGGGTTTTAGGCCGCGGGTGGAGATAACTTTTTCACGCTCAAGCTGCTCGAACATATCCGTATAGCTCGCGGTCGGAGCCTTGAAGTGTACATTCATCACCGTGCGCTCGGGGACGATATCCTGATTCGAGTATTGCGTTTTCTCGCGCTCGTTGTGCTCCTGTATCTTCGCCACGTCGCTGGGAGCTTTCAGGTCGTGGTTTCTGACGATGGTGCGGTCAACGCCGTCGTTTCTCGCCATTGAATCTCGCTCCTTCCTGTTGAATTAGGACACGGGGCGGGGAGGCACTTTCTGCGGAAAGTGTAATAACCCACTATGACACTTTCAGCCTGAAGGCTGCAAAGTGCCGTGGGTTCTCCGAAGGTAGTCGTCGGCACAAGCTCCATATCCCTCGTCCCGCCGCAAGCGGCAGGACTCAGTCATTCCGCTGCGCCTCCTCTCCCAAAAAGTCCACGGACTTTTTGGGAGCCCGCGTCCACTGCGGTGTCCGCGCAGGCCAATAGAAAACCCATTACCGTTTTCTATTGGCCTGCCATATGTGCAGCCGCAAACATTGCAGCTGCATATATGAGTTTTGCGCTCAAACGCTGTGTACGTACGTACCGTGAATCAGCCGCCTGGTACGTACGTACATAGCGAATCGCCGCAAAACTCATTTATGTGCGGTCGCACTACGGCTTCAATTCCCATGAAGCCCCACACGCGCCGCCCTGCCGGGTTCGTCACCGTGTTGCAGTGCTCGAGGTTGTATTTGCCCGACGCCGCCACCAGCGCGTCGCTGAAACTGCGCGGCTTGAGGGCGGTCAGGTTGTTTTCCTCGCACCACATCCGGTAAATCTCGTAGCAGTCCTTTGAGCTGATGGCCGCGTCCGCTTTCAAGCGGATATAGCCATCGGACTCGAGGAAGTCGTAGACATTGTTGTTGTCGCGCTTGACGGCCTCGCGGTTTTCCCTCGTCCGTGCGCTCTCGGTGAACTTGAAATTGTTCGCCGCCAGCCGCCGCAAGCCTTCAAAAGCCCAGAGGAAGATACCCTCAATCTCCGCTTTCATCTTCTCGGCAAGGTCAGGGTCATCTACACGGTCGGCAGTTTTCTCTTTGGTGGTCAGCACGAGCTGCCGCCGGTAGAAACCGTCGCTGCGGTCAAAGAGCGCCTGCAAGTCGCCGTTGCTGAACGCCAGCAGCCGCGCGTACATCCAGCCCTGGTAGCTCTGCTTGCCCTTGCGCTCCAAGTCCATCTTGCCCTGAGCCGTTACGATGGACTTGACATAGTTGGTTTGCCTCAAGGCCTCCATGCGCATATCGTCGTCGATGCACAGGAGGACGTGCTCGAGGTCGGCGCGGGCGAAGCGGTTCTCGGAAATCTTGCCGATGCTGCCGTCTTTCATGTTGCAGCCGAACAGGGCAGAGAGCACCGCGCCTATCTGGCTTTTGCCCTCACCGCCGCTGCCCTTAATGACCATCATGCGCTGCCCCTTGTTGCTGGGAATCAGGCAGTAGCCGATGAACTCCTGCAAGGTGGGAATGTCCTCCTGGTAGAGCAGCTCGCTGAGAAAACTCAGCCAACGTCCGGGCTTTGGAGCGTTGGGGTTGTAAGCCACCGGCAAGCGGCTGCGCACAATTTTGGACTTGTCCTCGGTGAACGTCCCGCCCAAAAACAACGTCCCGTTTGCCACATGAATCCTGTCTTGCTCCGGCGGCAAGTCCTCCACGCGCGCCGCGAGCTTCATCAGCTCGAGAATGTTGCTTATCTTGCGCGGGATGTTGCTCACGGCGCAGCAGCGCAGCTCCTCAAAGATTTCGCCGCGCAAGGGCAGCTCATCTGTGACGCGCCCGTCGGGCGTGAAGAACGCCCCGTCCGTGTAGACAAGCTTGTGCCGGCTCAGGAAGTCGTCGCAAAAGAGAGCCTCGTTTATGTTCCTGCCGTCAAACCAAAAGGGCGCGTCAGACGACCTTTTGCTCTTTGCCATTCCAACGCGCCTCCCTCATCAGGTACTCAATGTAGTCCAGTTTCTTGCAGGCTTCAACATAGCGCTTGTCCGGTTCGTCGTCAGGTGAGCGCGGAGCGAACTCGGCTTTCCAGCACCGCAGCCGGTGAAAATACTCCGTCAGCGCTTGCTGCCGCGTGCGCCGCCTGCTCACGTTTGGCGTCCTGTCCAGGGAGAGGCCGAAGTCGTAGGCGAGCTTCTTCGCGGCCTCAAAGCTGCTCAGGCCGAACAGCCGTGCCGTGAGGTCGATCACGTCGCCGTGCTCACCACAGCCGAAGCAGTAGAAGTAGTCCTCGTTGAGCTTCATGCTCGGGTTCCGGTCGTCGTGAAAGATGCAGCGCGTCATGCCCGACCGTCCCACGTCCAGCCCATAGCGCTCCGCGGCCTCCGGCACGCTCACCGACGCTTTTACGGTTTCGTACAGATTCAAAGGCATTACCTCCTGAAAATAGATTGACGGTCTTTGCCCGTCTGCCTGAATATACGGAGGTAATGCCCTTGAGCCTTAAAATCCCGCAAAACTGCAAGAAAAGCAAAAAACCGCCCCGCGTTCTTGCACTTTTGCAAGAGCGAGGGGCGGCAAAGCATTGCCAGCGGCGTCGTATTCGAGTATAATAGCCAGAGAAAGTTTACCAGAAAGAGGTGCCGCACATGGATGGCGAATACCTGCCCGGGAACGTCCGGGAGCGCATACAGGAGCTGCTGAAAGAGCGCGGGATAACACAGGCGCAGCTTGCATCGCGCATCGGCAGCACGGAAAGCGCCGTCAGCCGCTTCGTCTCCGGTAAGACGGACAAGATAAGCGCCGAGCACATTATACGCATCGCCAAGGCGTTCAACGTCTCCACAGACTTCCTGCTCGGCGTGGTCAACGTCCCCGACCGCAAGAACTACGACGTGGAGGAACTGGGTCTGTCCGTACAGGCGGCGCGGAACCTCTACACAGGCCGGGTCAACGCGGAGATTGTAAACCGGCTGCTGGAAAGCCCGCGCTTTGCCGAGGTCACATACATGATTGAGCAGTACTTCAACGACACGCTCGCGGAGGGCTTTGCCGCGCAGAACCAGATGTATTCCACCATCAGCGCGATGCTGCGCCGCGACGTCAAGACCGACGCCGCCGTTCAGGCCACGCGGGACGCGAACCGGCAGCGCGTGCCGGTGTACCAAGCCGACCTCACCACGATACAAAACGCTTTCATGGCTGCGCTCAAAGAGGTCAAGAAAGAGCTGGGCAACGACCTAACGGCGGCGCAGTCGCTTACCAAAGAGGTCACGCAGCAGATGTACGCCTCGCTGACCAAGGGCGGGGAGATACAAAAGGCGCAGGTGACGCCCGAGCTGTTCGCGTCAGCCGTCACACAGAGCGTCGCCGGCATGGAGGGCGCGCAGCCAGAGGCGCTCGAAAAGCTCGGCCGGGCGCTCGCGGAGTTTGCGCAGGCCACCATGGACTACGCCAAGGAGCAGCAGGATGCCGGACAATGAGCGGCTATGCGCGCTCGCACAGGCCGGAGACGCCGACGCACGGGAACGGCTCATAGAGAACAACCTCGGCTTCATCCGCAGGACGGCGCTTGAGGTGTATGGCAAAGCAGGCGAAAGCGGCCTAGACGTGGACGACCTCGTACAGGAGGGCTGCATCGGGCTGCTGAGCGCGATTGACCGGTTCGATGCAACGCGCGGCATGAAATTCCTCACCTACGCCGCCCCGGCGATACGCAACACCATGACGGACTGCGTCCGCGCGGCGCTCTCGCAGTTTGAGCGGCGGCTGGAGAGCAACGGCTTGCAGCGCGTGTACCTCGACGACGTGCTCGACGCCGGCGAACGGCTGCTGCGGATAGAGGCCGTCGCCGACCCGCACACGCAGACACCGGAGCAGGTCGTACTGCGGCGCGAGCAGCTTGCGGAGTTGTACGCCGGGCTGGACAACCTCACCGCCCGCGAGCAGACATGGCTGCTCTACCGCCACGGCTTCACCGACGGCGCAGAGCACCCGCTCACCGCCGCCGCACGGCACTTCCATCTAAGCGAGAACCGGGCGCGTGCGCTCGACGCGCAGGCGATTGACGATTTGCGGCTGGAATTGCCGTGGTGGTATTGAGTAAAAGAACCGGGGTGCGTTCCATTTTGGAACGTACCGTTGCAGAAAAAATCTAAGCTTTCATATTATGACGGCTTTATTTCCACGAGTCTATATAGCCTTGTTTAGCTGCACTGGGAAAAGGCAGATATCGCACACCTGTTTTGATCGAGCCGCGGCTTATCTTGCGGGAAATTCTCATAACTGGTATAATTAATAGATAAACCGATGGATAAGATTTGTTGGTCGAAATTCAGTGGACAGTTCGAGCACAACTGGAGGAAAATAATGATTAACATCCGCAAACTTGAAACAGAGCTGTGGGAATCTGCCGACCTGCTGCGGGCCGGGTCCAAGCTGACATCCAACCAATATTGTATGCCTGTTTTGGGGCTGATTTTCCTGCGCTATGCCTACAGCCGCTTCAAGCTGGTGGAGGCTGAGATCCTAAAGAACCGCCCCGTGCGCAACGGCCGGGTGCTGCCGGTAGAGAAAAGCGACTTTGCCTCCCGTAGCGCCCTTTTTCTCCCCAAAGAGGCTCAGTACGCCTATCTGGTGGAACTGCCGGAGAACATCGCCGCCGCCGGGCTGACTAATCGGAACGGCCAGGTCATGAACAGCCTGGGCGAAGTGGTCAACAACGCCATGGAGCTGGTAGAGGAGCAGAGCGAGCAGCTCGCCGGCGTGCTGCCCAAGGACTACACCATGTTCTCCGACGAGTTGCTGGCCGAGCTGCTGCGGATCTTCAACAACAGTGCTCTGGATGATGTGGGCGGCGACGTGATCGGCCGCATCTATGAGTACTTCCTCAACAAGTTTGCCAAGAACATCGCACAAGACGATGGGGTGTTCTTCACCCCCAAGTCCCTGGTGAAGATGATCGTCAACATTCTGGAGCCCAGGGAGGGCATCCTGCTGGACCCGGCCTGTGGCAGCGGCGGGATGTTCGTCCAGACTGGCGACTTTGTGGAACACGCCGGGATGCTGGCCAACAACACTATGACCTTCTATGGCCAGGAGAAGGTGGAGTACAACGCCCAGCTTTGCCTGATGAATCTGGCGGTCCACGGCCTGTCCGGAGTCATCAAGTCGGGGGACGAGGCCAATACCTTTTACCACGACGCCCACAACTTGGACGGCTGCTGCGACTACGTGATGGCCAACCCGCCCTTCAATGTGGACAAGGTGAAGGCAGAATCGGCCCAGAGCGCAGGGAGGCTGCCCTTTGGGATGCCAGCGGTCAACAAGAATAAGGAGGTCAGCAACGCCAACTATCTGTGGATATCCTACTTTTATTCTTACCTGAACGAGCATGGCCGGGCCGGCTTTGTCATGGCCTCCTCCGCCACTGACAGCCAGAGCAAAGACAAGGACATCCGGGAGAAGCTGGTGAAAACCGGCCACGTGGATGTGATGGTCAGTGTGGGCAACAACTTTTTCTACACCAAGAGCCTGCCCTGTTCCCTGTGGTTCTTCGACAGGGGCAAGAAGGAAGAACTGCGGGACAAAGTACTGTTCATCGATGCCCGAAACTATTACACCGTGGTGGACCGTACCCTGAACGAGTGGAGCGAGTGGCAGCTCAAAAACCTGAACGCCATTGTGTGGCTGTATCGGGGCGAAAAGAACAAATACAAAGAATTGCTCCATGAATATCTTTGCTATTTCCGCACGGTGCGGGAATACCTGATTGGCAAATCGGCCAAGAGAGTCTTTTCTGCCATTGACGGAATCGAAGATTTTGAGGATCTAAAAGATGCACTGTTAACCGAAATCGACGAAGAACGGCAGGACTGCAAGGAAAAATTGGCCCAGGCACCTAAAAAAGAACGTAAAAGCATCCAGGCTTTTTCAGACCAGTATATCGAGCTGCTTCAGAATGACCTTTCCATTGTGGAGGATGCGCTGTGGCTAACCGAGAAATTTGGTGAGGGTGACTATGCCGACATTCCCGGCCTGTGCAAGGTGGCCACGCTGGAAGAAATCGAGGCCAAGGGCTATTCTCTCACCCCCGGTGCCTATGTGGGCGTGGCCCCCACCGAGGACGACGGTGTGGATTTCCACCAGCGCATGACGGAAATCCACAAGGAGTTGCTTTCCTTGCAGGAGGAGTCCAGCCAGCTGATGGAGATCATCTCGAAGAATTGGGAGGAGATGGGGCTGTGAGTTGGGAAACAAAAAAATTGTGTGATTTATGCCTTGTTATAACCAAAGGAACTACTCCGTCTAATATTGGTGAAGGATTTACAGAATATGGCGTTAAATATATTCGTTCTGAGATGATTACTTCTTCCAGAAACATATCTGGCGAGTTTTTATTTATATCTCCTGAAACACATGAAAAACTTAAACGCTCACAATTACAAGCGGGGGATATACTGTTTTCCATGGCTGGTGTATATCTTGGGAAAACTGCACTTTTACGTGAAGAGGATGTTCCGGCTAATACAAATCAGGCTGTTGCACTAATTCGAGTTGATAGAAGCAAATACAACCATCAATTTATTTATTATTATTTAAATTTGCCTCAAATTGTTTCAGTTGTTAACACTATTCAAAGCCAGTCGGCACAGCCCAATATTAACTTAAAGCAAATTGGTAATCTTGAGATAAAACTTCCCAATCCTTTGATACAAAAAAAGATTGCCGATATTCTCTCCGTCTATGACGACCTCATCGAAAACAACCGAAAGCAGATCAAACTGCTGGAAGAAGCGGCCCAGCGGCTGTATAAAGAGTGGTTTGTAGACCTGCGTTTCCCCGGCCATGAGCACACCAAAATCGTGGACGGTGTGCCGGAGGGGTGGGAAAAGTGCTCTCTTGGCGATGCGATTGAATTTGATCCAAAGGTTCAACTGACCAAAGACCGGATAAAGCAGTTTGTTCCCATGTCTGCATTGAGTACATCCTCTATGGTGCTGGATATGGCCGAGTTCAGTGAGACCACATCCAATTCAGGAAGTAAATTTCAAAATGGAGATACGTTACTTGCCAGAATAACCCCATGCTTAGAGAATGGAAAAACCGCCTTTGTTCACGGAATTCAATCTTCAGAAGGGGCGGTAGGTTCTACTGAGTACATTGTAATGCGATCAAAGCGGTTGAATCCGTATATGGTTTATCTCCATGCCAGAACGGATGGTTTCAGGCAATCAGCAATCAACAGCATGAGTGGGAGCGATGGGCGGCAACGGGTCAAGGCAGATAAGCTACAAGCTCTTACTTATTTGCTTCCACCGGCCACAGTGGTAAATCAATTTGGACAATTTGCAGCCCCTATTTTTGAATTGATCTTTAATCTGAATGAGCAAATATATGGTGCCATGCAGGCCCGTGACCGCATACTACCCAAACTGATGAGCGGAGAAGTGGAGGTATAACTTTATGGTTCAAAAGTACAATTTAAAATCAATTATTGCTGGTCTAATCACTTTCATTGCTGGCATTTTTTCCATATTGTTAGATTTATACGTTTGGTGTACTAAGGAAAACCTATGGATTAGTATTGGATGTTCATTAATTGCCTCTGGCCTGGTTATTTTGTTAACAGCTCTTTTCGTTGATCGAATTCAGCTTAATCCGTTAGATGAATGGAAAATTGAAGCTATTACTTCAACTCGCGCAGAAATGAATAAGGATTGTGACGAACAGTTAGAAAAGGTTCGACATCAAGTTGACGTCATTGCATTCGGGTTAAATTCTTTTCGAACAGCACAAACAGAAAATCAAATTTTAGCATATCTTAAAAAAGGTGTAAATTTTCGAATTCTTACTATGGATCCAAACTCCCATTTTATTTCAGAGCGAGAGAAAGCAGAAGAAAAGGCAAATATTAGAAATACTATTGAGAAGCTTATAGAATGGGCAAATAAATTAAACGACAGAAACACAAAGGGGAAAATCATAGTGAAAGGATATGACACTATGACATTAGATTTTTATTGGCGAACTGACAACAGCCTTTACGTTGGGCCATACTGGTATGGATATGATAGCCAACAGACTATTACCTATAAATTTGTCAAAGGCGGAAGGGGATTTCGACTGTATGAAGAGTACTTTAATCGCCTGTGGGAAAACGACATTTTATCGAAACCGCTCACAAAATTTACCGGCTCAAGGAGGTAGGATACTCCTATGAGCTACGACTACTCCGAAAACATTCTCGTCCAGGAATCGGCCGGGCGCCTGCTGGAGCGGGAACTGGGCTGGAAGGTCGCCTATGCCTACAATACGGAGAAGCTTGGCAAGGACGGCACCTTCGGCCGGACAAGCTACCGTGAAATACTGCTCACCCGGTATTTTCGGCAGGCGCTGAAGCGCCTGAACCCGTGGCTCACTCCCGCCCAACTAGACGAGGCCCATAAAAAGATGGAGCAACACCTTTCCACCGCCTCTCTGATTCAGATCAACGAGGAAAAATACGCCCTTATCCGGGACGGTATCCCTGTTACCGTCAAGCGTCCCGACGGCAAAACCGCGGAAAAGCGCGCTCGGATTATCGACTTTCAAAACCCGTCCAACAATCACTTCCTGGCCATCAAGGAACTAAAAATTCATGGCTACCTCTACCGCCGCAGGACGGACATCGTAGGCTTTGTCAACGGGATTCCTTGCTGTTTATAGAGCTGAAAAAGAACACGGTGGATGTGCAAAACGCCTACACAGACAACTACACCGACTATCTGGATACCATCCCCCATCTGTTTTACTACAACGCCTTTCTCATCCTCTCCAATGGCCTGGAGGCCAAGGTGGGTACGCTTGGCAGCAAATACGAGTTCTTTCACGAATGGAAGCGCCTAAGCGAGCAGGAAGTCGGCAGTGTAGCTCTGGAGACCATGCTGCGGGGTATTTGCAAAAAAGATAACTTTTTGAACCTGCTCGAGAATTTCATTCTCTTTGACCACTCCGGCGGCCACACCTCCAAAATTCTAGCTCGAAACCATCAATATCTTGGTGTCAACGAGGCGATAAAAACCTACGCGGCTCGCGAGCTGAAAAACGGAAAGTTGGGGGTGTTCTGGCACACACAGGGCAGCGGCAAGAGCTACTCGATGGTATTTCTGGCTCAGAAAATTCGCCGAAAATTTGCCGGTTCACCAACCATTGTGGTGTTAACCGACCGCGAGGAACTGAATAAACAAATCAGCGAAACCTTTGAAAACTGCGGCCTGCTTGGCAAGGCCAAAGCCGGGCAGTTTATGGCCACCAACGGTGATGATCTGATTGCTAAACTGCGGGGCAACCCCAGCTTTATCTTCACCCTAATCCAAAAGTTCAATCAGCCGGACGCCCAGCCCCTCCACCCCGACCACGATGTCCTCATCCTCTCCGATGAGGCCCACCGCAGCCAGTATGGCGTTTTTGCCGAGAATATGCTGCATCTGCTGCCCACCGCTTCCCGCATTGGCTTTACCGGAACGCCGTTGCTCTCGGATGACAACCTCACCGCCCGCACCTTTGGCGGTTACATATCGGTGTACGACTTCAAGCGGGCTGTGGAGGACGGGGCCACGGTGCCGCTGTACTACGAGAACCGGGGGGATAAAATTGCCGACCTCCACAACCCGGAGATTAATGAGCGAATCCTGGACGCCATCGAACAGGCAGACCTGGATGTAGACCAACAGGAAAAGCTAGAGCGAGAGTTTGCCAAGGAAATCCACCTGTTAACCGCTGAGCAGCGGCTGGACTCCATCGCCAAGGATTTTGTGGGGCACTACTCCGATTTGTGGACCAGCGGGAAGGCCATGTTCGTGTGCCTCAATAAAGTCTCCTGCGTACGGATGTATAATCTAGTGCAAAAATACTGGAACCAGGAAATTGAGTATTTAGAGGCCCAGCGCAAACACACAACACAGCAGGAAAACCAGGAGCTGGCGCGAAAAATCAGTTGGATGAAAGAAACGGAAATGGCTGTCGTGGTCAGTCAGGAGCAAAACGAGGTCCAGACCTTCCAGAAATGGGGCCTGGATATCAAATACCATCGGGAGAAGATGGAGAAGCGTGAGCTGGACAAGGAGTTCAAGGACCCGGATAATCCTCTGCGGGTAGTATTTGTGTGCGCCATGTGGCTCACCGGCTTTGACGTCAAGTGCCTGTCCTGCCTGTATTTAGACAAGCCCTTGAAAGCTCACACCCTGATGCAGACCATCGCCCGAGCCAACCGGGTGGCAGAGGGAAAGAGCAATGGCCTGATTGTGGACTACATCGGAATCGTGAAGGCCTTGAGGAAAGCGCTGGCAGATTACACAGCGAATGTGGGTGGTCAGGGTGGGACAGACCCCACAATAGATAAGGAAACACTGATTGCCCGTATTCTGGATACCATCTCCGCCGCCAAGGACTTTTTGCTGAGTCACAATTTCAACTTACAGACATTGATTGACGCAAAGGATTTTGAGAAAATGGCTCGGCTGGAGGATGGGGCCAATGCAGTCAGCGGAACCCTGGAGGAGCGCAAGCAGTTTCAGACGTATGCCTCCGAATTGATTCGGATGATGAAGTATGCCGACCGGGACGACGTCTCGGCAGATACCCGAAAAGAGTACGAGGCGATTGTCGCAATCTTCCACCAGCTCCAGAAAAAGCGCAAACACGCCAGCAATGTGGAGCTGATGGTGGAAATCAACGGCATCATCAGCGAGTATGTGCAGGTGGATACTCCCAGCGAAGGTCTGACCCCCTCCCGCCAGTTCGACATCAGCAAGATCGACTTTGCCCTGCTCCGCCGGGAGTTTGCAAAGGTAAAGCGAAAAAATCTGATTCTGAAAGACATGGACGACTTGATCCAGCAGCGTCTCAACGAACTGCTGTTTGCAAATCCGCAGAGAATCAACTACTATGAGCGATATCAAAAAATCATTGATGACTACAACAGTGAACAGAACCGGGCGACCATTGAAAAAACGTTTATGGACCTGATGGATCTGGCCAACAGCATGGATCAAGAGGAGCAGCGGTATGTCCGGGAGGGCTTCTCCAGCGATGAGGAGCTATCCCTGTATGATTTACTCTTCTCTGAAAATCTGTCCAAACAGGATATTCAGAAAATCAAGCATGTGGCGGTTGACCTGCTGGCCAAGGTAAAGGCTAAAATTGCAGAGCTGGATCACTGGACCGATAAGCAGGAGACCAAGGCGGCCGTGGATAACCTGATTCGGGATACACTGTGGGCAGATCTGCCGGAGTGTTATGATGAAGTTAGCATTTCAAGGTATCGCCAAAAAATATTTGAGTACGTATATATTAGATATCCAAACGTTGCATAGTTTACCTCCCGGTAGCAATACCGGGAGGAATTTACTTTGTTTCGTCATAGCCTGGCTCGTGTCGTAAAAGTGTCGTAAATTTAATGCCCAGTGCGGGAGAAAACCCTGGTATATCAAGGGTTTCAGGGCTTTGTTAAGCCCCTGCCGTGGCAAACGAACAAAACTTTTGTCATCGTATCCGCGTCCCTTTCTGGATTTTTTGTCTTGATGATTATATCATAAAGCGCCGGCAATTTGCACGTTCAATTCCTACAGAAACGGCTGCGGCGCGGCGGCGAGTATGCGCCGTTCATCTAGACCGCCCGCTGGCTCGGCTTGGTTTGCTGTCTATCTATTAAATATCTTTAGCTTTCATTTTAGCAATTTCTTTTTTCTTTGCCGCCTGATGGCCTTGAATCCAAAACAGGAAAAAGATAAGGGTCGGGAAAATAAGAATTATTTTCAAGCGTTTGTTCAAAGGACAGTCGCAACCGGCATCCGTAAACAAGTAAGATCCTGAGCCCAGACGACTATATCGCTCAAATCGAGATACCCATTAAAACGGAATCGTGGGCGGTTGTCTTCTTGTTGCAGACGGCTTTGCGGTACTTACGTGCAAGGGGAGTGCGCGCACGGCTGCATTGCACATATGAAAACACCCCGGATGCTATGGCGTCCGGGGTGTTTTGTGCCGATGCGCTCCGGGTAAAGGTTAGGCTCTTGCGGGGAACGCAGGTATTTTTCACAGTTGAGGCGAAGGCTGCCTCACACCGCCAACCCTGGGAAAAGCGCGCACATGACGATGACGGCTATGGTGCCGCTGGTCGTGGCGACGACGGTGGTTATGAACAGAGGCGGGTAGACCTCGCGCAGCTTCATATGGCACAGGGGCAGAAGCATCAGGATAGCTCCGGAATACGGCAGCGAGTCCAGAGTCGTAGCGGCAAAGCAGGATATACGGTGTATGGCGCCGACGTTCAGGCCGAGGCTCGTGAGCTTGGGCGCGATTAGGGGCAGCGAAATGAGCTGACCGGTTGAAGATCCTCCCGTGAGCATACACATTATGGCTACGACTATGGCGCATATGAGCATCGGGGACATATCCAACCCGACCATAAAGTCAAGCATGGTGGTAAAGGCCTCGGTATTTGTGACCACGCCAGCGAAGCCGCATATGGCCGCGACGGTCATGGACATATGTATGGACTCGGACGCGCCTGTACTGAGCAGCTCACGCAGGCTGTAATCCCTGAGCTGCGGCCAGAATGCGACGATTGAAACTATCACACTGATTATAATGCAAATGTTTATGTCTATTCCGACTACATTGAACAGTATAAAAAGTA
The DNA here is from genome assembly GCA_900543085.1 of uncultured Eubacteriales bacterium. Taxonomy (GTDB): domain Bacteria; phylum Bacillota; class Clostridia; order Oscillospirales; family Oscillospiraceae; genus Scatomorpha; species Scatomorpha pullicola. The sequence goes on along the minus strand of UQQF01000009.1, from coordinate 14,330 downwards.
TTATCAGAGGAAGTATGGCCACCCAGAATTTCGGCCTGGGCGAATTCTCGTCGTAGTGTGGATCCAGAGGATGCAGCTCGAAGTGCTCACCTCGGCTCCGCGCTTTGTTGATCAATATATTCAGCAGGACGAGCGTGACTACTATCTCCACTGCCGCGCCCACAAGTCCAGGTACAGCGGCAACCCCGGCGCTGGTACCCAGCGCAGTCATGGCGGCCACGTTCGTTACCTGCGGGCTTCCCGGCATGGTCAGCGTAAAAGTGTAGGAGCACGCGCCGAGGACGCCGAGAATGAAGCGCTTCGGGATGTCGCAGTGCTCAAAGATGGTGAGGGCTATAGGGTACATGAGGACAATAAACACACTGGCGTTTATGCCGCCCATGCAGAGGACTATGCCTATGACCAGCAGGACGGAAATTGCTATAACATTCTTGCGCGTGTTGCTCGCGCCCGGTTTAAGCAGCGTAGACATGATACTGTCTGCGATTGCATAAGCTGCTCCGCTTACAGAATAGATTTTTGCCTGTATGTTGCCAAAGAGCAGTATGAAGAAGAAGCTCTGTATCGGCACGAACATACCTTCAATGAAATCCCCGGTAAGAGTGTCGATAAAGGGCATCCAGTTAAAAAGCATGACAACGGCTGCGCCTACAAGCGTGGCAACATAGACCGACCAGTCCTTATAACAGAAAACGATAACGGTCAGAAAACCAAGCAAGCATCCAATAATACCCACATTATTTCTCCTTATCTAATGGTTCGCATGGGAACAGCCGCTCATAAGGGCGGCTGTTCCTGGTTGTATTGCCGGGATTAAATTACTTTTTGGCCGCTTCCTCGGCCTCGACTTCGGCGAGGGTGCGGCGCTTCGGCATGGGGATCGTGGTGTAGACCGCGACGGCGGCAACGCAGGCCACGATGGCGAAAATCATGGAAGCGGTGTAGTCGCCGGTGGCGCTTACGAGAGCGGAGCTTATCCTCGGGGAGATAATCGTGCATATCACCATGTAGCCGAGCATGCAGATGCCGAAGATGCCGCCGGCGTATTTGGAGCCGAAGGTCTCCTGGACGGCCACGGGGTGGCAGCTGTTGGTGGGGCCGAAGCCGAAGGCCAGCAGCACGTAGGCCGCGTAGAACATGAAGAGGCTGTTGGCGAGCATCAGGCAGACGGCGGCCGCAACGCAGCACACGCCGCAGAGGGTATAGACCTTGCGGTAGCCAATCTTGTCAATAAGCGCGCCGAAGAGGAAGCGGCTTATGACGTTGGAGGCGCTGTAGAGGGAGACGCCGAGGGTGGCCGCGGTTACAGAGAAGCCGGCGTCGGAGATAAGGACGGAGAAACGGGGGTAGCAGATGATGTACATCGTCGGGAAGAGGCCGTAGCCGAGGAACAGGTGCCAGTAGGCGCGGGTCTTGAAGGCCTGGGCCGGAGTGAGGCTCTCGAGCTGGGTGGCCTTGAGCTTCTCCTCCTCGGCGGCGGTGGCAACCTTCTGCTGCCAGCCCTCGGGGACGTAACCGCTGGGGGCGGTACGCAGGCCGATGGCGGAGACGACGCCGATGATGATGACGCCGATGCCCACGATGTAGAGGGTGGCGATGATGCCGGTGGACTCGATTATCTTGGCGACCAGCGGGGCGAGGAAGGTGGCGGAGCCGCCGTTGAAAGCCATGCAGAGGCCGGAGGTCAGGCCGCGCTTGTCAGGATACCAGCCGGTGGCGCAGTAGGTGGCGCCGGTGTAGGTGAAGCCGACGCCGAGGCCCTGGAACACGCTGAAGGTTATGTAGAGCAGCCAGGGGGCGTTCGCCGGCACAAGGCCGGAGACGGCGAAGGCGGCGCCGAGCAGGATGCAGCCTATTATGAGCGTCTTCTTGGCGCCGACCTTGCCAAGCATCCAGCCGCTGAGGATGTGGCCGGGGGTCTGCATCGTGGCCATGAAGGTGATGACGCCGGCGACGGACTCGGTGGTCCAGCCGTAGTGCTGGGCGAGCGGGTTGACGAACACGGCGGCGGAGTTGACCATACCGCCGACGAAGAGGATTATCAGAGCCCTGACGAGTATGCCTGTGCGGCTCGGGAGTTTCTGATTAACAGCCATGTTTTCTCCTTTCTCAGTAACAGCAATCAGTTGCAGGTCCAGCCGCCGTCAACGGCAACGACCTGGCCGGTGGTGTAGGAGCAGCAGGGAGAGGCGAAGTAAACGCACAGACCGTCCATCTCGCCGGTGATGCCGTGGCGGCCCTTGGGGCAGCGATCCACGTGCAGCTGGGTGAACCAGTCGGCGTCGATGTACTTTTCGGTGAGCTCGCTCGGGAAGTAGCCCGGGGCGATGCAGTTGACGGTGATGTCATACTTGCCCCAGTCGTTGGCGAGGGCCTTGGTCATCATGTGCACGCCGCCCTTGGCAGCGCAGTACGGCGCGGTCCAGGCGTTCTTGCGGGAGACAAAGCCGTGAATGGAGGAGACATTGACTATGCGGCCGTAGTTGTTGGGAACCATCGACTGCTTCGCTACCTCGCGGCAGAGGCGGAAGAGGCCGGTGAGGTCAGTGTCGACAACGAAATACCACTGGTCGTCGGTCATGGTGGTGGGGTCGCTGGAGCCGCCGCAGCCGCCTGCGTTGACAAGGATGTCAATCTTTCCGTAGTGCTTTACCACGTCGGCAACGCAGTCCTCCACGGACTTGGCGTCGCGCAGGTCTATATAGTGCGGATAGACCTTGACGCCGTACTCAGCGGCTATCTGCCTGGCGTTTTCTTCAAGCCTGTCCGTCCTGCGGGCGACAATCGCCAAATCCGCGCCGGCGTTGGCCATGGCCTTGGCGAACTGCAGTCCCAGGCCGGAGGAAGCACCGGCGACGAGAGCTACCTGGCCAGAGAGGTCGAAGATGTTGTTTTTCATTTTGATGCACTCCTCTTTCTGAAAATGAAACAATAAGCTTGGCAAACAGCTTCCCACTACGTATAAAATTATAAAAGACTGTGAATTTCTAGGCAATGTCACGAATGTAAAAACGGAAGCGCTATTTCGTGCGTCCAGCACAAATAAGGGCGGCGGGCAAAAAGAAAGTGTGGGACGGAGTCCGTCCCACACTTCGGGTGTGTTCATGTATTTCTCAGATGTAGAAGCACTTTTCGTAGGCGTCCTTGGTGGCGTCGGCCATAGTGCCGGCGCTGACAGAGTCGCCGATAACTACGGTCTTCTCGCAGACGTCCGAGATGGAGTCGATATAACTCGTGTCGGGTCTGTTGCCGAGCGCCATGACCACGATGTCTGCGGGGATCTCCACGGTCTCGCCGGTGTCCATCTTGTGCAGCACGGCGGAGGTGTCGGTCACACCTGCGATGGCGTGCTCGGTGAGTATCTTTACGCCGGCCTCGTCAAGCAGGCTGAGCAGCTTGTACTTTGCGGTACGGTATATGGAGGTGCCGACTTCCTTCTGCATCTCGACAACAGTGACCTTGTTGTCTGCGCAGAGATAGTGCGCGACCTCGAGACCGACGTGTCCGCCGCCTACAACGGCGATGTTCTTGCCCTCGAAGTGCACGCGGCCGAGCAGCACGTCCTCTATGTAATAGACGTTTTTGTTGTCTACGCCGGGGATTTTGGGCACGATCTGCTTACCGCCGCAGGCGACGATGACGCAGTACGGGTCGAGCGCCTTAATGCGGCTGGGAGTTGCGGGAGTGTTGAGGTGAACCTCTATGCCGTACTCCTTCATCTCGGCCGCCTGGGTGTCAACGAACTCCTGAGCCATGTATTTGCAGGGAGCCTTGGAGGCGAGGATCGCGCTGCCGCCGAGGGTGTCGCTCTCCTCAAAGATAACGGGAGCGAAGCCACGCTTCTTCATGAGCAGGGCGGCCTGCATACCGGCGGGGCCTCCGCCGATGATGGCTACGGGGCGTCCGGCGCCGTTCTTTATCAGCTTATCATCGCCGAAACGGGTTTCGCGTCCCGCTATGGGATTGATGGCGCAGTGCAGGTTGCGTCCGGCGACGACGGACTTGTTGCAGTTCATGCACTTGATGCACTTGCGGATGAGATCCTCGCGTCCGGCCTTGGCCTTGGTGACAAGATACGGGTCGGCTATGTGCATACGGCTCAGGCCGACGAAGTCACATACGCCCTCCTCGAGCAGCTGCTCCGCGGTCTCCGTGTGACGCAGGGTGTTGACGGCAATAATGGGGACGTTGACGGCGTGCTTTATGGCCTCGACGAAGGGGCGGCGCCAGCACTCGGGAGAGTAGCAGGGCTCTATCATCGTGGCTGCGCTGGCGTAGACGCCGCAGCTCACGTTGAAATAGTCGACGTAGCGCTCGAGATACTTGGCGATTTCGACGCAGGCATCCTGGTCGTTGCCGCCCTCGACAAAGTCGTTGCCGTTGATGCGCGCGCCGACAACGAAGTTGGGGCTTACCGCCTCGCGGATGCCCTCGAGTATGCGCACGAGGAAGCGGCAGCGGTTTTCCATCGAGCCGCCGTACTCGTCCGTGCGCTTGTTGGTGTAAGGGCTGAGGAACTGCTGAATCAGGTAGCCGTGCGCGGCGTGAACCTCAACGCCATCTGCGCCGGCGGCTTCCGCGTTGACGGCGGCCTGGACAAACAGCCCGACCAGGCGGTCGATGTCCTCAACAGTCATCTCCCTCGGCAGTATGGTGTCTCGGCCTATGACGCTGTTGAGCTCCACGCTCGGAGCCATGGCCTGCCTGCCGCCGTTGAGGGCGGGAGGAGCCTCGCGCCCGCCGTGCTGAAGCTGGATGAATATCTTGGAGCCGTGGCGATGGACTGCGTCGCAGATGTCCTCCACTCCCCTGATTTGCCTGGCGTCGAAGATGCCGAGCTGGTAACGGTTGCATTGTCCGCTTTCAGGGTCGACGCGAGTAAATTCGGGAATAATAAGGCCGCAGCCGCCCTTGGCGCGCTCCTCGTAGAAGCGTACCATTTCCGGAGTGGCACAGCCATTCCAGTCGCAGAGCATTATACCCATAGCGGTCATTACAACCCTGTTGGGCAGCTCCAGCCTGCCTATTTTACCTTTTTGAAACAGTTTTTCGTATTTCATATAGTATTACCTCGTGACCATACAGTTGGTGGATTCGCTCCGCAGTCGGGGCGTCGGTGTAGTGGGTAACTGTCCGGCCTGCTTCGCTGCAAATATTTTATACGTAAAGTTAAAGCGCGTATATGTCATTAATAGAAAAGATTTGCTCCAAATAATGCGCTTTGCACAATGTGTGCACGACTGCAACGTATCCGGCCTGTTCTATGATTCCGGAAGCCTTCGCTGTCAAAAACGACAATGCGGAGGCACGGGTTTGTGCTTTGTGCTGTTGAGGAGGAAAACAAAATAATGTATAATACACACTATGTATGTTCGTTAATATATTGACGTACAATTTTGAAACATTGCGAGGTGACTGGGTTTATGCTTTTTTCTTCATTGGCAAAGGCTCTGTGTGAAAAGTTTCCCGGAAGCAAAAACGAGATTCCTCTCGACTGTGAGATTTCCGATGTAGCATTGTACGACCCATCCGGCGCACTGCCCCCTGTTGACTGCTTGTGTATATTCACTGCGAGCCAGCTGAACGAGGCGGCCGCATTGCCGTTGAATGTAGTATGTACGGGCGATTTGGAGAAGATGCCGTGTGAAAAGCTCAAGCGCAACGACAGCAATTATGTTTTAATCCCGGAAGAGTCGTCTGCCGGCACGCTGTACTATATAATGTCGCTGTTCGGAGGCTCTATAAAGCAGCAGAAGCTGCATTCGGATCTGTTTTATATGTTGCTTGCCGATGAGGACTTGAACTCTATCTTCAGCAAGTTCTCAAACGAGACAAGCTGCCCTATGCTGGCCGTGGATATTACCGGCAAGGTTCTGGCGTATTCCAAGCCGTTCCGGGTTGACCACCCGCATTGGCTGCACAGCGTGGAGGTGGGCTATCTGGACAAGTACCTGATAGAATACATCCTTTCGTACCGCGTCAAGCACAACATGAGCATTTCACCCCAGACCTTCATATTGTACTGCGACCGCCTCAAGCTGCACATCAAAGTGATAAGAGTCATATCCAACGGTGATATAATCGCCTATGCCTTTATGGGCAGCCGTACCGGGGAGTTCCCCGATTTCAGCGACAAGTTCATGGCTTTGATAGCCAAGAGACTGCTCAATATGCTGATAGGCGCCAGGAATTACAGCTCATTCCGCTTCAATATGCATCAGAACGTGCTGTCGGATATAATCAACGGCGCCAGCGAGGAGGAGACGGCTCAGCGCATAAGCGTGGCCAACCTGAGCTTTCCGCCGCACATGCGCGCCATCGTCTTCAGGCAGAGCTGGTTCCGGGAAAACGAATTCCTGTACGACGCGCTCATGCCGGCGGTCTCGGCGCTGCTGCCGAATTCGCCGAAGCTGTATCAGCGGGGAGCCGCGGTAGCGCTTGTGGAAAGCGACCGGCTCGGCAACCTGCCAGAGGAAATCACGCGCGGCCTCAAGAAGCTGTCTGTTGAAAACAGCCTGCTCGTAGGTGTCAGCAACGTGTTTTCAAAGCCCGAAAAATTTGCCGTACACTACCGACAGGCGGAGCGTACGGCCTCGTTTGCCAGGAGACAGAACCATGTGAGCGGGCTGTTCTTCTACTCTGACTACGCATTTTACATCATGCTGGACGGAATTGAGGACAAGAGCGAGCTGGAGTACGTCGAGCACCCGCTGCTCCCGGAGCTGGAGAAGTACGACGAGGAGAAAAACACCGAGTTTTACGAGACGCTCAAGATTTTCGCCATGACCGGCTTCAGCAAAAACAAAACCGCCGAGATCATGTTCCTGCACAGAAACACGGTGAATTACCGCATTCAGCAGATAGCCGACCTTTACGGGCTGGATTTTACGGACAGCTCGCTCCTGTTCAAGCTGCAATACTCGTTTTACATCGACCTATATCTCAAACACAAATATGTGCTTCCGAACAACCTGATAGGTGAAATAAGCAGTTAATAAACAGTTTCCGTCTGCCGTGCGGCAGACGGAAACTGTTTATTCGTATATCTTTTAGTCGTCGTAGCCCTCGAGAGCCTTGAACTCGGCGTCGAGCTCCTCGTCCTTGCGAAGGTCTGCCTCGATGCGGGCAAAGCGGTCGCGGATCATCTGGTGAGTGTCGATGTGCGGATGGACATAAAGCTGCTTGTCCTCCATGGCGCGGAAGAGGCGCGGGCCGACGAAGCGGGGATTGAAGCCCGTTTCCTTGATGCGCTTCTCAAAGTTGGCCTTGTAGTCGTTGTAGTCCGCGGTGGCGTAGAACGGGTCGTAGGGCTTCTTGAAGCGCTCGGGACGGCAGCGCTCGCTGTCATATATCTCGGTGTTGACATACATGGGGCAGAAGGCCGTGACGCCGATATTGGGAGCAAAGTAGTCGGCGTAGTCCTTGATGCTCTCGGCGAGGCTGAGGGCGGCGTGCTTGGAGGCGGTGTAGGCGGACTGGATGCGCAGGCCCGGCTGCAGGCTGCCGATGGAGCCGGTTATCAGGAAGTAGGCCTCGGTGCCCTGCTCCTTCATGATGGGCACTACCTCGATGGCGTAGTAGGCCATGGCGAGATAGTTGGCGGAGGTAATCCACTGCCAGTCCTGAGGAGGAATGTTGACAAGGGTTCCTGCGCCGCCGACGCCGGCATTGCTGAAAAAGACGTCGATCTGGCCGAACTCGTTCATGATGCGCTTCACGCTCATGCGCACCTGCTCGTACTCGGTGACGTCGACCTTGATGGCGACAACCTTGGGGGAACCGAGAGCTTCGCACTCCTTCTTGACGTCCTCAACGCGGTCGTCAATGTCGATAAGAGCGAGACGCATACCCTGCTGGGCAGCATACTGAGCGAAAGCCTTGCCAATACCGCAAGCCGCGCCGGTGATGCCTGCTACCTTGTTGGTCCAATCTTTCATTTTACAACACCCTTTCTGTTGAATGAGGTTTCCAACTTGGATGTGTTAATTATATTACAATCTTAAACCGCAGTCTTCGTTAAACCAAACAACATGAGCTGCTAAATTGTGATAAGGCAACAAACTTGTCCGACCGATCGCGACTGAACCAGCGCTCCCACAGCTCCGCGCCGGGGGTTCAGAGGTCGAAATAGAACAGGTCTTCAAATTTCTTGTCCAGTGCGATGCAGAGTATCAGAGCGAGCTTGGCGGTCGGGCTGAATTGTCCGGTTTCAATGGAGCTTATCGTGTTCCTCGAGACGCCGACCATTTCGGCCAGAGCCGCCTGTGACAGCCCCTTTGCCTGCCGCGCCTCCTTCAAACGGTTTTTCAGTATCAGCCGCTTGCTCATATTTGCGCCCCGTACATATCGCAGACCGTGACCACAAGAGCCAGCACCGTCGTGACCGCGCCTGTGATCGCCAGAACCGCGTACACCTTTTTCCCGGACTGCCTCCACCCTGCGAAGGCCTCTCCGGTGAGCGACGCCACGAACATCGCCGTTACGCCGGCGTTCAGCTCGCTGGAGGTGATTACGCTGAAAAGTGCTATCACAACATACGCCGCGACAAACGCCGCTTTGCCCAGCAAATAGCCCTGGGTCTTTGCGTGCTTCGTACCCTCGTCCACGCCCAGCATGCCCTCCTGCCTGGCCTCTTTCAAAATCTTTTCCTTGTCTATAGTTAACTCCCCCGCTTGCCTTGCCAAGTTTACTTGTCAACACTGCCTGCAAAACTTTCTCTGCGCCCTGAGCGCCCGGTTCGGTGCGGGCGCCGTCGCTTTGGCCTTGCTTTTTCGGGGAGCATCCTATATACTGTGTACGGGTCGGGAAGTTACAAATGTGCATCCCATGGGGGACGCGCGCTGCCGGCTCTATTTATGCGTATAGAGAGGATGACTCTTTGAATATCAGTCAGGATAAACGAAAGCGGCTGGCCTATGTGGCGCGCCGCTATTATCTGGAGGATCAGAGGCAGAGCGACATAGCCCGCGAGCTGGGCATCTCCCGCCCGATGGTCAGCCGCCTGCTGGCGGAAGCGCGCGAGCTGGGCGTGGTCGAGATAACCGTCCATGACCCGGAGACCAAGGCGGCCAGACTGCTGGACAGGCTGAGGAGCATCAGCACCATCCAGGGCGGAGTGCTCGTCGAGGACAGCGGCGACAACGACGAGGTGAACCGCCTGCTCTCGCAGGGCGCGCTGCAGCTTTTGCAGCTTCTGGGCAGCAGGCGCCTCGGCGTCGGCTGGGGATACCTTATCGGTCAGATCGTGAGCTGGCTGGAGCAGAATCCCCAGGTGGACAGCACCGTCACGGATATATGCCCGCTGGTCGGGAACGCGAGCATCCCGGCCCGCAACTACCAGTCCAACGAGAACATACGCCTGATGGCGCAGCAGCTGGGCGCAACGCCGCACTTTCTCTATCTCCCGGCTCTCCCGGAGAGCCTGGAGGAGAAGGAGGTGCTCTGCTCGACCGAGGTGTACCGCCGCATCTACCGCGAGTGGGAGCTGCTGGACACGGCGCTGGTCAACATAGGCGACTACCCCTCCAGCCCCGACTTCGCCTCCCTGGTGCGCTACGGCAGCCTGCTGCAGCAGCGCAGAGCCTGCGGCAGAATGCTGATATACTACTTCAACGAGGACGGCTACGTCATACAGTCGGATCAGGACTTCGCCATACAGGTGCCGGTCGATGTGCTCAAGCGCTGCCCGAACATCATAGGCGTATGCTCCGCAAACACGAGCCACAAGGCCGTGCGCGGCGCGCTGAAGTCCGGCTTCTTCACTCAGATAGTCGCGCGCTCCGAGGTGATCGAGGAGCTTTTGGAACACTGATTAACATATGTAACCCCGCCCCCGGAGATCCGAGCATCTCCAGGGGCGGGGTTTGTGCTGTTCTGACAAGTGATTCGGCGGGTTTTTGTTCATTATAGGGGAATTGTCTTTGGCCATTGACATACGTAACCGAGTGTGATAACGTGTAGTTACGAATGTAACAAAGCTGCATCCGAGCACGGGCGGCCGATCGCCCGTGCCGGGAGAGGAGGTACAAAGCAGTGACCAAAGCCGAGTTCGCGCTCAGGCTGAAAAACGCCTGCGCGGCGGTCACCGCGGCCGAACAGGAGCTGAGCGACATAGACGCCCGCTTCGGAGACGCCGACCACGGCCTGACCATGAGCAAGATAGCCGGAGCGGTCTACGCCGCCGTCGAGGCGTCCGAGGGGGGCGTCAAGTCCATGCTGGACGACGCGGCCATGGCCGTCATGGAGCTCAACGGCGGCAGCGCCGTGCCGCTGTGGAACACCTGGCTGGACGGTATGCAGGAGTGCGCGCCGGACGGCGGGGAGATAGACGTCCCCGGCCTGAAGGCCGTGTTCAGCGGAGCGCTCGAGGCGCTGGAGGACATATCCGGCGCCAAAGTGGGCGACAAGACCATGATGGACGCGCTTATACCCGCCACGGAGGCGATAGAAGCCTATGAGGGCGGCGATGAGGCCGGTCTGTTTGCCGCCGCCGCGGCCGCGGCCGAGGCCGGCGCGGACAACTCCAGGAACTTCGTATCCAAGTTCGGCAGGGCAAAGAGCTATGGGGAGCAGACCATAGGCACGCCCGACGCCGGGGCGGTGTCCATGGCATACTTTTTCCGCGGGCTCGCCGAGTGAAATAAAATACTGAACAGGTGGTATCGACTATGAAAATGAAGAAGTTTATCAACGCCCCCGAGACCATCACCGACGAGGAGCTTGTCGGCCTGGGTCTGGCCTATCCCGACATCCTGACCGTCGACGGGCATCTGGTTATAAGCAAGGATCTGGAGAACGCGGACCGCGTGACCATCGTCACCTACGGCGGCTCCGGGCACGAGCCCGCGCAGGCCGGCTTCGTCGGCAAGGGCATGCTGGACGTCCAGGCTGTGGGCGACATCTTTGCCGCACCCAACGCCAAGCTGGTGTTCGAGGCCATGAAGCGCGCCGACAAGGGTCACGGCGTGCTGCTGCTGACGCTCAACTACGCCGGCGACCAGCTCGCGGGCAAGCAGGCCATAAAGCTGGCTCAGAAGGCCGGGCTCAACTTCCGCCAGGTCGTGACCGGCGAGGAAATACAGTACGACCCCAACGGCGAGGACAACAAGCGCGGTCTCGCGGGCGCGGTCGCCCTCTACCACGTCGCCGCCGCTGCCGCCCGCGAGGGCAAGAGCCTCGACGAGGTGGCCGAGATCGCCCAGCACTACGCCGACAACATGGCCTCCATCACCGTCAAGTCCACCGACGCCACGCACCCGCAGAACGGGATGCCCTTCGGCGACCTCGGCGAGACGGACATGATGGAGATAGGCGCCGGCCAGCACGGCGAGGGCGGCGGAGTGCGCGTGCCCATGATGTCCGCCAGGGACACCGTCGCCACCGTGGCCGGAGCGCTCAGCTCCAAGCTCGGCCTGACGGCCGGGGACAAGGCCTTCGTCATGATAAACGGCTGCGGCGCCACCACCATGATGGAGATGCTGGTGCTGTTCAAGGACACCGTTGAATTCCTGCGCGCCAAGGGCGTCGAGGTCGTGGCCAGCATGGTCGGAGAGATACTGACCGTGCAGGAGGCCGGCGGCTTCCAGATGAACATAGCCAAGTGGGACGACGAGACGCTCCGCCTGTGGAACACCTCCTGCCACACCCCCGCGTACAGCAAGGAGTAAGGCATGGCGGACAACATCGGAAACAAGGCCGCCCACAACTACCACCTGGACGTGCCCGCGGCTCAGGAGGACTTTTACGTAAAAGGCGCCGCCAACTGTGATTTCGGCATGAAAAGCCGCCTCGCCCGCATCTTTAATTCCAAGTCCGGCAACACGGTCATGCTGGCCTTCGACCACGGCTACATCATGGGACCTACGTCCGGGCTGGAGCGCATCGACGTGGCGATACCGCCGCTGATACCCCATGTAGACGTGCTTATGGGCACGCGCGGCATCTTCCGCACCTGCATATCCCCGGCGGCGCGCGTGGCCAGGTGCGTGCGCGTGACGTATGACTCCACCGTGCTCTACGACGACATGTCCAACGGCGGGGGCATCGCCTGCGACATGGCCAACGCCATACGCACCGGCGCCGACTGCGTGGCGGTGCAGACCTTCATAGGCGCGCCGGGCGAGAGCCGCTCGCTGGAGCTGCTCGCCCGCACGGTCGACACGGCCACCGGCTACGGCATTCCGACGCTGGGCGTCGTCGCGGTGGGCAAGGACATGGAGCGAACCGAAAAGTTCTTCCTGCTGGCCACCCGCGTCCTGGCCGAAAACGGCGCCAACATAGTCAAGAGCTATTACTGCGACGGCTTTGAGCGCGTCGCGGCCGCCTGCCCGGTGCCCATAGTGATAGCCGGCGGCAAAAAGCTGCCCGAGCCCGACGCGCTGGAGATGGCGTACAAGGCCATACGCGACGGCGCGCACGGCGTGGACATGGGGCGCAACATCTTCCAGTCCGACTGCCCGGAGGGCATGGCTCAGGCCATAGGCAAGGTGGTGCATGAGGGCTACACGCCCGCCCAGGCCTTCGAGGTCTATCAGGAGATAAAGCACAGCAAATAGCCCTGCGCCGGGAGCCGGGCGGCACGTATGCCGCCGGCCGGTACAGGAGCATCTAGGAGGAGATACTTATGTCCGCTGAATACATGCACATCGGGATTCCCATCACCAATAAGAAGCCCGGTATGATCCACAATGAGGGCGCGGGCTTCTGGGTCAGCAATGTGGACGACTACGACTACAAGATCGAGTACCTCAAATTTGAGGAGGGCACTCCATTCCCGGAGGTGCTCCACCGCAATCCGCACGTGGCGTATAAGGTAGACGACCTGCAAAAGTACATCGACGACGCCGATTCCGTCATATGCGGACCCATGGATGCAAATGAAAAGGGCGACAAGCTGGCCTTCGTCTGGAAGGACGGGGCTATCCTGGAGCTGTATATGGAAGCGTAACGCATGAATGTTGCCGGAGCAAGCCGATGGGCTGTGCTCCGGCAACGCTGTTGTATGTCCGCGAGCGGTGTGAGCGCGGCTCGCGCCGTGGCGGAGCCGGACGTCACAGGCTCTCCGCGAGCGCGGCTGCGCGCTCGACACCGTCTGTCTTGGCGATGTCGCCCTCGTTCAGCACGCCGGGGATGAGCACCTCGCCGGCCATGCGCCAGCCGAGAAGGGCGGCAGAGCGCTCGATGGGCACGCGCACGCCGTCGAGCACGCTCATGTCCTCCTCCTCGCAGCAGGCTATCAGCGCGCACTCCTTTCCGCCAACGTCCCTGCCCGCGACGCAGAAGGAGTAGAGCTTGTCTATAACGCACTTTATCTGCGCGGGAATGGAGTACCAGTACACGGGCATCGTGAACACGACGACGTCGGCGGCGAGTATGTCGGGCGCCATCGTGTTGAAGCCGTCGTCGAAGGTGCAGGCGTTCCCGGTGCTGAAGCAGGTCTGACACGCGCGGCAGCCGCCCAGCTCCATCTCCGCGGCGTCATAGCGCCTGACGCTGTGCCCCCTGGCCTCGGCGGTCTTGATGAAGGCCTCGGTCATGGCCTGACTGTTGCCGTTTTTGCGCGGGGAGCCTGTTATTACCACTATTTTCTTGCTCATTGCTCATTCCTCCTGCTTTAAAAGGCGGTTGACTTTCGCCCCTTGTGATACTACAATCATAGCAGTAATATGTAATAATACAAGTACGCACATTTGAGTTATATACTTACCTAAAGGGAAGTGAAAGCATGACGAACCGCTGCATATCCGACGAGAGCCTGAGCACGACCGGCTTCAGCTACACGCTGTCGCTGATAAACGGCAAGTACAAGATGACGATACTCTACACGCTGATGGAGTTCGGCGTAGTGCGCTTCAACGAGATGAAGAAGTACATAGGCGGGATATCCTTCAAGACGCTCAGCTCCACGCTCAAGGAGCTGGAGAGCGACCGGCTGGTGCACCGGGAGGAGTACCCGCAGATACCGCCGAAGGTGGAATACAGCCTGACCGGGCGCGGGAAGTCACTCATACCCATCCTGGACGCCATGTGCGAGTGGGGCGACCGCAACCGGCTGTGACGCCGGCGCAAACGAAAAAGCACCGATCTTCGGATCGGTGCTTCAGCTTGTCGAAAAAGCCTCGCAGAGTTTCGCGCCCTATGGGCGCGAAAGGGACTGCAATCATTTTCGGCGGCGGCGTGTACGTCGCCGAAAATACATTTCGCGGAGCGCAGTGTCGAATTGTCCGCCTTTGGCGGACAACTGAGGCGCGAAGCGCAGCGCCGGTCCCCATCGGCCGCTGGGAACCCACGAAGCGCAGAATGCACTTCGTGGGAGAGGAGGAGCAGCGGAA
>UQQF01000008.1 GCA_900543085.1 uncultured Eubacteriales bacterium | reverse complement strand
GAAGGATATGCAGCTTGCGACGACGAAGCGAAGGATATGCAGCTTGCAACGACGAAGCGCAGCGCCGATCTCCATCGGTCGCCTATGGAACCCACGAAGTGCAGAATGCACTTCGTGGGAGAGGAGGAGCAGCGGAATGACTGAGCTCTCGGCTTCAGCCGGGAGTGAAGGATATGCAGCTTGCGACGACGCCGACGGGGGTCATTCTATGCTTCGGCGCGCTTTCACGCACCATTCGTGCGGCGATGGCGCAGCGCGAGGATGTTCGGCAGCAGTATGCCGCAGAGGATGAGCGCCGCGCCGCACACCCCGGTCAGTCCCAGCTGCTCGTCCAGGAATATCACGCCCAGCGCGCTCGCGCTCAGGGGGCTGAGCGCGCAGAACATGGCCGCTCGCTCCGCCGTAGTCCCGCTCTGCGCCACGGGCTGTAGCGTGAAGCCGAAGACGGTGCACACGACGGCCAGGGCGAGTATTATCCCCCAGTCGCGCGCCCTCGCCGGGAGGGTTGGTTCCTCGAATATCAGTGCCGTGGCCCACGCCAGGACGGCTATCGTGCACACCTGGGCTATGCCCATCGCCAGCGTGTCGCAGCCGGAGTGGCTCATGCGGTCGGTGGTGATGATGGCGCAGGCATACAGCAGCGCGGTCAGCACACAGATGCACTCGCCCGGTCCGAAGCCTCCCACGCCGGAGCGCAGCGTGAGCAGCGCCACCCCGGCGACGCTCAGCGCCGCGCTGAGCATCGACACCGCGCCGGGCGCTCTGCGCGTGAACGCCGCCAGCAGCAGCGGCACTATGACCACGGCTGTGTTCTCCAGAAACGAAGTCATGGACGTCGCCGTGAACCGCAGCGCCGTGGACTCGCTGGCCAGGACGGCGAAGAACACCGCGCCTATGGCCATGCCCCGCAGCGAGGCGGCCCGCCCGGCCGCGCGGATGCGCCTGTGGAACAGCAAGAGCAGTATCGCTCCCGCCGTGGTGAAGCGCAGCGCCATAAGCGTGAACGTGCCCATGTCCGCCAATCCCAACTTCAACAGCAGCAGCGAAGTGCTCCTGGCCACTATAACGGCGGCAAGCAGCGCCTCGCTGCCCCGCCGGGAGAGCCTTGTCTTCATACCTTCACCCCTTGACAGCAGTTTACTCCTTGATATACTTTGAGTAAATAGCGAATATATCACAGTTAACTTGCGTAATCGTCAAGTAAGGGGGCATAAAAATGGACACGGCCAAGTGTGCGGCGCTGCTGCTCGCGGTGGAGCTGGGCAGTCTCTCGGCTGCGGCGGAGAGGCTGGGCTACACGGTGTCCGGCATGAGCCGGATGATACTCTCGCTGGAGGACGAGCTTGGCTTCCGGCTGCTGAACCGCTCCCGCGCCGGGGTGGAGCCGACGCGCGAGTGCACGCTGCTGCTGGGTTCGATGCGCGAGCTGACGCGCTGGGGCGAGAGCTGCCGCCAGCTCGCGGCGCAGGTGCGCGGACTGGAGACCGGCCGCGTGCGCGTGGGTATGTCCTATCCGGCCTACTACCCCGTGCTGACCGAGGCGGTCACGGGCTTCTCCGGCGAGCACCCGGGCGTGGAGATAGAGCTGGTCGAAGGCACGAGCAGCGTATTGAGCGGTATGCTGGAGCGGCACGAGGCCGATTTCTGCATCATGAGCCGCCGCTCCGGCGCGCACGCCTGGACGCCGCTGACCTCGGACAGCCTGGCCGTCTGGCTCCCGGCCAACCACCCGCTGGCGAACCGGGAAAGCTACCCCGCCGCGGAGCTTGCAAACGAGGCGTACATAGACATCTCGCCCGGCGAGGAGACGGACAACTCCCGCTTCCTGGCCGAGCGCGGCATAAGCGTGCGGCGGAGAGCGTCGACCTCGGACATATACGGCGCGCTCTCCCTCGTCGGGGCGGGGCTGGGCGTGGCGCTGGTGAACACCCTGCTCGCCAAGGACGTGGACGGCTCGGGCCGCACGGTGCTGCTGCCCATAGACCCGCCGTACACCGTCGAGATAGGCGCCGCGTACCAGCCGCGCGGCGAGCAGAGCCCCGCCGCCGGGCGCTTCACGGACTACGCTCTGTCCAGGCTCCTCGCCGGAGCGCGCAGATAAAAAATCCCGGAACCCGAAGCCGTCCGGCTCGGGTTCCGGGCTTTTTCTTACACGGCAGGCGGTGTCATGGGCTGGGCGCTGTTATACTCGCTCAGGTCGACCGTGACTCCGATGTTTTCCACGCTCATGGCGTCGGCGCTGACGCCGGAGTCGGCGAGCAGGCCGGTCATGTACTGACCCATGGCGTCGGTCATGTCCAGGCTGATGCGCCTGGGCAGGCCGCTGTCCTTGTCCAGCCAGAAGGATATCGGCGCGTCGGGCAGCGAAGTGCCCTCAGGCACCTCGGCAAAGCCGGAGCCTCCGGACATGGCCAGCGCCTCCGTGAGCTGCGCGCCGGGGAACACCCCGTCATAGCGGACGCAGTCCACGCCGTCGAGCGTCTCGTCAACCGCCTCGCCGAAGTTGGAGGCGAACTCGAGGTAGAAGCTGACCATAGCTCCCGCGTCGGTACCCAGGTTGTAGCGGTTCTCCCCGTTCATGAGCTGTTCCCCGCTCAGATCCAGCTGGCTCTGCCAGGTCTCTCCGCCGTCCACGGAGGTATAGAGGTCATAGGCGTCTCCGTCCTTGGCTACTATATAGGCAGCGGTTATGGGAAAACCGAGCATGGTCATGGTAAGCTCACCGCTGGTCAGGTCGCCGGCGGTGTCCATGGCCATGTCCATCGCTATGTCCATGGAAGTGCTCTCGCCGAGCACGTCTACGCCGAAGGACATGTCGAGCTGCATATCGGCGTGGACGCTCTCCACGTCCTGCATCTCGCGCAGGGCGCGGACCATGGCGCTTTCAAACGAGTCGCCGCACGCGGCGAGCGTAAAGGCGAGCAAAAGTGCGAGGGCGAGGGCTAAAAGCTTATTCAGTCTGCGCATTTTGTTCTCCCTTCAGTCTCTCGTTCCGGCTCTTGACGACCTTCAGGCGCACGAACTCCTCGCGCTCCTTCTCCTCAAGCGCGTCGGAGATGCGGAAGATCTCGTCCTCCAGGCCGGGGATGACTATGTTTTTGAGGGCGTTGGCGCGCTTTTGCGCCTTTTTTATCGCGTAGGCAAGCCGGTAAATGCTGTTTTCCGTCTGGGCAAGCTCGCATATGAGCGCCTTGACCTCCCGGAATTTGAAGTAGGCGTCGTCCAGGTCGGAGCTGGTGAAGGCCAGGCCGTAGGGCGGCCCGTCCGGCTCGCTGCACTTGTCCGCGACGTACGGCAGCTCGACGCCCATCACGCTCTTGGAGCGCAGGGAAAAGCCGTCGTCTATGGGCACGCTGTCCGCGGCCAGGCGGGCGCTGCCGCCCATGGATATCTCGGCCATGCGCATCGAGGCGTAGGCCTCGGAGAAGGTGGCGTCTATGCGGTCTTGCAGCTCCCTGGCGTCGTCTATCAGCGCCATGAGCTCGCGTATGAGTATGTTGCGCTTGCGGTCCATCAGCTCATAGCCCGTCGAGGCCAGAGTGCGGGAGCGCTTGGCTGCGTTGAGGTTGCTTTTTGTGGGCGCTGTCTGCGGCAAGGTATCGCCTCCCTCCGGCGCAATGCGCCTAATTAGTTAGCCGTGCCGTGTAGTGCTGATCCAGCACCTTGTCGGAGACGCGCGACAGCTCGCTCCTGGGCAGTATGCTCAGCAGCTTCCAGCCCATGTTCAGCGTCTCGTCCAGGCTGCGCGGCTCGTACATGCCCTGGTTTATAAAGTCGTGCTCCAGCTCGTTGCCGAACTGCAGGTACAGCTTGTCGCGGGCAGACAGCTCGTCTTCGCCTATGACGGTGGCCAGGCTGCGCGCGCTGGACACCTCGCTGTACGAGGCAAAGAGCTGGTTGGAGAGGTCGGGGTGGTCGTCGCGCGTGAAGCCCTTGCCCGTGCCGTCCTTCATGAGTCGGCTGAGGCTGGGCAGGATGCCGACGGGCGGGTATATGCCCTTCTGCGCCAGGTCGCGCGAGAGGACTATCTGCCCCTCGGTGATGTAGCCCGTCAGGTCGGGTATCGGGTGCGAGATGTCGTCGCCGGGCATGGTGAGTATGGGCATCAGCGTCACGGAGCCGGGCTTGCCGTGGATGAGTCCCGCGCGCTCGTAGATGCTGGCCAGGTCGGAGTACATGTAGCTCGGATAGCCCTTTCGCGAGGGTATCTCGCCCTTGGAGCTGGAGAACTCACGCAGAGCCTCGCAGTAGAAGGTCATGTCGGTCATGACGACCAGGACGTGATAGCCGAGGTCGAAGGCCAGGTACTCCGCCGCCGTCAGGGCGCAGCGCGGCGCGAGGATACGCTCTATGATGGGGTCGGAGGCCATGTTCAGGAACATGACCGTGCGGCCGAGCGCGCCGGACTCCGAGAAGTCGCGGCGGAAGAAGTCGGCGGTGTCGTTCTTTATGCCCATGGCGCAGAAGACGATGACGAACTTGGCGTCGTCCCCCGTGCCTATGACGTGCGCCTGGCGCACTATCTGCGCGGCCAGCTCGTTGTGGGCAAGGCCGGCGCCGGAGAATATGGGCAGCTTCTGCCCGCGTATCAGCGAGCACGTGGCGTCGATGGAGCTGATGCCGGTGAGGATGCAGCTCTGCGGGTATTCGCGGCTGACGGGGTTGATGGCCGGCCCGTTGATGTCCCGGCGCTCGGCGGCGTAGATCTCGCCCAGGCCGTCTATGGGTCTGCCCGTGCCGTCAAACACGCGGCCGAGCAGCTCCTCGGACAGGGGCACGGTCATGGGCTTGCCCAGGAAGCGGGTGCCCGTGTCCTTCAGGTCTATGCCGGAGGTGCCCTCGAACACCTCGAGCACCACTCTCTTGCCGTCTATGAGTATCACGCGGCCGTGGCGGCGGCTGCCGTCGCGCAGCGTGATCTCGGCCAGCTCGTCGTAGGCCACGCCGCTCACGTCGTCGAGGGCGATGAGCGAGCCGTTTATCTCAGCCAGACCGGTATATTCTATGCGCATGCGCTCACCTCCTTTAAGCGTTGGCGCGGCGCACCTGCTCCAGGGCGTCGTCCACCTGCTGCTCGAACTCCTCGGGCTTCGTGCCCTCGCCGAGGCCGAACTTCATGCGCTCGAGCGTGGCGAAGATGCCCGTCTCAATGAGCTGGCGCAGCGGTATCCCGTTTCCTACCAGCGCCCTGGCGCCGTCGTAGAGGCGCAGGATTATGCGCAGCATGGCCATCTGGTTGGCGGGCACCATGTAGGTGTCGTGCTCGTGGAAGGCGTTCTGCTGCAAAAAGCCCTCGCGCACGACCTTGGCCGTCTCTATGACCAGCTTCTGGTCGTCCGGCAGTATGTCGGAGCCGATGAGCTTGACTATCTCCATCAGCGAGCTCTCCTCGTTGAGCAGCGCGATTATGCGCTCGCGCAGGTCGGTGAAGTCCTCGCCGAAGTTCTTTTTGTACCAGGGTATGAGGTCGTTGTAGTACTCGCTGTAGCTCGTCGTCCAGTTTATGCTGGGGAAGTGGCGCGCGTATGCCAGCGAGCGGTCGAGCGCCCAGAAGCACCTGACGAAGCGCTGGGTGTTCTGCGTGACCGGCTCGGAGAAGTCGCCGCCCTGGGGCGACACTGCGCCTATGACGGTGACGGAGCCTTCGCCGCCGGAGAGCGTGTCGACATAGCCCGCGCGCTCGTAGAAGCCGGCCAGGCGGCTGGGCAGATAGGCCGGGAAGCTCTCCTCGGCGGGCATCTCCTCCAGGCGTCCCGAGATCTCGCGCAGAGCCTCGGCCCAGCGGGAGGTGGAGTCGGCCATCAGCGCGACGTGGTAGCCCATGTCGCGGTAGTACTCGGCTATGGTCATGCCCGTGTATATGCTCGCCTCGCGGGCGGCGACAGGCATGTTGGACGTGTTGGCTATAAGTATCGTGCGCTCCATCAGCGGACGGCCGGAGCGCGGGTCGCGCAGCTCGCGGAACTCGTCGAGCACCTGGGTCATTTCGTTGCCGCGCTCGCCGCAGCCGAGGTAGACTATCATGTCCGCGTCCGACCACTTGGCCAGCTGGTGCTGCACGACGGTCTTGCCCGCGCCGAAGGGGCCGGGTATGGCCGCGCAGCCGCCCTTGCCCACGGGAAAGAGCGTGTCTATGACGCGCTGACCCGTGACCAGGGGACGGTCGACGGGCAGCCTCTCGGTGAACGGCCTGGGCGTGCGCACGGGCCAGAGCTGGCTGAGCGTAAGCGCGGTCTTTTCGCCGAGGGCGTTCTCCACGTAGGCCAGGGGCTCGGTGACGGTGTAGCTGCCGTCTTCCACCACGCCGCTGACCTTGCCGGAGAGCGCGGGCGGTACCATGGAGCGGTGCTCTATCATGCCGCTCTCCTGCGTGACGGCAAAGGGCTGGCCGCCCTTCACCTCGTCGCCCTCGCGTATGAGCATCTTCACCGGCCACTTCTTGTTCTCGTCCAGGGCACCGATGTTGATGCCCTTGGAGATAAAGTCGCCGGCGATGGACTGGATCTGCACCAGCGGGCGGCCTATGCCGTCAAAGATGCCGCCCACGAGGCCGGGGCCGAGGCGTATGCTCATCGGCTCCATCGTGGGGTACACCGGCTCGCCGGCGCTCAGCCCGCCGGAGTCCTCGTATATCTGCACGACGCTCTCGTCGCCGGCGGAGGACACGACCTCGCCGAACAGACGCTGCTCGCCCACGTACACAAGGCTCATGCGGGGCAGGCTGCGCCCGCCGCGCACGTGTATGACCGGTCCGTTTATACCGTAAATGTAATAAGGCGTCTTATTTTCCATCTGCACCCTCCATGCCAAAGCCGGTTATCTCGGTGAACCGGCCGGACAAATCCTCCAGCGCCGTGTCAAAGGTGAGGTCGGCGCGGCGGTGCTGCACCGGGAACTCTATCATCATCCCGCCGAGGAGGAACTTGCCCTCGGCGAAGCTGAGCTCCACGCCCGGGGCGGCGGCGCGCAGGTGCTCCGCGTGAGCCATGTCCGCGCCTCTGAGCAGCACTCGTGCGCTCCTGGCGTCAGGCACCGCATTCAGGCCGCGGCGCAGCAGGTTGTCAAGCGTGCCGGCGTAGCCCGGCTCGCCGGGGTATGCGGCCAGCCGCGCGCGGACGTCCGCTATTACCATCCCCGCGCACTCCTCGCGCAGAGCCAGGAGCGAGCGCCTCGCGGCGAGCGTCTCCGTCATCACGCGCTTGTCCTCGCGCGCTTTTATCTCCGCCTGAGCTATGGCGCGGCGCTGCTCGCTGCGCGCATGGGTCTCCGCGCGGTAATTCTCTATATACGTCTTCTCCTGCTCGTCGGCCTCGGCGTGCACGGCGTCAGCGTGCTCGTTGGCCGCGTCGAGTATCGCGCGGGTAAAGGCCTGGAGCTTGCCCTTTTTCTTCACTTCTTCCATTTGCCCGCCTCCTAAAACTTGATGCCTATGGCCTCGTTGATGAGGCGCATAATGGAGTCCGACCCGCTTGACGCCGTGCGGCTGTCCGACACGACGTTCACCAGGGGTCTGGCCGCGGAGAGCTTCAGCTCATCCAAACGCTCGCGGCTGAGCTCATAGCAGCCCTCGGTGACTATCAGGACGGCCACGCCGCTGTCTGCGCAGGCTCTGGATATGGCCATGTCCACCTCCCGCTTTGTGGAGGCCGCCACGCCGTCTATGCCGGCCAGGCGCATCCCGGTGAGGACGTCTGGGTCGTCGGAAATGCAGAAGCAGCGCATCAGAACAGGAGGATGATGATGGCGACGAGCAGGCCGTAGATGGCGATACCCTCGGCCAGGCCGACGAAGACTATGCTCTTACCGAAGGTGCTCTCGTTCTCGGTCAGGGCGCCG
The DNA here is from genome assembly GCA_900543085.1 of uncultured Eubacteriales bacterium. Lineage (GTDB taxonomy): Bacteria > Bacillota > Clostridia > Oscillospirales > Oscillospiraceae > Scatomorpha > Scatomorpha pullicola. The sequence goes on along the minus strand of UQQF01000008.1, from coordinate 61,210 downwards.
ATGGCGGCGCAGGCGCTGTTGGAGACGGCGATGCCGGAGGCTATGCCGGAGATGCCGACGGCGAGGGCGGCGCCCAGATAGGCGAAGGCCTGGGTCCAGTCGGTTCCGCCGCCGGCGGCAGCGACCTCGGCGGCCTCGTTGGCGGCGGCGACGCCCTGTCCCAGGAACACGCAGCCGCACACGGCAAACATCACGAAGAACATGGCCAGGTTGGCGTAGAGCGGCTTCTTGACGCTCTTGCCCGCCTTGGCGCGGCGGTTGATGAGTACGAGGGGCACGATTATGACCGCGAGGGCGGCGAGAGCAGCAACAATGATAAGCATTTTGAATACCTCCACGTTATTGGATATTTTTATTTTATAATGACGCTGTCGGGGTTTTCAGGCGGCGTGTCCCGCGCCGTAGTCCACGGACACGGGCTCGAACGGGATGCCGCGGCCGGTGTAGAAGCGGCTGAACAGCTCGTAGAACTCCAGCCTGAGCGACTGGATGCAGACCAGCGCGGCCTCGATGAACATGACGATCACGTTGCCTATTACCAGGCCGAAGATGCTGTAGCCTCCGTCGGACTGAGCCGAGAGGTTGTAGACTATCATCATCATTATCGCGTGGCAGACGGCGTAGGTGCCGACACGCAGGAAGGAGAGGCAGTTGGAGAGCCACGAGAGGAAGCTCTCAAACAGCTCGAAGAAGCCCTCGAGTATCATCATGCCCACGCTCTTGTGCTCGTGGTGACCGTGCTCGAGGTGCAGCAGGTGCACGATGAGCTCTCCGAACCAGATGCTCAGCAGCAGCGCCGCGAGGACTATCCAGTAGGCCGTGCTGGAGAGCACGGGGATGCCCAGCCCCAGCGTGAGCCCCGCCCCGCCGACCAGCAGAGCCAGGAACAGCACGCCCGTGACACCGTTGGCGGAGAACAGCGCCTTGCGGTAGTCCCTCTGGCGGAAGCCCGCCATTATGTTCAGCACGCCCGTGAGCAATATGAGCACGACTCCCACGCCCGCAGTGACAAGCAGGATGGTCACGACGCCGTTCCCCTCCAGTACCTTGAAGCCGGGGAGAAGGTGCTCGTTGCCGAACACGCTGCCGTAGACGAAGCCAAATATAGTAGCCGTCACGCCGACACAGGAGAGTATCCCTCCCAGCCACATGCCGCGCTTTTTATACATGTACAGCCCCACGAGAATCAGTACCACGCCCTGGCCGACGTCACCGAACATCAGGCCAAAGAGCAGACAGTACGTAAGCGCGAGAAACAATCTCGGGTCGGCCTCACCGTAGGCCGGAACGCCGTACATCTCCACGAAAGGGGCAAAGACCTGAGCAAGCCTCCCCTTTTTGAACTTTACCGGTACTTTTCCGGCGTCCATCACGCCGGGCTTCTCGAACCTGCATATGCAGCCCAGGCTGTCGCAGGCGGCCTTGAAGCTGTCGCGCCCGTTCTCCGGCAGCCAGCCGCAGAGGTAGAACACGTTGCCGTCCGTGCCGGCCATGCGGCGGAGCGCCACGCCCTCGCTCATGTACTTGAGCCAGGAGTAGCGCGCGAGCGCGTCGCCGGAGAGCTTTTCGGCCAGCGCCTGGAGCTGCCTTGTGAGCTCCTCGCCCTGGCGGCGAGCCTCCGCGGCCTCGTTCCTGAGCTCGGCGATGCGCTTGCTGGGCACGCCGGTCAGACCCGCGGCGTTGGGGAAGTCCTCCAGCACCAGACCCGCAGAGCAGAGCCGCTCCTCCGCGAGCACGCTCTCGCCGGGGAGGGTCAGCAGTATGCAGTAGACCTTCTCCTTTGTAAAGCCGCTGCGGAACAGGAACGCCCCGTTCTCCTCCTCGGCCTCGCGCCGGAGCTCCGGCCAGTACTCCATCTCGGTGCTGCCGAAGTGCAGCCTCATGCTTTTCATGTCGAGCAGCTCCTCGAGATCCACTTCCAGCAGGGAGAACGGCTCCAGCCGGCCTATGAGCTCCTCGTCGTCGTGCGCCAGGCTGAGCGCGCTGTTGCGCTTTGTGGCCAGGCGCGCCACCTCTCCGGTGTAATCGGCTATCGCTTTCTGACAGTTTTCAAGCGTGTAGCCCGCCCCGGAAAACTCCCGGAACGCCGGCTTTACGCCGAGCTTGCCCAGCAGCGCGACCGCGCTGTCGAGCACAGGGCGGTAGACGTCGTCGGTATCCGGCATCTGCAGCTCGCCCCGGCCGCCCAGCGTGGTGCTGGCCTGAAGCGGCTGGAACTCCCGGTCGAGCATAAGCGCCCGTATGGCGTCGTCCATTGCTGTCAGCGGGCCTGATATGACGGCCCTTGTCAATTTTTCAGTTGCCAAGTATCTGCCCCCCTTATTAAAGGCTCAGGTGTTTATATGAATTGCGGCAGTCAATCCATGAACTCCGCCGGGTCGAGGCCGTAGCGGAGCGCGACGAAGACGCGGCGGAGCATCTCTCCCTCGTACTCCTTGAGCGTGAGGAAGGCGTAGACCACGGCGAGGTTGAGCTGTCCGTGCAGCACCTTTTTGAAGTACGCCTCCTGCGCCTTGCGTATCGCGGCCTCAGGCGTGGCCGCCGGCTCCTCCGGCAGCCACTTGCCGGAGCGGTTGGCGCGCAGCACCTCGAAGGCCTCGGCGTCGCTCCCGGCCTCCAGCGCGCGGCGCACGGTCGCGGCGGTGACGGAGCCGCGCAGCGGCAGCAGCAGCTTGTCGGCGCGCTCTCCCGGGGTGTTGAAGCGGCGCAGGCGCATGATATACGAGATGTTCAGCATATCCGCGCGGAATTCCACGGCCTTCTCCAGCTCCTCGCGGGCAGGTCCGTGGTAGCCGGTGTGCATGTACTCCCTCAGCGCGTCGAAGAAGCGCCCTTCCATGCCCACAAGCGCGTCCGAGAGCTTGGGAAGCCCGGTCTTCTCGTCCAGCTCCAGCGTGGTGAGCACTCCGGCGTAGATGCTGCCCGATACGGCCGCGGAGATGTCCTCAAACGTCCTCGCGCGGCGCAGCCGCTCCAGGTTGTGCCCGGGCATGTCTCTCAGCACCGTCGGGAGCGAGTCCGGAGTCTCCTCCGCCGCCGGCGGGGAAATCAGCCGGCGCAGGGCGGCCATGATGGCCTGCAGCTCCACGTCCAGGGTGATGAACTTCAAAAACTGCCTGGACATCTCGTTGGCAAAGCGGTACAGCTTTTCAAAATCCGCCCAGACGCAGCGGCCTATAGCGTCCGAAAAGCGCAGATCGGTCAGCTCTCCCGACTGGAGCATCAGCGCGGCGTCGTGCCACGCCTCGCTCCGCGTCAGCAGGCTTATCAGCTCCTGCACCGAGCGGAGCTGACCCATGCGCTGCTTCTCGTCGGCCGTCAGTAGTCCTGCGTACATGCCCCTCGCCTCGGTGGCGAGGGCTATGTCCATAGCGCGGCGGGTGGTGTTATTCATCTTCCTCACCGATCACAAGGCCGAAGACCTTGTCCGCGTACTCGGCGCGGCGTGCCTCGAAACGCTCGAGTATCTCCGCGCGCCTGGCTTCTATCGCTGCGCGTTCGGCGGCGATCTGTCCGTCCGCGCGTTTGGCCGCCTCGGCGGCGTCGCTTTCAATGAGCTTATTTACCTCGGCGCGCTCGGCGGAGTCTATGTCCCGCACAGCCTCCTGGAGTCTCCACTCCACGCCGACGCCGTAGTCGTCGGCCGCCTGCTCCACGCCCCGGGCCTGCCTTTCAGCGTCCATGAGCACGCGCAGCACTGTCATATCCGCCTCCGTCTCCGCGCTCATGCGCTTGCGCAGAGCCTCGAGCTCGAGCCTTACGCGCTCCGCTTCGGCCGCAGCCTGCTGTGCTTTCTTTGCGCTTTTGGGCAAAACAATCCACCCCCCGGTATAGTTTAAGATACAGGTGCATCATAACACAAAGCCCTGAGAAGTTCAACACTTAATTAGTTATATCTTTCACAAACATGCCGCATCCAAATTGGACATTATTATAGCATTTACACTTTAAATGTGTCAAAACATGCGCTATAATAATATATTGATGTGTACGTTGACATGCACATTCACACAGATTCACGGAGGAACACGCATGAAATATATACTCATCATAGGCGACGGCATGGCCGACGACCCCCTGGAGGAGCTGGGCGGCAGAACCCCGCTGGAGGTCTGCAGCAAGCCGTATTTCGACTCGCTCAGCGAGCGCGGGACGCTCGGCCTGGTGCAGACCATCCCCGAGGGCTTCCCCCCCGGCAGCGACACCGCCATCATGAGCATCTTCGGCTGCGACCCGGCCAAGTACTTCTCCGGCCGCGCGCCGCTGGAGCTGGCCGCGAGCGGCGGCGTCATGCCCGAGGGAGGCGCTTGCTACCGCTGCAACATGGTCACGCTCGGCGGGGACGAGAGCCTGCCCTTCGCCAAAAAGACGATGGTGTCGCACAGTGCCGGCTCCATCGAGGGCGAGGAGAGCGACGAGCTTATTGAGTGGCTGTTCGGCCACGAGGAGTTCAGACCCATGGCCGAGGCCGCAGGCATGAGCGTCCGCCCCGGCTCCAGCTTCCGCCACCTGGCGGTGCAGGAAAACGGCGACATCGCCGGCATAGTCCTCGCCCCGCCGCACGACCATCTGGGCGAGCAGATAGGCGGCATACTCCCCGCCGGGAACGCCAACGCAAAGGCTCTGCTGGCGCTGATGGAAAAGGCCAACGCCCTGCTTGAACACCACCCGATAAACGAAAAGCGCCGCGCCGAGGGGCGCCTGCCCGCCAACGGCATCTGGTTCTGGGCCGAGGGCAAGGGCGCCAGGCTGCCCAACTTCACGGAGCACTACGGCGCCACGGGCGGCGTGGTCTCCGCCGTGCCGCTCTGCCACGGCATAGCCGTGCTCGTGGGGCTGGAGCCCATATCCGTCCCAACTGCCACCGGCGAGTGGGACACCGACTACGAGGCCAAGACCCAGGCCGCGCTGGACCTGCTCGAGACGCATGACTTTGCCGCCGTGCACCTGGAAGGACCCGACGAGGCCACGCACAACCACGACCTCGAGCACAAGATATACAGCGTGGAGTGCCTGTCCGAGCGCGTGGCAAAGCCGCTGTGCGAGACGCTCAGGGCGCGCGGCGAGGACTTCCGGGTGCTCATTCTCTCCGACCACCGCACGTTCATGCGCAACGGCGCGCACGGGGCGACGCCCGTGCCCTTCATGATCTACGACAGCCGCGAGCTCACGCCCGGCTCCGGTCTGGGCTACAGCGAGGCCAACGGCGGGCACGGCCCCTTCCTCGGCTCCGGCGTCGAGCTCATGCCGCTGCTGTTTGAGCAATGAGCGGCGCGCCGGTAAGGGCGAGGGCGAAGCTGAATCTCTCCCTCGACGTGATGGGCAAGCGCGGCGACGGCTTCCACGAGCTGCGCATGGTCATGCAGAGCTGCTCGCTCGCTGACGACGTGAGCGTGGAGCTCGCCGGCGCGGGCGACTTCTCCGCGCACACCAACCGCGTGTACATCCCCACCGGGGACAAGAACATCGCCGTCAAGGCCGCGAGAGCCTTCTACGAGGAGCTGGGCCGCGAGGGCGGGGCGCACATAAGGATAACCAAGCGCATACCCGTCTGCGCGGGGCTGGGCGGCGGCTCCACCGACGCGGCCGCCGTGCTCAACGCGCTCAACGAGCTGCACGGCGCAGCGCTGAGCGCGCGGCAGCTGCACGCCGCCGCCATGCGCGCGGGGAGCGACGTGCCCTTCTGCCTCGAGGGCGGAACGGCGCTGGCCGAAGGCCGCGGCGAGGTGCTCACCCCCCTGCCGCCCCTGCCGCGCACGCCGATAGTCATCTGTATGCCGCACTTCTCCTGCTCCACGCCCGAGCTTTTTGCGCGCATCGACGCGAGAAAGAGCCGCTGTCACCCGGACACCGCCGGGCTTATAGACGCGCTGAAGGCCGGGGACGTGGCCGGCGTCGCGCGGCGCATGTACAACGTGTTCGAGGACGTGCTGGAGCCGCGCGCGGCGAAGGCCGTGAACGAGATCAAGCTCTCGCTGCTGGATAACGGCGCGCTGGGCGCCGCGATGACCGGCTCGGGCAGCGCCGTGTTCGGGCTGTTCCCGGACGAGGAGACGGCCCGCCGGGCGCACGCCGCCGCAAAGGAGCGCTGCCGCGAGGCCTTCCTTGCCGTGAGCGAGTGAAACGGAATATAGAGTCAGCCCCGCAGGATATGCCTGCGGGGCTGATTGCTTTTGCATATTTTGCGTCGGTCATGCAGCCGGTTCCTGGCTGCTGCGCTGGCGCTTGTAGCGCATGAGCAGCGTCAGGCCGACGATGACGACAAGGCCGATGACGTCCGTAGCGATGCCCGGGTCGAGCAGGAGCAGGCCTGCCGCCAGGTAAGCGACGCGCACGTACCAGGGCAGCTTGACGTAGAGGTGGCCGTTCATGCAGACCGCGACGCCGAACATGCCAAGCACGGCGGTGATGCAGATGAGCACGACGTCTATCACCTGGGTGTTGACAAGCAGCAGCGCCGGGTCTAGCGCGAAGACGTACGGGACGACGAACGCGCCTATGGCCAGCTTGGTGGCCGTGACGCCGGTCTTCATCGGGTTGCTCTTGGCTATGGCCGCGCCGGCGTAGGCCGCGAGGGCGACGGGCGGGGTGATGTCGGCGACGATACCGAAGTAGAACACGAAGAAGTGCGCCGCGATCGGGTCTATGCCGAGGCGGACGAGTATCGGCGCGCAGGTGGAGGCCATGATGCAGTAGTTGGCCGTAGTGGGCACGCCCATGCCCAGGATGATGCAGCAGACCATCGTGAGCAGCAGGCCGATCAGCGGGATGCCGCCGCTCATGCGGACGACGACGCTGATGAGGGTGCTGGCCAGGCCGGTGACCTGGATGCAGCCGGCGATCACGCCCGCGATGCCGCAGGCGACGGCGACGGTGATGGTGCCGCGCGCGCCTCCGGACAGAGCCTCGAATATCTTCCTCGGCGTGATGCGGTTGTCCTTGTCGAACAGGCTCACGACGATGGCGACGAGTATGGAGATGGACGCGGAGAACTGGACGCTCCTGATGCTGGTGCTAACCATGACGACCAGCACGACGATCGGCGCGAGCAGGTAAATCTTTTTGATGAGGGTGCCGAAGCGGGGCAGCTCGCTGCGGGGGATGCCCTTCAGGCCGAGCTTCTTGGCCTCGAGGTGGACGGCCAGGAAAATGCCCAGGAAGTAGAGCACCGCGGGGATTATGGCGTGGATGGTGACCTCGAAGTAGCTGATGCCGAGGAACTCCGCCATGAGGAACGCGGCCGCGCCCATGATCGGCGGCATTATCTGTCCGCCGGTGGAGGCCGAGGCCTCGACGGCGGCGGCGAACTCGGGCTTGTACCCGGTCTTCTTCATCATGGGGATGGTGATGGAGCCGGAGCCGACGGTGTTGGCGACGGAGCTGCCGGAGGCCATGCCCTCGAGCGCGGAGGCTATGACCGCGACCTTCGCAGGTCCGCCGGAGGCGGAGCCGGCCACGAAGTTGGCGCAGTCGATGAAGAAGTTGGCTATGCCTGTCCGCTCCAGGAAGGCGCCGAATATGACGAACACGACTATGAACTTGGCGCAGACCTGAATGGGCTGCGACAGCACGCCGTTCGTCGTATAGAACAGCATGTAGACAAAGCGGTTGATGCTTATGCCGCTGGCAAACGTATATATGACCAGCGCGCCGGCGACACAGAGTATGGGCAGGCCGACGCAGCGGCGGCAGAGCTCGACAAGAGAGAGCATGCCGATAATGCCCATAGCCGCGTAAAGCGGAGTCATGCGCGCGCTGCTGGTTATGACCAGCCGGAATTCCTCATACGTGAAGCAGAAGTAGAAGAACGCTATCGCGCCCAGAGCCATGAAAATCATGTCGTACCAGGGGAAGCTGTTCTCCCTGACGTGCTTCTTGCTGATGGGATAGGTCAGATAGCCCAGGATTATGATACATCCCAGGAACGTGGTCAGGCGGATCTCAAGGTCCCAGTTGCAGAACAGGGTGGACCAGATGCAGTAGATGGAGAAAAGAGCCATCAGTGCGTCGATGACTATTTTCGGCTTTCCCGTCCAGATGCATGTGTTGGACTCCTTGTCATACTTGCGCATGACGGCCTCGACGTCCTCCATGGTGCCGACGTCGACGTCGTCGATGTTGTAGCTTGCTCCGTCAAAGTCGTGAACGTGCGGAGCCTCGTAATGAGGCTCTTTGATCTCATCGACCACGTCGGAGGAAGCCGTTTTTTTCTCTTTTTCCTTGGACATTACTTACCTCCTCAGCGCAGAATGCGGCGCCGTCAGGCGCCGCAGCTGCGATTACTTACGAAAGCCTCATTCAGTGGGCACGGTTATGCCCTGCTCCTCAAAGTAGCGGGCAGCGCCGGGGTGATAGGGCACGTCGGTGACGGAGGAGGCGAAGGTGAGGTCGAGCTCGTTCTCCTTGTCGTGGCCTATGCTGCCCTTGCCTTTGAAGATGTTGGAGACGATGGCGTAGGCCGCGTCGTCGCTTATGTCCTCGCGGGCTATCAGCACGGCGTTGACGGCGACGGTGGTGACGTCCTCAGGCGTGCCGTAAACGCTGGCGGCGATGGTGTTGGCGCTGTAGTAGGGGCTCTGCTCGATCAGGGCGTCGATGTGCTCCTGGTCGAGGCTGACGAGATAGACGTCCTGGCTGGCAGCGAGGTTGCTGATGGCCGAGGTGGGGGCGCCGGCGACGATGAACGCGGCGTCGATCTTGCCGTCCTGCAGGCTGTCGGCGCTGGTGCCGAAGTCCTGATACACGGCGTTGATGTCGGTCTCGTGGTCGAGGCCGTAGACGCCGAGGACGTCGAGGGCGTTGAAGTACACGCCGGAGCCGGTGGCGCCGATGGAGACGGTCTTGCCCTCAAGGTCGGCGACGGTCTTGATGTTCGGGTCGAGGGTGACTATCTGCAGCTGCTCCATGTAAAGGGCGGCGAGCGTGCGGAAGTCGGTCACGGGCGCAGAATTGCCTTCCCCGTCGACAAAGAGGCGGGTGCCGTTGTAGGCGTAGCTCATGACGTCGGACTGGACAAAGCCGAGCTGAGCCTCTTCGGCGTGCATGTCCTCGACGTTCTGCTGAGAGCCGTTGCCGACGACGGTCTTGATGTTGACGACGTCGGAGTTCTCGTTGATGTAGCCGCCGAGAGCCTGGCCGAAGGCGTAGTAGGTGCCGGTGTCGCTGCCGGTCACGAAGGTCAGCGCTTCTCCGCCGCCGCCGCTGCCGCAGGCGGCGAGGGCGAACACCATCACGAGCGCTATGGACAGCGCAAGGATCTTCTTCTTCATTTTGTTTCCTCCCTCAAACTTTTCTCATTCTGGTTTTGCAGTTTTCTCTCCTGCAAAATTCATTACTGCTCCAGTATAAACCGTTCCGCGGCGGATTTCAATAGGCATTACATATAATTATTACGGAAATCTGCAAATTTGAATGCCGTCGGATTCAAAAATGCCTCTTCACCCAGTCGCAGGCGCTCTCGGCGAAGCGCCTTGTGGCGGGGCCGGCCCTGTCCGCGTCCGGGAGACACAGGCCTATTGTCCGGCTGGCCGGAGGGTCGAGCGGAAGGCATCTCACGCCGTCGGAGCAGTTCTTCAGCAGCAGCTCCGGCATTATGCTCACGCCCAGGCCGCACTCTATCATGGCTATGACGGCGTAGTCGTCCTTGGTCGTGTAGCGTATCTCCGGGCGCACGCCGCACTTCTCCAGCGCCGTGCGCGCGTCCCGGTCGCTGGTCTCCAGCAGGCCGATGAACGGCTCTCGCGCCAGCTCGTCCACGGGGAAGCTCTCCGCCCCCGCCAGCGGGTGCCCTGCGGGGACCACGGCCAGCAGCCGATCCTCCAGCAGCGGCGTGACCTCGCCCTTTATCTGCGTGGGCAGCGGCACGAAGCCCAGGTCGGCGCTGCCGTCAGAGAGCCACTGCTCCACGTCGTGGTAGTCTCCGCTCATGAGCTTCAGCTCCACGTTCGGGTACTCGGCCTGGAAGGCCGCGATGATGCCTGGCAGCCAGTGCACGCCCACGCTTGTGAACGTGCCGATGCGCACGGTGCCGCGGTCCAGGCCGCGTATCGCGCTCGCCGTCTGCGAGAGCTGCTCGTGCGAGGAGAGTATGCCGCGTATGGCGGGGATCACCCTCTCGCCGTCCGCCGTGGGATATGCGCCGGAGCGCGAGCGCTTGAGCAGGGCGAAGCCCAGCTCGCCCTCCAGCGAGCTTATCATGTGCGACACCGCGCTCTGCGTGACGCCCAGGCTCTCCGCCGCGCGAGTGATGCTCCTCAGCTCCACGGTGCGCATGAAGGCCTCATATTTATTCACAGGCACGGTGTGCGCCCCCTTACATTACAATAATACATGTCCCGGCTCCGCCTTCACTTGCCCACCCGCGCAAAGAAGCGGAAGGTCATCGGCCAGACCGCTGCGGCGACAAAGACCATGATGAAATAGCGCGCGGCGTCCGCGATGTTGGGGTTGCCGAACAGGGCGTACAGCGGCGCCTTCAGCACGGCGCGCACGCCCATGACGAGCGCCAGACCGATCACGCACTTGAGGACCTGTCCCGGCAGCGGGGCTTTGGTCTCAAAGTGTATATATTTGCGGTCGAGCGCATAGCTCAGCAGCATGGCCGCGCCCGCGCCCAGGAGCTTGTAGCCGTTTTCCAGCGCGCTGGCCAGGTTTTCCGCGTCCGTGTCCGCCGGGAATGGGTACAGCTCCACATAAAGCAGATACGCAAGCGTCAGCGCGAGCATCGCGCCGATGGCGGCGTACATCCTCCCCGGGTGCGACTCTATGTCCCGGAACAGCGGCCAGAGCGCCAGAGTCAGCGCCAGTCCTGAGACAAGCGAGACGCCCACGTCCAGCGGCGTGTGCACGCCGAGGTACATGCGCGAGAAGGCTATGAGCAGGATAACGGCCGCGCACACCGCGCGCCAGAGCGTTCTGCGCGACCACATGCCCAGGCAGCCGAAGCTCGCGAAGGCGTTCTGCGTGTGGCCGCTGGGGAAGGAGTAGCCGGTGGCGGCCTCGCGCGCACTCTCGACTATGGTGAAGTCGGGGTCCTGCACCCAGGGTCTGGGTATGCGGCAGGTTATCTTCAGGAACTGGTTGAGCACCGTCCCGGCAAAGCCCACGGTGAGTATGTAATAGCCCAGCCCCTTGCTGACGCACCAGAAGGCCACGATGGCGACAGCCATGTAGACCATCTCGCCGCCGAGCTGGGTGACGACAGACATAATTGCGTCGCAGACCGGGTTCCTTATGCTTTCAAGCGCGTATAAAAATTCCATTTACAATACACCTATCCCTTCGAGGAGCAGCCGGACGCCGATACAGCAGAGCACGACGCCGCCCGCTATTCCCGCCGCGCGGCAGGATATGCCCGGCGCGCGGCCGCCAAGCACCCCGCCGGCGAAGCAGATGGCAAAGGTGACCAGGGCTATGAGCAGGCACGACGGCAGCAGCGCCGCGTCCATGAACGCAAACGAGACGCCGACGGCAAGGGCGTCCAGGCTGGTGGCCACCGCCATCGCGGCCAGCTGTCCGTGCCTCAGCCCCGCCGCGCGCTCCCGCCCGGAGGCGGCCTCGGCTATCATCTTCACGCCGGTGAACGCGAGCAGGAAAAAGCTCACATAAGCACCCCATGCGCTGACCAGGCCGCTGACCGCCCTGCCCAGCAGGCAGCCCAGCAGCGGCATCAGCCCCTGGAAAAAGCCGAAGTACGCCGCGGTGAGCGCGGCCTGCCCGGCTCTGTAGCCAGGTATCGTCAGCCCGTTTGTTACCGACACGGCAAAAGCGTCCATTGACAGTCCGACGCCGATGAGTAAAATATTGAGCATACACATCACGCTCCGAGGTGAAATATAATGGAGTATGAAAAGTATATGCTGGAAGCGCTGTCATTAGCGCGCGAGGCCGCAGAAAACGGCGACGTGCCCGTCGGCTGCGTCGTGGTCTCGCCCTCGGGCGAGATAATCGGCCGCGGGCGCAACCGGCGCGAGGAGAACCGGGACGCCACCGCCCACGCGGAGGTCGAGGCCATACGCGCCGCCTGCGCCGCGCTCGGCGCCTGGAACCTCTCCGGCTGCGCGCTCTTTGTCACGCTCGAGCCCTGCCCCATGTGCGCCGGGGCGATAATCAACGCGCGCATATCCACCGTCGTATACGGCGCGAAGGAGGAGAACACCGGCTCGGTCGGCAGCGTTATCAACCTGTTTGAGGAGCGCTACGGCCACAAGCCCGCCGTCTACGGCGGGGTGCTGAGAGACGAGTGCGCCCGGATCCTGCGCAGCTTTTTCGACGGTCTGCGACGCAGGGACAGCTAAGGCGCAGGCCGCGCGCCCGATTAAAGAAAAACACCCGGCCTCTCGGTCGGGTATTCTTTTCAGGCCTTCGGCGTCCCGTCCGCGTTGAAAAGCGGCAGCTTGCCGAGAGTGATTATATCGGTCCTGTTGTAGGCGTCGCCTTCGGCCAGGACGGCCATTTTGCCCGCAATGATGCCGCCGGCACGGTTGACCAGCTCCTCCATCGCGTGCAGGCTTTCTCCGGTAGATATGACATCGTCGATGATGAGCATGCGCTTGCCGTTTATCATCTTGGCGTCCTCGGTGTCTATGACCAGCTTCTGGATGTGCATCGTGGTTATCGAACGCACCTCGACCTCGAACACTCCGGTCATGTAGGCCTTGGCGCCCTTCCTGGCGAGGAAGTACTTCTCCGCGCCGGACTGCCTGGCCATCTCATAGAGCAGCGGTATGGCCTTGGCCTCGGGGGCTATGATGTAGTCGTACTCAGGCGCTCTCTTGAGCAGCTCTGCGGCACAGTGCACCGTAAGCTCGACATCCCCGAACATCACGAATGCGCCGATGTACAGGTCGTCCGTGACGCGGCAGAGCGGAAGCTCTCGCTGTAATCCGGCGATGTCCATCTCATATGTCATTTTTGGATTCCTCCTAAGTTACCAATCCGGCCAAAAAGTTGCCGGTTCTCTAATTATACAATATTAACCGGCAAAGTCAAGCGCGGATTGTTTGCGGAGATGGTCTGTCCAGAATCAGTGTGAAGGGATTTTGAGATAATTTGTAATTTCCTTCGTCAGCGGTTTAAAAATTAACCAGTCAAAGCTTTGACGATTGAGCAGATTGCACAAGTAATGCCCAATTTCAGTCCACTTATCGAACTACTTTTGAGCAAAAATGAATAAATTGTTACAAGTGGATGATGAAAGACTTGTAAACTCCGGCATTTTAGTGTAAATTATAAATACGGGGACGACGCAAATGTCCGTCCACCGTGGATAGGGAGAACCGGCCGGCGTGGGAGCGCCGCCGGAAAATTAAATATGGGAGGGAAAATCAATGTCTGAACATTCTCAGCACATGGAACATGATCGTGGTTCATGGGGCTCCAACTTTGGTTTCCTGATGGCGGCCGTCGGCTCGGCGGTCGGCCTTGGCAACATTTGGGGCTTCCCGTACAAGATGGGCAGCTACGGCGGCTTCGCGTTCCTGGTTATCTACCTGCTCCTGGTCATCTTCGTCGGCGTGGTCGTCATGCTCGGCGAGCTGTCCATCGGCCGCAAGACCGGCCTCGGCGCCGTCGGCGCTTATGCCAAGCTCGGCAAGAAGTACAAGTGGATAGGCCTGCTGGGCATACTTGCGGCGTTCTGTCTGCTGGCGTTCTACAACGTCCTCGGCGGACTCGTCATGCGCTACATGTTCGGCTTCATACTGCAGATACTCGGTGTGGACGGCTTTGCCGGACAGAGCGGCAACTTCTTCGGATACATACTCCACGACTACAGCGGCATGGTCTTCTTCCACGTGCTGTTCATAGTCTGCAACGTCGTCATCGTCATGGGCGGCATACAGGGCGGCATCGAGAAGTTCTGCACGGTCGCAATGCCCGCGCTGTTCTTCATGCTCCTGTTCGTCATCATCTACGTTGCGTTCCAGCCGGGCGCCGGCCAGGGCTACAAGGATATGCTCACCCCGAACTTCGAGCCCATATCCTCTTTCTCCGGATTCTTAGAAGTGTTGTCTAAGGCGGCAGGCCAGATGTTCTTCTCACTGTCGCTTGGCATGGGCGCCATAATCTCCTACGGCTCCTACCTGGATAAGAAGGAGAACCTGCAGAAGAACGCGCTCATAATCCCGGCCTGTGATACTCTGATAGCCGTCATGGCAGCCTGCGCTGTTCTCCCGGCCTGCGCGGCCTTCGGCATGGAGTACAACCAGGGCCCCGGCCTGCTGTTCAACACCATGCAGAACGTCTTCCTGAGCATGGGCAGCTTTGGCAGCTTCGTCGGCTTCATGTTCTACTTCCTCGTGTTCATCGCGGCGGTCACCTCGTCCATCTCCCTGTTCGAGGCCATCGTCACCTGGCGCATCGACGCCGGACGCGAGAAGGGCAAAAAGGTCAACCGTACTAGCACAATGTGCGTTGCGGCCGTCCTCTCTCTCATCGTCGGTCTGCCCGTCGCGCTCGACGCCATTGGCGGCGGCGTGACCGGTGTCGCGGGTGCGGTTCCCGCTCCGTACACCTTCTTCGGCATGAGCATCGACCAGCTGATGGCGGGCGAGATCCCGATGTTCATCGACAGCTGGCTTGACTTCTTCGACGTTATCTCCGAGGGCATACTGATGCCGCTAGGCGCGCTGGTGATGGCCTTGCTCATAGGCTGGAAGTGGAAGACGAAAGACCTGATCGTGCCGGAGTGCGAGGCCAGCGGCCACAAGTTCTGGGGTTACGGCTTCTTCAACTTCTGCTTCAAGTTCGTCACCCCCATCGGCATGGCTGTCGTCCTCGTCGGCCAGATAATCGACTTCTTCGGATAAGCCGGTGTGACGATTCAATAACATATAAAAATCCCGCGCCTGTCGGCGCGGGATTTTTATTGCTTTTTGCCGCTTACTTCTTGAGTTCCTTGTCGCCCTGGATGGTGACGGAGCCCTTGTGCTCGCCGGTGAAGGTGAACATGTTCTCGGTGATGCGGTGGGGCTTGCTGGGATCGTCGCGCAGCCAGCTCTCCTCGTAGATACGCTTGTAGCCGATGCTGCCTATCTTCCAGGCGCCGTCCACGCGGACATAGCCGATGGTGTAGATGGCAGTGCCGCGGATGCCGAACTCATGCTTCGGCAGGGGAACGATGAGGTAGTCGTGCAGATACCAGGTGCCCTCGGCGGTCTGGCCGTCCTCGGCGACCTTTATCTCCGGGGTGTGGCCGTTGTGCTGGGATATCTGGATACCCATATTGTCCATGTAGTACTTCTTCAGGCCGTCTTCGCCCTCGAAGTGGTCAAAGACCAGGCGGCCGTCGGAGAAGGCGGTGTGGAACTTGGGCGCAAACACCGTGCCCAGCTCATCCCACTGCTTGGTGTCGAGGCAGCGGAAATACTTGGCCTGCAGCTGCTTGATCTCCTCTATAGACTCCAGACGGTCAATGCGCTTTTCGAGTTCTTCCATGGTCATGGTAAGTTGTCCTCCTTGATTTGTTGTGCCCGCCGCTGTGGGCTGGGGCAGATAGCACAATTCCTGCCCTTGCGCTTTCTGTTAACACTATAACATACTCGCCCCGGCAATGGCGGAACTTTGGGGGCGATTTAATATCACTTTGTCAATTTTGTGCACGCAGCAGCGCCGTGACCCCGCGCTCGTTTGGGAAAACGCTGCGTACAAGCGCGTGGAAGTCCGCGCCGTGCCCGTGGATGCGCAGATGCGCCAGCTCGTGCGCCACGACGTATTCGAGGCACAGCGGCGGCTTGGCCGCCAGGTTCAGCGCAAAGCGCACCGTGCCCCTCGCCGGGGTGCAGCTGCCCCAGCGCGTGCGCATGTCGCGCAGCGACCACTGCGGCGCAGGCACCGAGAGCGCGGCGGCATATTTTTCCACCAGCGGCGGGATAGCCCGCTCCAGCTCGCTCCGGTACAGCGAGAGCAGCGCCGCGCGCCTGGACTGCAAGTCCGCGCCCTCCGGCGCGCTGAGCACCAGCTCGTCGTCGCGAAGCACGGCTCCGGGCGTTCCCGTTTCCACCCTCAGCGCATACTCCCTGCCCCAGAGCGGCGCCGTCTCGCCCGAGACGTACTGCGATGCGCGCGACGCGCGCGAGAGTATCTCCTCCCGGTGCGAGCGCACCCACTCCGCGCGCCCGTTGGCCAGCGCCATCGCCGCGGCGCGGCTGAGAGCGCGCGGGGCGACGGCCTCCACGCTCCCGTCGCCCTTCACGCTTATGCGAAACAGCTTCACGCTCCGGAACCGGAGCGTGAGCGGTATGCCGTTATTCAAAGTTTCATTGTAAACACGCTCCGGCGGCAAATGTCCCCATCTCCGTAAGCAGATTTTATACGGCGCGGGCGCGCCCTTTGCGCCAGGCAGGGGCGCGCCCGTTTCGGTCTTCCGGTCAGGCCAGCAGCCGCAGCGCGGCCTGAGCGGCCTGGGCGGCGTCGGCGGTGTAGCAGTCGGCGCCTATCTCGTCGCAGTAGGCCTGCGTTATCGGCGCGCCGCCTATCATCACCTTCACGCTGCCGCGTATCCCGCGCTCGTCCGCCAGCGAGACCACGCGGCGCATCTCGTCCATCGTAGTGGTCAGCAGCGCGGAGCAGGCGATGATGTCGCAGTGCTCGCTCACCGCGGTGTCCACGAACTGCTCGGCGGAGACGTCGACGCCGAGATCCACGACCTCCAGCCCCGCGCCCTCCATCATGATCTTGACCAGGTTCTTGCCTATGTCGTGCATGTCGCCGCGCACCGTGCCGATGCAGACCCTGCCTGCGCTCCTGCGCCCTCCGGCGGTGAGCAGCGGCTTGAGCCGCTCGGTGGCCGCGTTCATGCTGCGCGCCGCGACCAGCATCTCGGGTACGAAGGCGCGCCCGGCGCTGAAGTCCTCGCCCAGCAGCTGCATGCCGTGCACCAGGCCGTCCAGCACGCTCTGCGCGGCCACGCCCTCGCCCAGTGCGGACTCGACCAGCTCCAGCACGCGCTTTTTGCGTCCGCGCCGCAGCGCCTCGGCGAGCTGGGAGAAGGTGTCGTTCTCCGCCGCGCTCTCCGCCTCGGCCTGGACCGGAGCCGCAGCCTGGGTGCGCGCCGCGCCGCGGCGTATGACCGGCGCGCGCTGCGAGTGCAGGTGCACCTCGCTGTTCCAGGCGGCGATCTCGGCGTCTATGGCCGCGTCGACCTGCGGATACACCGCGCCGGGCAGGCCGTAGGTGATGCTGGGGATGAAGTGGCCGCGCGGCGTGCAGCGCTCCAGCGTGTCGCGCACGTAGGCGCGTATCTCCTCCTCGGTGGCGTCCGCGCGGTCTATCGCCGCGCCTATGCCGCCCATGAGTACCATCCGACCCTGCAAGCGCTCCTGCAATGCCGGGATGTCGTTCTCCGGCAGGACGCCCTGCCAGCACTGTATGCCCAGCTCGACCATGTCCTCGACTATGTCGGCCAGGTACGCGTCGCCGTGGTGTATGGCGATGACTCCGCGCGAGCGGATGTAGCCGTAGAAGCGGCGGTACGGCTCCTTGTAGAACTCGCGCCACATCTCGGGCTTCATGAACAGCGCGCTCTTGGTGCCCCAGTCGTCGTGGGAGAAGATGACGTCCGGGTGCAGGTTGTCTATCAGCAGCTTGACATAGCGCAGGCGGTAGTCGGTGATGTACTCTATCAGCTCGTGCATCTCGTCGGGGTGCTCGTAGAGGTTGGACAGCGTGTCCTCAAAGCCCATGAGGAAGTGGCACTGCTCGAAGATGCCCGTGCCCATGAACCCGGCGACCAGCTTTTCGCCGCGCACGGCCTCGGCCTGGGCGCGGATCTCCTCCCAGCCCTCGGAGCAGTTGGCCTCTATGTCCGGCGCGTGGACGTATTCGCGCCAGCGGGTGATGTCGCGGAGCACCTTCAGCTCGTCGCCGGTGTCCGGCATGGGTCCCGGGGCGTCGGCGGGAAAGAGTATCGTCGTGCCCCATCTGTCCACGCTGGTCGTGCCGCGCACGCGGTTGCCGCGCAGGTATTTGTTTATCGGGTCGCCGGTCATCATGGCCAGCGCCTCGTACTGGTCGAGTATGCGCTCCGGCTTTCCGTCGGGCTTGAGCATTTCGAGGAAGATCTCTCTGGGTGTGGACATGGCTTTGACCCCCTAGTTTATCAGAATACAGGATGAATACGTCATTGTTCCCGGGCCGTGGTAGTAGTCCAGTCCGGCGAGGACGCACACGTCTCTCACCAGCAGGCCGCAGGCCTCCATACTCGGCCAGAGCTTGTCGGGATACCGGCACGGCCTGTCGGGATAGGTGCACTTGGCGCAGCGCGTGCACGAGCCGGCGCCCATGGGCATACACTCCCCGCCCGTCGCCAGCTTCACCTGGCGGGCGAGCGTGTCAAAGCGCCGCTTGTGCAGCGCTTCGGCGGCCTTGATGCCCTCGGCGTCGAAGTCGCCGTCCAGCCGCGCCACCGTCTGCACCAGCACGCAGCGGGAATGGCGCCGCGCACGGCGCTCCAGCGCCTCCAGCGTGCCGCAGGCCGGCGGGCAGCTCCAGCTCGCGCCGTAGCGCCTGCACCGCCCCGAGGCGCACATCTCGCGCACCTCCGGCGAAAACGTCAGCTTGCCCGCGTCGAACTCCGAGGCGCACTCGAAGCCGATTTCAAGCGCGAGGTCTGTAAGTCCGGACATTCAAACGCCACCTTTCACGCTTCGCACATACCGCAGCTCGCGCAGCGTCTTTCCGCCTATCTCCTCGCAGAGCGTCTCGCCGCCGCGCACGAAACCCATGCGCTCATAAAAGGCTCTCGCCGCGGCGTTCTCCTCCAGAACCCAGAGGAAGACGGCGTCGAAGCCCATGTCCGCGAGCGCGCCCAGCGCTGTCTCGAGCAGCGCCCGGCCCAGGCCGCGCCCGGCGTACTCCGGCCGCAGATAGAGCGAGATAAGCTCGCCCTCGCCGCCGTACTCCGGGAAGCGCGAAGCGCCGAAACTCGCCGTGCCGGCGTAAACATCGCCGTCCACGGCCACAAGCGTGTACACTCCCGGCGTGTCGAAAAAGCCGCTCCAGCGCCCGGCCGGCAGGGCGTCGAGGCAGTCTTGCGGCACTATGCCCCGGTATGCCCGGCGCCAGCTCGCCTCGTACACGCCCGAGAGCGCGAGGCGGTCGTCGCCCGGCAGCAGCGGACGTATCTCCACACGGCTCACCTCCCGCGCGCTTGACCGCGCCTGCAAAAAATAGTATATTGGTAATACATTGATTATAAGGTGGTGAGGCCGCGGTGTCAACCGTCACCGTACGCTCCGAGAGCGGAGACACTAAGCTTGTATATGAACCTGGAGTGACGCTCCTTGACGTCCTGAGCGCCGAGTCCTTCGACATAGCCGCGCCCTGCGGCGGGCAGGGCAAGTGCGGCAAATGCGCCGTCACGCTAGTCTCGCCCGACGGCACGCGCGAGCGGGTGAACGCCTGCCGGATACTCGCGTCCGACGTGGGCGAGCGCGTCGTGATAGCGCCCGACTCCGCCTCCGGCGGCGAGATACAGCTCGACGGCGCAGCGATAAGCGGCGCGGGCGCTCTCAGCGGCTACGCCGCCGCACTGGACATAGGCACGACGACCCTCGCCGTGCGCATAATCGACCGCGCAAGCGGCGAGACGCTCGCCTCGGCCAGCGCGTGGAACGCTCAGGCGCCCTACGGTGCGGACGTGATAAGCCGCATAAAGTACGCCTCCAGGGACGGCGGACTGGCCAGGCTCACCGAGCTGGCGCGCACCCAGGCGCGCGAGCTTATCGCTATCGCCTGCGGCGACGCCAACGTTGCTCACGAGGAGATAGCCGAGATACTCTGCGCGGGCAACACCACGATGGAGCACATCTTCGCCGGCGTCTCGCCCGAGAGCATAGGCCGCGCGCCCTACGCCCCCGCCGAGTATTTCACCGACGGCGGAGCGCTTGCCGGCGAGGCCTTCCCCAACGCGAAAATACGCCTCGTCCCCTGCGTCTCCGGCTACATCGGCGGCGACACCGTGGCCGCCGTGCACGCCACGGGCATGGCCGAAAAGGGCGGCGTGCGCCTGCTGATGGACATAGGCACCAACGGCGAGCTGGTGCTCGGCGGCAGGGACGGGCTTCTGAGCTGCTCCGTGGCCTGCGGTCCGGCCTTCGAGGGCGCGGAGATAAGCTGCGGTATGCGCTCGGTGCCCGGCGCGATAAGCCGCGTGAGCTTCGCCCAGGGCGAGTTCTGGTACGTGGTCATCGGCGGCGGCTATCCCAAGGGCATCTGCGGCACGGGCATCGTCGACGCGCTCGCCGAGATGCTCAAAAGCGGCGTGATAGACGGCACAGGCCGCCTGCTGGAGCCGGACGAGCTGCCCGAGGGTCTGCGCGAGACCGTGTCCGTGAACAAGAAGGGTCACCTGTCCTTCACCGTCGCCCCCGGCGTGAAGCTGAGAGCCGCGGACATACGCAAGCTGCAGCTGGCCAAGGCCGCCGTGCGCGCGGGCGTGGAGCTGCTGGTCAGGCGCGCCGGCGTCACCTGGGACGACATAGACGAGGTGTACCTTGCCGGAGGCTTCGGCACGCGCCTGAACATCGCGAGCGCGGCCGAAATAGGCCTGATACCCAAAGAGCTAGCCGGCAAGACCCGCGCCATAGGCAACGCGGCGCTGGACGGCGCTCACCGCGCGCTGTGCTCGCCGGAGGGCTTTGAAAGGCTGCTGGACATACGCGGCCGCTGCGAATACATGGAGCTGTCCGGGAGCGCGGAGTTTTCCGACGCCTTTGTGGACGCTATGGCATTTTACGAGGAGGACTGAACATGGAGCTATACTTCCCGACCATACTCGACGGCGCGACGGGCACCGAGCTGCAAAAGCGCGGCTTCACCGGCGGCGGCTGCGCCGAGGCCTGGGTGCTGGAGCACCCCGAGGCGATGCTGGACATACAGCGGCGCTACGTTGACGCCGGCAGCCGGGTGATCTACACGCCCACCTTCGGCGCGCACCGCGTCAAGCTCGAGTCGGCTGGCATATTCAACCGCGAGCGCGAGTTCAACCTCCGCCTGGCTGCGATATCGAAAGAAGCCGCCGGAGATCGCGCGCTCGTGGCCGGTGACATCGCCCCCACGGGGCTGTTCCTCGCCCCGCTCGGCACGGCGAGCTTTGAAGAGCTTTTCGACATCTACGCCGAGCAGGCCGCCGCGCTGGAGGAGGCGGGCGTTGACCTGTTCGTAATCGAGACGATGATGACCCTGCCCGAAGCCCGCGCCGCGCTGCTGGCCGTGCGCAGCGTCAGCCGCAAGCCCGCCATCGTGTCCTTCACCTGCGACGAGAACGGACGCACGCTCACGGGCACGGACGCCGCGGCGGCGCTGGTCGTGATGCAGGGCATGGGCGCGGACGCCTTCGGCCTGAACTGCTCGGTAGGTCCGCGCGACATACTCGCGCAGATAGAGCGGCTGCGTCCCTGGGCGCAGCTCCCGCTGCTGGCAAAGCCCAACGCCGGGCTGCCCCGCATCGTGGACGGGCGCACCGAGTATGACTGCCCGCCGGACGAGTTCGCCGCGTGTGCACGCGAGTTTGCCGCGGCCGGGGTCGGGTACTTCGGCGGCTGCTGCGGCACGGACGAGGGGCACATCGCCGCGCTCCGCCGCGCGCTCGAGGGCGTGGACACCGCCGCACCGCAGCCGGACTTCGGCGGCAGGATACCCTGCGCGACGGAAAAGTCGGCCTTCCTGCTCGACCCCGGCGTGGAGATACCCGAGCCGTTTGCGTGCGGCGGCGAGCTGCTCGAGCGCATCGAGGACGCACAGGACGACGGCGCCGAGGTCATAGCCGTGCGCGTGGAAACGGCCGAGGACGCCGAGGCTCTGGCCGACTGCCAGTACGCCGTGACCAGCCCCCTCGCCATCGTGAGCGGGGACGACGCCGCGCTCGAAGCCGCCCTGCGCGCCTACCAAGGCCGCGCCCTCTACTCCGGCCCCCTCTCCGACGAAGTCCTGCTCCCCCTCGCCGAAAAGTACGGCCTGATACTGTGAGCTTGATAATACAAAGCCGCCCTGGAATCAATTCCCGGGCGGCTTTTTTCGATTTGGAGGTACGTTTTCGCGCGCTGATTTTAGAAATATGATTTTTCCGGGGGCGTGTACCTCGGAAAAATCACCGCTCACGAAGCGAACGTGCGCCAAAGCGCGCTTTGGCGTGCGCTGAGCGCAGTGCCGGCACTCATCGGCCGCCCCGCGGCCGGGATGCCCTCATGTTCCAAAAGGCTGTCGAGGCCTTTTGGAACAGTCCACCGCCCGGGAAGTAGTTTCCCGGGCGGCTTCGCTTTTATGGAGAACCGATGTGGATTACACGTTTTCCGCGTAGCGCATGAGTATCGCGGCGCACTGGGCGCGGGTGGCGGTGCCCTGCGGGTCGAGGGTCACGGCGGTGACGCCGGTGATGATGCCCTCGTCCAGCGCCCAGACCATGGCGTCACTCGCCCAGTCGCTGACGCTCGCGGCGTCGCGCCAGGAGCTGAGACCGCCGCTGACGGCCGGCTCACCGGCGTAGCGCCAGAGCATGGTGACCAGCTGCTCGCGGGTGACAAAGGCGTTCGGCTCGGTGCCGTCGCTGACCTCCTCGGCCATCGCCCAGGCGCGAGCCTCGCTGACCCAGTCGGAGCCGGTGACGGTCTCGCCGTCGAGGCGGGCGAGGATGGCCCAGACCATCGCGCGGGTCATGTTGCCGTCAGGGTTGAACGCGGTGGCGGAGACGCCGTCCATGAGGCCGTTCGTGTAGGCGTAGCTGACCGCGTCATAGTACCAGGCGTTCACGGCCACGTCGGTGAAGGGCAGGCCGCCGCGGGTGAAGGCCGCGCGCACGGTGACTTCGCCCTCGGGCATGGTGAAGCGGTAGGTCGTGGCGTTGACGCGGGTGACGTCAAGGCGTCCGTCCGGGCCGGTGACGGTCAGGCTGCCGAGGCTGTAGCCATCGTCGGGGTCGACGGTCACGGTGATGACGCTGCCGCGAGACGCGTTGCTCAGGCTGGTGTCCACCTCGCCGTTCGCCGTGTCCTCAATGGTGATGGGGTAGGTGTCGGGGATGTTGAACAGGGTCTGGAACTTTACCGCAGCGCTGGCCGGGGACGCGAGATAGCTTCCCACGGGGGCATAGCGCTGTTCAAAGGTGTAGCTGCGACCCGGGCTGAGCTTCTCAAAGACGGGGCTGAACTGCCATTCTCCGCCGTCGATGCGGTACTGGGCGACAGCGCCATTCTCGTTCGCCGGGAGCGCTTTCAGCTCGATGCTGGTGTAGCCGCGCTTTGCGATCTCGGGCGCGCCGGGCGCGGCCTGCGGAGCCTTTTCAACGACAAAGCTCACGGTGTCGGACGCGGTCGCGCCGCCGTAATAAGTGACGGTCACGGTGGCCGTGTAGGTTCCGGCGGCCAGGCCGGCAACGGGCTGGATAGTCCAGTCGCTTATGCTCTGACCGTAGGGAACGGTCTTACTGCCGGTGCCGATTATAAAGCTCTCGCTGTCGGCAGTGACGCCGGTGATGGTGGAGTCGGTGTTGCCGCTGCTGGTTATCACCAGGGGCTTGGAGTCGGGCTGAGCGTAGTTGTAGATGACATCGTCAAACTCAGGCGCCGCTATCTCGAGGGTGAAGGTCTGCGGCACGCCCTGGGCGATTACGACGCTCGCACTTTCGCTGGCGAGGGCGCCGGACGTGGCCATGTACCTGACTTCATACGTGCCGTCGGCCAGGCCGGTTATCGTGCCGTCGGGGCAGTCTGCCCAGGAGCCGCCGGAAACACGGTATTCCATAGCGCTGGTGACGCCGGTAATAGTACCGTCGTCGCGCTGGTCAACAGTCTCGTCCGTCTTTCCCAGACCGGTCGGAGCAGCCCCGCGGGTGGGGACGGTTATTGTGGCTGCATTACTAGCAAACGAGCTGCTTGTAGCCGCATCTCTGATATAAATGCTTTCGTATCCCTCAGCAACGGAAATCGGGGTCTTACCAGTGCAATCAATCCAAGTCGTGCCGTTCAATGAATACTGATTGCCTGTGTCCGTATTAAACACTTCATTGACGTAATCCACCATATCCATATACATCGAAGAACTGCGTCCCGGTATTCTAACCGCAGTCGCATCACTCGGCGGGGTGTTGCCCTGCGCTTTTACGCGGACGTAAATATTCGTGGCCACGCCGTCAATTACGCCGGAGATAGAACCGCCGCTGGCAATAACAGAGCCGAAGTTCGTGGCGCTGACTTCGTACAGGCTGCTGTCATAGCTGATAGTCTCGGCAGCGTAGTTGATAGTTACAACGTTCGCGCTCGGAGCGTCAGGCTTGGTGGGGGTGGGATCAGTAGGAGTACCGGAAACAGAATAAACGTAAATGTTTGTGAATTTCGCAGAAGTTCCAGACGACGAGACTGTCCCGTTATACTCGTAAGTCATAGAAGTGGGTGTTACGCCACTGCCGGAGTTTGAAACATATGGTGTGTTTTCCTGAAGGGAACGCCCGCGCATAATATAGGCTTGATGAGGAGCGGGACTATCAAGGATTATGTAATACCCCTGCCTTAGGTAATTCATTATTAAATTTTTTTGCTCACCTAGAGATAGCGAACTAATATTTTCCCCACTTACGACGCGAGATATAGTTACACCTTTCTCCGCCGCATAAGCTATCATACCTCCACCGGTTTCATCACATTTAGAGGTTTCGCCAACATAGTATTCACCTCCGGAACGTCCAGTAATATAACCGTTACTGTCCATCCATAGTACATAAGTATCTGCTGTGTCTCTAGAAGCATCAAGGACTCCACTTTCTGCCAGCAGTTTTGCCTGTGCATACAACCTGCAAGCGCCAGCTACCACTGCATTTGTACCATCATTTTTTTGATACCATTCACTTGTGAGACCTGTATATCTCTGATTCCATGTCGTCCAGTCATTAGATAAAGAAGCCGCCGCGCCTATTGTCAGGCACGAGGCGACGACCATCACTGCGAGGAGCAGTGCCAACAATCTTTTCTTCATACGTTTACCCCCTAAAAATATCTGCGCGTGCAGGATTTGGATTCTGTGTCAACTATAACCCAATTATGAAGTATTGTCAAGAGTTTAGGGAGTAATTTACTACCCAATTGCGTACTATAATACTTTCATGGTGGTGATATTCATAAATACCCAAGAGCGAATCAAACAGATCATGAAAGTACGCGGCTGGTCGGAATACCGCCTTGCCAAAGAGAGCGGCGTTCCGCAGTCTACCATATCAAATATATTCAACCGCAATTATCAGCCGAGCATCGCATCCCTGGAGCTCATCTGCAAATCCTTCGGCATTACGTTGGCGCAGTTTTTTGCGGATGGGAATTTTGTGGAGCTGACGGATGAGCAGTACCAGTTTTTTCAGCGCTGGGCGGCGCTCAAGCCGGAGCAGAAGGCGCTGATCGACGAGCTTATTGACCAGTTCAAATAAAAAAACCACGCCCCGGACACGTGTCCGGGGCGTACATATTTTCTCGTGCGCGCGGCATACTGCCAGCATGAGAACTAAGTGGGCTGCTTTTTTGATATTCTGCGCCTATGTCATGGCTCTGGCCGCGCTGACCGCGCCCGCGCGGGCGCTGGAGGACGCGCGCGTCCGGCTGCCCATCGTCATGTACCACCACGTCAGCGCCGATAAGTCGCGCGCCGGGGACTATATCGTGACGCCGGAGACGCTGGAGGCGGACTTGAAGTACCTCTCCGAACACGGCTACACGGCGATAAGCGCGCGGGAGCTGACCGCCTGGTCGCGCGGCGAGGGCGAGCTGCCGGACAGGCCGGTGATGATAACCTTTGACGACGCGCAGCTGAGCTTTCTCGTCTACGCCCTGCCGCTGCTGGAGAAGTACGGCATGTGCGCCGTCCTGGCGGTCGTGGGCGGCTACGCCGACGAGTACACGTCCAGCGGCGACATCAACGTGAACTACGCCTACATGAGCTGGGACGCCGTGGCCGAGGCCGCCGCCTCCGGGCGCGTGGAGATAGCCTCGCACACGCAGAACATGCACGATGCGTCCGGCGCGCGGCGCGGCTGCATGATAAACAAAGGCGAGGACAAAACCGCATACACCGCGGCGCTGAACGCGGACTTCGCGCAGGTCGAGGCGTCCATCGAGCGCGCCGCGGGCGAGGCTCCGACGGTCTTCGCCTTCCCGTTCGGCTTCGCCTGCGGCGAGGCGATGGTGGTGCTGTACCGGCGCGGCTACACCGTCGCCTTCACCTGCGAAGAACGCGTGAACGCCCTCTCCGGCGAGCGCGCCGAGCTGATGCGCCTCGGCCGCTTCAACCGCGCGTCCGGGCTGAGCAGCGAGGAGTTCTTCTCACGCTGGGAGTGATCACTCCTCCTCGGGCGGGATGCCGCCCATCCTGTCGGCCTCGGTCAGCTCGCGCAGCACGCGGCAGGGGTTGCCGGCCGCGACCACGTTAGGCGGTATGTCCCGCGTGACCACGCTGCCCGAGCCGATGACGGAGCCGGAGCCGATGGTCACGCCGGGGTTCACGATGACGTTCGCGCCCAGCCAGACGTCGTCGCCTATCGTGATGGGGTAGCCCAGCTCCCAGCCGGTGGCGCGCTCGGCTCTGTCCAGCGGGTGGCAGGCCGTGGCGAGCACTACGCCGGGCGCCAGCAGCACCCGGTCACCTATGCGTATAGGCGCCACGTCCAGCAGCGTGCAGTTGTAATTTGCGTAAAAGTTGTCGCCGACGTATATATTCTTGCCGTAATCGCAGTAAAAGGGCGAGTTTATGTGCGGATTTTCGCCCGCCGCGCCGAAAATGTCGCGGATAAGCGCCTCGCGCTCGCCGCTCTTGTCGAAGTCGGAGACGGCGCGCAGCCGCGCGAGCTTTTCGCGGCACTCGGCCTGCCCGGCGTTCAGCGCGTCGTCGCAGAAATACGGCCTGGACGCGAGCATACGTTCTTTCTGGTTCACGGTAAATCACCTCTGCGGCGATGATAGCACGTTTGTACGCAGCACGCAAGAGGGCGCGCGGAGTGTTAAACGTCAAAAAATGCCCCCGGAGAACTCCGGGGGCATTGCTCGTCATTTGTGTGTTTTCGGCTCGGGACTTTGTGGGTTCAGGCGGCCGTACATTCTGGTGCACTCGTATATCTTATCGCGCAGCTTGTCCGTGAGCTGTCCGGGACACAGCCGCCAGCGCCAGTTGCCGCCGACGGTGCCCGGCTCGTTGGTGCGAGCCTCCCCGCCGAGGCCGAGGAAGTCCTGCATCTGCGCGACGAACAGCTCCGCCACGCTGGACATCCCGCCGCGTATCATGCCCCAGTTCACGCCCTCGCGCGGGTTCAGTCCGAGGTAATTCCGGGCGTAAGAGGCGTCGGCGCGGGAGATCTTCTTCCACCACTGCATGACCGTCTCGTTGTCGTGCGTACCGACGTAGCACACGCAGTTGGGCGTGTAGGTGTGCGGCAGGTAGTTGCTCGGCTCGCGCGAGTCGAAGGCGAACTCCAGCACCTTCATGCCCGGGAAGCCGGAGTCGGCCACCAGCTGCGTCACGCTCGGCGTGAGGTAGCCCAGGTCCTCGGCGATGAAGCGCGTGTCGTGGAACCAGTCGCGCAGCACTCCGACCAGGCTTATGCCCGGCCCCGTGCGCCACTCGCCGTTTATCGCGGTCTTTTCGCCGTAGGGCACCGCCCAGTAGCTGTCAAAGCCGCGGAAGTGGTCTATGCGTATGACGTCGTAGAGGCGCTTGGCGTTCTCGATGCGGCGTATCCACCAGCCGTAGCCGTCGGCCTTCATGTGCTCCCAGTCGTAGATGGGGTTGCCCCAGAGCTGACCCTCGGCGGAGAAGTAGTCGGGCGGGACCCCGGCCACCACCGTGGGTATGTTGCGCTCGTCGAGCAAGAAGCTCTTGGGGTCGCTCCACACGTCGGCGCTGTCCAGCGCGACATAGATGGGGATGTCGCCGATTATCTCTATGCCCAGCGAGTGCACGTACTCGCGCAGGGCGTCCCACTGCCTGAAGAACAGAAACTGCGCGTAAGTGAAAAGGCGGATGTCGTCCGCGAGCTCGTCGCGGTATTTGTCCAGCACCTCCGGCACGCGCATACGCGCGTCCTCGTCCGGCCACTCTATCCAGCTGACCATGCCGAAGCGGCGCTTGAGCGCCATGAACAGCGCGTAGTCGGGCAGCCAGCCGCGGTTGGCCTCGACAAATACCTCGACCTCTTTCGCGTCGCGCTCCCAGCCGCGATCTGTGGCGAGGCGCAGGATCTCAAAGCGGCTCTCGTATATCTTGCCGTAGTCGACGTACATAGGCTCGCCGCCCCAGTCGACGCCCTCGACCTCGGCGCGCTGAAGCAGGCCGTCGTCGATGAGCATGTCCAGGTCGATGTAGTACGGGTTGCCGGCGTTGGCAGAGAAGGACGAGTACGGTGAGTCGCCGTAGCTCGTGGATCCCAGCGGGAGGATCTGCCACGCGCTCTGCCCGGCTCCTGCGAGGAAGTCGGCGAATTTGTACGCCTCCGCGCCCAGAGTGCCTATGCCGTAACGGCTGGGCAGGGACGAGATTGGCAGCAGTATTCCACTTTTCCGCATACTATTACCCCTTGACGGCGCCCGAGAGGACGCCCTTTATGATGTGCTTCTGGCCGAGCAAGTATAGCACGACTATGGGCAGGATTGCAAGCACTATGCAGGCCATCATCGGGCCCCACTCCACGCGGCCGTAGCTGCCCTTGAAGAACTGTATGAGCATGGGTATGGTCTTGTACTTCTGCACGTCCAGCACCAGCGTGGGCAGGAGGTAGTCGTTCCATATCCACATGGCCTCCAGTATGGCGACGGAGACCATCGTGGGCCGCAGCAGCGGGAAGACGACCTTGAAGTAGGTCTGGAGCGGGTTGCAGCCGTCTATCATGGCGGCCTCCTCAATTTCCAGCGGCACCGTCTTCATGAAGCCCGCGAACATGAACACCGCGAGGCCCGCGCCGAAGCCGAGGTAGATTATCCAGAGCGTCCAGGGCGTGCGCAGGTGGAGCGTGTCCGCCATGTTGGAGAGGGTGAACATGACCATCTGGAAAGGCACGACCATGGAGAAGGCGCAAAGGCCGTAGAGCAGCTTGGTGAAGCGGGTGTGCACACGGGTGATGTACCAGGCGAACATGCTGCAGAAGATAAGTATCGCAAAGACGCTCGTCACGGTTATCAGCACGCTGTAAAAGAGGCTGGAGAAGAAACCCTGGGCGTTTATCGCGTTTTCGTAGTTCGCGAAGCCGCCGAAGGTCTCCGCGTTGGGCAACTGGAAGGCCGTCGAGGTGCTTATCGCGGTCGGCTGCTTGAGCGAAATCATGACGGCCATGAAAATCGGGTACATCCAGAGCACACAGATAACGGTCATTATCACACTCCAGAGACGGTTTGTGGCTTTCGCTGTCTTTGCCATTACTGCTGCACCTCCTTTTTGCGGGTAGCGCGGAGCTGGATGAAGGATATGGCGACGACGATAAGGCAGAATATGACGGCCTTCGCCTGGCCTATGCCCTTCCACTGGGGCCCGGAGCGGGAGTAGAAGGTGTAATAGATGTTATAGGCCAGCAGCTCGCTCGCGTGCGCCGGCTCGCCTTCCGTGAGGGCGAGGTTCTGGTCGAAGAGCTTGAAGCTGTTCGTTATCGTGAGGAAGAGGCATATCGTGATGCTGGGCATGAGGTTCGGCAGCTTGACCTTCCAGAAGGTCTGCCAGGGCGTGGCGCCGTCTATCTCCGCGGCCTCTATGAGCGTGTCCGGTATGCTCTGCAGGCCGGCTATGTAGATTATCATCATGTAGCCTATCTGCTGCCAGCACATGAGTATGACGAGGCCCCAGAAGCCCGCCGTGGCGTCCAGCTGCAGAAGCGGCTTTTCCAGGAGCGCGAGGGCGCAGTTGAGCAGGATCTGCCAGATGTAGCCGAGGACGATGCCGCCTATGAGGTTCGGCATGAAGAACACGGTGCGGAAGGCGTTCGTGCCGCGTATGGCCTTCGTGAGTATGAGCGCGACGGCGAGGCCGCCGACGTTTATCGCGATTGTGCTGACCACGACGAAGGCGCAGTTATACCAGAACGCGTGGGTAAAGGTGCTGTCCGCGAAGGCTTTCGTGAAGTTCTGAAAGCCGATAAAGGTCGCGTCCTTTATCGTCATGAACTGGCAGAGCGAGAGGTA
The DNA here is from genome assembly GCA_900543085.1 of uncultured Eubacteriales bacterium. Taxonomy (GTDB): domain Bacteria; phylum Bacillota; class Clostridia; order Oscillospirales; family Oscillospiraceae; genus Scatomorpha; species Scatomorpha pullicola. The sequence continues at coordinate 31,079 of UQQF01000008.1, read as the reverse complement.
CACGCCCTGTATGAACGGTATGATGAAGCCGATGATGAATGCCGCCAGCGTGGGCAGGACAAACACCGGCCACCACTTTTTGATTGCTTTTTCCATTATTCATCCCCTCTTATAGCATTGTGCGCCGTCCGGGCCAATCGCGCCCTGCGCCGGGTGCGCGCTTCGCCCGGGCAGCGCCGGCGGGCTTAAAACGGGGCCGCCGGAATCTCCGGCGGCCCCGGAAAGCTCTTGCTTTCTAATTAAAGCCTATGTAACTCAGCCGTTGGCCAGGGCGTACTCGGCAGCCCAGTTGTCAACGAAGGCGGAGATGACGGCGTCCCAGTTCTCGTCGGTCTGGTTGGCGGCGTAAGCGGAGAGCATGGAGCCGAGCTTGTTCTTCCACTCCTCAGAAGGCATAGTGGTGAAGTTCCAGCTGACGGGGGTCTTGCCCTCGGCGGTCATCTCGGCGTCGAGCTTGACGAAGAGGTTCTGGCTCTCGGGCGCGGCCTTGAAGGGGATGGCGAAGCCCATGCCGGCCTCACCGCTGGGCATGGCGCCCTCGCCGCCGGTGATGGCGGTCAGGGCGGTCTCATCGGTGACGCACCAGTACATGAAGTCGAGGGTGGCCTGGATGTCCTCCTCGCTGGCGTTCTTATTGACGCACCAGTAGTTCTCGGAGCCGGTGCAGAGGCCCTGGTTGGCCTCGTCGCCCACGCCGAAGTAGATGGGGATCATGGTGACCTCGTCGGCGGAGAGCTTGCCCTCGCCGGTGACGTTGGCGAACTCCCAGGAGCCGTTCTGATAGAACACGGCCTGGCCGCCGACGAACTCGTTGACGGCGTCGGTGGCGGTCTTCATGGTGAGCTCGCTCGGGTCGCAGGTGGCGTTGTTGATGTAGAGATCCCAGATGGCGCGGTAGTTGTCAAGGTAGGTCCCCTTGATGGCGTCGGTGGAGGAAATGCCGTCATCCAGATACTCGAAGTAAATCGGCAGGTTGGCGAGGTGGGTCTTGAAGCGCCAGTCGGAGCTGCCCTCCATGCCGGCGGAGGTGAAGGCGGAGAAGCCCAGCTCGTCCTTGCGGGCGGTGATGTCCTCGGCGACTTCCTTCAGCTTGGCGAAGGAGTTGATGTCCTCGACGGCATAGCCGGCCTGCTCGAGCAGGGTCTTGTTGACGATGATGCCGTAGGACTCAATCACGTAGGCCACGCCGAGGACCTCGTCGCCCTCCTTGAGGGCGTAGTCGTCGCTGGTCAGCTCGCCGTAGAAGTCGCTGCCGGAGAGGTCGTAGCAGTAGGTCTTCCAGTTGTTGAGGCCGACGGGACCGTTGACCTGGAACAGGGTCGGAGCCTCTTCCTTGGCCATCTCGCTGGTCAGCATGGTCTCATAGGTACCGGAGGCGGCGGTGACGACCTTGACGGGGACGCCGGTCTCCTCGGTGTAGATCTCGGCGAGCTCCAGCCACTGCTTCTCCTGCTCGGGCTTGAAGTTCAGATAATAGACGCTGGCTCCCTCGGTGGAGACATTGTCGTCGGGCGCGGTGCTTCCCTGAGGATCGGTGGTCGCGGTGCCCGGGTCGTCAGTGCCGCAGGCCGCAAGCGCGAATACCATCACGAGTGCGAGAAGCAGAGCAAGAAACTTCTTCATTCTTTTACATCTCCTGTCAAAGTTTTATTTTCACGGCCTTTTCTCTGCCGTAAAAAACGCATTGTTGTGCTTCGCTCCTTGCGAAGCACAAAACAGCCATGGCTGTTTTTCGGTATTGGGTTCGAGTTATTTCGGCGGCGCCACCGACGCGCCCGGGCGGAGCTCCGGCTCCACCACCACGTGCCTGTGTCCGCTGCTGCCGGATATGACGTCGAGGAGTATCCTCACGCTCTCCTCGCCCAGCCGCTCCATCGGCTGGCGGAACGTGGTCAGCGTGGGACGCACGTACTCAGAGAGCGTCAGCCCGTCGATCGCTATCACGGAGCAGTCGCCCGGGACGCTGCGCCCGCAGTCCTCCAGGGCTTTGATGGCCGCGATGGCCATTGCGTCCGCGATTATGAACATGGCCGTGAAGTCCGCGCCGGACTTCACCAGTCTCGCCGTGGCGTCGTAGGCGTCCGCCATCGAGAAGGAGCCCGCGCGCGCCACCAGCGCCTCGTCCGGCTCTATCCCCGCCTCCTGCAGCGCGCGCATGTATCCGCGGTAGCGCAGCTCGCTTATAGAGCGGTCATCCGTCTCGGCCACCAGGCAGGCTATGCGCCGGTGCCCGAGCGCCACCAGCTCCCGCACGGCTCTCCCGGCCGCGAGGCCGTCCTCTATCGTCACGGAGGAGTAGCTTGTCCTGTCCAGAGAGCCGAAGCTGTTTGTATATGAGCAGCAGACGAAGGGCACCGTTATGCTCCCCAGGTCGGCCGGGGAGTAGTCCCAGCGCCCGCCCAGGAAGATGAGTCCCCGGAGCTTCTTCTCGCGCTCCATCAGCGCGCCGCGCACGATCTCGTCCTCGTTGGCGGCTATCTGCTGCATGACCATCGTGAAGCCGGCGGCGTCCACCTCCCGGCCTATCGCCTTTATAATGTCGGAATAAAACGGGTTCGACACGCCGCGAACCACGAGTCCGATGGCGTCCGAGCTGGTTTTGACCAGCGCGCGCGCCGAGTTGTTCGGCACATAGTTGCTCGCCCTCACGGCCTCAAGCACCGCCTCGCGCACCGCCGGACTGACGTCCGGCCTGTCGTTGAGCACGCGCGAAACCGTGCTCACGGAGACTCCGCAGAGCCTCGCGATGTCTTTGATAGTCACGCGGCTCCACCCCTCTCTGCGCGGCTTGAAAACGTTCCCGGTAACGTTTCCGGCGTCTCGGTAATTAAACTTTAGTCTCTCTTGTCAAAAAAGTCAATCGAAATCGCAGCCGCTACATACGATTTGTTGAACATGTTGTTTTTGGGCTGTTGAACTTTGGTCATTATTACCGGTCAAACGCCGGCTATGTGTCCGGAACGCACATTTTCAAGAAAGTTAGTCTTGACTATTGACAAATCAGACCGAAAGTATTAAACTTCAAAACGTGGTTAGAGTTATCTAACCTCTACAGCCTTACAGGAGGAAAGCCTATGCTTCCGCTTTCAATGGCCGGCGCAGGAACGACCCAGATCATAGCAAAAATCACCGGAAAGGACGAGGTTCGCCGGCACCTCGCCGAGCTGGGGCTTGTAGTCGGGGAGGAAGTCACCGTCATGAACTCCCTCGGCGGGAACCTCATCCTCCAGGTGAAGGACAGCCGCATAGCCCTGGACAGGGCTCTGTGCACGAGAATCATGGTCAACGGTTAGGGGGTAGTCATGTGAAAACACTCAAGGACGTAAAGGTCGGCGACACCGTCACTGTCGCACGCATCAACGGCGCAGGCGCGCTCAAGCGCCGCATCATGGACATGGGCGTCACCAAGGGCACGGAGATCTATGTCCGCAAGGTCGCGCCTCTGGGCGACCCGCTCGAGGTCACCATACGCGGCTATGAGCTGAGCATCCGCAAGGCGGACGCCGAGATGATAGAGCTGGCGTAATTTTTATACCCGAGAGTTAGAAGCGTCTAATTAAGAGGAGTGAAAAGTATGGAAGTTAAAATTGCCCTCGCGGGCAATCCTAACAGCGGCAAAACTACGATGTTCAACGCCCTGACCGGCTCCAACCAGCGTGTCGGCAACTGGCCGGGCGTCACCGTCGAAAAGAAAGAGGGCACGCTCAAGGGCAGCAAGGACGTCATAATCCAGGACCTGCCCGGCATCTATTCCCTCAGCCCCTACACGCTTGAGGAGGTCGTCGCGAGAAACTACCTCGTGGGCGAGAAGCCGGACGCGATAATCAACATCGTCGACGGCACGAACATAGAGCGCAACCTCTACCTCACCACCCAGCTGCTGGAGCTGGGCATCCCCACGGTCGTGGCCGTGAACATGATAGACATAGTCCGCAAGAACGGCGACGCGATCGACGTCAAGAGGCTCGCCGCCGCGCTCGGCTGCGAGGTCATGGTCACCAGCGCGCTCAAGGGCGAGGGCAGCGTGGAGGTGGCCAGGCGCGCCGCCCAGCTGGCCGCGGCTCACAAGCCCGGCAGCATCCCCAGCGTCTTCGAGGGCAGCGTGGAGCACGCCATCGCCCACATAGAGGAGAGCATCGAGGGTAAGGTCGACGCCGGCTTCCTGCGCTGGTACGCCATCAAGCTTTTCGAGCGCGACGAGAAGGTCGCGGCCGAGCTCAACCTGGACGCCGGGCTGATGAAGCACATCGAGCAGCACATCGAAGACTGCGAGCGTGAGCTCGACGACGACAGCGAGAGCATCATCACCAACCAGCGCTACGCCTACATCGCCCGCGTGGTCGGCTCCGCGGTCAAAAAGAAGCAGAAGGGTCTCAAGATGAGCGCCTCGGATCACATTGACCGCGTCGTCACCAACCGCATCGCGGCTCTGCCCATCTTTGTCGTAGTGATGGCGGCGGTGTACTGGATAGCCATGGGGCCGCTCGGCACCTTCCTCACCGACTGGACGAACGACGTGCTCGTCAGCGAGTGGGCGGTCGAGGGCGCGCGCGGCCTCATGGAGGGCAACGTGGCCGACTGGCTGGTCGGACTCGTCTGCGACGGCATCATAGCCGGCGTCGGCGCGGTCATCGGCTTTGTGCCGCAGATGCTGCTGCTGTTCCTGATGCTCTCCATCCTCGAGGACATCGGCTACATGGCGCGCATCGCCTTCATCATGGACCGCATCTTCCGCAAGTTCGGCCTCTCCGGCAAGAGCTTCATCCCCATGCTCATCGGCTCCGGCTGCGGCGTCCCCGCCGTCATGGCCAGCCGCACCATAGAGAACGAGCGCGACAGGCGCATGACCGTCATGACCACCTGCTTCATCCCCTGCGGGGCCAAGCTGCCCATTATCGGCATGATCGCCGGCGCGTTCTTTGACGACGGCTGGTGGGTCGCCACGAGCGCCTACTTCGTCGGCGTCGCGGCCATCATCATCTCAGGCATCATCCTCAAGAAGCTCAGGGCCTTCGCCGGCGAGGCGGCCCCCTTCGTCATGGAGCTGCCCGCCTACCACGCCCCGGCCGCCAGCAATGTCCTGCGCGCCACCTGGGAGCGCGGCTGGAGCTTCATCAAGCGCGCCGGCACCGTCATCCTGCTCAGCTCCATTCTCATCTGGTTCCTGCAGGCCTTCGGCGTCACCGAGAACGGCTTCGGCATGGTCGAGGACAACAACGACTCCCTGCTCGCCGCCGTCGGCAGCGCGGTCGCGTTCATCTTCATCCCGCTCGGCTTCGGCACCTGGCAGGCCACGGTCGGCGTCGTCGGCGGCCTGGTCGCCAAGGAGAACCTCGTCACCATCATGGCCATCTGCTACGGCGTAGCCGAGGCCAGCGAGAACGGCGAGGAGATCTGGGGCATCCTCCAGTCCAGCTACGCCCCCATTGCCGGCTACAGCTTCATGGTCTTCAACCTGCTGTGCGCCCCCTGCTTCGCGGCCATGGGCGCCATCAAGCGCGAGATGAACAGCCCCAAGTGGACCCTCGCCGCCATCGGCTACATGTGCGGCTTCGCCTACTGCGTCAGCCTGATGATCTACCAGATCGGCGGGCTCATCACCGGCGACGTCGGCTTCGGAGTCTGGACCGTCGTGGCCTTCGTGGTCCTCGCGGCCATGATCTACCTGCTCGTCCGCAAGAACAGGTACGGCGAGTACGGCGAGCGCCTCACTTCCGACAGGAGGGCGGCCGTCAATGTTTGAGTGGCTGGCAGCCAACCTGGCGACAATAATAGTGGCGCTTGTGCTCCTCGCCGTCGTCGTACTGGTCATCCGCAAGATGATCCGCGACAAACGGCAGGGCAAGGACGGCTGCTCCTGCGGAGGAAGCTGCGGCTCCTGCGGCGCGTGCAGCGCCTGCCACGGCGCCAAGACAGTAAAAAGCAAATAACACCCCTTCCATCCTCTTGTGTTTGCCGCCAAAGGTCTGCGAGACCTTTGGCGGCAATAATTTTTCCCGTCTTACGCGAAATGAGCCATGTCATCCCCCGGCCGGGCGCTTTTTGGGTATGGATATGGTCACGATAAGCTCGTCGTCTGTCTCCTCTTTTTTGAAGCCGGCGTCTATGCCGCCCTTTTTCATCACGTCCAGGCTGTGCGTCAGCGAGTTGAGGAACACGCGCACGTCCTTGAGTATGAACGAGCGCTTGCGCCCGGGCTTCGGAGCGTCCTCCTCCGGCGCGAGCAGGGAGTCGACGTACCTGTCCGTCTGCGCCACGTTCAGCCCCTCCTGCACTATGTGGGCGAGCGCGGCGCGCCGGCTCTCCGCGTCCGGCAGGCGCAGCAGCGCGCGGCCGTGGCGCTCGGTCAGGCCGTTGTCCCGCAGCGCCGCCAGCACGTCGTCGGGCAGCTTGAGCAGCCGCAGCTTGTTCGCCACCGAGGACTGGCTGCGCCCCAGCCGCCGGGCGCACTCCTCCTGGCTCAGCCCGTACATGCGCATCAGGTTGGCTATTCCCCGCGCCTCCTCCAGGAAGTCCAGGTCCTGCCGCTGCAGGTTCTCCACCATCGCCAGCATGCTGGACTCCTCCATGTTCACGTCCAGGACTATGCACGGCACCTTCTTCAGCCCGGCCATGCGCGCCGCGCGCAGCCGCCGCTCCCCGGCCACCAGCTCGTAGCGGCCGAAGTGCAGCCGCACGGTCAGCGGGGAGATAACGCCGTACTCCGCTATGCTCGCGGACAGCTCGGCGAGCTGAGAGTCGTCGAACAGCTTTCTAGGCTGGTTGGGGTTGGGGTCTATCTCGTTGACCGGCAGCTGGACTATGCCCGCCCTGCCCAGCCGCGGTCTCGTAAGTATGGATTGCACGCGCTCTCCTCCCTTTTGCGTCGTTTGCCCTGATTATACCGCCCCGCGGCGCGCGCAATCGCTCGAAACCCAGTCGCAGCGCGAGAAAAGCGCGGGAAATAAAAACTCCGCCGGTCAATGACCGGCGGAGTTTCAGCTTGTCGAAAAAGCCTCGCAGAGTTTCGCGCCCTATGGGCGCGAAAGGGACTGCAATCATTTTCGGCGGCGGCGTGTACGTCGCCGAAAATACATTTCGCGGAGCGCAGTGTCGAATTGTCCGCCTTTGGCGGACAACCGAGGCGCGAAGCGCAGCGCCGGTCCCCATCGGCCGCTCGCGGCCGGGGGACTTTATTGTCAAAAAAAGGCCGTCGAGGGCCTTTTTTGACAGTCTCAAACTCCGCCGGTCAATGACCGGCGGAGTTATTTCGTTGGTTTACGCGAACTGCTCGAGCATGTTTACCACCTGTCCGACCGTGCGGACGTTGGCGGTCTTGTCGTCGGTGAGGACGATGTCATAGTGCTCCTCAAGGCTCATGACCAGCTCGACCAGGTCGAGAGAGTCTGCGCCGAGGTCGTCGATGATGTCCGTCTCCATCGTTATCATGGCGGGGTCTACCTCGAGCTGCTCGGCCAGAACCTTTCTGACGGTTTCAAACAATGGTCTAACCTCCAATCAGCTCCACTCACGGCTCTGCGGGCGGTTGTCCGGCTGCTTCGCCGTGCGCTCGTAGGAGACGACAACGCGGCGGTTGGGCTCGGTGCCCGTGGAGCTGGTGGACACGCCCTCGTAGTTCTGGAGGGCGGTGTGTATGACGTGGCGCTCGTAGGAGTTCATCGGCTCGAGAGCCATCGAGCGCTTGTACTTGACCACCTTGGCGGCCATCTTCTCGGCCAGGCGCACAAGGCTCTCCTCGCGCTTGGCGCGGTAGCTCTCGGCGTCGACGCTGATGTGGCAGCGCTTTTCGCTGCCGCGGTTCACGGCGTAGTTGGTCAGGTGCTGTATGGCATCGAGGGTCTCGCCGCGGCGGCCGATGACCGCACCCATGCCCGGTCCGGCCAGCTCGACAAGCAGTCCGCCGTTGTCGCGGTCGCGTATCGTTATCTCGGCCTTGACGCCCATGCGCTCAAGCAGGCCGTGCAGAAAGCTCTCCGTGGCGGCCTTGACGCCCTCGGTGTACTTGGGCTCATATTCGGCCGGAGCGGCCTCGGCGGGGCTCTCAGGGCGCGTCTCGGCGCTCTCGGCGCGCACCTCGGCCTCGGCCGGGGCTTCTTCGACCGCCGGAGCCTCGTCGGCGACCTCGTACTGCACGCGAATGACCGCGGGGGAGGCGCCTATGCCGAGGAAGCCGCTCTTGGCGCGCTCGACTATCTCGACGGAGACGTCGTCACGCTCCAGACCCAGCTCTGCGAGAGCGGCGGCCAGAGCCTCGTCCTCGGTCTTCCCGGATTTTTCAAGGTATTTAATCATTTCACATTCTCCTGCTGCTCCCCGTTTTCTTCCGCGGGAGCCTCATCAATGGGCTCGTCCACGAGCTCCGGCGCGACGTCGTCGGCGGCGTCGGGGTCGATGGCGTCCACGCCCTCGCTCGCCTCCGCGGCGGCCAGCGTGGCCTCCTCGGCCTCCTCGGGGTTCTCGTAGCGATCCTCAACATAGGCGCGGCCGCGCGCGAAGCGGCGGTTGCCGACCTGGGAAGCCGGCTTCTCCTGCTCCGTGATGCCCAAACGCTCGCGGCGCGCGGCGCGCTCCGCCCTCTCGGCGGCGGCGCGGCGCTCGGCGGCGGACTGTGCAGCCTGAGCCTGTTGTTTTTTCTTGCTGGTGTTCTTGTTGACGGTGGTCGCGTTCATGGCGCGCAGACGCTCCGTCTCCTGGCGTTTCCGCTCCAGCTCCTCCTCTCTGGCTCTCTCCTTGGTGTAGAACTCCTCGTCCTCCTTCGCCATCTGCTTGCGATAGAGCAGAGTGAGTCCCACCTCGCGGATTATGCCGGTGAGGCTGTTCATTATCCAGTAGACGCAGAGCGCGGCCGGCATAACGTAGCCTATCCACAAGCTCATGAGAGGCATGATTATCATCATGGTCTTCATGCTGGAGGCGCTGGCCTGCTGCTGCTGGGTGGTGCCGACGCTGGGCTGGAGCTTGCGGCTGATGAACATGGACAGGTAGTTCAGTCCGGTGGATATCAGCGGCATGATGAACAGACCGATGACCGGCCAGGCGCCGGCGGAGAGGTCAAAGCTCCAGAAATGCCAGTCGGGCGTGACGGAGAGATCCAGGCCGACGAAGTTGAAGTTCATCTGGACGAGGTTGTCAGAAATGCCGCGGAAGGCGTCCCAGTTCTCGGTTATGAACTTCGCCTGATAAATCTGCTCATAGAAGCTGTTTGCGGAGCTCGTGTAGTTGCTGAGCGAATAGCCCAGGTTCTGGAGCTGCTCATATATGGCTCCGCCCTGCTGCAGCATGTCGTCGGGTATGCCCATCATTATGGTGAGCGGCTTGACGACGGCGCGGTAGAGCGCGATCATGATGAACAGCGGCAGCAGGCTCCACAGGCAGCCGCCCATGGGGCTGACCTTGTTCTCGCGGTAGAGGCGTGCCATCTCCTCGTTGAGCTTTTGCGGGTTGCCCTCGTGCTTCTTCTGCAGCTCCATCATGCGCGGCTGCAGCCTGGTCATGCGCATCATGCTCTTTTTGCTCTTGGCCATGAACGGCAGAAGCACAAGCGCGACGACGATGGCAAACAGGATTATGGCCCAGCCGAAGTTGTCCGTCAGCTCATAGAGCCGCATCATCAGCCAGCCAAAAGGTGTTGCTATAGCATCAAGCATTGTTTTTTAGCTCCTCGGTGAGTTGTCCCGAACTCGCGTCCGGGCGGTGCGCGCGGCTATTATGGCACGGGGTCGTAGAACTCGTGCTCGCCAAAGTGCAGCGGGTGGCAGCGCGACAGGCGCTTGACCGCCAGCCAGCCGCCCTTGACGGCGCCGTATTTCTCTATGGCCTCGAGCGCGTATTCCGAGCAGGTTGGTATGAACCGGCAGCAGGGCGGAGTCAGGGGAGAGATGTTCTTGCGGTAGAAACGAATGAGCGCCATCATGAGCCTTTTCAACTCGTATGCGCCTCCTTTATAAGCGCAAGACCGGCGCAGGCGCGCAGGAATTCGCGCTCCAGGCGCCGGTACTCAGCAGAAACGCTCCTGTGCCTGGCCACGACGACTATGTCGAAGCCGGGGCGGAACAGATGCTCGTTCAGCCTGTATATCTCACGCAGGCGGCGGCGGACGCGGTTGCGCACCACCGCGTGGCCGAGCTTGGCCGACACGGTGAAGCCCACGCGGTTTTCCGCCGTATTGTTGCGCCTTGCATAGACAACAAGGCAAGGCTCCGCCGCGCTCCTTCCCCTACGGTAGGCGCGACGGAAATCGTAGTTCATTTTAAGCGGGACTGTGAACTCCAAGCGCTGCCTTCTTTGCTTGCGCGGACTTGTCCGCAGCCTTACTCAGTAGGAGAGCTTGGCTCTGCCTTTGGCTCTGCGGCGGGCGAGAACCTTGCGGCCGTTACGGGTGGCCATGCGCTTGCGGAAGCCGTGCTCCTTCTTGCGCTGGCGCTTCTTGGGCTGATACGTGCGAACCATTGAAATCATCCTTTCGGTTTATTACTCAACAAGCGGTGCGTGCACCGCCGTAGTTGACTTGAAAAAGCATTTACGCTCGTCTCCCGCCCCGAGGCGGGCTCCTTCGGGCGCGCCGCCGAAGTTCGGGGCGCTAAACGGACGCAAATACCCTCCGCCGATGTCCGGCAGAGGGTAATTATATAATATTGTTGCCCGGGCTGTCAACCTATTTCTTTTGTCCGGCGTCTTCTCCGGCCGTGTTTTCGGCGTTTTCCGAGTCATCGGAGCCGAGATACTCCTCGGTGACCTCGACAAACTTCTCCTCGCCGCCCTCGTCGGAGCCCATGTCCTCCAGCTCCGGCTCGGAGCTCTCCCCGGCGTTCTCCTCCGGCTCGGCCAGTCCCTCAGCCTCGAGCGCGCCCGGGAAGCGCGCGTCTATCTCTCCGGCGGGGCGCAGGTTCACCGTCATGAGCAGACCCACGTAAAGCTGCATGACCGCCGTAGCGAAAAACATGATTTGCAGGGCGAACAGCCGCTCGTCCGGCAAGGTCACAAAGCAGCAGAACGCGCCGAACTCGCAGAAGAAGATGGCCGCGAAGGGTCTCGGGCGCCCGTAGGCGTGACCCGCGACGTAGTAGAACGCGAGCAAGGTGACGGCCAGCGAGATTATCTCGGGGGCGTACTTCCACACCACGCTGGTCGCGGCGTCCTGGCGGTAGCTGACCACCAGCCAGAAGCAGCAGAAGGCCACAGGCAGTGCGGCGGCGAGGCAGAGCCCGGCCTCCAGCGCGCTGCCCTTGGGCGAGGGCTTGCCGCTGCTGGCGGCGAGACCCATGAAGCCCGCCGCGGCGAAGATGCCCAGCAGAGCCAGCATGCGCAGCATGTCGGAAAACTGCTCCTCATCCGCCGTCACCAGCAGCATGACGCTGCCGCCGACCATGGCGAGAGTCATAACCAGCGCGATGATCAGCGCCCAGCGGCGGTTCCCCGCCGTGGCGAGGCCGTACTCCGGCGGAGAGGCCAGGCCGAGCTTTTTCTTGAAAAACACCGCGAAGCCTATGAGCGTCGCCGCAGCGGCTATGTACATGAGTATGAGTATTATGCCCCAGACGCTGCCCGTTTTGTATAGGCCGTTCTCCTCAAAGGCGGACATGCCCTGTATCCAGCGGCAGAATATCCCGAAGGCGCCGAACACACAGGTCGTGCAAGTAAGTGTAAGCGCGTATTTACGCATATGGTCAAACCCGTCCAAATAGAATTTTACAAGGCCGCTCAAAGCGGCGCTGTCATAACATTTTATACCTCTACGGGGCTCTAGTCAACAGAAAAAGGAGGTCACAACGTGAGAACTGTATTCGCCGCCGCGCTGCTGTGCCTCGCGCTGGCGCTTGCGATCCCGCTGCTGCTCGTATCGCCGGAGGACACGGCGGACGTCACGCCCTCCGTCGGCGCGCAATACGCCGGCGAGGACGGGGACATACGCTTCACGGCGCTCAGCGGCGGCGAGGCCGTGGAGACGACGATGGCCGATTGGCTGCCCGGAGCCGTCGCCGGGGAGATGCCCGCGAGCTTCGAGCCGGAGGCGCTAAAGGCACAGGCCGTCGCCGCGCGCACGTACATCCTCCACCTCACGGCCTCGCCCAAGTCCGCGCACCCGGACGCCGCCGTCTGCGACGACCCCGCCTGTTGCAAGGCGCACCTCACGGCAGAGCAGATGCGCTCAAACTGGGGCGATGCCTACGACGCAAACTACGCCAAGATACTCGACGCCGTCCGCTCCACCGACGGGCAGTACCTGGCCTACGAGGGCAAGCCGATAGAGGCGCTGTTCCACTCCTCCAGCGCGGGCATGACCGAGGACGCCGCCGAGGTCTGGTCGGCGCGCCCTTACCTGGTGAGCGTGGACTCCCCCGAGACGGCGGAGGACGTGCCCAACTACGTCACCAGCGTCACCGTGTCCGAGGCCGAGTTCGCCGAGACGATACACAGCGCCTACCCGGACATACAGCTCAGCGGCGAGAGCGCGTTCTGGCTCGGCGCGGTCACTCGCGACGGGAGCGGCCGCGTGGAGACGGTGGACGTGGGCGGCACGCTCATCCCCGGCACGGAGATGCGCACGCTCTTTGACCTGCGCAGCACGGCCTTTACGCTCGACCGCACTGACGAGGGCTTCCTGTTCACCGTCACCGGCTACGGCCACGGCGTGGGCATGAGCCAGTACGGCGCCAACGTCATGGCCGGGGACGGCGCCGGGTACGCAGATATCCTCGCCCACTACTACCCCGGCACGGAGCTGTCCGGAGCCTAGCGCGAGCCTCAAAGGTATTTGGCGCAGCCCTCAGGCAAGCAAAAGAACCAGTCTTTCGACTGGTTCTTTTGCTCTTTGCGTTTTCCCGGCCGCTCACTCTGCGCGGGCTTCGCAGTAGAGGCAGCGGTAGGTGTGGCTCTCGCGGTCGGAGAGGAAGAAGACCTGGTCAAGCCCCGGCTCCACGGTGGTGATGCACCTGGGGTTGCGGCACTTGAGGACGTTGACTATGCGCTCCGGCAGCGTGAAGTGGCGCTTTTCCACCAGCACGCCGTCGCGTATAACGTTGATGGTCGCGTCCGGGTCGACGAAGCCGATGACGCCGAGGTCTATGTCCTCGGGGCTGTCTATCTTTATGATGTCCTTGCGCCCCATCTTCTCGCTGGGGGCGTTTTTGATTATGGCGACGGTGCAGTCCAGGTCGCCCAGGCGCAGCAGGCGGTAGAGCTCCATGGCTCCGCCGGCGCGGATGTGGTCTATGACAAGGCCGTTTTTGATGGAGTCTATGTTCACGGTCACACCTCCAGCAGCTTGAGGATGAGCGCCATGCGCACGAACTTGCCGTAGAGCGCCTGGCGGAAGTAGCACGCGCGCGGGTCGCTGTCTATGGCGGTGTCGATCTCGTTCACGCGCGGCAGCGGGTGGAGTATGGCGAGGTCGCTCTTGGCGCCGGCGAGCTTGTCCGGCGTGAGGATGTAGCAGTCCTTCAGCCTGAGGTAGTCCTCCTCGTTGAAGAAGCGCTCGCGCTGCACGCGGGTCATGTACAGCACGTCCAGCTCGCCGAGCACCTCGGCCAGGTCGCGAGCCTCGGTGAACTCGCAGCCGCTCCTGGCCAGCACGTCCTGCTTGACGTAGCCGGGCAGGCGCAGCTCCTCGGGGGAGATGCACACGAACTTCACGCCCTCGCACCTGGAGAGCGCGGCGATGAGCGAGTGCACGGTGCGGCCGAACTTGAGGTCGCCGCACAGGCCGATGGTGAAGTTGTCCAGCGCGCCCTTCTCGCGGCGGATGGTCATGAGGTCGGTCAGCGTCTGCGTGGGGTGGTTGTGCCCGCCGTCTCCGGCGTTGATTATAGGCACGGTGGAGTGCAGCGACGCGGCCAGGGGCGCGCCCTCCTTGGGGTGGCGCATGGCGATGATGTCCGCGTAGCAGCCCACGACGCGCACGGTGTCGGCCACGCTCTCGCCCTTGCTGGCGGAGGAGCTGGCCGCCTCGGAGAAGCCCAGCACCTTGCCGCCCAGCTCCATCATCGCGGCCTCAAAGCTCAGCCGCGTACGGGTCGAAGGCTCGAAGAACAGCGTGGCCAGCTTCTTGTAGCGGCACACCTCGCGGTAATCCTCCGGGTGCTCGTATATGTTGTCCGCGAGGTCGAGCAGGGAGAGTATCTCCCCGTGCGTGAGGTCGCGTATGTCTATGAGGTGCCTCATTTGAGCGCCTCCATCCAGCTCGCGTCGTCGGGGTTGTCGCGGAAGGCCGTCAGCGCGGGCACATAGCTCGCCGGGAAGGCTCCGTCCTCCGCCGCGGCGGCGACGACCTCGTCAAAGTTCGTCAGGCACACGGCGCGCACGTTGTGCTCGGCCATGCGGGCTTTGCCCTTTGCCATGCCGTAGGTGAACAGCGCGGCTATGCCCAGCACCTCGGCTCCGGCCTCGCGCAGAGCCTCCACGGCCTCCAGCGCGCTGCCGCCGGTGGAGATGAGGTCCTCGACCACCACGACCTTCTCGCCCGGTACGAGTTTGCCCTCGATGCGGTTCTGGCGGCCGTGGTCTTTATTGCCGGAGCGCACGTAGCCCATCGGCAGGCCGAGGATGTGCGCCGCTATCGCCGCGTGGGCGATACCCGCCGTGGCGGTGCCCATGAGCGCCTCCGCCTCCGGGAACTCGCGCGCTATCATGTCCGCAAGCGCGGCCTCGACGTTGGCGCGCACCTCGGGCGCGGTGAGGATGAGGCGGTTGTCGCAGTAGATGGGGCTTTTTATGCCGCTGGCCCAGGTGAAGGGCTCGTCGGGTCTGAGGAACACGGCGCCTATGCTCAGCAGGGCGCGGGAGACGTCGAACTTATCCATTACGCCTCACCTCCCAGGAACTCGGCGCGGCAGCGCCTCCAGGCAGCCACGGGGTCGTCCGCGGCGGTTATCGGGCGGCCTACGACGATGTAGTCGCTGCCCAGCTCACGGGCGCGCTCCGGCGTCGTGACGCGCACCTGGTCGCCCTTGTCGCCGCCGGCGAAGCGCACGCCGGGCGTGACAGTGAGGAAGCCGGCGCCGCAGTGCTCGTGTATCACCGGGGACTCCAGCGGCGAGCAGACCACGCCGTCCAGGCCGGCGCCGAGCGCGTTGCGCGCATAGGAGATGCACGTCTCGGCGAGCGGGCGGTCTATCAGCAGCTGCTCGTGCAGCACGTCCTCGCCGGTGGAGGTGAGGATGGTCACGGCGATGAGCTTGGTGTGGCGCCGGCCGTTCTCGTCGGTCAGGCCCTCGATCGCGGCGCGCATCATGTCCGCGCCGCCGAAGGCGTGGAGGTTGATGATGTCCACGTCCAGCGCCCTGAGCGAGCGCATGGCTCCGCGCACGGTGTTGGGGATGTCGCAGAGCTTGAGGTCGAGGAAGATCTTATGTCCGCGCGCCTTGATCTCGCGCACGATGTCCGGCCCCGCGGCGTAGAACAGCTCCATGCCTATCTTAACGTAAGGCCGCTCGTCGCCGAAGCGGTCCAGGAAGGCCATGACGCTCGCCCTGTCGGGCATGTCGCAGGCCACTATCACATCTTTACCCATTGTGTGCTCCTCCTATTATATCCGCCAGATTGTTTATTCCGTACTTCTCCATCTCCGCCGGCAGGGCGTCTATTATGTCCCTGGCGGCGTAGGGGTTAACCAGGTTGGCCGCGCCGACTCCGACGGCGGTCGCCCCGGCGAGCATCAGCTCTATGACGTCGCGCGCGCTGCGCACGCCGCCCATGCCTATTATCGGTATGCTCACGGCCTCGAACACCTGCCAGACCATGCGCACGGCCAGCGGGAACACGGCCGCGCCGGAGAGGCCGCCGGTCACGTTGGCCAGCACGGGCCGGCGCGTCGCGGGGTCTATGCGCATGGCCAGCACAGTGTTTATCAGGGACAGGCCGTCCGCCCCGGCGTCCTCGCAGGCGCGGGCGATGGACACTATGTCCGTGACATTGGGCGTGAGCTTGACTATGACGGGCTTTTTCACCGCGCGCCTGACCTCGCGCGTCACTATGGCCGCGCCCTCCGTGGTCGTGCCGAAGCCCATGCCGCCGCCGTGTACGTTGGGGCAGCTTATGTTCAGCTCTATCCAGCCCACCTGGTCGCAGTCGTCGAAACGCTCCGCCACGGCGACGTACTCGCCGACGGAGAAGCCGCAGACGTTGGCCACGACGCGCTTGTCGAACACGCGCGCGAGCCTGGGCAGCTCGGAGTGTATCACGTCCTCCACGCCGGGGTTTTGCAGCCCCACGCTGTTGAGCATACCGGCCGGCGCGTCGGCGATGCGCGGCGTGGGGTTCCCAAAGCGCGGATAGGCCGTGGTGCCCTTGATGGTCAGGGAGCCGAGGCAGTTTATGTCGTAGATGTCGGCGAACTCATAGCCGTAGCCGAAGGTGCCGCTCGCCGGGATTATCGGGTTTGCTATGCGCTCGCCGCAGAGCGTGACGGCAGTGCTTACCACAGCAGCTCCCCCTTTCTGAATACCGGCCCGTCCTTGCAGACGCGCTTCGGCCCGTCCTGCGTCTCCACAGTGCAGCCCATGCAGGCGCCGAAGCCGCAGCCCATGCGCGCCTCCAGCGAGAACTGCGCGCCGGTATTTGCCGAGACGTCGACTATCTTCAGCATCGGTATGCCGCCGCAGGCGTAGACGTAGCTGTAGTCAAAGTCCCTCAGCGCGTCCGTCACGACGCCCTTTGCACCCAGCGAGCCGTCGCCGGTGTACACCGCCGTCTCGGCGCCCAGGGCGGCGAAGTCGTCCGCATAGAAGCTCTCGGACGCGCTGTTGAAGCCGAGCGCCGCGACGGGCCTGGCTCCGCGCGCGACCAGCTCGCGGCAGGCCATGTAGAGGGCGGGCACTCCGCTCCCGCCGCCGACGAGCAGCGGCCGCTCCCCGGCGCAGTCAAGGTCAAAGCCGTTGCCCAGTCCGGTGAGTATGTCCAGCACGGCGCCCGGCTCCATCGCGGTCAGCGCCGCCGTGCCCTCGCCGCGCACGCGCACGGCCAGCACCAGGCGGTCTCCGTCCGCATCCGCCACCGAAAACGGGCGGCGGAGGAAGTACCCGGGTATCGAGACCTCGGCGAACATGCCCGGCCGGGTCACGGCGGAGGCGTCCCCGGCGAAGGTGAGCCGGTGGAAGCCGGGGACGAGCTCCTCGTTTTCAATTAAGGTAAATAAGCCTTTGTTCATGTCAGTCTATGGTCGAGATCGAAATGGTTATCTCCTCGAGCACGTCCAGCAGCACGCGGACGGTGTCCAGGCTGGTGAAGATGCTCACGTTGTTCTCGACGGCGCAGCGGCGGATCTCGTAGCCGTCGGAGTGGCTGCTGGTCGAGCTGACGTCGCGGGTGTTGATGACGTAGCTCACATAGCCGCGGCGGATGGAGTCGAGTATCTCCTCGCTGCCCTCGCTTATCTTGCGCCTGACGCGCGTGCGGATGCCGTGGCTCTTGAGGAACCTCGCCGTGCCCTCGGTGGCCTCGATGTTGAAGCCGAGGTCGTAGAAACGGCGGATGAGCGGCAGAGCCTCCTCCTTGTCGCAGTCGGCGATGGTCACGAACACGGTGCCGGAGTTGGCCACGCGCATCCCGGACGCCTGCAGCGCCTTGTAGAGCGCGCGGTTTATCGTCTTGTCGCTGCCTATGGCCTCGCCGGTGGACTTCATCTCCGGGGAGAGGTAGGCGTCCAGGCCGGAGAGCTTGGAGAAGCTGAAGGCCGGAGCCTTGACATAGAAGCGCTCGCGGTCGGCGGGGCACAGCTCGGTTATGCCCTGCTCGGGCAGGCTCACGCCCAGCATGGCCAGCGTGCCGATGTCGGCCAGCGACCAGCCCGTGGCCTTGGATATGAAGGGCACGGTGCGGCTCGAGCGCGGGTTGACCTCGATGATATACACGTCGTCGTTCTTGTCCACGATGAACTGGATGTTGTAGAGGCCGACGATGCCTATGGCCAGGCCGAGGCGGCGGGTGTAGTCGAGTATCGTCGCCTTCACCTTGTCGCTGAGGTTGTAGGGCGGGTAGACGCTTATCGAGTCGCCGGAGTGCACGCCCGTGCGCTCCACGTGCTCCATTATGCCGGGGACGAACACGTTCACGCCGTCGCAGACCGCGTCGACCTCGCACTCGCGCCCGGAGATGTAGCGGTCGACCAGCACGGGCTGCTTCTCGTCTATGCGCACCGCGTTCTCGAGGTAGTAGCGCAGTGAGGTTTCGTCCGCGACTATCTGCATCGCGCGGCCGCCGAGGACGAAGCTCGGGCGCACCAGCACGGGGTAGCCGATCTGCCCGGCGGCCTTAGCGCCGGCGTCCACGCTGGTGACGGCGCGGCCCTCGGGCTGGGGTATGCCCTCGGCCAGCAGCAGCTTTTCAAAGCTGTCGCGGTTCTCGGCGCGCTCTATGGCCGCGCAGTCGGTGCCTATCAGCTTCACGCCGCGCTCCATCAGCGGCTGAGCCAGGTTTATCGCGGTCTGGCCGCCCAGGGTGGCGATGACGCCCAGGGGCTTCTCCAGCTCTATGACGTTCATGACGTCCTCGACCGTCAGCGGCTCGAAGTAGAGCTTGTCGCTGGTGGTGTAGTCGGTGGAGACGGTCTCGGGGTTGTTGTTGATTATTATGGCCTCGTAGCCGTGCGCGCGGATGGTCTTGACCGCGTGGACGGTGGAGTAGTCGAACTCCACGCCCTGGCCTATGCGGATGGGACCCGCGCCGAGGACGATGACCTTCGGCCGGTCGGATACGACGCTCTCGTTCTCCTCCTCGTAGGTGGAGTAGAAGTAGGGCACGTAGCTCTCAAACTCGCTGGCGCAGGTGTCTATCATCTTGTACACTGGGAAGACGCCGAATTCGCGCCGCTTCTCATACACGTCCTGCTCACTGCACTTCCACAGGTGGGCGAGGTGGCGGTCGGAAAAGCCCATGCGCTTGGCGCGCAGGAGGTTTTCGCGCGTTATCGGCTCGTCCTTTATCTCGCGCTCCAGCTCGACTATGTTGTGTATCTTGTCCAGGAACAGCATGTCGATGCCGGTGATGTTGCACAGGCGGTTGTAGTCCACGCCCAGCCACATCAGCTGAGCCAGGGCGAAGATGCGGTCGTCCGTGCCGTCCTTGATGTAGTCGAGCAGCTCGTCCACCGGCATGTGGTGGAACTTGGGCAGGTAGAGGTGGTGCGCGCCTATCTCCAGCGAGCGCACGGCCTTCAAGAGGCTCTCCTCTATCGTGCGGCCGACGGCCATGACCTCGCCGGTGGCCTTCATCTGGGTGCCGAGCTTGTTGCTGGCGCCCGCGAACTTGTCGAAGGCGAAGCGCGGCATCTTGGTGACCACGTAGTCGAGCGTCGGCTCAAAGCTGGCCGGGGTGTTGGCGAGCTGTATCTCGTCCAGGCGCAGTCCGGCGGCTATCTTGGCGCTGACGCGCGCTATCGGGTAGCCGGTGGCCTTGCTGGCGAGAGCCGAGGAGCGGCTCACGCGCGGGTTGACCTCTATGAGGAAGTACTGGAAGCTCTCCGGGTCGAGCGCGAACTGCACGTTGCAGCCGCCCTCGACGCCCAGGGCGCGGATTATCTTCAGCGCGCTGTCGCGCAGCATCTGGTACTCGCGGTTGGTCAGCGTCTGGCTGGGCGCGACGACGATGCTGTCGCCGGTGTGTATGCCCACGGGGTCGATGTTCTCCATGTTGCAGACCGCGATGGCCGTGTCGGCGGCGTCGCGCATGACCTCGTACTCTATCTCCTTGTAGCCGCGAATGCTCTTTTCGACCAGCACCTGGTGCACGGGTGAGACGGCCAGGGCGTGCTTGGCCAGCTCGCGCAGCTCGGCCTCGTCGTCGGCGAAGCCGCCGCCGGTGCCGCCGAGCGTGAAGGCCGGGCGCAGCACGACGGGGTAGCCGATGCGCGCGGCGGCCTCGATGCAGCCCTCCAGCGTCTCGGCGGTCTCGCTGGGAAGCACCGGCTCGCCCAGGCTCTCGCACAGCTCCTTGAACTTCTCGCGATCCTCGGCCAGCTCTATGCTCTCCACGCTGGTGCCCAGCACCTCCACGCGGCACTCGGCGAGGACGCCGAGCTTTTGCAGCTCCACGGCGAGGTTCAGGCCGGTCTGGCCGCCTATGCCGGGGACGATGGCGTCCGGGCGCTCATAGCGGATGATGCGCGCGACATACTCGGCGGTCAGCGGCTCCATGTACACCTTGTCCGCCACGCTGGTGTCGGTCATGATGGTCGCGGGGTTGGAGTTGGCCAGCACGACCTCGTATCCCTCCTCGCGCAGCGCGAGGCAGGCCTGGGTGCCGGCGTAGTCGAATTCGGCGGCCTGACCTATGACGATGGGTCCGGAGCCTATGACGAGTATCTTGTGTATGTCGGTTCTCTTGGGCATCTGGCTCACTCTCCCTTCCCGAGCATGGCGACGAAGCGGTCGAACAGATATGCGCTGTCCTGCGGACCGGGCTTGCTCTCCGGGTGGTACTGCACGGAGAAGATGGTTCCGTCCGTGCTCTTCATGCCCTCGACCGTGTTGTCCAGCAGGTTTATGTGCGTGACCTCGAGGCCGGTGCCCTCGAGGGAGGCCGCGTCGACGGCGTAGCTGTGGTTCTGGCTGGTCATCTCTATGTGTCCGGTGGCCAGCTCGCGCACGGGGTGGTTGCCGCCGCGGTGGCCGAACTTGAGCTTGTAGGTCTTCGCGCCGTGGGCGAGGGCTATCATCTGGTGACCCAGGCAGATGCCCATGATGGGGCAGCGGCCTTTCAGCGCGCGCACGGTCTCCACTACCTCCGGCACGTCCTCCGGGTCACCGGGGCCGTTGGACAGCAGTATGCCGTCCGGAGCCATGAAGGCTATCTCCTCGGCGCTGGTGTTGTAGGGCACGACCGTGACGTTGCAGCCGCGGGCGTTGAGCGCCTTGACCATGCCCAGCTTGATGCCGCAGTCTATGGCCACGACGGTGTACTTGTGGTTGGTCGTGCGCGAGTACCAGCGCTTGGTGCAGCTCACGCGGCTGACCTGGTCGTGGGGCAGCTCGGCGGCGTTCAGGCGCTCCAGCGCGGCCTCCAGGGGCAGGGCCGCGTCGCACAGCAGCGCCTTCTGGCTGCCGGCGTTGCGTATCTCGCGGGTGAGGCGGCGGGTGTCTATGCCCGCCAGGCCGGGGATGCCGTACTCCTGCATCAGCTCGGCCAGGGTCTTGGTATAGCGGAAGTTGGACGGGTTGTCGTTGTAGTCGCGCACCAGCAGCGCGCCGATGGTCGGCGTCTTGGTCTCATAGTCCTCGTCGGTGATGCCGTAGTTGCCTATGATGGGATAGGTCATGCACACCGCCTGGTCGGTGTACGAGGGGTCGGAAACTATCTCCTGATACCCGGCCATGGAGGTGTTGAACACCACCTCGCAGACGCGCTCCGTGTCGGAGCCGAAGCCCTCGCCGCAGTACTCGCTCCCGGTTGAGAGCACCAGCTTTCTTCTCTTTACGCTTTCCATACTGTCCTCCCTGCGCAAACTGTCATTAAGCATTTACCCTTGACTCTCCAGCCCTCGAAGGGCGTCGCCCGACCCATGGAGGCGAACTCCGCCGGGTCTATCGTATATTCCGTATACGTATCGAAAACGGCCAGATTGGCCGGACTTCCCGCCTTTATCTCCCCGCCGGGGAGCTTGAAGCGCCTGGCCGGCGCGCAGCTCATCAGCTCCGTCAGCCGCTCGAGCGTCAGGACGCCCGTCTCCACCAGGCCGGTGTACAGCACGGCGAAGGCGCACTCCAGACCCACGACGCCCATAGCGCTCTTTTCAAGGCCGCGCGACTTCTCCTCCGCCGAGTGCGGAGCGTGGTCGGTGGCTATCATGTCTATCGTGCCGTCCAGCAGAGCCTCTATCAACGCGGCGCGGTCGGCCTCGCCGCGCAGCGGCGGGTTCATCTTGAATCGGCCGTCCTCCTGCAGGTCGGCGTCCGTCAGCAGCAGATAGTGCGGCGCAGTCTCCGCCGTCACGTCCACGCCCCGGCTCTTGGCCTGACGTATCAGCTCCACCGACTCCTTGGTCGATACGTGGCAGACGTGGAAGGCGCAGCCGGTCTCGGCGGCCAGGCTCAGGTCCCGCTCCACCTCGCGCCACTCGCTCTCGGAGCAGATGCCCCGGTGGCCGTGGGCGCGGGCGTACTCGCCGTCGTGTATGTATCCGCCGTTCAAGAGCGCGTTCACCTCGCAGTGCGCGGCCAGTATCTTGCCGGTACCGGCCACGGCGCGCATGCACTCGCGCATCATGTCCGCGCTCTGCACGCCGCGCCCGTCGTCGGAGAAGGCCGCGACGGAGCCTGCCAGCGCGGCTATGTCGGCCATCTCCTCCCCGCGCTCGCCCACGGTCAGCGCGCCGTAGGGGTAGACGGCCACGGACGCGCCGCGGCGTATGGCCTCCAGCTCCGCGGCCAGGTGCTCCGCGCTGTCCGGCACCGGGTTCAGGTTCGGCATGGCACAGACGGCGGTGTAGCCGCCCCTCGCGGCGGCGGCGGTGCCCGTCGCCATCGTCTCCTTATAAGAAAATCCCGGCTCTCGAAGATGTACATGAACATCGACAAGACCGGGAACAATACGGCAATTATCAAAATTGAAAACAGGTATCCCCTGCGCGGGAACGATACCGGGCTCCACGCGGGAAACGATTCCTCCGTCCACCTCCACGTCGGAGGGAACAAAACGCCCGTCGGTAAACACTTCGCAGCCTTTAATGACAAAACGTTCCATGCCGTACCTCCTCTCAGGCGCATTAAAAGCCCGCTGTAAGCGAGCCACATTTCACGGTATTATATCAGAGCGGGTGGGCTTTGTCAATAGCTTTGCGCCCGTTCAGGCGCGCTTCGGCGGAGCCTCGCTTTGCCGCGAGGCTCCGCCGTGATAGGCGCGTATCAGTACGCCACGCCCCAGACTATCATTTCCTTGGCGGGACGTCCGCAGACGGGGCAGACGTCGCCGACGTGCTCCTGCTCGAAGGGGATGCAGCGGCTGGTCACTCCGGCCAGTTCCTTCATCTTCAGCTCGCAGGCCTCGTCGCCGCACCACATGGTCTTCACGAAGCCGCCGCCGCGGTTTTCCACGACGTCCTTGACTTCCTCCACCGTGGCGGCGGTGTAGGTGTGCTCGTCGAGGTTGCGCTTGGCCTTGTCGAACAGTCCCTGCTGCACGCCCTCCAGCAGCGCCTTGACGCTCTCCTCGAGGTTGTCCAGGGGCAGGGTGGTCTTCTCGCCGTTGTCGCGGCGCACGGCCACGCACTGTCCGGCCTCGATGTCGCGTGGGCCGAGCTCAAGGCGCAGGGGGACGCCCTTCATCTCCCACTCGGCGAACTTCCAGCCGGGGGAGTTGTCGGAGAAGTCGCCCTTCACGCGCACTCCGGCGGCCTTGAGCCTGTCGACCAGCGCCTGAGCCGCGTCGGCCACGCCCGGCTTGTGCTGGGCGATGGGCAGGACGATGACCTGGATGGGCGCCACGCGCGGCGGGAGCACCAGGCCGTTGTTGTCGCCGTGGGTCATGATGAGGCCGCCTATCACGCGGGTGGACATGCCCCAGCTGGTCTCAAACGGAGCCTGCAGCTTGTTCTCCCTGTCGGAGAAGGAGATGCCGAAGGCCTTGGCGAAGCCGTCGCCGAAGTAGTGGCTTGTGCCGGACTGCAGCGCCTTGTGGTCGTGCATCATGCACTCGACGGTGTAGGTGTGCTCCGCGCCGGCGAACTTCTCCTTGTTGGTCTTGTTGCCGCGCAGCACGGGCATGGCCAGCAGGTTCTCGCAGACGTCGGCGTATATCTCGAGCATCTGCCGCGTCTCGTGCAGAGCCTCCTCGGCGGTGGCGTGGATGGTGTGACCCTCCTGCCAGAGGAACTCGCGTCCGCGCAGGAAGGGGCGGGTGGTCTTCTCCCAGCGGAGCACGCTGCACCACTGGTTGTAGAGGCAGGGCAGGTCGCGCCAGGAGTGGACTATGTGGCTCCAGTGCTCGCAGAACAGCGTCTCGCTGGTGGGGCGGATGCACAGCCGCTCGGGCAGCTCCTCGCTGCCGCCGACGGTGACCCACGCGCACTCGGGCGCGAAGCCCTCAACGTGGTCTTTTTCCTTCTGAAGCAGGCTCTCGGGGATGAGCAGAGGCATGGAGACGTTCTCGTGTCCCGTGGCCTTGAACTGCCTGTCCAGCTCGGCCTGGATGTTTTCCCAAATCGCATAGCCGTAGGGGCGCAGGATGAAAAGACCCTTTACCCCGGAGTAGTCGACCAGCTCGGCCTTGAGGCACACGTCGGTGAACCACTGGGCAAAGTCCTGCTCCATATCGGTTATGCTCTCGACTTTTTTGTCCTTCGCCATGATATATAAGCTCCTTTTCCGTCCGTTTCGCTGAAACCACATTGTATATAATAAACCGCCGCTTGTCAAGCGCGCAAAAAAGCTCCGCCCCGTTAGACGGGGCGGAGAGAATCCGCAGTAAAGGGCGCTGCGCGCCGGCGCTCAGGTGTTGACTTCCTCCTCGCGCGAGCGGAACAGCAGCGAGATGCACCAGAGCGCGGCCAGGCCAACCAGCGTATAGATTACGCGGCTGACGGTCGCGGTCTGTCCGCCGAAGATCCAGGCTACTATGTCAAAGCGGAACAGTCCGATGCTGCCCCAGTTGATGCCGCCGATGATGGCGAGCACGAGGGCTATGCGGTCCATGATCATGCCTTTCGGCCTCCTTTGCATTTTCTCATGCCATAGCTTGCCCGTGCCGCCGCGTTTTATTCGCGCGACGAAACTGGTGTTTTTTCGACGCCGTTCGCTCTTGAAAATTTTCAAGTGCCGCGCTATTATTTAAGCACAGCTTATCCAATTGCCGCCGCGAGGCGGCATGCGGGGACCCGGCTCATATCTTTATCCCACAACCCTGTTATGGCGAATCGCTTTTGCGGTTCGCCGCCTTTTTTATTTCAGTGTATAGAGCCAGACGCGGGTCGGGTCGTACTCGCCGTCGTCTATGACCAGGCGCTCGTCGTCCGCCCAGCGGAGGCTGTCCGGGCTTATCCCGGCGTCCGGGAGCGGCAGCTCGCACACGGTCCTGGCGTTGAAGTCCACCATCTCCAGCCGCTCTATGCGCGCGTCTCCGCGCAGACGCATCAGCGCGGCGCGCTCCCCGTCCGGGCTGAAGCTCACGCGCCCGGCGAAGGGCTCGGGCGAGACCGCGAACGTCTCCCCCGTCGCGAGGTCCACGCCGCGCACTCCGCGCTCGTCCGACAGCAGCGCCGTGCCGCCGCCGGGGTATATGCCCGAGCCGTCCTCGGACGCGCCCTCCAGCGGACCGGAGTACACGCGGCGGACGGACAGGCTCCCGGGCGAGACGTACCAGAGCACGCAGTCGACATAGCCGCGCTCGTCCTGCGCGTCAAAGCCCACCGTGCGCGTCTCCATGACGCTCAGCCCCTCGCCGGCCGCGCGCAGGCTCACGTTCCCCTGCCAGTTCGCGGGGACGAGGTCGTTCAGGCAGGTCAGGCCGCCCTCCGGAAGCCGGCACAGCCAGTAGACGTTCCCCTCCGGCGCGCTCTGCGTGACCAGCGCGCTCTCGCCGCCGGGCAGGAGCTCAAAGTCCGTCAGGCCGCGCAAGCTCTCCAGGCCGCAGGCGGCAAAGGCGTCCTCCACCTCGCCGCTCTCCAGGTGCAGCACGACTGGGTACGCGCCGCACTCCGCCGCGCCCCGGCAGTCCAGACCCACCAGCGCCCGGTTCCCGGGCAGCACCTGCGCAAGCTCTGCGTCGCCGCCGAAGCCGGTCACGACCGCGGCCCCGTCGCGCTCGCACCAGTACACTTCAATACTATATTCGCGCCCGAAGCGCTCGTATCCGGCCTTGAACTCCCGGCTCTCCAGCCTGGTGAGCCCTGCGCCCTCCATGGCGTAGGCCTCGCAGCCCGAGCCGCCGGGGCAGCGCACCGCCGTTCCCCCGGCCGCTATGTGCCGTCCGAATTCGCGCGGCAGCTCGTAATACGCCGCCTCCGCGCCAGGCTCCGCCACGGCGAAATACTCCGCCGTGTCCGGCGTCGCGGACGGCGGCACGTCCACATGCTCCAGGCCGCAGGCCGCAAGATTCAAAACCGCAGCCGCGGCCACGGTCAAAAGCGCAAATTTCTTCATGGTCACCTCCGGGCGGGACAACTCCCCCTTTTATTTAAAGACGCATAAAGGCGCCGAAGTGCAACACGTTTCGACAAAAAAATGCCGCCCGGCGGAAAATTTTCCGTCGGACGGTGAAAATGAGGCCTCACTTGGCGTACATTCGTCCCACTATGTAGTTTGAGACGCGCCTGGGCAGCAGCTTCGCGGCCATGGCGGCGGCCTTGTACGGTACGCCGAGCGCCTTCATGGGCGCGGAGCGGCGCATCAGCGCGACCTTGGCCACATAGGCTCCGGCGGACTCGGGGCTCATGCCCGTCTCCTCGTCGTGCTCCATCTTGGCCACGCTCCTGGCCACGCGCTCGCCGTAGGCTCCGGCTTCCGGCGTCTTGCGGCGCGCGCTCGTGAAGCCGGAGCGTATGTCCCCGGGCAGCACGGCGCAGCAGCTTATGCCGAAGGGGCGCACCTCGTTTTGCAGCGCCAGGACGTAGGCGTCGATGGCGGCCTTGCTCACGCTGTACCAGAGCTGGAAGGGTATGGGCAGTATCCCGGCGATGGAGCTCATGCACACTATGCGCCCTCCGCCCTGCGCGCGCATCTGCGGCAGCACGGCGCGGACGGCGTTGTCCATGCCGAACAGGTTCAGCTCCAGCTGGGCGTGGGCGTCGGCGCTGCTGGTCAGCTCCGCCGCGCCGGATATGCCGAACCCGGCGTTGCACACGAGTATGTCCACGCGCCCGGCGCGCTCCGTGACTTCGGCGACGGCGGCGCGCACCGCGCCCTCGTCCGTGACGTCGCAGGTCACGTGCTCCACGGCGGCGTCGCTCTCCCCGTGGCGGGAGAGCTCAAAGACGCGGCAGCCCGCCTCCGCCAGAGAGTGAGCCGTGCAGCGGCCTATGCCGCCGCTGCCGCCGGTTACTATCGCGACTTTCATATATCCAAGCCTCCTTGCTTTCATGTGCGGATGATAGCACCCGGCTCACCGCGTGTCAAGCGCGGCGCGCAAAAAGCCCACCGGACGAAGCCGGTGGGCTTTCACGCTTAGAGCATATCTGTGAGGTGAAGCATTTCGTAATCAGTCGATGCCCGGGGCGTCGATGTTGTGCTCTTTGAGGTACTTCTTGCTGATCTTGCGTCCGCCGATGATGAGGGCGGGCAGGACGATGACGAACAGGTTGATGTAGCCGAGGAGCGAGTAGCCGTACTTGACGAGCTTCATTATGCCGACCTGGCTTATCGCGGCGCAGGCGGCCAGCAGCACGAGGACGAAGATTGCGTCGCGCACGGGGTGGGCGAGGTGCTTCTTGTCCTTCGGGCGGTAGTACTTGCCGAAGCGGGCCACGCCGGCGAAGGCGAAGCCGACGACCGTGCTGATGACGGCGATGAACACGACGATGATGTACACCGTGGTCAGCCAGCCCATGTCGAGACGGGCGAGGATGGAGTAGAAGGGCAGGTCCTCCTTCGTGACCTCGTACACGTTCGTGAAGCTGAAGAGCATCATGCAGAGGATGAGCAGCAGCAGCGTGTTGGCGAGATAGCCGGTTATCGCGGAGCGCCTGCTCTCGCGGCGGTCGGGCAGCGTGTCCGCGACGGAGGCTATGTTCGCCACAATCGTCGCCTGGAAGCTGCCGTAGATTATGGCCTGCCACAGCGCCTTGAGCCAGTTGGACGCGCTCATATCCGCGCCGAGGTTCGCGGCCTGGTTCTCCACGGCGCCCTTGAGGTCGGCGTCGCCGGCGGCGATGACCAGCGCCATGATGAGCAGCAGCACGCCCACGACGACGAACATCATGTAGGCCGAGCTCTTGCGCACCAGCTCCGCGCCGAAGGCGCACAGCAGCATTGAGACAACTATGACTATGCCGACGCCGATCCAGTAGTTGATGCCCCAGAAGTCCTGAAGCAGGGTGGCAATCGCGTTGAGGCTGCCGCCCGCGGCGGAGATTATCGTGACAAAGAACGAGATGTCAAAGAGGATGACCACGTACTTGTTGCCAAAGAGCTTCGTAACCCAGCTCTCATAGTCGTAGGCGTGATAGATGCGCGAAAACTCCATCGAGCAGTAGAGCGCAAAGCCGAGCAGGGCCATGGCGACAAGCGTCATGACAATGCCGGGGATGCCGAAGCCGACGTAGTACTGGTTGAGCTGAGTGCCGCTGGCGACGCCGGGACCGAAGTGCGTGCCCATCCACACGGATGCGACGCCTATGAACACCGGCAAGCCCTTCTTTTTGGTGTTTTCCATATTTGACCCTCTTTCATTCTCTTTTTCGGCTTCCCCCCTCAGGAAGCCGGCTGCGCGCCTCGCGCGCACAAGCTTGCATTTATTCTGTCGTCAGGATACAAATACAGTAAACTTTTATTCAGAGAAAGTCAAGCAAAAAATTTCATAATGCACCGATTTAAATTGTCTTTTTTATGACAATACGTCGCTTTTAAGCATTTAGTTTGTTAAAATCGCATAAACAATCGGCTCTTGTCCGGCGATCCGGCCGGGAACTTTTACGCGCTGCACTATTGACGCGGCGGGGAATAAGTTATAAACTAAGCGTGTATTTTTGCACATTGCAGAAAATATGGAAGGAGAGAAACAGCATGAAAATAGCCATGGTAGGTTCCGGCGCGGCCGGCAGCGTTTTCGCCAGCTATCTGCAAAAGGGCGGCGCGGAGGAGATGTGGCTGATAGACCCGTACAAGGCGCACATGGACAAGGTCGCCGCGGACGGCATGATCTTCCGCAATCCCGACGGCGAGTTCCACGTGACGGGCTTCAAGACCGCCTATTCCGCAGAGGGCGTGCCGCAGGTGGACATAGTCATAATCATGGTGAAGACCACGATCACCGACGTGGCCTGCGAGACGGCCAAGCTCATCGCCGGTCCCGACACGGTTATTGTCACGCTGCAAAACGGCCTGGGCAACGAGGAGGTTCTCAAGAAGTACTTCCCCGCCGGGCGCATACTTTTCGGCTGCGGCAACATGGGCACCGAGCTGCCCGAGCCGGGCGTCTGCGTCAGCAAGCCGAGCGCGGGCGTGGAGAACCTCTACTTCGGCCCGTGCGAGATGAACGACGTCACCCGCGCGGCCGGCGAGTACCTGGAGAAGTGCTTCGCCGCCGGCGGCGCGAAGCCCAGGTTCTACGACGACGTGCGCGAGCGCATCTGGAAAAAGGCCACCAGCAACAGCGGCTTCAACACCGTCTGCGCCGTGCTGAGGCTGAAGATACGCGAGGTGTACGACACGCCGGAGGGCGTGAAGCTGGTCTGGGACATCTGGAAGGAGGCCAGCGACGTGGCCGCCGCGTTGGGCATCCCCGGCATCTGGGAGTACATGCAGGAGGAGATGCCGCGCGTGGTCAAGGGTCTGGGCGACTACTACCCCTCCATGGCTCAGGACTGCCAGAAGCACCGCCAGACCGAGGTCGACAGCCTCACCGGCGCGATAAGCATGTTCGGCCGCAAGGTCGGCGTGCCGACGCCCACCTGCGACGTGATAACCCTCGCCGTCAAGGCCATCCAGGCCAATTACGAGCGGCAGTATTGATTTTCGATAAGCGTTTTAGTGCCCGGGCGGCAGTCTGAGGACTGTTGCCCGGGCATCGCTGTACAAAGGAGATTCAAGCGTGAAATTTTGGGGTTACAGGCGCCCGGACGGGCGCGTGGGAACGCGAAACCATGTGCTCATCCTCGCCACGGTCGGCTGCGCCGCCGAGACGGCCAGGCTGGCCGCCGACGGGCTGTACGGCGCGGTGAGCTTTATAAACCAGAACGGCTGCGGCGAGTCCAGCCGCAACCTGAGGCGCACGCGCGACGTGCTGCTCGGCCTGGCCGCGCACCCGAACGTCTACGGCGTGGTGGCCATCGGCCTGGGCTGCGAGATAAACCGCATGGACGACTTCCTCGCCGAGCTGAAAGCGCGCACCTCCAAGCCCGTGGAGGCGCTGCTGATACAGGAGGAGGGCGGCACCATAGAGACGGTGGCCAAGGCCAAGAAGATAGCCCGCCGCATGATAATCGAGGCCAGCATGTGCCGCCGCGAGGAGTGCGACTTGAGCGAGCTCATACTCGGCGTGGAGTGCGGCGGCTCGGACGCGACCAGCGGGCTGGTGTCCAACCCCGTCATGGGTCTGGTCAGCGACCGCGTGGTGGCCGCAGGGGGCACGAGCATGTTCTCCGAGACCGTGGAGATGATAGGCGCCGAGCACATCCTGGCCCGCCGCGCGGCCACGCCGGAGGTTGGGCAGAAGATACTCGACTACGTCAGGCACCGCGAGCAGGAGCAGATAGACGCCGGAGAGGACGTGCGCAAGACCCAGCCCTCGCCCGGCAACAAGGACGGCGGCATCACGACCCTGGAGGAAAAGAGCCTCGGCTGCATCTACAAGGGCGGCAGCACGCCGATAGTCGACATGATAGACTGCGCGCACGCGCCTGAGAAGAAGGGTCTGGTGCTCATGGACACGCCCTGCTACGACATGCTGTCCGTGACGGCCAAGGCCGCGGGCGGCTGCCAGCTCATAGTGTTCACCACCGGGCGCGGCAACGCCATAGGCAACCCCGTGGTGCCCGTGATGAAGGTCACGGCCAACGGCGAGACCTTCCGCAGGATGAACGACAACATAGACCTGGACATGAGCGGCGTGCTGACGGAGAACGTCAGCCTGGACGAAATGGCCGACCGGACGCTGAGACAGATAGCCGACACGCTCTCTGGCCGCCTGACCAGCGCGGAGGTGCTGGGGCTGGGCTACTCCGAGACCATCATCAGCCGCGCGTGCGAATACTGCTGAGGAGGCCGAAAAGATGCAAAAAGTAACTGTGCCCTACGGCGAGGGCAGCCTGAGCTTCCCCGTAGACGACGGGATAGAGATCACCCGCCTCGAGCTGAACGACTGCCCGCCGCTCGCGGACTTCAGCGCCGAGCTGGAGCGCGTGCTCGCCCACCCCACGGGCAGCGCGCCGCTGCGCGAAAAGCTGAGCGCGGGCGACAAGGTCGCCATTATCATCAGCGACTTCACCCGCGCCAGCTACCGCA
>UQQF01000007.1 GCA_900543085.1 uncultured Eubacteriales bacterium | reverse complement strand
GACGCGGGTAAGCGGCAGAGCCGCACCCATCCAGCCTAAAAGAAAAGGCTCCCGCAGGATGAACGGACTGTCTACAAAGAGGGTAATTCCGCAGAAACCCAGCAAGCAGGGAGAGTGGCCGGCCACTCTCGAAAAAACGCTTGTTGGGGCTTCGACCCCAAACCCCAAAAACTCAAAAAGCTCCAGGCAAGTGCCTGGAGCTTTTTTCGGCAGCGCGCCCTTGCGGGCGCTTATCTTTCGCCGCGGTCGCGGCGGGCGTCGGAAGATTTTTCTTTGCCGAGGAACATTTCTACGTTGTGCCGATGCACCAGCAGCTCACGCTGCTCGTCGCGGATTGCACGATACTCGGCATAGGCCACGCGCTTCTCCGCGACGAGCGTGTCGAACTCAGCATTGAGCGTTTTTATCTTGGGCAGCTTCTCAATGCCGTGTGCGTTGAAGTAGTGCTTCGCCGCACGGTGCTGCTCAATCTCGTCGGCATGGGCGTCGAAAAATTTGCGCGAGTAACGCGATGCCTTGTACTCGTCGAAGGTTTTTCGCGTCTTGGCGTAGGCAACAATCTGCCCGCGCAGCTCAGTTATTTCTGCAATCCGGGTGTCAATTTTCTTTATTCGGTCGTTCAAAGCAGAGAGCTTTTCACTCGCGGCATCAGCTCTAGTGTTTAATTCCTCACGTCCCGTGATGCCATGCTCCTGCAAATACAACAGTGTCTTAGCCATCTGCTTGACGTTGAAAACCTTAGCCCATTGGGCGTAGCCTGAACCTTTTCCCACCGCGAGCTTGGCCTCGATGTCTATGAGCAGGCTCGCACGCTCACGCTTGCCGCGTGGATTGTGCGTCGCTTTGCCAGCAATGACATCGCGCAGCTCGGCTTCGGAGTATCCCGCACCGAGTGTGTGGAGCTTGATGCCCTTTTGCCCGTCTTTGTAGAAAGTGATGCCCCTGTTTTCACTGACCCCGTAGCCACTTTCGCGCACAAGCCGAAGCAATTCTTCAAAAGTTTTCGGTTTGCGTGCGAGTGCATCGTCGATGACAGCGTGCAAAAGGTCGCGGTGTGACGGCTGTTTTTTGTCACCCAGCCACTTGTCGTATGTGGGGTGAGTGTAGCGCCGTGGGTTGGCGATGACAGAGAGATTGTGCTCCAAACATATAAGGTCGGAGAGGCGTCCGAGCGCACGCCCGGAACCGAGGAAGTCACGGAACTTTGCCATGCCGTCGAGCGTGGTGGAGTTGAAAATGATGTGCGAGTGGATGTGTTTCCTGTCCACATGGGTACAGACGATGTAGGCGTGACGCCCCTTGAGGAAACGCTCAGCCAGCTCGCGCCCGACGAGATTTGCTTCCTCCGGAGTAATCTCGCCGGGCTTGAACGACTGACGTATGTGGTAGGCAATCACGCCCGGAGCCTTGCGCCCTGTGCGCTGTGCATATTGCCGCTTTGAGAGTACAAACTCAGCCGCGACGAGCTGAGGCGTGCAGCCGTAGGCATAGACCAGTGAGCCCTTTTCCGTTTTCTCCGGGTTCTTGACGTAGTCCGTGCGCTCCGTCAGAGACTTTATTACGCTCTGGCCTTTCGAGCCGCGTATGGGTATTATGCGGGTGACTGCCATTACTCAATGACTGCCAGCTTACGCAGCACGTCATCCAGCGCGAGCCACACCTCGCCGAGCCGGTTTTGAATCTCCGCGAGGTCATTCTCGTACACACGACTGGTAGCGTTAACACGTTTTGCAATCTGATTCACATTTGCGCTGGTGCGCCGCAGGAGGCTCACCAGCGTTTTTATTTCATCCATGTCCAGCAGTACAATGCGGCCGTCGAGCGCGAGCTTGCGAAGGAAAGCGCTCAGGTTGCCTGTGCCGACGAGCGCCATGCGCGCTTGAATCTGCGCGTACTCCTCCTCGGTAACGCGCGTCATGAGCTTCACACGGCGTATGCGTTTTTCCGTCAACGCTCTGCCTCCCTGGCGCGTTTGCGCTCGCTCTCCCGCAGCCGCGTGGCGAAGATGTCCAGCAGGCCGGAATGAGTGCGGTCAGTGAAAACTTTTTTGGTGGCCACGTTCTTCTCAGCCCACTTCATATTCTCCGGGCTGATGCGCTCGTCGTGCGGCCTGTTGATGATGAGCGACGCCGTGACGCGGGCAAGCCGCTTCTCACCAAACTGTTCGCGCACTTCGCGGATTGCCGCGCTGGTGTTCAGACGTGAGCCGTCATAGTTACGGGCGATGGCGTTTTCAATGGCGGTTTTGCAATTCTCATCAGCCTTGGCAGAATCTTTAAACTTGTCCAGCTCACCTTGCTCTTTCGCCTCCCGCGCCGTGCCGTTGTAGATTGGTATGGCGCGCTGCTTCTCCATCTCCATGTCGGCGCGCTGGTCAATGAGGACTTTCAAAGTGTAGTTGTAGTCAGCCTGGTCAATGTGGAAGCAGTCCCGCAACACGTCCTCCAGCGGACAAGGTGAACGCAGCATCGTCTCAATCTGCGCCGGCGAAAGGTCGGTATCCTCCAGGTTCATCAAAATATCCTGCTTCGTGAGGTAATCGTATGCGAGATCCAGGATTTCCTCCGGCGGCTGTTCCAGCAGCCACGAGTGAAAATGCTCAAACTCGGCCTCCATTTTCTCAATTAACTGTTCTTTCAGGTTCATCTGCAAGCCTCCATAACTTGGTGTTGTGGTTTCGGTTCATAAAGCGGTATGGGTTCCTTAAGTTTTGCGAGCAGCGACGGGCGCTCATCCTCATTTTCCTCGGCAACCGGCTCAGGCGGTGCGTTATTCTCCATATCTAATTCTGCGTTCAATTGTATAAGCCGCGCGCTCTTTTCAGCGAGCTCGGCCTCCTGTGGAAATGGCTTTTCAAGCTCGGCGCGGGCGTTTTCCGTTTGGCGCTCCAAGTCCTCAAGCCGGGCGCGGCTTTTTTCAAGCTGCTTGTCCATGCCAGTGAGCGCGTTCTCCACTCGCATGACGTTGCCTAAAGCGTCAGAGCCAAGCTCGACATGGTGCTCAGACGAACCTTTAAGCGTGAGAACGTGCTTTCCGAATTGTTCAAGCGAGGCTTCCACGTCGAAGCCGCGGAAGCTGCCAACGTGGACAGGCCTCGTGTCCTGCACCGTGGGCAATAAATTCAAGAGCGCCTCGCCCGCAGCGATGCGCTCCGTGTAGCGGACGCCATCCAGCTCTATTCCTACGAAACTGTCCGCGGGCACGAGATGTGCATCTCTAGTCTGTATGTCCGACTCGAGCGCGGCAATGCGCTCCTTCGTCTCCGCAATCTCGCGCGGGAAGTACCGTAGGAGGTCATACTCCAGCGAGTACTTTTGACTCTGGAAACTGGATTTTAACAGACGCAGCTTCGAGACTTCGACGTCTAAATTCATCTTCTCCCTTATCCTAGGATCGCCCGCACACAGAGCCTTAATCTCCGCGAATGAGAGTGTCGTTTCGTCCACATCCTCACAGGAACGCACCGGCGACTTAGAGGTCATAATCTGTGAGATAAACTTCTGCTTATTCTCCAAAGTCTGCCACAAATAGCTGTCAAAGGAATTTTCTGTAACGCACCTGTACACATGGACAGTCTCGTTCATATTGCCCTGACGCTCTATTCTGCCCTTGCGCTGTTCAAGGTCGCCGGGACGCCACGGAGCGTCGAGGTCATGCAAGGCTATGAGCCTGTCCTGCACATTTGTCCCTGCGCCCATCTTGGCAGTGCTGCCCATGAGTACTCGGACTTGTCCACTGCGCACTTTGGCAAACAGCTCTTTCTTCTTTGCGTCGGTGTCTGCGTTATGGATGAAGGCTATCTCACTCTCAGGCACCCCGCGAGCCACTAGCTTTTTCTTAATGTCGTCATAGACGCTAAAGCCTTTGCCAGGTGTCGAAAGGTCGCAGAAAATGAGCTGTGTCAGTTTCTTGTCTGCTCCGTCCTCCCAAATCCTGAACACGTTGTCCACGCAGCGGTTGACCTTCGTCCCCGGCTCGTCTGGCAGCAGCGGGTTCACGACGCGCTGGTCGAGGCCGAGCTTGCGGCCGTCGTTCGTGATGGCGAGCATGTTGTCCACGCTGGGGTCAACTTGCCGGGCGTGGACTTTTGCCGCGCGCTCGGAGAGCTGCTTTACAAGCCCTTTCTGTATCTCCGTGGGTTGTGAAACTTTGTTGTGGTACACAACCTCCGGCTTTGGCAAATTCAGCTCGTCCGCAGTTTTTATGTCTGCGACCTCGCGGAACAGGCTCATAAGCTCCGGGAGGTTGAAGAATTTAGAAAAGCGTGTCCTTGCCCGGTAGCCGGTGCCTTCCGGGGCAAGCTCCATCGCTGTGACTGTCTCGCCAAAGTTCGCCGCCCATGCGTCGAAGTGGTTGAGGCCGAGACGCTCAAGCGCGTCATGTTGTAAGTACCGCTGCATGGTATAGACCTCGACCATCGTATTGCTCACGGGTGTGCCGGTGGCGAACACTACACCCTTGCTGCCAGTTTTCTCATCAAGGTATCGGCATTTCATATACATGTCTGAGGACTTCTGTGCCTCAGCGCTGGACAAACCGGCTACATTCTGCATTTTTGTTTGGTAGTAGAGGTTCTTAAATGAATGCGCCTCGTCCACGAACAGGCGGTCAACGCCCAATTCTTCAAATGTAACCACATCGTCTTTAGGGCTGTCCAGCAGTTTTTTGAGTTTGGCCTCAAGCCCTTTCTTAGTGCGCTCCATGGCTTTAATGGAAAAGCGCTCGCCGTTGGTGTATTTCAGCTCGCGTATGCCCTCGGTTATCTCGTCAATTTGGTCTTGCAACAATTGCTCCTGTCGCTCCTGCGACACGGGTATTTTCTCGAACTGCGAGTGGCCGATGATTACCGCGTCGTAGTCGCCGGTAGCAATGCGCGCGCAAAACTTCTTGCGGTTGGCTTTCTCAAAGTCCTTTTTGGTAGTGACAAGGATATTAGCTGATGGGTACAGCCGCAGAAGCTCCGAAGCCCACTGCTCGGTCAGATGGTTCGGCACAACGAACATGGATTTGCTGCACAGTCCAAGGCGCTTGGCCTCCATTGCCGCTGCTGCCATCGTGAAGGTTTTACCCGCACCTACCTCGTGAGCTAACAGGGTATTGCCACCATAGAGGACGCGAGCAATCGCGTCGCGCTGGTGCTTGCGCAGGGTAAGCTCTGGGTTCATACCGGGGAACGTCAGGTGAGAGCCGTCGTATTCGCGCGGCTTTACGCTGTTGAACAACTCATTGTATTTGGCCACCAGCGTCTGACGCCGGTCTGCATCTCTCCACAGCCAGTCCTTGAACGCGTCCTTTATGACCTGCTGCTTCTGCTGGGCGAGGGTCGTTTCTTTGGTGTTGAGCACACGGCGCTCGGTGCCGTCAGTGTCCACAACCTTGTCGTAGATGCGCACGTCGCGGAGGTTGAGGGTGTTTTCGAGGATCTTATACGCATTCATGCGCTGTATGCCGTAGGTGCTGTAGGCGTTTACGTCATTAGTACCCACGGCGCTCTTGCCCTCGACACGCCACTCTCCGGTTACAGGCGAATAGTGAACCTTAATACCCTGCGACGCCCAAAATGCTGGCTTGAACGTCTCGGTTATGAACTGCTTGATGTACTGCGGCTCTATCCACGTCGCGCCGAGACGCACATCAATCTCGCTGGCGGTCAGGTCACGCGGCTGTGCGGCGCGTAGCGCCTCCACATTTATATTAAAGGCTGCGTTGCCCTCAGCAGCGGTCTCGGCCTCGCGGAGCTTTTGACGCACGTTACCGGAGAGATATTCGTCAGCAGTGACGTAATGCTCGGTGCCGGGGATACGAAAGATGACACCGTTAAGCTCGGATACTACTGCATCCTCACTTTTGCCGCAGAGCTGTACCATGTAGGGCAAATCCACACGCGCTTTTTCGTTCATGGAAACAGCCAACGCCTCAACCGCAGTCTCCGTGTGCTCTACTGGACAGTGCGGTTTGATGGTTCGCTTGGTGAACATGTCCGACTTGCGCTCCAGCCTGCCATCGTCGTCAAGAATCTCCAGAGAACACAGGAGATAGTAGCTCGAATCCGCGTCAAACGCGCGCTTGTTCTCGCGGCTGCATATGAGGCCATGCTCGGCGTTGAAAGAGTCGTACAGCTCGTTCAGCCTTTGCTGTTCGGCGGCAATAACACCGTCGCCCGCGTCCATGGTTTGTAGCTCGATGAGCCGCCGCGTGCAGTCCCGCAGTTCCATCATGCCCTTGATGCGCTCGGACATAGTGGCACTCACGTCTTGTCTGACCATGATGCCGCCCTCGCGGTAGAACACGTCGCCGTCCACAAGCGCAAACGAATAGTTGCGCACATCAGGATCTGCGGGCATGATGTCCGAAACGGCGCCTTCTTCAATTTCCCGTTCGACGTACTCTCCGTGTATATTTTGGATGGCCTCGTGTAGCTGTGCCGCCAAGTCCGCGCCCCCGATGGGCGCAACGGTGTAGTCCTGCGCGGCGTACTGCGTGCTCTCGGCGGTAGGCGTGCCGAGCACCATTTCCGGGTGGTCAAGAAAGTATCTGTTGACGGTAAAGCCGTCCTCATTCTCACCAACGTGCACCCACTCCGAAAGCTCGGTCAAAGGCAACTCACTCCGTTGGAGGAAGATAATGTCCGTCACGACGTCGGTTCCCGCATTGGCGCGGAAAGCGTTGTTCGGGAGCCGGATCGCGCCCAGCAGCTCGCCACGCGCAGAGAGATAGCGGCGCACACTTTCGTCTCTAGAATCCATCGTGTAGCGGCTCGTGACGAACGCGACGATACCGCCCGGACGCACCTGGTCGAGCATCTTGGCGGCGAAGTAGTTGTGGATGGAAAAGCCTAAGTGGTTGTACTCAGGGTCAAAGACCTGGTAATTCCCGAACGGAACGTTGCCCACGGCGAGGTCATAGAAGCCGGGCCGGTTTGTAGTCTCGAAGCCTGCGACGGTGATCTCGGCCTCAGGGTATAGCTGCTTGGCTATGCGCCCAGTGATGCTGTCCAGCTCCACGCCGTGAAGTTCACTGTGCGCCATGCTCTCCGGTAGAAGTCCGAAGAAGTTACCCACACCCATAGACGGTTCAAGTATGCGCCCGCCCTTGAAGCCCATGTTGCCGAGTGCGTCATAGATGGCTCGGATAACCGTAGGCGAGGTGTAGTGCGCGTTAAGCGTAGAGCCGCGCGCGGCCTCGTACTCGTCAGAGGTGAGGGCTGCTTTGAGCTCAGCATATTCCTTCGCCCAATCGCCCTTACTCTCATCAAAGGCGTCAGGTATAGCGCCCCAGCCGGTGTAACGGGACAAAACCGCCTGCTCATCGGCAGTTGCCGAACGTCCATCGGCCTCGATGCGCTTGAGCGTGGTAATGGCGTCCATGTTGGTGCGGAACCGCGCCTTAGCCCCGCCCTCACCGAGGTGGTCGTCGGTTATGCGGAAGTTATGCGGAGCGTTCGGCACTGGGTCTGGCTCATTCTCCGGCGTCGGGGGTTCTGGCGCAGGCGGTTCTGGTTCAGGTTCAGGCTCAGGCGCGGAGCCTATGGTCTGGAAAACAACATCGTAGGGCAGGTGTGTTTTTTCGGCGTCATAGTAGGCGACGTTTTTCGTATGCTGCTCACGCGCGTCGTTGTTTGTCTCGGTAGTGAGGTAATCCGTGATGTACCTGTTGCGCTCGTCGGCGCGGAGGTCGCGCTCGAAGTCCATGCGGCGCTCGGTGCGGTAAACCGGGATGGGCAACTCTGGCGGCAGCAGTTCGACGTAGCCGCGCTGGAGGTCGGTTATCTGGTACTCGCGCCCATCCAACCAGACGAAGTCCCCAACGCCGTAGGCCGACGCCATCGGGTCGCGCGGCTGAATGTTGACCGGGGTGTCATCAAACTCTGGCTCATCCTCATCAGGCGTCTCCTTGAGGTCAAGGTAAGCAATATCCTGCGCAGCAGCCTCGCTCTCAATGCCCTGCGCCATATCCCTTTTATACATCCCACGCACCGCGCCCGCGAGTTGCTCCCACGGCACGAAGCCGGCAACAACAATGTTCCCGTTATCGCCGGGTATGCTGTAGTGCAGACCGTCAGGCTCTACGCTGTCACGACCGGTTAGCAACTCTCTAAGTCGCTCACTGACCTGCGTATTGCCCTCGCAGTTGCGGAGCCATCGCGCTATCTGTGCCATGTCCTCATCGGTCAGCAGCCCAGCTACAATCTGCCCTCGCTCACTGTCAAGGTCAACGGTCAGAAAATCTGTAATCTGCCTATTGCGTACATCCTGCTTGAGATACTGCTCGAAGTATTCCTTGCTCTCCGAACGATATATGGGGATGTCCAGACCACTTTGCAGCAGCTCGACATAGCCGTTCTGGATGCCTGTTATCTCAAACTGGCGGCGTTCAATCCAGACGAAGTCCCCGACGCCGTATGGTGCAGCCATCGGGTCGCGCGGCTGGATATTAACCGGCGTATCATCAAGCTCCGGCGTATCCTCCTCCGGTGGCTCGCTCAGGTCATGGTACGCGGCGTCCAGAGCTGCGCGGTTTAACTTGTCGCGCAGGCTTGGGCTGTCGTAGTAGGCACGCTGGAAGTCCCGGTCGGTTGAGTCAGCGGCATATTCCCGGAGCACGCGCTCGCCCGTCAATGCAGCGTTTTCCGCGTCGGAGTTTATCACGGCGTCCACGTAGTGGTCGTTCACCATGAGCGCCTCATAGAGCATCTGCTCGTATTGTTCCCGCAGATCGTCGGGAAGATGAAAGTCAACCGTGAGCTCCGTACCGTTCTCATAATTGAGCGTCACGGGCTTGTACGCGCGCAGGGAGTCCAGCGCCGGCTCTATCTGCTCATCCATAATCTCGACATAATCCAGGCCACCGGCCTGACGGGTGCGCTGACCGAGCGCATGGGCGGCGGTTTCGGCGTCTGCGCCGTAGGTGTAGAACGCACCGCCATATTGGACGAGTACAATGTCGCCGTCGTGGTATGGTTTGGTGCGGTTGTAGCTCGCATAAGCGGCTGTGTGCGTGTCGTACATGGCAAGCTCGAGGGCTGTCATAAAGCGGTCTGATGCAATAAGCGTATCTATGAGCCTGGCTATCTGCCGCCAACTGAGTGTTACGTTCTCGCAGCCACCCTTGCTCAATTCCATGCCCTTGGCGCCGTGCTTTTCATCGCTGCCGGGAGCATCAGACAGTGCGTGGGAGCGGCCTCCGATGCCATATTCACGCTTGAGGAAGTCTGCCTTGTCCTCGACGGAATGTGCTTCTGTAAAATAGCGAAAAATACGCCACTTGCCGCCTGAGGTGCTGCCGCCATCGCGCAGAAGTGCATCAATCTCGTCCTGGGTTATGAACTGATGGGGAGATGGGATAATCTCTGCGTCAGCATGAAACTGTACCCTCGGCAAGAGCTGGCTTTCGAGCGAGTTTAGTATCTCGTCTGTTTTATGGTAGTGGAAACGCAGGACGCTGCGGTCTGCCTTGTACGCCGTGAGGAAATCCCGGTACTCGTTCAGCAGCGTTTCACACTGTTCTCGATCGGCAAGTGTCGCCGTGACGTGCTCGGTAACATCGGGAAACAGTCCACTTTTTATGCCGTCGAGGCTCGGAAAAAGGCTGTTTTCCTGTCCGTCAGCGAGGTCGCGGTAGAGGTAAACTATCTGCTGTGCCAGCAGCTCGCGCTCCATCGCGGCAGCGCGTTCCAACTCCCAGCTGCCAGCGTACTGACCTGCGTCCAGCAGCTCGGAGATGCGCTCGGCTGCGTCCCTCCACGGGATTATCTGAGCGTCGCGCGCATACCGTGCCGCATTGCCTTTGGCTATGCGTATACCATCCGTGCCCATCCACGCGGCGTAGCGCTCACCGTCAATGGTTACGCCAACACCGTCGTGGTAAACTGTGGGCAGAAATGCGGCAATTTCATCTAATGTACGCTGCTTCTCAAACTCCGCGACTACGCGCTCGCGCAGATAACTCGTGTTCTCACCGGCGCGGAGCACGGCGTCAATGACCTCCTGCGGACATGAAAAAGCGGAGGGCGCATCCGCGTCCTCCGCTTCGTCAAAGAGATTCAGTTGTAGATTAACTCGTTCAGAACTAGCTCCTCGGCCTGGGCTTTGCAGGCGTTCATGAGACCCGTCCACTTCATTGGGTCTGCGGCTTTCAGCGCTTCCGTCGCGCCCGATGCCTCCGCGAGCTTCGGCAACGTCAGGTCGAGCCGGCTCTGCGCCGCCGTCTCTATCTCGTGCAGGTGTTCGTAGAGCGTCCCCGTCAGGACGAGCCGGTTCCACAGCACCGGCCGGTGCTCCTTGAGATAGCGTTGGCGCATCCTCCCGTACCGGCCTATTGGCTCTGCCTCTGGCAGGCTCAGGTTGGGGATTTGTACTCCGTTCACTGTTCTGTAGGTTATTTCTGTCATTGTGTAGGCTCCTTTCATAGCTTCGTATGCTTTGTTCAATCTCGCGCAGCACGGTCTGGTTGATGCTGCTGACCGCTGTGCCAAGCGCTGTCGCTGCCTCAGGCGTGTTCCACTCGAAAACATCCTCAAAGTTTTCTGGCGTCAGGTAATTCTCCGGCTCAAAGCCGCAGCGCGCCAGCAGTGAGTGCGTCAGGCTCACGACGGCGGCGTTGCGGAATTTGACGCCTATCGTGAACTCATCGTACCCCTCAAGGAACGATTCGTCAACGATGCCGAGTATGTCCCCGCTGTTGTCCAGCCAGTATTCGTCCGCGAGCTGCGCCGCCACAACTTCAAGCTGTTCGGCGAGGCTCACACGCGGCTCAACGCCGAAACGCTGCTCGAGTGCAGAGGCGAGGGCAGCAGTGTTTTCACTGTTCACCTGCCACGGCTCAAACGGACGCGAATTGCGACGCGCTCCTGTGTCCGAGACGTCGAAAACGTAGCGCAGTTTTGGTGAATCGCCGCTATTGTCCACGAGCGCGATGCCCTTGGCACCGCGACGCACATACCTACCCATGCGCTGTGTCCACACATCGTACCCGGCGCAAGCCGTAGCGTCTGGGCGCTGGGCGTGGATGAGCAGTTGGTCGGGGAAGCTGTACTTGTAATTGCGGGACATGGTGCTGAGAAACGCTGTCCACGGTTCAAAGCCATCCGTGACGCTGCTTAGCGTGTCATGGGCAAGCGCGGTGATGCTGGTTAATTTATCTGGCGTAGGTTTTCCTCCCTTCAATTAGAATAAAAGAAGCGGCTCGAAGGCCGCTTCCTCAACAAATCTATTAAAAATCTTCCGTATCTTCTTCATCAAACGGGTCTTGCCATGGCCGCAGGCCCATTTCCTCCCACGCCACGCCATACGGAGCGCCACGGAGGTGTCCGGCGATGAAATAGAAGTAATCGTCACGCCACGGCAGCTCCGGTTCTGGCAGTTTCCTCTTTTTGCGCTTACCTTGCTTCTTGCCGGCCTTTGGCGTTTTGGGCTTCTTGGCAAGGCTCTCCAACGTGACCCCGGAGGATATATCCCGCTGTATCCTTTCCTCATACTTCTCCAAACGCTTAAGAAAAAGTGACCGTATGTCGTCCCTCGCCACCCTGTAACCAGCGCCGAGCACCTTGGTGTAAATAACGGCACAAAGTGCCTCAGTTTCATCAGCGTCGGGCATATGCCCATGAGTAAGATAGAATCTCAGCGTTTTCCGGTACATGAAATTGGCTATGCGCAGCTTCTGCTTTTGCTTCAGCTCTTTATATGCTTTATACGGCTTGTGCATTGGCGAGCCCTCCAGACACACGAATTGTATCATGGGGTGCAACGGGCAGCAACCGTTAATCCTTGGCCTTCCCGCCCCGGAAACTCAGATAATACGTCGCCCTCTCGCCGTTGTCGTGGAGTATGAGGTCGCCGGGGTAGTATTTGTCCATGCGCTGGGAGTAGATTTCGTCAAGATGTACACGGCCTTTTTCGAGCAGCTCAGTGGCGAGGGCACGCGTAAGGCTTATACGCTTGGCGGCGAGGAACTTGTTATCCCGCCACAGGCCAAACTTGCAGTCCAGACCCTCGCAGAAGTATCCGTTCTTTGCCTCGGACACAACACCACCACAGCGCGGGCATTTGCCTACGACGGTGCGCCCAGTCGGGAACAGGATGCTGG
Organism: uncultured Eubacteriales bacterium; assembly: GCA_900543085.1. Classification (GTDB taxonomy): domain Bacteria; phylum Bacillota; class Clostridia; order Oscillospirales; family Oscillospiraceae; genus Scatomorpha; species Scatomorpha pullicola. The sequence goes on along the minus strand of UQQF01000007.1, from coordinate 57,368 downwards.
CCTCCGCTACGGGTGTGTAATCCGAGACAAGTCCGCTGACCATGTGCTCGATGTCCGCGAGGAACGTTTCAGCATCCAGCTCGCCACGCTCTATCTGCTTCAAACAGCTCTCCCACTCGGCAGTGAGCAGCGGAGAACGCAGGGCGTCAGGCAGCACGGTCACGAGTGACGCTCCGGTATCTGTAGGTACGAGCTTGCCTTTGACTCGCTCGGCGAAGCCGCCGTTGACGAGCTTCTCAATGGTCGCCGCGCGCGTGGCGGGGGTGCCGAGCCCGCGGCGTTCCGCGTCGGCAGGAGTCTCTTTCGCACCGGCACGTTCCATAGCCGAAAGCAACGTATCCTCGGTATATGCTGCGGGCGGCGTGGTTTTACCCTCTTTTAGGACTGCTGTTGTGATGGCCATCTTCTCGCCCTCATTCAGCTCAGGCAGCGGCGTCCACTCAGGCGCGCCCTTGTATACGCGCCAGCCGAGGTCAATGATAGTCTTGCCACGCGCCTTGAACGTGTGTCCGGCGCACTCGGCTTCGACCGTAGTTTCGGCGTAGATAAACGGCGCTGACACAGCGCAAAGGAGTTGGCGGCAGACAAGCCGCAGCACTGCCGCCTCTCCTTCGGGAAGTGCGGAGATGTTGACGTTCGCGGCGCTCTGTGTGGGTACAACGGCGTGGTGGTCGGTGACCTTTGAGCTGTCGCAGACCTGTTCTGCGTTAATGTCCACGGGCGCCTCCACTTCCAGCAGCCTTGCCGCGACGCTCATCAGCTCTGGCACCGTTGCTGCCATACTGTCGGTGAGATAGCGGCTGTCTGTGCGCGGATATGTAACGAGGCGTTTCTCATACAGCGCCTGGAGGTAGTCCAGCGTCTGCTGTGCGGTAAAACCCAGCTCTCGGTTGGCCTCGCGCTGGAGCGTGGTCAGGTCGTAGAGCTCCGGAGCCCTTTTGCTGCACTTTTCGTGACCCACGCGGATTATATGCGCCTCGCCAGTGCAATCATTTGCGAGCGCCTCGGCTTCGGACTTGTCCGCGATGCGCTCACTGGACAGAAAAACACCGCCGCAGTTAGCAGCGACGGTGTAGAAAGTTTCGGGTTTGAATTCCTCGATCTCGCGCTTTCGCTCGACGAGCATGGAGAGCGTAGGTGACACCACGCGCCCGACGTTTAGCGTCCTATGGTAAACCAGCGACATAAGCCGCGTAGCGTTCATACCAACGAGCCAGTCTGCCTTTGCGCGGCACAGCGCGGCGGCGTAGAGGTTGTCGTACTCAGCGCCCGGGCGCATATTTGCATACGCTTTGCGTATCTCGTCGGGCTCCATAGAGCTGAGCCACAGGCGCTTCACGGGCTTGGTGCAGCCCGCTTTCTCGTAGACGAGACGGAATATGAGCTCGCCCTCGCGCCCGGCGTCACAGGCGTTGACGACCTCGCCAACGTCCGCACGCTGCATAAGCCCGCGCAACACCTCGAACTGCTGGCGCTTGTCCCGCATGACGGTGGTTTTCCACTGTTCCGGCAGTATGGGCAGATCCTCGCGCCGCCACTTACCAAGATTTTCATCGTAAGCAGCAGGCACAGCAAGCTCGACGAGGTGTCCATAGCACCACGAGACTATGAGGTCGCCGCCATGTATGCAGCCGTCGCCGCGAACATTAGCGCCAAGTGCCGCAGAGATGGCGCTGGCCACAGAGGGCTTCTCGGTTATGATGAGCGTTTTTGTATTCAATAGTCACGTCTCCTTGTCTGTAAAATGAAAGAGGCCAGCTCTCGCTGGCCTCTTGGTGTAGTTTGTTATATTAAATTTTTCAAATCACGGCGGCTGTACAGTATGCGCCGGACTTCCATCACGTCGCCTTTGACGACGTAGAAGATGACGTAGTTGCGGACGTAGATGCGGTAATATGGCAGCTCGCGTTCACGCAGCGAGTGGTACGGCTCAAAGGCTTCTGCGCAGTATGTGCGCTCAATAAGCGCCTTCTCAACATCGTCAACGAGCGCTCGTGCGGCAATAGGGTTCTCAAGCCGCAGGGCGATGTAGTCCACAATCTCGTTCAGATCCTCCTCAAAAAGCGGGAGGATGCTCAGCTTATACTTTCCCGTTTCCATCAATACGCTTCCTCACACGGGCAAACACTTCTCCGGCTGTATATCGGCGCGGATCCTCTACGGCGGCGCGGTCGGCCTCGTCGAGCCGAGCCTCAACATCCTCGGTCAGCGCCGAATACTGCTCAAGGCTCAGCACGACCATGGAGCCATAGCCGTTTTTGGTGAGGTACACCGGCTGCCCTCGCTTGACCGTTTCTTCTATCTCCGTGAACTTGTTCCGAAGGTCGGAAACCGGGCGAATATTCAACATAGTCTCAGCCTCCTATCTGGCGTTATATTATCATAATTTGGCCAGATATGCAACAGGGGGATTATTTCTTCCTTCTAAAATGCAACTATAGAGGGGTCAGACGACATTTCTTACATCAGCCTCCACTATGTTGAATCGCATAAACTCGGGTATGGCCTCCTGCATGGCCTTTTTCTTAGGTTCCTCGCTCTTTAGCACCTTAGACAGCATGAGTACGCTCGACGGGTAAACCGTCCTGTCCAGCTTCATGGCACGGATGTCCGCATAGTCGCTGCAAACAGGGACGTTGTTTACACGGCTCACATAGTCCAGCATGGCTAGCAGATAGAGGCTCTCCTCGTACCAGCCCTTGTTGAACAGTTTGCGTATCTCGCCGCTTTCAAGCGTCCGGATGATGAACTGTATGTCGCCTTGCTCTTTGAGCGCGTGGCACACGTTGCCCTTGAAGATACCAAATGCCGGACGCTCGAAGCTCGGTGCAATAAGCTCGTCAGCCGTGATTCCAAGAGCCTTTGCGAGTTTGTACACAGTCCCCGCGCTGGCGTTTTCTATGCGGGACTTGCCCGTGCAGATGTCGTTAATGGTGGAGTATGGAACGCCGCTGTCCTTGGCGAGCCTGTACATGGTCGTGCCGTGGTTTGCTATCTGCTCTTTCAACGTCATGTTTCTCGCCTCCTCGAGAGCATCATACCGGTGTACCGGTATGATGTCAACGAGAGGTTTTGTCGTTTTGCATCGCGTCCCTGTAACATGGCTGGACGCAGCCGAGGCCGTGTCTGGCACAACCGTAGCAGAAGTGGCCTTCGGGCGGCTTTGGCGGCGGGTCTGGCTTGGGTGCAGTCGGGATGCGGGTCATGAGCTTTTCAAACGGGCTGTTGGTGAAACGATAACGCATTACTTGACCTCATCCTCGTCATCATCAGGGAAGGCATAGTCGTCGAGGTCGGTGCTGCCGCTGGTGTCGGGCTTACGCTTGCGGACGCGCAGGAAGTAGTACGCGCCGCCCGCGCCGAGGACGACAATGAGCGCGATGGGCAGCAGCGAGGCGGCGTTGAAGTTTCCGCTTTCCTCCGGTACTTGCTCAGTCATGGGAGCCACTGTTGGCGCTGGCGTCGGCTCCGGTTCTTCGCCAACGCACTCGTTGAGGTCGGTGCGGCAGATCGGGCAGTCGGTATTGACCTCGCCGGGAACACAGCGCGTTTCACAGTCGCACTCTACCTCGTAGCCCTCGTCCTCCAGCAGTGCGAGCAGGTCAGCTTCGTCCACGAGATTGAGGAAATACACGTCACCGGTAGCGTGGTCAATAACGAGATAGAACGTATTTCCGTTCTTGCTTTCGACCGTGACGAACTGCATCTGGCTGTCGCCGACCTCTTCGCTTGAATAGTACGCCCCGCCGAGGATGTCGTCGATGAGGGCGAGGTTGCCGTCGGGCGTCAAGCCGCCGAGCGAAGGCAGAGCCGGTTCAGCAACCGGTTCAGTGGTCACGGCGACGCTCGTGATGGGGCCGCCCGGCTCGTTCGCACCGTCCTCGTTCGATGCGTAATACGCACCCGCAGGCACGGCAAGGCTCAACGTCAGCGCGGCAGCGCAAAGCATGGGCGCGAACTTACGCATCGGTTTCACCACCTTTTATGAGCGCCGCGAGCTGCTCTATGCTTATGTGTTCCGCGCGCACGAGCCCCACTATTTCAAGGTTTTCACGCTCCGTAATCTTGTCCACCATTGCCGTGTAACGCGCGGTCAGGTTGTCTATGCGTGCTTTCAGCCTCGCAGCCTCGGCGCGCATTTTAGGTATTCTTGCGTCCAAATAATACTCCTTTCCGGCCTCAGGCGGCTGGAAACCGCCCAAAGCCTACAAAATTATCGCTGTAGTACGAATCCATAAATTTCAGATAGCCGATTGGCGACCCGGCGTGAATCATGTACCCCTCGCCAACATAGATGCCGACATGGGTAATCCAAGGCCCCTCATAGGTGTACTCGAAAAATACCAGGTCGCCGGGCTTGGCCTCAGCCTCGCTCACCGGCGTACAGATATTGTACAGGCCCTGCGCCGTGAGCCTGCCGATGTTCCAGCCGACACCGCAGTTGTTGACCACCCACGAGACGAAGCCGGAGCAGTCGAAGGACGTGGATGGATTTGAGCCGCCCCATACATACGGGAAGCCTATGTACTTTTCCGCTTCCTCCATCATCGCTGCGAACTGCTCGTCCTCCAGCGCCTCGGGCGGTATCTCGTAGTCCGTTCCGGCGTCGGTGCTCGGCGCGTAGCCGGGGAACAGGTCGGGCCGGTTGCCCAGCGTCGCCATGTAGAGCGAGTACATAGACAGCTTGTCCTCGGTGAGCAGATAGACCGGCAGATGCGATAAGTCGAAGTTTTCGAGCGTGACGGTCACGGTGGTGTACTCGTAAGCCTCGCCGTTCTCGTCGTAGCGCGTTTCAGTGGTCACGTCCTCGGTCAAGATATATTGGCGCTCGAACAGCATTTCAAGGTCAGATTGCACGTCGTCGAGCGTCCACTCGCTGCCCTTGAGCGCGGTTAAGAGCGACAGAAGCACATACGGGTCGTGGCTTATCTCGTCGAGGTCAAAGATGTACTCGTCGTAGTCGTGCGTGGCTTCGTAGGTGTCCAAATATTCCTGCAACTCGGCCTCCATCGCAACGTAAGCCGACTCTGCACCCTTCAAGTCCTCGTCGGCGCATGGATAAGTCGTGAGCCCAACGCCGCTTAGACCGCCCTCGACAAGCACAGAACATGATGTGAGTGCGTTGAGGAAGAACGCCACAACGAGCAAAAGGGCAACGGCGATGCTGATGCCCTTTCTATGTCTCACGATGAAACGCTCAGTCTTGCGCTCTTTTTCCGCGGCCTTTTTTGCGCTCTTTGCGGTTGCCGTAGCCGTAGACTTGCCGCGCCGCGCCTTGGCGTAAGCGTCCTTGATGCCGCGCTTCTGCTGTTGTTTCACACCCTGCGGCTCAGTTTTCACCTCGCGCCGGGGCCGCGCCGAGAGCTTGGCGGCGTAGCGCATAACGCCCTCGGCGGCCTCAGTCACGCGGTTAGTGGCCTCGACGCCAACGTTGTCCTCCTCGTACTGCGCCGCCTCTTTGTGCGCGGCGGCGCTCGGCAGCTCCGTGAGCTTAGAGGACAAGCGCTGCTTTTGAGGCTCAGACCGCAGTTTCCTGCTCAAACCTCAGCGCCTCAACGACCTTGAAAATTTTGTCCTTGCCCTTCGGCGTGACCAGTGTCTCACTCTCCCTGACCTTGAACATCCCGGCACAACGCCTGTCCGCATACGGCAGAAGATGACCGCCGCAGCGGTATAGGAAACGACACCCTATGAGCATTGATACGAGATACTTTTCAGATATTTCGAGCTGCTTGGCAAGCACACGTATGGGCACGCCATCACCGGCCTCCACATGCTTGTCGTAATACTCGGCCTTCCAGCTCATGTTGCCAATAATCTCGTCCTTCTCCTCAATCTCCACATCCTGCATGAAAACAACGTGGCTCATATCCATAATGAGGTTTTCCTGACGTTCGATGCGCTCGTCTTTCTCCGCAATTTTCTCCTGCTGTTCAGATATTACTTCAGTCTGAGAATCCAGCAGTGAATTCTGCTGTTCAAGCGTGTCCCAGAGCGCATAGAGATAGTTCGGATTTTTGGCTATCTGCCTCATAAGTGGAACGGTGACGTAGATGCCGTTCTTGCGCAGTGAGGGCAGCACCTCCGAGGTAATCCACTTTTTGAAGCGTTTGCCTTTCGGTAGCTGGCAGGACAAAATTAGCGAATAAAGCCCGGATTCGTTCACAATCGTGAGCCCACGGTTCGGAATTTCAAAGGTAGCCTCAGCTGACCTTTTCAAAATCTGCCTATCTTCCGGGTCTGTATGCGTTATTAAGGCGTCTTTCGTATTCGCGTATCCCAGCGATTCGGCCACATCTCTGCCCACGAACCAAGGCTCACCGTTGATAACGATGGCTCTAACCTCTCCGAATTCCTCGTTGTTGAAAATCTCAATGTTAGTTGTCATGCTGCATAATCTCCTTTGTCGTTTTTCAGATCTGAAAATTTAGTAGTCATCATTTTGTACATCTCGGTATCCTTCGGGAACCTATCCACGAACGGCACGATCACGTTGCCGTAGAACAACAGCCCCTCGCCCTCATTGGCCTGCGTCACATACGAAAGCTGGTGCGGCGAGATGTTGAGCTTCTGCGCGAGAATCTGCCGGTCGCCCGGGGCCTGGTTGAGCATACAGATGTAATCCGAGTTTTCCAGGATGTTCTCGACCTCTGGCGAGGCCAAAAGGTCTTTTACATTTTGCGTGACACCTGTAGGCACGCCGCCCCATTTTCTGAAACGTTTCCATATCTCCACGCTCCACGCGGCCAGCTCGCCCCTGAGAAGCAGGTGGAACTCATCGACGTAGTAACGGGTGGTCTTGCCGGCTTCGCGGTTTCGAGTAACCCTGTTCCACACCTGGTCCTGTACGACCAGCATCCCGAGCTGTTTGAGCTGCTTACCCAATTCCTTGATGTCGTAGCAGACCACGCGGTTGGCTATATCCACGTTCGTCCTGTGATTGAACACGTTTAAGCTGCCGGTGACGTAAATTTCCAGCGCCGTGGCGAGGAACTGAGCTTCTTTCTCGTCCTGCGCGCGGAGGCAGTTGTAGAGGTCCTGCAGAATGGGCATATTCTCGGGCTTCGGGTCGGCGAGGTAGTCGCGGTAGACCATACGGACACAGCGGTCAATGATGGTTTTTTCCACGGGCTTCAAGCCCTCTTTTGAGCCGACCACGATGTCGCAGAAGGAGAGGATAAAGTCCACCTTGAGGCTTAGCGGGTTATCTTCGTCGGAGTAGTCCAGGCTCAAATCCATGGGATTGACGTATTGCTTGCTTGTAGGCGAAATCTTTATGACCTGCCCATGCAATCTTTTGACGAGTGGCCAATACTCGGCTTCGGGATCGCAGACGATGATGTCATTGTCCGTGAGCAGGTATACGGCAATCATCTCGCGCTTCGCGGTGAAGCTCTTGCCGCTGCCGGGGGTGCCGAGTATGAGGCCGTTTGGATTCTTTTGCATCAGGCGGTCAACCATGATGAGATTGCCGCTGAGGGCATTCGTGCCGCAGTAGAGCGCCCCGCTTTCACGTTGGAACAGCTCCTGCGTGGTGAACGGCACAAAAATAGCGAGGCTCGATGTGGTCAAGCCTCGCTGAATCTCTATGCGGTTGAGCGCCAGCGGGAGCGCGGACATGAGGCCGTCCTCCTGCTGGAAGTCCAGTGACACGAGCTGGCAGTTGTGCTTCTGCGCGATACCCTTGGCTTGGAGCACAGTGTTGTTGAGAGCCTTGAGTGAGCCTGCGGTGTTCACCACCATGAACGTGAGCAGGAACATACGCTCATTGCGAGATTGCAGCTCTTGAAGCAGTTTTTGCGCTTCCGCGCCGTAAGTAGCGAGGTCGCTCGGAAGTATGTCCATGTCGTATCCGCTTCTCACGGCCTTTTTCTGCTCTTGTATCTTCGTCGCATTCAATTCCGTCAGCTTGCGCTTGACGGTCTTGATGGCGTTGAGCTGGTCGAGCGCCTTGACGTGCATCGACACAACTAGCGAGCTGTCCATGTCCAGCAAATCCGCGAGCAGGCGGTCGTTCAGCTCGGGTGCGAGGATGTTCAGGAACGACACCGCGCCAAACTTCGCGCCCATCTTGAAATGCTTACTCGATGCAAACTCGAACGAGCTTGGCGCAATGAAGTCCTTGACGCTCAAGCCACTGGGCGCGAGCAGCTTCCAGTCAAACTTGAACTGCTCCTGCCCGTCGATGTGGAAGATGCCTTGCATCAGCGCGAGCCTCGCGCGTCCGTCCAGCGGTTCAGCTTTCACGCCGAGCTTCCTAAAGTTGTTTAGGATGTCCGTCTCAAGGCGCTCCAAACGCGGCTTTGCAGTCTTGTACCCGTCGGCCTTGATGCCGAACGTCAGGTATTTGTTCTTGATGAGGCCATTGTTACCGCGCTCAAGCTGGTCTTGCAGCATCCGCGAATACTCAGCGCGTAAGCTGTCGTCCTCGTCGCCGCGCAGGGGTATGGCGATGCGGTCGCGGTAGGTTTCCTTGCTGGCAGCTGAGTTCACGAAAGAGAACTGAAAGCGTACAGAAGCGTCAAAATAGTTGAGAAAATCGCACCAACCGTCGAAGATGGCGTCCTTGTCCTCGTTTTGGCTCAGTTGGTAGTTGATGTCCTGAAATTGTATTGTCTTGCTGTAGAATTTGCCCTCCACGCGGCAGATGCCGTCCGGGAACATCCTCTCGAACGGGATGCTGTCCTGCGCGGAGAGCACGGTGGCGGGACGCTTGGCGGCGGCGATGGACGCGCGCACCTCGCGCCGCTTGCGGCGGTTAAGTTTTGCGAACGATTCTATGCACCTCCCTGTCTAACCTGTCCTGCTTCTCAAGGGCCGCATAGAGGTTGTTCGTCATGTATGGCCGTCGCTTGGGGCGTATAAAGCACGTCCTTATTAAATATATAAGGTATTTCTCAAGCGGCAGACCGTTCTTTTCGTACAGCGCAAACAAAAAGAACGGCATCATGGCGACAATCATGCAGATAGCCGCCGACGAGTTGCCCAGCGGCCCTTTGAGCAGGAAAAACAGCGGAACCCCAATAAGCGCCCCGCCGCCGAAACAGACAAGCTGGCGCTTCGTGAGGTTAAACAACACTTTGGACTTCACTTTCGTGAGGTCTTTGGGGACGGGTATGTATGGCATGGTCATTCTCCTTCGTACAATATCTTTTCGTAACGCAGTTTCATTTGTGCAGGATAAAGCTGCTCCCTTGGCCGGCGCTTGCCAGTCCACTGCAAGCCGCCGGCTCTGCCTGCGCACAACCAACCGGCTGCTTTCAGGCTTGTACCCGGTTCGCTGTCTAAGGTATAGGTTATTATCCTTTTATAACCCATAGCTTTAGCTATGCGCGCGGCAGTGGCATAAAGAAAGCTGCACACGTTTTTACTCCCATCAGAGCAAAGCCGTGTTACCTCAAGCGTGAAACCGTCATCCATGTGGCGGCTTACAGGCCGTCCAGCTATGACGATTCCCGCCAGCTTGCCGTTTATCTCGCAACCTACGGAAAACTTGTGACCTGCAACGGGCCTGTGGTGTCGGTGATGCGAGCTTACATAGTCGTTTGCTTGCTTCAATGTAATAGGTATAGCTTTCACAGCATCACTCCTTACTGCTGGCTTTTGCAGAGTGCAGCCCTTATCTTGCACCAACATTGCGGCTTTTAGCGTGCTCGCGGGGCTTGTTCTGCTCAGGAGTTTTCTCTCGCAGGGCTTCAAGGAGAGACGCCCGCGACGGTGCCGTGCGCTCGTACTCACCGAGCACGGCGGCGTTGATGGCCTGGCGCATCTCGGCGGTGGTCGGGAAGCAAATGTCATGGTATTTGCCATTGGCATCCTTGCGCTGCGGCATTGAGACAAAAACGCCGTTCTTGCCCTCGCGCACCTGTATGCCGCAGACGGCAAAGCAGCCACCTAGCGTCACGCTGGCCGTCGCCAGCAGGCTTTTGCCGTTTGGTATATGCCGTATGTTTACGGACATATCTACAGTTTCACTCATATTGGAGCTCCCTTCATAAATTAGTGCGCGGCGAATATACTCCGCGCCATGCTGCTAGTCTTAAACAACGTGAAACACAAGAGTATGGTGTAACCCATGCACGTCCAAATGGCTTTTGAAACGTCCTCGTCGAGCGCTATATTCTGCACCAGCACGGCATAGATAGCCACACAGACAATGATAAGGAACGCCTGGAACGCCAGCGCGAGCAGGCTTCTGAGGTAATTCTGGCCCATACCGCAGAACTCTTTGCCCATCATTGTCGCCATCGGAATAGGGGCAATCGAGGCGGTCAAATACACCTCCAGCATGCGCCCGTAGATGACTATGAAGATGCAGATGGCCACCGCCCAGGCAGTGACGTTTACGAACAGGCTCTGGAACCACAGGCCGAACAGCGGGCCGATGTCCATTTCCATCAGCCTTTCTTCGAGACCATCCATCATTGTAGATATGTCCACGGTCGCGTCGCCCACGACCACGCCGGCCGCCTGTGCGACCACGCTCTGAGCCGCATCGAAAACGCCCATGACTATCGTCCAGGTGTTCGTAACGATTAGGATCGCACACGCGCTCTTGAACATCCACTTGAAGAACACGGCGGTTTCAATCTCGTGGAAGTTGTTCCTGTCCGTGATAATCTGTATAAGCTCCAGTGTCATGACGATGGCAAGGATTACGCCAGCGATGGGCAAGATAACAGTCTCGGACAGCGTCTGTATCATGCTGAAGATGTCACTGTTCCAGCCCTGCGGCGTCTGGCCTATCTGACCGCTTATCTGTGAGACGTTCTCGTTGACGTTATCAAAGAGACCGGTGAGGTTCGAGATAATGCCGCCGGCGAGAATTTCTTTAATCCACTCGGTCAGCGCGTTTTTGAGGAACTCTATGTACCGTCACCTCCAGCCCCGCACCCGAGAGCGCGGGGCAAGTTTCTTGCTGCCATCAGCCGAACAGACCTGAGAGCAGCGGCACAAGCGTCATGCCGATGAGCGCAACGCCGCCGCCCGCGACCAGTTGTTTTATCCCCAAATAGGTGTAGGAAAACGGCTCGATGGCGGGCGGCGGCGTGTCAAGAAATATCTATGGAGTTTTTAAGAACCGCCCCGGCGGGGGCAGGTCAGGCCGTGACCTGCTCCACCTCCGGGATGGGTTTGAGATTGAAATGAATTTCGATAGAAATGTGTCTTGTCTTATCGCTGTCTATGCTCTCATGGACAACGATTTCTTTAATCAGGCGGTTTAGGGTGGCGGCGTCCAGTTCCGTGATGTCGGCGTATTCCTGAATGGCTTCCACCCACTGGCGGGCGTCACACGCAAGCCGGATTTCATCGGCCAGCTTCTTCCGGCCTTCCGTGACCTTTGCTTTCAACTCGGCCTGTTCCGCCTGCGTCTTTTCCATCAGCAGATTGAAGTTCGCTTCGCTGATACGCCCGGCAACCATGTCCTCATACAGCCGCAGCACCATCTTTTCCAGAACGTCAATCCGTTCCTCGTCTTTGGTTAGGGAACGCTCCAACGCTTCCCGCTGGCCTTTCTGCTCGGCTTCGCAGGTGTCGGTCAGCTTCCCGGCAACGGCTTCCCCGTCCATCAGGGCGGCTCTGGCGCACTCCCGGATTTTGTTCAGCACAAGGCTGTAAAGGGTGTCGTACTCAACCCGGTGCTGGGTACAGTGCTGTTTCCCGTAGGCGTTGTAGGTCTTACAGGAATAAATCTGCTTCGGGTGCTTGTCGTTGGTGTAGCGGATCGTCAGCGACTTCCCGCACTCGCCGCACTTGATAAGCCCCGCAAACAGGCTGATTTCCCCGGTCTGGCGGGGGCGCTGCCGGGATTTCAGCTTGCGCTGCACGATGTCAAAGGTCTTGCGGTCAACAAGCGGCTCATGCTGGTTCTCCACCACAATCCAGTCCTCCGGCTTTTTCTCCCCGATGGTACCGATTTTGAAGCGGTATTCCTTCTTCTGGGAAGCGATAGCGCCGGTGTAGACGGGGTTCATCAGGATGTCCTTAATCACGGAGAAGTCCCAGATATACCGCCCGTTTACCGGGTCTTTCTTTTCCCACTTGGTTGACACGTTCCGAAAGCCCCGCACCCGGTTCCAGTAGGTCGGGCATGGGATTTTTTCTTCTTCCAGCCTGCGCCGGATGTAGTTGGGGCCGTGTCCTTCCAGCGCCCACGCAAACAGACGCCGGACAATGGGGGCCGTTTCCTCATCAATCAGCAGATGGTTTTTGTCCTCCGGGTCTTTCCGATACCCGAAGGGGGCAAGGCAGCCGGTAAACTGGCCTTTCTGCGCTTTCAGCAGATAAGAGGAATGAACCTTCTTGGAAATGTCCTTGCTGTACATCTCGTTGAACAGGTTTTTGAACGGTACGAAGTCGCTCAATCCACGCTCCGTGTCCTCATTTTCCGTGACGGCTATGTAGCGTATCTGCTTCTCCGGGAACACGAACTCTAGGTAGTAGTCCATCATAACGTGCTCGCGACCAAAGCGACTGAGATCTTTGGTCACGATGCAGTTGACCTTGCCCATGTCCACGTCGGCCATCATTCGCTTGAACGAGGGACGCTCGAAGTTCGTTCCACTCCAGCCGTCGTCCACGTACTCATCCACAATATGCAGGCCGTTTTCTGCGGCGTACTTACGAAGAATCGTGCGCTGGGTTTCAATACTCACGCTGTCGCCGTAACTCTCATCGTCGCGGCTCAGGCGCATGTACAGTGCAGTGTTATAGGTTTTAGGCTGTTTCAAATTAACCTCCTTTGTGCGAAACAGCCCGCGCTTATGCAAGCATTATACCGCAAGCGCGGGCTGCCTGCAATTATTTATTGTGCCGCGTAGTTTATTATGTTTTCAATGAGCGCACCTACAGATTTGCCTGTATACGCGAAATGCTCACTTACTTTCAAGCGCGAGCCGCCGCAGTAAAAATATGTTTTTCCGTCCTCGTCAACGGCGTAGAACGCTGTGTTGTCCAGCGTGGGCTTGGGTTCACGCTCTTCTTCCCACTGTTTGAGCAGCTCTTTGGGCGGTGTGTCGGTGTAGTCGGTGTAAATAATGTTTTGCCTCCTTGTGAAATTTTAAAGTCGCCTGAGCTGACCTTTGCGTACGCTTGTACGCATGTACGCTTGTTTTAACTCGCTACGTGTTTTTTCGCCTCCTTGCTAGGACGTGAAAAGAGCACCCGGCTGTCAAGCTGGATGCTCTTTGGATTCGTCGGTTATTCAATTTTCCTTTCGCAATTTCATTGTACCATCGATTCTAAAAACGCGCAAGAGCAAAACTTTTCGCTTCTCGCCGCGACGATTGCAACGGTTGCAACGGTAAAATAGGCAGTGGTAAAGTAACCGTTGCAATCGTAGCAACCGTCGCGCTGGGGCCTCGCAAAACATGAGGCCCCAGTGAAAGGGCTACGGTGCGGCACAGCAGCCCTCATCTGGGGGCTACCGCTTTGGTACACCCTGAACAACGCGATGGACTACGCTGAAATGGTGTAGCCCTGCAAGAAAAGCGAAATGAATTCAAATCATCCGTACGAGCGTACAAGCGTACGAGGAAGCGCTTTCTGCGGAAAGCGTAATAACCCACTATGACACTTTCAGCCTGAAGGCTGCAAAGTGCCGTGGGCTCTCCGAGGGTAGTCGTCGGCACAAGCTCCATATCCTTCGTCCCGCCGTTGGTGGCAAAACTCAGTCATTCCGCTGCGCCTCCTCTCCTCAAAAAGTCCACAGACTTTTTGAGACGCATATATGAAGTACGCTCAGTTGCTGCGTATGTACGTACGCAGCCAATCGCCCATAAACGCATATATGCGCGATGCTAAAAATAAGGTAGCGACTTTAAATTATCCGTACGATGCGTACGATGTGTACGAGCTTAGCTATTGCTGGCCTTTTGTTATGCGGCTTCGTACACTTCGTACGCATCGTACGCTTGTTTTCAACTCCATAGCAATTTTTTTACCGCGCATCACTTGACGGCAGAAAGACAGCCAACACGTAAAACCAAAGCGCCCGCGTGGGTGAGTCGCTGAGAAAACTCCCGGTAAAGAGACCAGGAGTTTTGAGCTTTGTAGGGTTTGGGGCCTCGGCCCCAACAAGTTTTTTAGTGAGTGGCTGGCCACTCGCCCCACTTGCGAGCGTATCAACATATATTTCTGGCAACGGGACACGCTGCGCAGATTCACGCCAGGCGTATGCGATTACCCGAATGGCGCACTTCTATACATGGAAACCATGTATGTGCGTAAACAGCCCGGATGCATGAGCATCTGGGATGTTTTTCGTCGCTGCGGCTCCGGGGGAGGGGGGTAGGCTATTTCAACGTTTCCTGGTTTAGAGTGTATGTAGTAAACCAATTTGAGAACCACAGGAAATAGTACAACACCTGATTGACAAGAACGCATGGCTGATTTATGATAAATAGAAAGTCATGAATTAATGATGCCAAACGCACGAATCGAAAGACTCTTTTATGTCATGGAATAAATTCGCCATAGTATAGGTCATTAGCAATTCTGTGTGAAAATGGGGATATAAATGGACGAAAAGTTGTCAACGAAAATATGCGATAAAATTCGCGAGGAGATACTGTCAGGCGATATAGGCCCGAAAACTTTCCTTAGCGAGAAAGAGGTCGCGCAGCGCTTCGGTGTCAGCAAAGCTCCCGTGCGGGACGCTCTGCATCTGCTGACCAACCAGGGCTACCTTATCAGCTACCCACGGCGCGGATATCTCGTCAATCAGTACACCGAGAGCGATTTCCGTCAGATACAACAGATAAGGTTCCAGCTTGAGAAACTCAGCGTCAGCCTTGCCATTGAAAACGCCTCAGACGAGGAAATAGAGTCCCTGCGCGAGTTCACACTGGAAGCGTCCAATGAGTCCGATCCGTCCCGTACGGACAACACCCGTTTCCATATGCGCCTTGCCGAAATTGGAAAAAACGGGTTCCTGCCCGGTATTCTCTCGGAGCTACTGAACAAAATCTCGCTCATGCACATAAGTGATCGTTCAGATTTGAAGAAGCATAGTGACATAATAGACGCGCTGAAAAAGCGCGACGTTGAGCTGGCACAGTCGCGTTTGGCCGAGGACATGATGCTCTGAAATAGTCTCCAAAACTTGTGCTTCAGTTTTGGAGATTATTTATAATTGCATGTCTGGTGTGTTCAGTGATATAATCAGAGACATACTGAACATACCAGTTAATATCAGTTGGAGGTCGTATGTCTTGCAGGATACTGTTTTGAGTGTAGATGCGGTTTTTGACGCGGAACGTGAGCGTTTTCCTGTGCTCAGGAATACCGCATATATGAGGACAGGCAGTACAGGCGCTGTGCCAGACTATGTTTATGACGCGGTGCGAAAATATCAGGACGACCGCTGCTTTGTCGGCGGGGACTCCTCGTGGGACGGTATGAACACTATTCAGATGATGGATGCATCAAAGCGTGCGCTGGCCAGGATGTTCAACTGCAGGCCCGACGGTATAGCCTTCGGTCTGAACTCCTCGTCCCTGATGAATATATTCGTCCAGGGTCTCGGCCTGGGCCCCGGGGACAATGTCGTGCTGTCCGAGGATGTCTTTGTCAGCTGCAGGTACGCATGGCAGTTTGCGGCTCGCGGAGGGCTGGAGCTGAGGTATGTAACCACTCGCGGAGGAGCACTTGACGCAGAGGACATAGCGGCATCTTGCGATGAGAGCACTAAGGTGGTTTTTCTGTGCCATGCGGAGAGCTCCACCGGCTTCCGTGCGGATGTGGAGAACATAGGCAGGTACTGTCGGGACAATGGAATATTATTCGCACTTGACGTTGTTCACACCGCCGGTGCTTTCCCCATAGACGTGGAAAAGCAGTGCATAGACTTCCTCGCCGGGAACGACTACAAATGGATGATGGGCTTTTGCGGCTGCGGCTTCGCGTACTTCAGTCCTCAGCTTCGCCGGCGCATAATGGCACAGGGCGCCGGATGGATGTCGGATTCCGAGCGCTTCAATACGGAGAAAAAACACTTTGAGCAGCGCAGCGACGCCGGTAAATATGAGCTGGGGTATCCTAACGCGCCGGGGATACGGGCACTGGGGCTTGTGGCAGAAAGATATGCGTCACTGGGGGCACAGAACGTTGAAAGGCGGATACTTGACCTTACGGATTACTTTTACCAGCGGGCAAGGGAGTCCGGCATAGAGTTGCTTTACGAATTCCCGCGAAAAAACCGCTCCGGCCTTATCTCGCTGAAACTAGGCGCTAAGAGCGGCGTGACCGTAAGAGAGCTCGAGCGCATGGGCGTGATGGTGGACGGTGGAGTTTACGGCGACGGCTTCCGCCTGCGAGTATCACTGCACTATTTCAACAGCCGTGAGGACATTGACACCCTCTTTGACGCCATTATGACGCTCATGGGTGGAAATATAATAAACTTCTGATTGGAGGCAAAGAAACATGAACGCTGAAAAGAAACTGGCCGAAATGGGCATCGAGCTTAGCGGGGGAACAAGCCCCGTGGCCAACTATGTGTCGGTCTGCCGCACAGGCAACTTGCTCTTTCTATCCGGTGCCGGCTCGTTCGACAGCTCTGGTGTGCCCACAGTCAGCGGAAAACTGGGCGGTGGAGTGAGCGTTGATGAGGGATACGAGTGTGCGAAGAATGCGGCGATAGCCCTTATCTCAAACATAAAGCGTGAGATAGGTGACCTGGACAAAGTCGTGAGAGTAGTCAAGCTAGTTGGCTTCGTTGCCTCTGCTCCGGAGTTTGACAGGCAGCCAGCTGTTATAAATGGCGCATCTGATTTATTTGTGGAAGTGTTCGGCGACGCAGGCAGACACGCCAGAAGTGCGGTCGGCGTGGCGGCGCTGCCCATGAACCTGCCGGTAGAAGTAGAGGCAGTCGTCGAAATAGACGGCTAAGCGCAACTTTGGGCTGATAGGAGGCTGAGTATATGCTGCTTTTACAAAATTGCAGGCTGATTCCGGAGCTAACGGAGGGGTTTGACGAGAGGGTCGGGCACGTCCTCATAGATGGAGAAAACATATCCGGCATCTACCCTGTCTCTGTTGTGCCTGAACTGCCGGAAGGCGCAACGGCCCTCGACCTGTGCGGCATGACGCTTATGCCCGGTATGTTCGACCTGCACTGCCATATCTCCTTCACACACGCCGACTTCAGCGATTTCTTCGTCCGCGACGTATATGACGACTTCACAGATGCGATAAAATACGCCTCTACGATGCTGTCATACGGCTATACGACGCTCCGCTCATGCGGAAGCTCCTACAAGGTAGAGGTCAAAACCCGTGACGCCGTAAAAAGCGGCCTTATACGTGGCTCGCGCATAATAGCGAGCGGGCACATCCTCTCTCCGACCGCCAAGGGCAACTGGCAGTTCCCGGGTATGTACATCGAGGTGGACGACCCCGCCGCCATCCCGGGCAAGGTGAGGCGCGAGATAGCGGATGGGGCCGACTTTATAAAGATAATGGCCACCGGTTCCGTGGCGAACCCGGGCGGCGATCCCGGAGAGCTGATAATAACGCGCGAGGAGACGGAGGTATATGTGCGCTCGGCAGATTCGCTCGGAAAATATGTCGCAGCTCACTGCCACGGCAAAGAGGGTATTTTGCTCTGCATCCAGTCCGGAGTAAAGACGATAGAGCACGCGACGTGCATAGACGGGGAGTGCATAGAAGAAATCCTCAGGCTCGGCGGAAAGACCGCGCTCGTACCAACATTTGCTTGTATGTATGGCCCATACAGGGCCGCCGTATCCGGCGAGGCGGCGCCGGGCAGCCGCGAGATACTAGAGCAGTGCCGATGGGCCTTTGAGCGCGCCGTGAAAGGTATAAGGCTTGCCTGGGACGCCGGAGTGCGTACCGGTTGGGGTACGGACAACTCACTTGAATCCTTCCTGAAGGAGCCTGATTCGGAGTTCACCGCAAGGAAGGAGATGGGCCTTTCAAATACGGAACTGCTGAGACAGGCTACTATTGAGAGCGCAAAAATAGCACTCCTCGATGACAAATACGGCACGGTGAAGGCCGGCAAGCGCGCCGACCTCATAGCGTTCCGCGGCAGACCAGACGAGGACACCACGGTGTTTGCAAAGAAGCCGGAGCTTGTCATAAAGGACGGGCAGCTTATGACCTGAAAGCGGGGTAATTTGGATATGGCTGAGTTTAAGAAAGTGAAATTCGTCTCCGATGGGATGGCCTGCGTAGACGGTGTGGAGATACCGTACAGGGCTGTCTCTGAAAACTTTCCAATAGTAAATGAGTTTGGGGACGTTGACGCGACCATGTTCGCATTCGGATATGAGAGAACTGGACTGGAGACGAGCGACGGACGCCCCGTCCTGTTCGCCTGGAACGGAGGGCCGGGATGCGGCAGCCTGTTCGTACACATGGGTCTGCTCTCGCCTATGCGTATAAGCGACACCGGGCCGGATATGGCTCAGACCGCTCCGTTCAGGCTGATGAACAACGATGCATGCCTGTTGGACGTGTGCGATGTCGTGGCTCTCGACGCCGTCGGCACCGGATATGCCCGGCTTTTGAACAGAGAAGCAAAGGAGACCTACTGCTCCACGCAGAAGGATGCTGAGGCCTTTATTCAGTGCATAAGGGCCTGGCTCACGGAGCACAAGCGCTGGAACAGTCCGATATATATAATGGGTGAGAGCTTCGGCACCATACGCAACGCCATGATAGCCGAGCAGATATTCTACGGAAGCGGCATAGACTGTGCCGGCGGTGCGCTGCACCTGAGCGGCATAATCATGCTGGGCAGCGCGCTCGACCACGGTCAGGACAGCTTCCCCGTGCCCAAGGCCGTGCTCAATCTGCCCAGCATGGCAGCCGCAAACTGGTACTGGCACCGTGATGGAAAGGGCAGCCTGGCCGAGTTCGTGGACGAGTGTGACAGGTTCTGCTGCGACGAGTATATGAGAGCACTGCTGCTGGGACGCAGGCTACCGGATAGCGAGCGCGAGGACATCGCCAGGAAGCTCAGCCGCTATACAGGTTACCCAGTGGATGTCATTTTGAAAAACGGCCTGAATGTGGACGTGTTCAAGTACCCGGCCTCTGCCTTGGCCGCGGAGGGAAAATCCATAGGGTTATACGACGCCAGGTTCAGCCTGGCTGAATACACCCGTCCCGAGGACTACGACTTCTTTTCCGACGACGCCTCGAATGCGATATGTATGCCGGCGTTTTCTGTGGGTTTCAACGGATTGTGGAAGAACAGGCTTGGAATAGACCTGGACGAGGAGTATGTGGAGATATGGAACGCCGGGGAGCGGATATGGAATTACCACACGGATGTGTCCCCTATACGCTGCCTGGAAAACGCCATGCACCGCAATCCCCGACTAAGAGTCATGTTCGGAGTTGGATATTACGACATGCTCACCACTCTCGGATGGGTGAGGTACTTCCTCAGCCACTACGACATCCCGCCGGAGCGTGCCTCGGTACGTTGCTACGAAGCGGGACACATGCCGTACCTCGGCGACAAGACGGCTACAGAACTGCTCAATGACATCAAAGCCTTCATACTTGAGCGGTAAAGCGTACTTTTTAAGGGGGAAATGCCAATGAAGACGGGCAAGCTGCCAATAAGCGTAAAGACATCCTTTGCTATAGCGGATTTCGGCAAGAATTGCCTTATTATTTTCAACACATACTATCTGCTGTACTTCTACACGGATGTAATAAAGATGGATCCCGGTATCGCTGCGGTTATAATGGCAATAGCGAGAATATGGGACGCCATAAACGACCCAATGATGGGCATCATCGTAGACCGCACAAAATCCAAAGAGGGCAAATGCCGTTTTTATTTGAAGTACTTTTCCGTACCAGCCGGCGTCTGCCTGTTTTTGAGCTACTACGTCCCCGAGCTCTCTTCCAATGGCAAGATTTTTTGGGTAGCCATAACGTACATATTCCAGGGCATGGCAACTACGATAACAAGCGTACCGCTCAACGCCCTGCTTGCAAGGCTCACGGACGACAGGGCCGAGCGTGTGTCTCTCGGTCAGTTCAAGGCGGTCGGTACAATCGCTGCGAATATGCTCATCCCGGCTATATCGCTGCCGCTTATCACCCGTCTGGGGGGCGTGAGCATGCAGAAAGGCTTTGCTATAATAGCCGCCATCTACGGAGTGTTCTACGCGCTATGCCACCTGATTGCGTGGTGGGGAACCAGAGGCTACGAGAAGAACTACGACCAGGAGGTCGAGGAGTCTCATGGCAAAGAGGAAAAAGTGTCCGTTGGTCAGATGCTCAAAGCGCTTATGAGGAACAAGTTCCTACTTGTCGTTTGCGTATCTTACATAGGCTATCTGCTCTACGGCTCGTTGATGGGCAGCACTCTAGTTTTCTACCTCCAGTACAACATAGGCAACACGGATTTGATGAGCATTTACTCCGTGCTCGGGACAATAACCTCCATAATCCCAATATTCATGATGGGCGTGTTGTCCAGGAAGCTCGGCAACGCCAAAACCTGTTTCTTCGGCTGCATACTTGCGGCGGCCAACTACGCCGTGCGCTTCTTTACCAAGGACGCTTATCTTCCTCTGCTCTACGTCTGCTGGGGTATTGAAGGCATAGGCCTTGGCCTCTTCGGCAACCTGATATTCCAGTCCGTGCTAGACTCCATGATATACGGCAAGTGGAAGACAGGTGTGGACAACCAGGCTGTCATCATGTCTGTGTTCACCTTCTCGCAGAAGTTTGGTCAGGCCATTGGCGGCGTGATAGCGGCTTGGCTGCTCGACCTCGTGCCATATGAGGCGGGAATGGCGACGCAGGATGCATCGGTACTTAACCTGTTCTTCTCGGAGAACATAACCATACCCGGGGTTGTCTTTATAGTAATCTCCGTACTTTTCCTCTATGTAGCTCACATAGAGAAAAAGATACCGCAGATGCAGCGCGAGATAGAACAGCGCGAACTCTTATCCGGCGCAGCAGAGGCTGAGGGGGTGAGAGAATGAGCGCGAGCCGTGACGTTGTGGAGAGCACCGGGCGCATAGTGCTCAACGGTGAGCCTGTTGAGTACAGGGCTGTCTGCCGAGACTTCCCCGTTCGGAACAGCGACGGATCTGTTGCGGGTACGATGTTCAGCTGCTCGTATATTCGCACGGACGTAGCTGCGGACGCAAACCGCCCGGTGCTGTTCGCTTTCAACGGAGGGCCGGGCTCGTCCGCCCTGTGGCTGCACATGGGTCTGCTTTCCCCGCGAAAAGCTGATTTTGGAGACCCGGAAGAGCCAAACCAGACCCCGCCGTTCAAGCTTGAGGACAACAGGCACTGTCCGCTTGACGTGTGCGACATAGTTGTCATAGACCCGGTGGGCGCTGGCTTTGGCCGGCTAAACGGCCCGGTGCAGCCATGCAGTGTTCTTTCGATAGAGGGAGATGCCAAAGCGTTCGCGGATTTTATAGAGTGCTGGGTGAGCGAGGAAAACCGTTGGGACAGTCCAAAGTATCTGTTAGGCGAAAGCTATGGAACTCTACGTGCCTGCTTTATAGCTAACATTCTCCTTGGAGGGCCGACCTTTGCGGGAGCCGTGTCAAGAGGACTAACCATAGACGGAATAATTTTGTCCGGGGCCAGCATAACCGTTAACCCAAAGCCAAATCTTTGGGATGAGTATGGCGTGGAGGCCGGTGTACTCGACCTGCCGAGTATAGCGGCGGTCAACTGCTATCACTCCGGCGTGCGCGGCTCACGCCTCGAAGATTGTGTGCGTGAGGCATACGATTTTGGTACAGAGTACCTAGTTGCGCTGTACCTTGGAAACAGACTGTGCGGGGAGCGCCGTCGTGCCGTGCTTGAAAAGCTCAGCCACCTTACCGGGCTTTCAGAAAACTACCTGGAACTCTGTGCTCTACATCTGGACGCCTCGGAATATGCGTCCGTCAGGCTTTCACCGGAGCGCCGGAGCCTGGCAAGCTATGACGCCAGATTCACACTGCCGTATGTGAAGCGCGCCGGAACGCAGGATCCCGTGGGCGACGACGCCTCAATGGGACGGCTCATGCCGGCCTTTCGCGGGGCGTTTATGAAGTACGCTTCCGAGACTCTGAAGCTGGACACCACTCGCGAGTACAAGGTCATAGACTTCAACATAAACGGCGTCTGGGACTATTGCTGCACAAAGACTCCGTTTGAGCATTTGCAGTCGGCTCTAAAGCGCAATAGAGGTATGCGCGTGCTGTTTTGCAGCGGCATGTTCGACCTCGTGACGACCATGGGCCGCGTCAGATACACAGTAAGCCAGCTTAAATTTGAGGCAGGGCAGGTTCTAATATCAGAGTATCCTTCCGGGCATATGCAGTACATCGGCGAGGAGAGCGCGGCGCGTCTCAGCTCAGACATAAGGGATTTTGTGCTAGGGCGTCGTGTAGGTACAGAGATATAGCTTATGTGGATATTAACATCGGCAATGTCCGCGCTTTTTGCGGGCATTGCTGTGATTTTCCAGAAGCAAGGTTCAGCATGCGGTAGAGCGGCTGCAATGAGCGCGATAAGCAACACGGCCATGCTCGCCGTAGTGGCGCTCACAGCGCTTCTTTCCGGTGCAATACGGCAGCTGCCAGACATGACAAGAGAGAGTTGGCTGCTGTCCATACTGTCCGGCGCCGTTCAGGCCGCGTCTTGGATAGCATACTTTGCCGGGCTTAGGCGTGCGAACGTGGGCGCATTTATGGCCTTGGACAAGGTCAACATCATAGCAACCATGCTCTTTGCGTATTTGCTTGTCGGCGAGAGCATAAAGCCGGCCTACTTCGCGGGCGCCGCGCTGATTCTTGCGGGAACATTTGCTGCGCTTGGAAAAGGCGGGAGCAAGGAAAACTCCGCACGCGGTCGGGGCTGGATAGCCTGGGGAATTCTGTCCCCGTCGCTTCAGGCCCTGTCAACCGTCATAGCTAAGCTGGACACCTGCGCTGTTAGCACTGAGCTCACAACAACCGTGCGCGAACTGGTCGTTGTGGTTGTGCTGTGGGTAATGGCGCTGGCGACACGCAGCATGCCTGATAAGAGCGCCGTTTCCCGCCGCGAGCTGGGCTCGCTGCTATCCGGTGGCGCTGCTATAGGGGTATCGTATCTCTTCATGTACAGTGCCATAGCCTCCGGCCCCGCGTCCGCGGTCACTGCGATAGTCAAGGCGGGCACACTTGTGTCCGCAGTATTTGCAGCCATTTTCCTGCACGAGCGCAGCACACGCCTCCAGGTTGCAGGGATGCTCGCGGTGTTTGCGGGCACGGTGATGTTTGCACTTTAAAATCTGATTACTATACAGAGTAAAGCAGTTATCTGCGCGACAAGTGTGATGTCTAATTAAAAGTAGTCACGAATATTGCAAACTAAAGTACCTGCATGGGAGCAAAGCTGAGGCCTCCAGACATATAGATTTTTGGGCTTTGAGTTGTATAGGATTTTGGACATTGATTTCAACATCTTTTTCACAAGTAAACGCTAGCTGCCATATTTACTGACTACGCTTTTTGTTATTCTAATGGAGCCCTGACTGAGTTCGATTCATGATTATACTTATAACCTAATGTACACTCAGCGGCCAGAGGGGCAGGCATGCGCCTTTGGCGCCGGAAGCAATACATAACTGAATACCCCAGACCCCCTGTTTTGATTCCAAGCCAAATCAATACAGGAGGTCATTTTAACGGCATACAACTACTCGGGGAAAGCAAAATTTGACGCCGAGCGGAAACGCAAGGCGTTATGATACAGGAAAGAGGGCGTGAGAGAGATGGCATCGAGGGCCGTAGGCAGGTCTAACGAAAAGCTAGTTTTCAACTGGAGCGAACCAGTTTCCTATAATAAGCATAACCGCGGGCTGCGTGTCTTTAACTGCGGGAGTCGCAGCGCTCGCCTGCGTAGCGCTGGTGTGCGTCTCGCTCTTTACCGGCGGCAAGGCGGACACGATAAACATCGCCACCAAGCCCATGACCGAGCAGTACATACTTGGCGAGGCGCTGGACATCCTCATCGAGCAGGACACCGGCCTGAACGTAGAGCTGACGCAGGGCGTGGGCGGCGGCACCTCGAACATCCAGCCCGCGATGGAGAGCGGGGAGTTCGACATCTACCCCGAGTACACCGGCACTGCCTGGAACATGGTGCTCATGGAGAGCGGCGTCTACGATGAGAGCCTGTTCGGCGAGCTGCAAGCGCGCTACGAGACGGACTACGACATGAGCTGGCTGGGCATGTACGGCTTCAACAACACCTACGGTCTGGTCGTGCGCACGGAGATAGCCAAGCGCTACGGCATCGAGACCTACTCCGACCTCGCCAAAGTGGACTACCGGCTCACCTTCGGCGCGGAGTACGACTTCTTTGAGCGTGAGGACGGCTATGACGCGCTGTGCGAGACCTACGGTCTCAGTTTCGGCGCGACGATGGACATGGACATCGGACTCAAGTACCAGGCGCTCAATCAGGGCGAAATAGACGTCATGGTCATCTTCACCACCGACGGGCAGCTCTCGACGGCGGACGCCGTGGTGCTCGCAGACGACAAGGGCTTCTTCCCCAGCTACCTCTGCGGCAACGTCGTGCGCAACGAGGTGCTTGAAGACCACTCCGAGCTGGAGGAGATATTCGCCAAGCTGACGGGAACCATCACCGACGCGGACATGGCCGCGATGAACTACGCCGTCGAGACCGAGGGCGCCGAGCCGCGCGACGTGGCCATGGACTTCCTGCGCGATCACGGGCTTTTGAACGAGGAGGCAGACGCATGAGCACAAGCATAGAATTCCGGCACATCTGCAAGAGCTACGGCGACAAGGCCGTGCTCGACGACTTCAATCTCAGCATAGAAGCAGGCGAGTTCGTGACCATAATCGGCTCGTCCGGCTGCGGCAAGACCACGGCGCTCAAGCTGGTGAACGGCCTGCTCACGCCCGATGCCGGCGCGGTGCTGATAAACGGCGAGGACATAGCCGGCATGGACCAGGTGCAGCTGCGCCGCAGCATCGGCTACGCCATCCAGGGCAGCGTGCTGTTCCCGCACATGAGCGTGGAGCAGAACATAGCCTACGTGCCGAACCTGCTAAACCGCCGCGACAAAAAGCGCACGCGCGAGGCCGTGGACAAGTGGATGCGCATAGTCGGCCTGGACAGGGAGCTCAAGCGCCGCTACCCCGACGAGCTCTCCGGCGGACAGCAGCAGCGCGTGGGCATAGCCCGCGCCCTCGCCGCCTCGCCCGAGCTGCTGCTGATGGATGAGCCCTTCGGCGCGGTGGACGAGATAACCCGCGCCCAGCTCCAGACGGAGCTCAAGCGCATCTGGCAGCAGACGGGCATCACCGTGCTCTTTGTCACGCACGACATCTCCGAGGCTCTGCGCCTCGGCACCAAAGTGCTGGTCATGGACGCCGGCAGAATAGAGCAGTACGCCCCGCCCAAAGAGCTGCTGCGCGCACCCGCCACAGACTTCGTGCGCCGCCTCGCAGAGCGCGAGCGCCGCGCCTGCCGCCTCCCCGACGCCCAACTCGCCGACTGCGAATTCTCCGGCGCCGCCACCGCGCGGGAGCAGTGACGGGAGAAGAAACATGGACTACCTGAGATACATCGTGGACGAACTTCACTCCGTCGTGTTCGCCACCGTGGACGGTGAAGGCAGGCCTGTGACCTGCGCGATCGACATCATGGACAGCGACGAGACGGGGCTATACTTCCTCACCGCGCGCGGGAAGAAGTTTTACGAGCGGCTGAAGGCCGACGGGAACATAGCGTTTACAGCCGTGAAAGGGCGTGATACACTTTCAAACGCATAGGCTACTTCGTGACGGACAGGTGCATCGGCTGCAGGCTGTGCTTCTCCAAGTGTCCGCAAAAGTGCATAGACATCACGAAAAAGCCCGCGGTGATAGCGCAGGAGCACTGCCTGCACTGCGGCAGCCGCTTTGAGATTTGCCCCGCGCGGGCGATAGAACGGCGGTGAAATATATGACCCAGGACGAGAGACTTGAATACCTGATACGATACCTGCTCGCCGAGCGGCGCGAGTACGCCGGTATAGCCATGCCCGGCAGCGTAGACGAGCGCCGCAGGCTGCTGCGCGCGCTGATGAACGTGCGCGCGCCGGAGCCGGTGAGCGCGGAGTTCCTGGCTGTGCAGGACGAATATTTACAGGCGCGGCGCACAGAGCGCGGCGTGCAGCGCGTGGAGGATCTGACGCCCGTCGAGCCGGGCATCTACCTCTGGCAGGGCGACATCACGACGCTCTCCGCCGACGGCATAGTGAACGCGGCCAACTCCGGCATGACGGGCTGCTACGTCCCCTGCCACGGCTGCATAGACAACGCGATACACACCTATGCGGGCGTGCAGCTCCGGCTGGAGTGCGCGCGGACAATGGCCGAACAGGGACACGAGGAGCCGACGGGCGAGGCGAAGATGACCCCGGCCTACGGCCTGCCCTCCAGGTACGTGCTGCACACGGTGGGTCCCATCGTGCGCGGCGCGCCCACGCTGCGCGACTGCGAGCTTTTGGCGAGTTGCTACCGCTCCTGTCTGGAGCTGGCGGCGGAGCGCAAGCTCGGCAGCATAGCGTTCTGCTGCATCTCGACGGGGGAGTTCGGCTTCCCGAACCGCCCCGCGGCGGACATCGCGGTGAAGACCGTGCGTGATTTCAAGGCTCGCACGGTCAGCGAAATGAAGGTGATTTTCAATGTTTTCAAGGACAAGGACTACGAAATATACTCAGACCTCCTCGGTTGAGCGCCTTGCGCACGAGCTCTCGACGGCGGACGCCATCGTCGTCGGCGCGGGAGCCGGGCTCTCCACCTCGGCGGGATACGAGTACGGCGGCGAGCGCTTTCGTGAGAATTTCACAGACTTCGAGGCCGAGTACGGCTTCCACGACATGTACTCCGGCGGCTTTTACCCCTTCCCGGAGCCGGAGATAGAGTGGGCGTACTGGAGCCGCTTCATCATGCTCAACCGCTACACGGCTCCGCCGAAGGACACGTATTCAACGCTCCTGAGCCTGCTCGAGGGGCGAGACTACTTCGTCCTCACGACCAACGTCGACCACTGCTTCCAGCGCGCGGGCTTTGACAAGCACCGGCTCTTTTACACCCAGGGCGACTACGGGCTCTGGCAGTGCTCCAAGCCCTGCTGCGACAAGACCTGGGACAATGAGGACGTTGTCCGGCGCATGTACGCCGAGCAGCGTAATATGCGCGTGCCCTCGGAGCTGGTGCCACGCTGCCCGGTCTGCGGCCGGCCCATAGCTATGAACCTGCGCTCGGACAACACCTTCGTGCAGGACGAGGGCTGGTACGCCGCGGCGGAGCGGTATTCGGACTTCATCCGCCGCCACGAGGGGCTGCACGTGCTCTACCTGGAGCTGGGCGTGGGGCTGAACACCCCGGTCATCATCAAGTACCCCTTCTGGCGTATGACGCACGAAAACCCCACCGCCGTCTACGCCTGCGTGAATCTCGGCGAGGCCTACGCCCCGCGCGAGATAGCTGCTCGCTCGATCTGCATAGACGCCGACATAGACTCCGTGCTGCGCTCGCTTTGACTCGGCGGAGCCGTCAGCACGCCGCGCGAGGCTCAAAGTCCCGCGCGGCGCTCTATTTTGCCTGGGTCGCGCTCTTGAAAAGCACCCGCGCACGGAATATAATTAACCCATGCAATTCTCGCGGGGGGTCATCATCTATGTGGCTGCTCATATCCGCCGGCGCGCTTTTTATCCTGGCGCTGGGCGTGACGTTTTTTGCCTATCACACGGCGTTCTATTCGCGTCCCCGGCGCGACGACGACCCCTACGCCCTGCCCAAGGGCGAGCAGTACGAGGCCGCCGCTGACAAAATGCGCGCGCTGATAGCCGAGCTGGAGCGCAGGCCGTTCGAGCCGGTCGGCATCCGAGCCTTCGACGGCGTGGAGCTGTACGCCCGCTATTACCACGTGCGCGACGGCGCGCCATTGCAGATCCAGTTCCACGGCTACCGCGGCAACGCGCTGCGCGACTTCTGCGGCGGGCACAGGCTGGCGCTCGAGGCCGGGCACAACGTCCTGCTGATAGACGAGCGCGCCAACGGCCGCAGCGGCGGACACACGATAACCTTCGGCGTCAAGGAGCGGCGCGACTGCCTGGCCTGGGCGCAGTACGCGCAAGAGCGCTTCGGCGATGTGCCCATCTTCCTCGTCGGCGTCTCCATGGGCGCGGCGAGCGTGCTCATGGCCTCGGAACTGCCGCTGCCGGAGAACGTGGCGGGAATAGTGGCGGACTGCCCCTACTCCTCGCCCGAGGCGATAATACGCCGCGTCTGCGCGGAGAACATGCCGCTCTCCGGCGCGGTCATGCCCTTTGTGCGTCTGGCCGCCCGGCTTTTCGGCGGCTTTGACCTGCGCGGCGCCAGCGCCGTGGAGGCCGTGAAGCACACGGACATACCCATACTGCTGCTGCACGGCGAGGACGACCGCTTCGTCCCCTGTTCCATGAGCCGCGAAATACACGCCGCCGGGCGCACGACCAGGCTGGTCACCTTCCCCGGGGCGGGGCACGGCCTGAGCTACATAGCCGACGAGGCGCGCTACGCCGCCGAAGTCGAGGACTTCATCGGCACGTGCATCGGGCGGTACGGTAGCGTGAGGGCAGATTCTTTTTCTACGGAGGGATAAAACCATGAGAGCCTATGAGAGACTGATACGCTATGCCAAGGTCAGCACCGCCAGCGCCGAGGGCGCGGAGTGCTCGCCGACCACGCGCCGGCAGTTTGACCTTGCGCGGATGCTCGCCGCAGAGCTTGTATCGCTCGGCGTGGAGGACGCGCAGGTGTCCGACGCCTGCTATGTCTACGGCCACGTCTCCGCGACGCCGGGCTGTAAGGGCGCCCCGACCCTGGGCTTCATCGCGCACATGGACACCTCGCCCGACTTCTCCGGGGAGAACGTACAGCCCAGGCTGATAGAAAACTACGACGGCGGCGACGTGGAGCTGGGTCACGGCCGAACACTCAGCGCCAAGAGCTTCCCGCACCTGCCCTCACTCAAAGGCCGGACGCTGATAACGGCGAGCGGCTACACGCTGCTCGGCGCCGACGACAAGGCCGGCATCGCCGAGATAATGACGCTCATCGAGCAGCTGGCCGTCACCGGCGCGCCCCACGGCCGCATCGCCGTGTGCTTCACGCCCGACGAGGAGGTCGGGCGCGGCACCGCCTGCTTTGACCTGGAGCGCTTCGGCGCCGACTTCGCCTACACCGTCGACGGCGGCCCCGAGGGCGAGATAGTCTGCGAGAACTTCAACGCCAGCTCCGCCACGGTGGATATACGCGGCGTGAACGTGCACACCGGCTCGGCGAAGGACACGATGGTCAACGCCGCCCTGGCGGCGATGGAGTTCAACTCCCTGCTGCCCGCCGCCGAGACGCCGAGGCACACCGAGCTGCGCGAGGGCTTCTACCACCTCACCGGCGTGGAGGGCTGCTGCGAGAGCGCGTGCGCGCGCTATATCCTGCGCGACCACGACGCGGCCAAGCTGGCCCTGCGCGGCGAGACGCTCATGCACGCGGCCAAGTGCCTGAACGAGAAGTACGGCGAGGGCACGGTCACCGTGACGCTGCGCGCCGGGTACAGGAACATGCTCGACAAGATACTGCCGCAGCACGCGCACCTCATAGATAACGCCAAGCTCGCCGCACGGCGCGCGGGCGTGGAGCCGTTCATGCGCATCATGCGCGGCGGCACCGACGGCGCGGAGCTCTCCTGGCGCGGCCTGCCCTGCCCGAACCTCGGCACCGGCGGCTACGCCTACCACGGCCCCTACGAGCACATCACCGTCGAGGGCATGGACAAGTGCGTGGAGATATTGAAAAACCTGACCGAAATATACTCCTCGTCCCTCCCCCAAAGCTGAACACAAAAAAACGCCGCCCCGATGAGCCCGAAAACTCACCGTGGCGGCGTCGCGTTATTTGCCCTCCCGCCGGAATATCCGCGGCATGTTGAAGATTGCGGAGTTTTGAGTTATACTAACTCTTGCGCAAATTTCGGGATCGGAGGGCGGAGCGTGCCTGAGTCAAAGAGCAAATCTGAATACACCTACTCCGCGCTGAAGCAGCGCGGCTGGACCAACTCCCTGATACGCGAGCTGCTCCCCAAGCCCAGGGTCATATATCCCCCCAACGCTGAGGACGGCATGAGGCTGTGGAAGAAGGCGGACGTGCGCCGCGCCGAGCAGAGCGAGGAGTTCCAAAAGCGCAGGAACGTCCGCCGCAGCGCGCCCGCGCCGGCTGCCCCCCGCGCGCCGGTCAAGCGCTCGGCGGAGGACATGGCCGGAGCCGCCGCCGCGCTGAACGCCGCGTGGGACGCATCCGAGCGCGGCGAGGACGCCGCCTGGCATCTGGCCGGGCACTACCACCGCGCCATAGTCTCCCGCGTAGCCTCCGCCGCTGGCAAGTGGCTCTCTCCCGGCAAGGCCTCCGCCTGGCTAGGCGAATTCCTCGCGCTTGAAAAGCGGTGCAGCGGCAAGACGCTCACGGACAGGCTAAAGACCTTCCTGCGCGCCTGGGCCTGCGTGGGCGGCGAGGGCTCCGACCCCGCGCGCGACCGCGTGCTCGAGCGCTACGCCGCCGTGCTGCACGCCGTATCGGCTCAGGTGCTGTCGGAGTTTCGCGCGCAGCAGCCGGAGGCGGACGTGGACGCCTTCCTGGACGCCAAGGGCTTCCCGGACAAGATGCTCCTCTCCGACGGCCTCGGCGCGGTGTGGTCGGTCTGGTACGTGCCCCAGGCGATACGCACCAGCCTCTCGCTGCTGATAGCGCTGAACCCCAAGGACGAGTACCCGGAGGCGCGCGCCATGCGACGCCACTTCATACTGCACATAGGCGGCACGAACACCGGCAAGACCTACGCCGGCTTCCAGCGCCTCATCCGCGCCGGAACCGGCGTCTATCTGGCGCCGCTGCGCCTGCTGGCGCTGGAGGCGCAGGAGACGCTGCTCGACTACGGCGTGAACTGCTCGCTGTCCACGGGCGAGGAGCAGGACATACGCGAGGACGACACGCACATGGCCGCGACGGCGGAAAAGCTCTCGCTGGAGCGGCGCTACGACGTGGCGGTCATCGACGAGTGCCAGATGATAACCGACGCCCAGCGCGGCTACGCCTGGACGCGCGCCATCCTCGGCGTGCTCGCGCCCGAGGTGCATCTCTGCGCGGCTCCTGAGGCTAGGAACATCCTGATACGCCTCATAGAGAGCTGCGGCGACACCTGGGAGCTGGAGGTGCACGAGCGCACGACGCCCCTGGTGTGCATGTCCCACACCGTGGACTACACGCGCGTGCAGCCCGGCGACGCGCTCATCACCTTCTCAAAGGTCGGCGTG
This sequence comes from uncultured Eubacteriales bacterium, assembly GCA_900543085.1. GTDB lineage: Bacteria > Bacillota > Clostridia > Oscillospirales > Oscillospiraceae > Scatomorpha > Scatomorpha pullicola. The sequence goes on along the minus strand of UQQF01000007.1, from coordinate 26,005 downwards.
CTGAGCATAGCCGAGGATCTGCGCCAGCACGGCAAGGAGCCGGCAATCATCTACGGCGCGCTGCCCTACGCCACGCGCCGCAAGCAGATGGAGGGCTTCCTCAACGGCGACATGGAGTACATCGTCTCCACCGACGCCATAGGCATGGGGCTGAATCTGCCCATACGCCGGATAATCTTCATGGAGACGGAGAAGTTCGACGGCGTGGAGCGCCGCGAGCTGAAGCCCGAGGAGATAAAGCAGATAGCCGGCCGCGCCGGCAGGATGGGCATGTACCCCAAGGGCTACGTCGGCGCGACGGACAATCTCCCCTTCATCCGCGCCGGGCTGGAGGCCGTGGTGCCGCCCATACAGTACGCCGTCGTCGGCTTTTCGGATCTGGTCTTGAAGGTAGACTTCGACCTGCTGGAGGTGCTCACCGAGTGGAACAAGCTCCCCACGGTCGAGCCGTACCGCAAGCTGGATATCTCGCGCTACATCTCCATCATCTCCAAGATACGCGAGATGGGCTTCGTCCTCACGAAAGAGCAGGAGCTGCGCGCGGCGAACATCCCCTTTGACGAGACGGAGGACGCCCTGCGCGAGCTGTTTTTCCAGTTCCTGACCCGATGGCAGCGCGGCGAGAGCATAGAGCAGCCGGGTCTGGCCTCGGACGAACCGACCCTGCCCGAGCTGGAACAGTATTACCGCAAGCTCGACCTCTACTTCTCCTTCGCCAACGCCTTCGACTGCGAGATAGACGAGGACGCGCTTGTGGACACGCGCGAGCGCGTGGCCGACCAGATAAACGAGATACTGCTCCACCGCCTGCGCAACAACATCCGCTTCTGCGCCCTCTGCGGCAAGGCTCTGCCGCTGCACCACCGCGGCCGCCTGTGCGACGCCTGCTGGCGCCGCGAACGCAGCCGCACCGCCAAAAAAGCCCCCTGCCAGAAGTCCTGACCCTCGGCTTAATCGGCGCAGCCTTTAGGCGACGATATTCAGGCTCCCCCTCGAGTCCCAGCTCGAGGGGGAGCTTGTTTTGCCGGTTCGAGCAGCCGCGCCTAACCTTTCGCGCCCTGTGCAAAGCGGCCAAAATCAAAGGTGAAAACGGCGAAATCCGTGGGCTGAATTTGTGGAATAGGGAGAAAACCGGGCGAATCGTGTCGGACAAGTTGCGGGTGAGTACAGGCCGTGATATATTGGTTGTGCTGTCACAGCAATACAATACAGGAGGGGATTTTATGAAGAAGTTTGTGGGAATTGTTATGTCGATGGTGCTTTTTGCGGCTATTGGCTGTGTTGGAGCGCTTGCGGCGGGGGAGGTCGCGCGGGTGGAGAGCGAGACTGCGCCGGTGGGGGCGAAGGCGCTGTTCAGCTTTGTGCGTAGTGACGGCGTGGAGGTGTACAGCTACGAGGTGCCAAACGCCACGAAGGTGAAAAACAGCATCACGCTGGAGTATTTTGAGGGCGACATATTGTCCGTCAGCGCCAGCGTGGGCGAGATGACAGACCTGGTGCTGGACGGCGGCAGGGCGAGCTTTGTGTGGACGTATGCACGGGCGGAAGAAGTCAAATTTGAGATAACGGTCAGCGAAACGAGTGCTGCGGAAGCAGTCACGACGCCGCTGGCCGTTTCTTATACCGAGGCACTGAAGCTGCTCGCGCTTGGCGGCGTGCGCGTGGACGGGGGCGTGGAGGTCACCGGCGTCGAGGTTCAGTGCGAAGCAGATACTGTGGAACTGGTTGAAGGCGCCTCCGGCTTCACGGGCGAGCTGTCCGGGGAGCTTGGGAACGGAGAGCTGGTGTTGCACTTTGTCTCCGTAGGCGGAAGTGGGAGCGTGAGCCTGCCGCTTGCGGCTGTGAGCACGGAAACGTCCGGCGGCGTAAGCTTCGGCAGCGGCGGGGCGGTGTGCCTGGTGGAGTTTCGCTCCGGCGGAGAGACGGTGGCTCTGCGCGCGGTTCGGCGCGGGGAGGCGTTGGGGACGCTGCCGGAGGTGGACGGCGTATGGGTCGACGGTGATGCCACGGTGGACGCCTCAACGGAGATACGCCGCGACACGGTTCTGACGGTGTCCGAGACTGCGGTGACCGGCCACGCCGGGAGCGTGGCAAGGGTGTCCAACGCTGACGGCGAACTGCTGGCGCTCATCGAGGAGCGCTGCGGGGAGGTGGACGTTGACAGTGTGAAGATACGGCTGGACGGGTTGTATTCCATCGGCAACGAGGGGTACACAGACAACGGCTGGACAGCGAACCGAAGCTGGTACGTTATTGCTAACTGCACGAGCAGCGGAGAAACCAGCGAGTACGAGAACACACATATACCGCTTGACGAGCTGAGGGGCATAACGGTCTTCGCCACGGCCTACGGGCGCGAGGTGTCGTTCAAGCTCACCGTTGACGAGCTGGAGATCAGCGCGGACGGCGACGACATGGATATAGCGCTTGTATCGCATCCAGAGATAGAACTCCTTCGCGGCAGCGGAGCGGCGTACATGGAGGGTCGCAGCGAGAGCGAGTTTGCTCCCGAGCAGCAGATTACCCGGGCAGAAGCCGTCATGCTCATCTACCGCTGCCTCACCCCCGAGAGCCGAGAATCGCTGACCGAACGCGCGTACTACGCCGACGTCACTCGCGGCGCGTGGTACTACGAGCCGGTGGGCGCGCTGGCCGGAGCGGAGTTGATAGACGGCGATGCCGGATACTTCCGCCCGGACGAAGCCATCACCCGCGGCGATTTCATCACGCTTGCGGTAAAGGCCTACGGCGCGGAGGAGTATTACGGCGTGGATTACTTCAACGACACGACACATACTCCCCGGCGCGGATACATCAACGCGGCCGCGAGGCTGGGACTCGTCACCGGCTACCCCGACGGAGGGTTCCATCCATACTCCGGTCTGACTCGCGCCGAGGCGGTGACGATCATAAACGGTCTGCTACACCGTAACAGTTCGTATGGGCGCACCATCAACGCCAAAACCTGGCCGGACGTCGCAGAGGAAGCTTGGTACTTCGAGGACGTCAAGTACGCAACCGCCTACTTTGAGGCGTATTGAACTGTATACCGCAAACCTGGAAACTGTGTCACCCCCAAAAACGCAGTTTTCCGCAGCCACGCCAAAAACGGCATGACAAAGCAGGCCGGCGAGAATATTTCTCGCCGGCCTGAGAGGCTGTCAAAAAGGGTCTCGACTTAGGTTTACGATACAAGTGCAACAAAAAAGAAGTGACACAAGGCTGGAGAACTCCTAAAATGGTGTTTGCGCACTACCCCGGCTAAAGCCGAGAGCTCAATCGTTTCGCTGCTCCCCCTCTCCCAATGAGTGCGATTCGCACTCATTGGGAACCCGAAGTATTTTCGGCGACGTACACGCCGCCGCCGAAAATGATCCCAGTCCCTTTCGCGCCCATAGGGCGCGAAACTCTGCGAGGCTTTTTCGACAAACTGGCAGGCCGGCGAGAATATTTCTCGCCGGCCTGAGCGTTTATTTCAGACCCTTATGCTGCCGCCGGCGTGCTTCCTGCCCATGGGAATTGCTTTCAATACGCCTCAAAGTAGGCGGTTGCGTACTTGACGTCCTCGAAGTACCATGTTCCCTCCACTACGTCCGGCCAGGTTTTGGCGTTGATGGTGCGCCCATACGAACTGTTACGGTGCAGCAGACCGTTTATTATAGTCACAGCCTCGGCGCGGGTGAGGCTCGAGTATGGATGGAACCCGCCGTCGGGGTAGCCGGTGACGAGTCCCAGCCTCGCGGCCGCGTTGATGTATCCGCGCCGGGGAGTATGTGTCGTGTCGTTGAAGTAATCCACGCCGTAATACTCCTCCGCGCCGTAGGCCTTGACCGCAAGCGTGATGAAATCGCCGCGGGTGATGGCTTCATCCGGGCGGAAGTATCCGGCCTCGCCGTCTATAAGCTCGGCGCCAGATAGGATGCTCACTGGTTCATAGTACCACGCGCCGCGAGTGACGTCGGCGTAGTACGCGCGCTCGGTCAGCGATTCGCGGCTCTCGGTGGTGAGGCAGCGGTAGATGAGCATGACCGCTTCGGCGCGGGTAATCTGCTGCTCGGGAGCGAACTCGCTCTCGCTGCGACCCTCCATGTACGCCGCTCCGCTGCCGCGAAGAAGCTCGACCGTGGGTTTCGCCGGAAGCACTATATCCACATCCTCGCCGTCCGCGCTGATCTCCAGCTCGTCAACGGTGAGCTTGAACGACACCTCGCGCCCGTAGGCCGTGGCGAAGACCGTTATGCCCCTCAGCTCGTCAAGCGGTATATGTGTGTTCTCGTACTCGCTGGTTTCTCCGCTGCTCGTGCAGTTAGCAATAACGTACCAGCTTCGGTTCGCTGTCCAGCCGTTGTCTGTGTACCCCTCGTTGCCGATGGAATACAGCCCGTCCAGCCGTATCTTCACACTGTCCGCGTCCACCTCCCCGCAGCGCTCCTCTATGAGAGCCAGCAGTTCGCCGTCAGCGTTGGACACCCTCGCCACGCTCCCGGCGTGGCCGGTCACCGCGTTCTCGGACGCCGTCAGAACCGTGTCGCGGCGTATCTCCGTTGAGGCGTCGACTAAATCGTCCCCGTCTACCCAGCCGCCGTCCACCTCCGGCAGTGTCCCCAGCACCTCCCCGCGCCGAACCGCGCGCAGAGCCACTGTCTCTCCGCTGGAGCGAAACTCAACCAGGCACACCGCCCCGCCGCTGCCGAAGCTTACGCCGCCGTCAGCGTTCACCGTGCTCACAGCCGCAAGCGGCAAGCTCACGCTCCCGCTTCCGCCGCCGGAACTGAACCGAAGAACCAGCTCGCCGTCCCCAAGCTCCCCGGACAGCTCGCCCGTGAAGCCGGAGACACCTTCAACCAGTTCCACAGTATCTGCTTCGCACTGAACCTCGACGCCGGTGACCTCCACGCCCCCGTCCACGCGCACGCCGCCAAGCGCGAGCAGCTTCAGTGCCTCGGTATAAGAAACGGCCAGCGGCGTCGTGACTGCTTCCGCAGCACTCGTTTCGCTGACCGTTATCTCAAATTTGACTTCTTCCGCCCGTGCATACGTCCACACAAAGCTCGCCCTGCCGCCGTCCAGCACCAGGTCTGTCATCTCGCCCACGCTGGCGCTGACGGACAATATGTCGCCCTCAAAATACTCCAGCGTGATGCTGTTTTTCACCTTCGTGGCGTTTGGCACCTCGTAGCTGTACACCTCCACGCCGTCACTACGCACAAAGCTGAACAGCGCCTTCGCCCCCACCTGCGCAGTCTCGCTCTCCACCCGCGCAACCTCCCCCGCCGCCAACGCTCCCACACAGCCAATAGCCGCAAAAAGCACCAGCGACATAACAATTCCTACAAACCTCTTCATAAAATCCCCTCCTGTATTGTATTGCTGTGACAGCAAATTCACTATACCATGTCCCACGCTCCTCCGCAACTTATTCGACAAACTCCGTGCCGTTTTCTCCCTATTCCACAAGTCCCGGCCTGAAAACGTACGGTTTTAAGCCGTAAATTTAGCGATTTTGTATATGCGCCTTTTCTCAGGAAACGGCTTAAGTCCCGCCCCGTGACGCACACAGGCTCCCGACGAAAGCGAAAAAGCAGCCCGTATCATGGTTTACATAATACTGGCTGCTTTTTTATCGCGGCGCTCAGCTTTCGCACTCGGAGCCGAGGGTCTTCACCACTTTTGCCGGGACGCCTGCAACGACGGCATTCGCGGGGACGTCGCGCGTGACGACCGAGCCGGCGGCCACGACCGCGTTCTCGCCTATGTTCACGCCGGGCAGCACGGTAGAGTTCGAGCCTATCCAGGCGTTGGCTCCTATCTTTATCGGCCTGGGGTACAAATCGTGCCGCTTGTCCGCGTCGAAGCCGTGGTTCAGCGTCGCGAGCACTACTCCGTGTCCGATGAGCGCGCCGTCGCCTATCTCTATTCCGCCCTGGTCCTGGAACTTGCAGCCGGCGTTGATGAACACGCCCCTGCCCAGCTTTATGTTCTTGCCGCAGTCGGTATAGAACGGCGGGAACAGGCCGAAGTGTTCATCCACGTCCCTGCCGGTCAGGCGCGCGAATATCTCGCGTATCTCCGCCGGCGTGTGGTACGAGCCGTTGAGCTCGGCCGTTATCCTCAGCGCATCCTGGGACAGGGCGTGCATCTTCATGGACACCGGCGAGCCGCGCACCACCGGAGCGCCGCTGTCCAGGGCGGAAAGGAACTCCGGCAGCGGCATTTCGCCGGCGCGCGTTTCGGCCAGGCCGCTCCCGAACTCGTGCAGCCTGCCCAGCACCGCCTCCAGATTGCCGGCGGCCTCCGAGGCCGTGAAAACACCCAGATCCTCCAAGCCCAGGTACTCCAGGAAGGAGCTGCGGTACTCGTATATCGCCCCGGCGTACACGTCCTCCGAGCCGGAGCTCAAAATCAGCGCCGCTCTGCTCAGCCTTTTGGGTCTGTCCAGGGCGTAGATGCGGTTTATTGCGCACTGCATCTGCCCGGAAAAGGAGTGGTAATATACCGGCGAGGCAAGCACCAGCATGTCCGCCGCGTCCAGCAGAGGGTAAACCTTCTGCATATCGTCCTCCTGCACGCAGCGCCGCGAGGAATCCGCCCGGCAGCTCTCGCAGGCCAGGCACCCGCCTATGCGCATACGTGCAACCGGCACGACGTCCACCGTGTGTCCGGCCTCCCGCGCGCCCCGGGCGAAAGACTCGACCATCGCCGAGGTGCATCCGTTTGCCCTCGGGCTTCCGTTTAGAACAAGTATCCTCAAGCCTCAGTCCTCCATCGTGAGCGTCACGGTGACTGCGCCGGCTCCCAGCGCATCTTCCCATCCGCTCAGGTCTTCTATGCGGCCGAGCCGGGTATAGCTCCAGGTGTTGGAGCCGTAGAACATCACTATCTGGCTGCCGTTATACAGGACTATATCTCCCGGAGCCGTCGTTATGCGGCTGTCCCGCGCGGGAAGGCCGGTTCCGAGCGTACCCACCTTCTCGAACCCGCCGTAGTCATCCAGCTCCAGCGTGAGGGGCAGCATCTCCGCCAGCGCGCGTGCGGCGGCGTTGTCCTCCAGCGCCGCATGAAATACCGTTTCGCCGACCTGTACGTTTATTCTCATCTGTGCACTCTCCTCCGGCTGTACATATGTGCTCTCCGTCTCCGCCGGCGTACTTTCCGGCGCATAGGCTCCCAAGCCGCAGGCGGAGAGCAGGACGAGCGCCGACAGCGCGGCGCAGATGCCCGCAGTGCGCCTCATGCGCAGGCCGGCGCGCCGGCGCGGCCGGTGACGACCTCGCCGCGCGATTCGGGTATGTCGCGTATGAGCTCGCCCACCGCCGGCGCGATTATGCGGCCGGACAGCGGATTCTTGATGCTCACCACGGGCGTGACGATGTCGGCCTCCACCTCGCTGCGTTCAAAGGCCAGGTCGGTGTCTATCATCTCGCAGTTCACCAACCGCAGTCCGCGGCAATAGCACAGCGGCTGGGTGCCTGTTATGGTGCAGTTTTCGAACGTCACGTTCTCGCAGTACCAGGCGAGGTATTCGCCCTTGACCACGCTGTTGCGCACCGTGACGTTCCTGGCGTGCCAGAAGGCGTCCTTGGTGTCGAAGGTGCAGCCCTCGAAGACGGAGTCTTCGATGTACTGGAAGGAGTATTTGCCCTTGAGCTTCACGTTCGTGAACTTCAGATCCCTCGCCCTGAGCATGAAATACTCGCTCTGCGCGCTGCAATTTTCCATGGTCATGCCCCTGACCGACCAGCCGAACTCGGGCGAGATTATGTCGCAGTCTCTCACCGTGACGTCCGCGCACTCGCGCAGCGCCTTTATGCCGTGCAGAGCGCTGCCGGTTATCACTACGTCCTCGCTGTACCAAAGCGCCGCGCGGCACTTTTCCGTCAGCTCGCAGGAGTCCAGCCTGAGCCCGCGGTCGTGCCAGAACGGATAGCGCAGGTTGAAATAGCAGCGCTCCGCCGCGATGTCCCTGCACTCTTTGAATGCGCTCTCCCCGTCGGCCGGGCCGTCAAACCTGCACTCGCGCACGCGCAGCTCGCTCCTGCCATAGAAAGCGCGCTCCACGTCAAAGGCCTTGCCCTGTATCAACTCCATCTTTGTGCCTCCTTGAAGTCTCTCACATCAGGCCGTGTGCCTGGATTTTTTACGCCTATAGTCTACTACTGCCGGTATTCAAATAGCAAATACTTATAAAGTATTCTGAAATATAGTCAAAAGCTATATTTCAACTCCGCTGCCGCGCCCCGGGTGGTGAAATTGTCTTGCTTTTCCTTGCAACATGTGTTATCATTGCGAAGTAACATTAAATTTGCTTATGTAAGCATCGATTTTTTTCATGTTAGGTGGGGGACTATGAATCCGGAAACCATTCAAATCATGATCACCATGATCTGCTACATGCTGGCGGTCATCCTGATCGGCGTCGCTTTTGCCAAGCGCGCCAACAAGAGCTCCGAGGACTATTTCCTCGGCGGCAGAACGCTCGGCCCCTGGGTCACGGCGATGAGCGCCGAGGCCAGCGACATGAGCGGCTGGCTGCTCATGGGTCTGCCCGGCGTCGCATACTGGTGCGGCGTGGCCGACGCGGCCTGGACGGCCATCGGCCTTGCGATCGGCACGTACATCAACTGGCTGATAACCTCCAAGCGCCTGCGCCGCTACAGCGAGAGGGTGAAGGCCATAACGCTGCCGGAGTTCTTCTCCAACCGCTTCCACGAGGGCGGCAAGGTCATCATGACCATAGCCGCGCTGTTCATACTCATCTTCTTCACGGTCTACGCCTCCAGCTGTCTTGTGACCTGCGGCAAGCTTTTCAGCACGCTGTTCGGCTTTGACTACATACCCATGATGATAGTCGGCGCGGTGTTCGTCCTGCTGTATACGATCATCGGCGGCTTCCTCGCAGAGAGCGCCTCCGACTTCATGCAGGCGGTCGTCATGATCGTCGCGCTGATCGTCGTCGTCACCGTCGGCTGCATAAGCGCCGGAGGCGTAGACGACGTCATAACCAACGCCAAGCAGATACCCGGCTTCCTGGAGTTCTTCGGCATGGCCACGCCCGTGACCGACGCCAACGGCGTGCAGCAGATAGTCAACGGCGTGCCCCAGTTCGGCGAGCGCGCCGGCTACAGCGCGATGACCATTCTCTCCGGCCTCGCCTGGGGTCTGGGCTACTTCGGTATGCCCCAGGTGCTGCTGCGCTTCATGGCCATACGCCAGGAGCGCGAGCTCACCCGCAGCCGCCGCATCGCCACCGTGTGGGTGCTGATAAGCCTCACCATCGCCGTGTTCATCGGCATCATGGGACGTCAGCTTTTCCCGACCAGCCTGACCACCGCCTCCGACGCCGAGAACGTGTTCATCCTGCTCTCGACCAATCTGCTCCCGCCGATCCTCGCGGGTCTGGTCATGGCCGGCATACTCGCCGCGACCATCAGCTCCTCCGACAGCTATCTGCTGATAGCCGCAAGCGCCTTTGCCAAGAACATATATCAGGGGCTTTTGAAAAGGGACGCCACGGACAAGCACGTCATGTGGATGAGCCGCCTTGCCCTGCTGATAATCTGCGCCATCGCTATAGTCATCGCCCTGGACGAGGACAGCGTCATCTTCACGATAGTCTCCTTTGCCTGGGCCGGCTTCGGCGCCACCTTCGGGCCGCTGATGCTCTTCAGCCTGTTCTGGAAGCGCATAAACCGCGCGGGCGCCATCGCCGGCATGATCTCCGGCGGCGTGATGGTCTTCGTGTGGAACCTGCTTGTCCGCCCGCTCGGCGGCATCTGGGACGTCTACGAGCTGCTGCCCGCGTTCATCATCTCCTCCGTCTGCATAGTCGTCGTGAGCCTTCTCACGGCCGAGCCCAGCCGGGAGATACAGGACGATTTCGAGGCCGTAAAGGCCGGCTGAGCACCCGCAGCCGCGCTCCTGTACCAATAAAAAATGCACCAGTCCTCACGACTGGTGCATTTTTTATCTCGGGCAGAAACTTCAGCCCTCGTAGGCGACGCCGAGGCGACCGGCTATGTACGGCTCGACCTCGTCATAGGGTATGTTCAGCGCGGCGGAAAACTCGCCGTAGAGCAGCTTTTCGGCCAGCTTCATGAACTTGGCGTCTATCTGTCCGAAGCGCCTTCCCGCGCTCTCCGCGTCGCGCTTTTTAGCGCGTATGCTCACCACCAGGCCGGCTACGTCGGCGCAGTCGTGCGAGCAGAGCAGCTGCTGGTAGTGCGCGGCCAGCTGTGTGAAGTTTCGCTCCCTCAGAGACTGCACGGGCATACTGGGGAGCCGGTCTATTATGGCCTCGGCCTCCTCGCGGGAAATGACCGGGCGCATGAACACTTTTCCGTCTACGGGCACGGAGATGATCCCGCTCTGGTACAGCGGGCGCAGCCGGTAGAACTGCCGTTCCCCCTTTGTCTCCACGGCCTCCACCTCGCACACTCCCGTGCCTCCGTAAACTATTAGCTCCCCCACTGAATACACCTGATGCGCCTCCATCCGCAAAAAATCCCCGGGGTGAACTCAAATTCGCCCCGGATTACTCTAATCTGATATTATTATACCACATTTTTTCCTGTTTGGTAAGAACAAATTTGCATAAGAAAAATCACGCTTTTTTGTTCCAAATTGCCGGTGGGTGTGGTATAATAATGATATAAAAAGCAAAGGGGGGTCTTAGATGAGTATCAAGGTCATAACAGTCAGCCGTCAGTTCGGCTCCGGAGGAAGAACGGTCGCCAAGCTTGTCGCGGATAAGCTCGGCTGGGCGTACTACGACAAGGAGCTGGTGCGCAAGATAGCCGCGGAGAGCGGCCTTGCCGAGAGCTACATACTTGACAGCGGTGAATACGCATGCTCTACCAATTCATTCCTGTTCAATTGGGCGATGAGCGCCGAGAGCGGACGCAACCCCGGCACCCTGCCCGTATCAGACCAGCTCTACATCGTGCAGAACAACGTCATACGCGACCTAGCCGAAAAGGGCAACTGCGTCATCGTAGGCCGCTGCTCGGACTACATACTGCGCGACAGGACGGACGTGCTCAACACCTTCTTCCACGCCGACGCCGCCTTCCGCGCCGACCGCATAGTGACGCTTTACGGCGAGACCCTTGACAAGCCGGCCAAGCGCCTGAAGGAAAAGGACGACAAGCGCCGCACCTACTACCGCCACTACACCGGCCGGACCTGGGGCGCCGCCGAGAACTTCGACCTCGCGCTGGACACGGGCCGCCTCGGCGTGGAGCACTGCGCCGACATCGTCGTAAAGGTAGTCGAGGAGCTGAACAAATAAGCAATATCCGCACGAAAAAGCAATTGAGGGCGCCGGCAGACCCGGCGCCCTCAGTTTTTACGCTCTCAGATTATGTCCAGTATCCCGTGCAGGTCGCGTATCTCGTAGTCGGCGTGCGCGGCGGTGAGGTTCGGCTCACCCTTGGGGTTGTACCAGCACGTCCTTATCCCCGCGCGGTTGCCGCCGGTGATGTCGCTGGTCAGCGAGTCGCCGACGATCAGCACGCGTTCCCTGTCCGGCTCGCCTATCGCGGCGAACACCCGGTCAAAGAACTCGGTTGCCGGCTTCTCATAGCCCAGCTCCTCCGATAGGAACACGCCGTCGAGCAGCCGGTCGAAGCCGGAGTGGCGCAGCTTGCGCGTCTGCGCGACCACCGTGCCGTTGGACACGGCGTACTGCTTCACGCGGCCGCGCAGCGACGAGAGCAGCTCATAGCTGTCGTCGCAGAACACCACCGTGTCGCCCAGCCGCACCTGGTACTGCTCGTTGAACTCCGGAGCCTTCGACGCGTCCAGCCCCTCCGAGGCGAAGAAGTCGGCGAAGCGGCGGACCAGGATCTCCGGCTTGCTGAGCTCGCCGCGCTCCAGCCGCTCCCAGTACTCCTTGTTTATGCGGGAATAGCGCTCCACCATCTCGTCGGTGCACTCGCCCAGGCCGAACTTGCGAAAAAGGGTCTGCACCGCCGCCTTCTCCGCGGCGATGAAGTCCAGCAGCGTCCCGTCCACGTCCCACAACAGTATGTCAAAGCGCGGCATATCGCACCTCCGTAAGTAAAATGAGGCTCCGGCGAACCCCGCAAGGGATTCACCGGAGCTTTATCCGTCTTGCAGTTTTATTCCTTGTCCTCGTCCCCGGCCTTTCCGGCGGGCTCCTCCTCGGTTATCTCGACCTCCACGTCCGGCTCGGCGGCCTCGTCCTCGGCGGCGGAGACGACCATTGTGAAGTCGGCCTCATCGGCCTCGCTTTCAAATATGCTCTTGAGCTCGCGCTCCTCGGTCTCCATGCGCTCTATGGCGGCGTTGGCCAGCATGACCTGGTCAAAGAGACGAACGTAGAGCTCCTCCGGGCTGCGCTTGTCCGCGCTCTCGAAGTAGACGCGGCCGATCTCGGCGTAAACCTTGTTGAGCTCCTCGCGCTTGCCGGCGATCTCCAGCTTGAGCTTGGCTATGCGAGCCGTGGCCTTTGCCTTCTCGCCGGCGCTGCCCGCGAAGTCGCGCGCCTTTTCGCCGGCGCTGCCCGCTATGTCGCGGGCTATGTTCGCGGCGCTTCCCGCCGCGGCCTTGAGCGAATTCAAAAGGTCGTTGTAGTCAGACATCTTGTTTTACCTCCGATAAATTTATTCCAAATAGGCTTTTCCGTCAGTCTTTCCGCTCATCGCCGCCGGCATTCCCGCCCTCGGCTCCGGCGGAACCGGAGACGGTTTCCGCATTGGCACTCTCATCCGTCACGTCCTCGCCCGCTTCGGCGGGCGCCGCGTCCTGCGCGGCCTGAGCATCCCCGTCCGCGCTCCCGGCTCCGGCGGCCTGCGCGGAGACGTACATGGGCTTGTGCGGGCGCTTGATATTCACGAGCAGAACCACCAGCGCCACCACCGCGCTGCACGCGGCCAGCACCTGGCTGACACGCAATCCGGTGCCCGGTATGTACAGGCTGTCTGTGCGCAGCCCCTCGACCATGGCCCGTCCGGTGCCGTACCAGAGCACGTAGAACAGGAACACCTGCCCGTCGTACTTGCGGTGGTTCTTTCGCAGCCAGTAGCGGTCGATTATGATAAAGCCCACGAGGTTCCACAGGCTCTCGTACAGGAAGGTCGGGTGGACGTACACCGTCTCCTGCCCGGGTCGTGTGAGACCCATACGGCAGAAGATGTCGGTCTCATAGCCGAAGGCCTCCCGGTTCACGAAATTCGCCCAGCGGCCTATGACCTGGCCGAGTATCAGTCCGGAGGCTCCTATATCCAGGGTGGCTCCGAAGGGTATCTTCTTGCATCTGGACCAGATGATGACGGTTATCACGCCCGCTATGGTGCCGCCGTACATGGCTATGCCTCCGTCGCGGATGTCGAATATCTCTATGAGGTTGTCCCGGAACTGATCCCACTCCGCGATAACATAGTAGATGCGGCAGCCGACTATGGCCAGAGGCAGCACCCAGAGCACCAGCGAAAAAATGTCGTCGCCCTTGATGCCCACCACCTTGGAGCGCTTGGAAGCATAGAACACCGCCGCAAGAAAGGCGATGGCCATAACGACGCCGTAGAGGTATATCTCATAGCCGAAAACGGTGAAGCTGGCCGGGAAGTTTATCGACCAGTCCCCCAGCATGGGAAAGCTTATCGCGGCGTCGCGCATCATGGTTGGCATTGTAATCAAGTCCTTTCTTTTGGCAGCACCGTCGAGAGCACAAGCCGCTCGGGCTTGAGATACTCGCGCACAAAGCCGCTGACATCGTCTGCTGTGACTCCGGCAAGTATGTCGAAGCCCTCGTAGAAGCCGTACCCGCCGAAGTGCGAGCTGGCCAGCACGGAGCACACGCTCGCCGGGTCGTTGAGCGAGCGCAGAGTCAGGCCGTAGTCGGCGCGGCGGGCGCGCTCAAGCGTCTCGCCGTCTATGCCGTGCTCCGCGGCGTCTCTCAGCGTGTCAACCAGCCGGGCGAACACGCGCTCCGGGTCGGCGCTGGCTCCGCCGCACTCAAAGAGCAGCGTGCCCGCCAGCGGGCTGACGTCCCGGAAGAAGTCGCCGCGCAGCAGTCCTTCGGCGTATAGGTCGTTATAAAACGCGCTGCTGCGCCCCAGCATGCACCTGACCGCCAGGCTGCCCACGTTGATGAGGCGCGAGGCCTCCTCGCTCTTGGGCAGCTCGGTGCAGAGCTTGGCGGCGGCGATGAACATGGGCTCGGAGACGTCCATGCGCGCCTCGGCGCGAATTTTCACGGGTTCAAGCCCCTCGCGCTCGCCGTAGTCGGGCACTGCGCCCGCCACGTGCTGCGAGGGCATCAGCCTCCCGGCCGTCTCGGCCACGAGCTCCGGTTCCACGTCGCCGCACACGGCCAGAACCATGTTGGACGGGACGTAGAACGCGCGGTGGCAGTCGAGCAGCGTCTGCGGCGTTATCTCGGCTATACTCTCCACCGTCCCCGCCACGCTCTCGCGCACGGGGTGGTGGTCAAAGAGCGCGCCCATCGTGGAGTTGTACAGCACGAAGGACGGGTCGTCCTCGGTCATGCGTATCTCCTGACCGATTATCCCCCGCTCCTTGTCCACGCTCTCCTGTGTGAAATAAGGGGTAGTGACGAATTTAATAAGCAGCTCGAGGTTCTCCTCAAAGCCCTCGTCGCACTCAAAGTAATACGCGGTCATGTCCCCGCCGGTGTAGGCGTTGGCGTCCGCGCCGCGCGCGGAGAGGATGTTCAGCGCGTTGCCCTCCGGCAGGTCGAACATCTTGTGCTCCAGGTAGTGCGCCACACCCGCCGGCGTGTCCACCCTGGCTCCGTCAAGGGTAAACGAGCGCATCGCCCCGCCGTAGTTCACGGCCAGCATGGCGTGCTTTTTCTGGAACCCGGGGCGCGGCACGACATATATGCTCAGCCCGTTGGGCAGCCTGCCCGACCAGAGCGTGTCGCCCACGCCGGGGTATTCTCTGGCTTGCATGGTCATTCCGCTTCCGCCTCCTCGTCCTCACCGCTGAGAAAATACACGGCGTCCAGCTCGCAGCTGCGGGCTATCTCCGCCACTTCCCCGGCGCTGACGCCCTCGCAGAGGGCGGCCAGCTCGTCCGGCGCTATCTCCTCGCCGGTGATGTTCATCTTGAGGTAGTACATCATCAGCTCCACCGGGTCGTCGGCGGCCAGCCGCAGCGCCTGCGCGCAGTAGCGTCTGGCGCTGTCCAGCTCGTCTTGCGAGATCTCGCCGCGCGCGACCTTGTCCAGCTCGGCCTTGATGCCGTCCACGGCCGTGTCGTAGTTGGCCTTGTCTATGCCGCTGTGGACGTACAGCAGACCCTTGACGTCGTCCACGCCGCTGCTGGCGTAATAGCACAGCGAGCGCGCCTCGCGCAGCTCGGTGAACAGCTTGCTGGCGGCCGTGCCGCCGTACACCGCGTTGAACACGCGCAGCGCCGCCGGGTCAGGCTCCTCCATGCACTCGCCCAGGCGCCAGCCCATGGCCAGCTTGCCCTGGGTCACGTCCATTGTCTCCCTGAACACCCTCGGCTCGGCCTCGACGGCGTTCATGCGCACGTCGGTGCCTATGTCGAAGTTCAGCTCGCCGCGCGGAAGCGCCTCCAGCGCCGTCAGCGCGGCGGTGCGCACGGCGGCGAAGCTCTCGCAGCCGCAGTAGAATATCTCCACCGGGCAGGCGGCAAGCAGCTCGCGGTAGCGGCGCGTCAGCTTGGTGTAGTGTATGGACTCGGCCTCGTCCGGGTCGGTCATCACGCTCGCGCCCAGATCCTCGTACTGGCACATCAGCTCTATCAGCCGCTGCAGCGCGTAGGACACGCGGTCGTTCTTCGCGGCGCGTATGCGGTCGGCCAGCTTGGCCTTCTCGCTGTTCACATAGTCGGGCAGCAGCAGTCCGCCGCGCGTGTTCGGAGCCGTGAGCAGTTCGCCCAGCAGCTCGGCCGCGCTGTTCAGCTCGCCCTCGCCGCCGGGGAGGTAGCGCCCTTCTGGGAAGGTGGCGTAAAAGCCGCTGGCTCGCACCTCGCCCACGCGTATCGTCATCGGCACGGCCACGGCGCCGTACAGCAGCTCCAGGCGGCGCATTATGCCCGCCATGTCCGGGCTTTTTACCGTCCCGCGGCGCAGCACGCTGGGTATGAGCGCGTCGAGGTAGGCGTGCTCCCGCTCAAGCTGGTTGAGCAGCACCACGCTCATCGCGGCGGTCTTGAACTTGTCCGTGCTCAGCGCGCTCAAAAACACGCCGGGCATGATCTCCTCGCGGCGGTATTTCATGCCAATCGCCTCACATAACGTATTCTTCGGCAAATACACATTATAGCAGATACTTTACAGCATCGCCACAGTTATTGCTTTAATTTTCTTTAAACTTTGTTTCAACTTCGCCTTTTGGCTCTCCCCAGGCCGCGAGCGCCGCGCGCAGGTACCAGCCCGCGCTGCCCGTGTACCACGTCCAGCCTGCCTCGCCCGCGCGATACGGGTTTGAATAGACGTCCGCCGCCAGCACAAAGGGCTCGGCGCCGTAATTCACGCCGCGCTTCAAAAGCGCCAGGAGCATCTCCTCGCCCTCGCGGCGCAGGCCGTGCTCCAGGCAGGCCAGCGCCAGCCAGATCGCGCCGTGGGTGTACTGTCCGCCGTTTTCGCGAAAGCCCTCGCCGTAGCTGTTGACGTAGCCCGCGTGCTCCGTGGACTCGGAAAACGGCGGGTCAAAGAGCTTTACCACCCCTGTCTCGCGGTCAAAGAGCCTCGCCGCGGCGGAGCGCAGCGCGGTTTTCACCCGCTCTCCGTCGCAGCCGGCGAAGGCCGCCCAGGCCTGGGCGATGGCGTCTATCTTGCACGCGCCGCTTTTTGCCGAGCCGAGCGGCGCGCCGTCGTCGAAGTATCCGCGCCTGTACCAGGCTCCGTCCCAGGCGTCCTCGACGCCCTTTATGCAGCGCCTGGCGGCGCTTTGGAGCACGGCGGCGGAGGGCGTGTCGCCCCGGCTCTCGAGCAGCAGGGCGAACCTGCGCGCGGTGTGCGCGAAGAACTCCGTCAGCCAGACGCTCTCGCCGCGCCCCGCGCGACCCACGGCGTCAAAGCCGTCGCACCAGTCGCCGGCGCCCATCAGCAGCAGCCCGTGCGCGCCGAAGCCGCGCCGAAGCACGCATCGGAGCGCCGCGGCGGCGTGCTCCAGCACGCTCTTTTCCGCGCCGGGGCGCGCGTCCTCATAGCGGGACTCCTCGTCCGGCCGCAGCGGCTCGCTGTCTATGCCGGCGACGCGCTCGGCCAGCAGCGTCTCGTCGCGCGTGGCGTCCAGGTACTCGCAGACCGCCCAGGGCAGCCAGACCAGGTCGTCGGAGATCCGCGTGCGCACGCCCTTGTCCGGCGCGCCCCGGTGCCACCAGTGCATGACGTCGCCCTCCGCGTACTGGTGCGCACAGGCGTCCAGTATGCGGCCGCGCGCAAGCGCCGGGTCGACGCAAAGCAGGTTGACCGCGTCCTGGAGCTGGTCGCGAAAGCCGAAGGCTCCGCCGCTCTGATAGAGCGACGTGCGCGCCAGCATACGGCAGACATAGGTCTGATACACCGCCCAGCCGTTCACATACCGGTTCACCTCCGCATACGGCGATTCTACACGGATTTGAGCGCAGATTTCCGCGTAATGCGCCCGCGTGCGCTCCAGGGCGCGGCGCGCCTCGTCCGGCTCGGCGAGCGCGCGGAGTGCTCCAACCGCCGCCGTGCCGCAGACTATGACCAGCGTGCCGGCTTGGGGCAGCGTGACGTCGAAGGCCGCGCTCCCCACCCCGGCGGCGCGCAAGGAGTGCGAAAACACCGCCGAAAGCTCCATGCCGCCGCGCGCGTTCACCGCGCGCAGCGCGCCGTCTTCCAGGCGCGTCACGGTAAAGCAGGCGTCGCGCGCCTCGGCGGAGAGCTGCAGCTGCGTGCGCCAGCGCACCTCGCCGGGCGGGTTCTCTATTATGAATACCCTCGCCGCCGTCTCCGGCGGCACAAAAGCCGTCAGGCGCGCGCCGAGCTTTTCCCAGCTCGCCCAGCCCAGGCCGTAGGTCACGCGGCACTCCGCGCCGTCCTCGGCGGCGAAAAGGCTGACCGGCGCGCCGTTTGCGAGCGTTTCAAGCGTCTCCGGCCCGCGCGAGGCGCGCTCGTCGCAGACCCAGGCGTTGACGCGCCGCTCGCGCGCGTTGTCCGTCCACATGCAGCCGAGGCCGCAGTCCGCGGCCAGATAGCCGAAGCGGCCGTTGGACATGGGCAGGCACCAGGCGCGTCGGGGCAGCGCTCCGCGCACGGTGAAGGCGAACGCGCCGTCCGTCCACTCGCAGTCCACGCTGCCTCCGCGCCGCAGCTCGCCAGGCACGGCGGCAGGCTCATCGGCCGTCTCGGGCAGAGCCGCGCGCTCCGGCGGCGCCGCGCCGTCTAGCAGCACGGCGGCCGAGCGCTCCACCAGCGCTGCCATATCGGCGTCGGCGCAGTGTATGCCGCCGCGCGAGCCGAGCAGCGAGTCCAGCCCGGCCGCGGCCAGGGCGCGGCTGACAGCCCGGGAAGTCCGGCGGTGATAGTCGCCGCCGTCCGAGGTCAGGAACACCAGGTCGGCCTTGACGCCGCACATGCGCATCAGCGCGTGCCTCGCCGCAAGCGAGGCGATGAGCGCGGCGTCGCCCTCCCCGGCGCGCGCCGCGACTATCGGGAAGTCGCCCGATATCCCCGCCGCCCACAGCTCCTCCTTCGCGGGAGGGTCATCGGAGATGGCGCGCGGGAAGCTCAGCCGCCCGGCCAGCGCCGGGATGGCGTCGAGATACTCCGGCGCAAGCCCGTAGACCGCGCCCAGCGCCGAGGCCAGGTCAGCAAGCTGCGCCGCCCCGGCGTGCAGCGTCCGCTGAGCCGAGGCAAAGGCCTCGTCCTCGCCCGCCGCGAACGCGAGCGCGAAGCGCACCCTCGCCGTGGCTCCGGCCTTCAGCTCCAGCGGCACTCTTGCGGTCACGTAGGGATGCGACAGCGCGCCCAGAGGCTCGCCGTCTATGTTTGCGCGAAACCCGGCTCCGGCGTCCGCGGCCAGGCACAGCCAGCAGCCGTCCAGGCCGGAGCGCGGCAGTCGGCGCAGCAGCAGCGCGCCGTCGCGCACCTTCGCCGTCAGTCCCAGCCGCCAATAGGCCGGGTGCGCGTCCCAGTCCGCCTCGCGGGCGAGCGCCGGCTCAAACTCCAGGCGCAGCTCGCCGCTGAGCGCGGCGCGAGGCTTTATCTCCACGACCCTGATCTCGCCCAGGTCGCGTGCGGATACCCCCGCCGTGACCGAGCACTCCAGGCCGCCGCCCTCGCCGTCAAAGCGCAGCACTCCTCCGCGCAGGCGGTAGGTGAATTTCAGCGCTCCCGGGCGGCCTGACGGCAGCAGGCTCACGCTCTCGCCGGCGGTGTGCAGGCTCAGCCGTAGCCCCGCCGTCCCGGCGGCGTCCGGCGCGAAGCCCCGGTACAGCGCCACGGCTCCCGCGCAGGAGCGCGAGCGGCCGTCGTCCGTGCAGTGCAGGCTGTACACGCCGTTTGACAGCGTAAACACGCGCGGCTCGGCCGTGGGCAGGCACTCGCCGGACGCGGAGATGACGCAGCGCTCACGGCCTCGCTCCCGCTCGGGCGGGCGGTAGGCGCGTCGGCGCAGCAGCACCGCGCCCTCGGGCACGCGCTCGCCGAGCAGCGGCGCATAGGCGGCCATGGCCGCGTCTGACATGAAGCGGCGGACTATAGCGCCGCCGGCCAGGTAGTTTGCGGCGGAGATGAGGCTCATGCCCAGGTGGTGCGCCATGACGCAGCGCACGACCTCGCCGCCCTCCCCGCAGCGCCTGGGCGTGAAGTCCACCGCCTCCCACAGCCCGAAGCGCCCGCCGCCGTCGATTTCGGCGAAGCGGACGAGGTCGCGCACCGCGGCGTGCGGCGCGACGGCCAGGGCGAGGTACGCCGCGTATGGAGCGCAGACCGTGTCCGTGCCCATGCCCCGCTGCAGCGCCAGCGCGGCGCAGCCGTGCGCCTTGTACCTGTAGGCGAGCGCCGCGTCCAGCGAGAAGAACGCGCTCTCGCTCTGCCCCCACGGCGCGCCCTCGGGCACGTCCCGCCGCTGCACGTAGAGGCAAAAGCGCGCGCTCTCCCACAGCAGGGAGCCGCGCTGCAGCGGCAAAAACAGCTCGGGCATCAGGTACTCGAACATCGTGCCCGTCCAGCTCGCCAGGCCGCGATAGCCGTCGCGGCTGACAAGCGCGCGGCTGAGCTGCCGCCAGTGCCGGGCGCTGACCGCGCCGCTGGCCACGGCGTAGTAGCCGGTCAGGCGCGCCTCGCTGGCCATGAGGTCGTAGCAGCCCTCGCTCAGCGCGTCCTGCGCGGCGTCGTAGCCTATGCGGAACAGGCGGCGCCGCCTGTCGTAGAGCGCGGCGAAGTCCATGCCCCGCGCCAGTGCCGCCGCGCGCCCGGCCAGCTCGCAGCAGCCGTACTCGCGCAGCCCCGCGGCGAGCGCGGTGAGGCTCGCGGCCAGGTTGCCGCTGTCCACCGTCGACACGTAGGCCGGCGAGAGCGGCTTGAGCGTGCGCGTGTCGTACCAGTTGTAGAGGTGGCCGCGCCACTTGTCCAGCCGCTCGCAGGTGTCGAGCATCCCGCCGACTATCTCCGCGGCGCGGTCCAGCGTCGTGAGCCCCAGGTCGAGCGCGGCGAGCGCGCTGACCATGCCCAGGCCGATATTGGTCGGCGAGGTGCGCTCGGCCACGCCCACCGGCGGCTGCTCCTGCCAGTTGTCCGGCGGGAGGTAGCCGCGGCCGTCGGTGCAGAATTCGTCAAAATACGCCCATATCTTCGCGCACTCGTCCATGAGGAAGCGGCGCTCCCCGGCGGACGGCACGGCCTCGCGGCCGCACTCGCGCCCCAGGGAGAGCGCGAATACGGGCGCGGCCAGCCAGACTATCCCCAGCGCCTTGCCCGCCGGGTAGGGCGAGAGTATCAGCAGCGCAAGCCCCAGCGCAATGCACGGCCAGGCCGCGCGGACGGTCGAAAACGCGCCGCCGGAGCCGGACTGAGCCGAGGTCTGCCACTGCAAAAGTCGGCGGCGGGATATGAGCATCCGCCAGAGCGCCGTGCACGCCGCGGACAGGTCCACCCAGGCCTCCCAGGGCAGGAACAGCAGCCTGAGCACCACCTGACCCACGCGGAGAGCCGCGCCGTAGAGCGCCCCTCCCGGGTGCCGCTCCCGCCCCGAGCGCCGCGTGAGCGAGCGCGCGACCGCCCCCGCCAAGCCGGAGCAGAGCGAGAGCGCCGCCACTGTCCCCGCCGTGTAAAGCCCCGGCAGCAGCGCCGCGAGCGCTATCGCCGGCGCCGTGGCCACGGGGACGAGGCTCCGGCGCACGCTGTCGAGCAGCTTGAGCCGGTCGGCGGCCGCAAAGCGGCTCCACAGCCGCAGCAGCACGGCGAGGTTCTGCCAGTCGCCCCTTACCCAGCGGTGCTGGCGCTTGAAGTACGCCGCGGGCGCGGAGGGGAAGCCGTCCGTCAATATGGTGTCGCCCATGTATCCGCCATGCAGCAGCGCGCCCTCCACGGCGTCGTGCGAGAGGACGAGGTTCTCCGGCAGGTCGGAGCAGCACGCCAGCAGGGCGTCCACGTCGAGTATGCCCTTCCCGGCGAAGCCGCCGCGGCCGGTGAGATCCATCCACACCTCGCCGCAGGCCGAGCCGTAGGGGTCGACGCCGCCGGGGCCTGCCACGGCTCGGGCGAAGTGCGTGGCCTCGCTCGCGGCCAGCTCCACGCCTATGCGCGGATGTATCACCCCGCGCCCGGAGACGACGGAGCCGTTTTCGCCCAACTCCGCGCGGTTGAGCGGGTGCAGCATGGCGCCGATGAGCTCGCGCGCCGAGCCAGGCAGGACGCGCGTATCCGCGTCCAAAGTTATAATGTAGCGCGTCCCGGCGAGGGCGGCGGCGTCGCCGGAGAGGACTTCAAGCTCGCTCTCCCGCCCGGCGCACAGCCCTGCGAGGGCGAGCAGCGCGCCGCGCTTGCGCTCGTGCGCGCGCCAGACCCCGTCGCGCCCGGCCTCCCGCCGCTCGCGCGAAAAGAGGTAAAAGCCGCCCGAATACTTCACGTTCAGGCCGTCTATCGCCCGTCTGGCCGCTTCGATCGCCGCGGCGTCGGCGGCGGTCTTGCCGCTTTTCGCCTCCGGCAGATCCGCCAGCAGACCGAAGCGCAGCTCCCCGCCGCAGTCGCGCGAGGCCAGGCGGAACTCCTCCAGCCTGCGCGCGAGCGCCTTGCCGTCGTCCGGCTTGGCGAGTATGGCCGACACCACGCAGATGCTGCGCCCCTCGCCCGGCACGCCGTGAGCCAGCTCCATGCGCGGCACGCTGCGCACGGGCAGCGCGCGAAGCAGCGCCGCGTCCAGCGCGTTTTTCACCAGCTCGCTCGCCGGCAGCAGCGCGAGCAGCGCCGCCCACGCCCCGCCCGCTATCGCTCCGGCCGCCAGCGAGACGCCGATGGCGAGCGCGCACACGGTCAGGGCGTAGAGCCGGCCCTCGTTTCGCTTCCCCGGCCTGCCCAGCGGCTCGCAGAACAGCCACCAGCCCACGTGGCCGCGCTTGGGCTCGTCCCGGTGCTCCTCGGCCAGAGCAAGCACGCGGCGGGCGCACTCGCTCTCGCTGATGTCCGCCCTCGCGGCCAGGCGCGCCAGACACCGCCGGTAACCGGCGCGCGTGCGCTCGTCCATGCCCGCGTAGGCTCCGGCCGGGTCGCGCGACAGTATGGCCCCGGCGGCGTCGGCGCTCTCCACCAGGGAGGTCATGTCCGCCGTGGACAGCGCGCGCAGGCTCTCGATCGCCGCCGACACCCTGCGCACGTCCGGCGCGCGGGAGGAGAACTCCGAGGCTATCAGCTCCGCCAGCCCCGCGCGCAGCGAGGCGCCCAAAAGCGCCAGCTCGCCCAGCGTCAGGGCGTTCACGCGCCGGAAGCCCGCGAAGTACGCCTCCGCCGAGGAGAGCGTCACTGCTCCGTCCACCCTCGCGGCCAGGGACGCGCCCGCCTCGGCGGCCAGGGAGTTCACGCGGCCTGCGCGCACGCGCTTTGCCGCGGCGAAGTCCCGCGCCGCGGCGAGCGCCTCGCGCTCTATGAGATAGCGGTTGTCCGCCAGCCACTCCCCGGCCGCGCCGAGGGTCTCGGCCTTTACGCCGTTCAGCTCGTGCAGCAGCGCGCGTATGCGCCGCGCCTCCCGCTTCCCGGAAAAATATCCGGCGGCGCACAGCCTCTCAGCCTCCGCCGCGCCATATTCTTCAAGCTCAATACGCTTGGAATCTTGAGCTTTTTCGCCATTTTTCACGGAGTTACCCCCTTAAAAAGCAGTCCATTCTATCTTGCCCGGAACGCAAAAACCTATACCGGGGTGTGTAAAATAATTTCTCTTGACAGTCGGCTCGCGATTGTGTATAATAAGCCCCGCCGGTGAGCGCGAGGCCGCTCTGCCGGTTCGGCCTGTCTCCGGGCGAGCGCGCTCCGGGACGGCGTCTCAACTGTACGTGCGGAGGGTTTGCGTGAAAAAGGACACAGTTTACCTCACCATGCTTCTGGACTACTACGGAGACCTGCTGACGGACAAGCAGCGGGAATACTTCGACTTGCACTACAACCAGGACTACACGCTCTCGGAGATAGGCGAGATGAACGGCATCTCCCGCCAGGGCGTGTGGGAGATAGTTCGCCGCGCCGAGGCCGCAATGCGCGCCATAGACGAGCGCACGGGTCTGGTGGCGAAATACAACGAGCGCCGTGAGGCGGTGCGCAACATCCGCGCCCTGCTCACGCCGCTGCAGGGACACGAAGACGAAAAGGTCGCCGAGGCGGCGCGGCGTTCGCTCGCGGCGCTCAAGGCGCTGGACACCTGACGGAGGGAATACCTTGGCATTTGAAAGCCTTTCTGAAAAGCTCTCCGCGACATTCAAGCGGCTCCGCGGCAAGGGACGCCTGACGGAGCAGGACGTTGCGGAGGCCATGCGCGAGGTTCGCCTGGCGCTGCTCGAGGCCGACGTCAGCTACAAAGTCGTCAAGGACTTTGTAAAGCGCGTCAGCGAGCGCGCGAAGGGCGCGGAGGTGCTCGAGAGCCTCACGCCCGCGCAGATGGTCATCAAGATAGTCAACGAGGAGCTCTGCTCGCTGATGGGCAGCGACAACAAGAAGCTCAACATATCCAGCAAGTCGCCGAGCGTTGTAATGCTCGTCGGTTTGCAGGGCGCCGGCAAGACCACCAACGGCGCCAAGCTCGCCGCGCTGATGAAGAAGCAGGGCAAGCGCCCGCTGCTCGTGGCCTGCGACGTCTACCGTCCCGCCGCCATCAAGCAGCTGGAGACCGTCGGCGCGCAGCTGGAGATACCCGTGTTTCAGATGGGACAGGGCGATCCGGTAGAGATCGCCAGGGCGGGCATCGCTCACGCGAAGAAGTACGGCAACGACCTGGTCTTCCTCGACACGGCCGGCCGTCTTCACATAGACGAACAGCTCATGGACGAGCTGAAGAACATCAAGGCCGCCACCGAGCCTGCCGAGATCATGCTCGTCGTCGACGCCATGACCGGCCAGGACGCGGTAAACGCCGCCAGCGCCTTTGACGAGGCGCTGGACATCACCGGCGTCATGCTGACCAAGCTCGACGGCGACGCGCGCGGCGGCGCGGCGCTCTCCGTAACCGCCGTCACCGGCAAGCCCATCAAGTTCGCCGGCATGGGCGAAAAGCTCGACCAGATTGAGCCCTTCCACCCCGACCGCATGGCCGGGCGCATACTCGGCATGGGCGACGTGCTCAGCCTCATCGAAAAGGCCAAACAGCGCCTGGACGAGAAAAAGGCCGCCGAGCTGGCCGAGCGCCTGCGCCAGAACAAGTTCACGCTGACGGACTACTACGACCAGCTCCAGCAGCTCAAGGGCATGGGCTCCATGGAGGACATCGCCGGGATGCTCGGCATGAACCCCTCCCAGCTCAAGGGCGCGCAGATGGACGAGAAGGCCACGGCTCATCTCGAGGCCATCATCCTCTCCATGACCCCCAAGGAGCGCGAGAACCCCAACATCCTCGGCAACTCCCGCAAAAAGCGCATCGCCGCCGGCAGCGGCACCAGCGTCATGGAGGTCAACCGCCTGCTGAAGCAGTACGACACCATGCTCCAGCTTTTCAAGCAGATGAACGGCCCGGGCGGCAAGAAGATGAAGCGCATGGCCAAGCGCGGCGGCTTCCCCGGCATGGGCGGCATGGGCTTCCCCGGGATGTAAACCGAAATTAAAACCGTATCGGTTTTAATTATAAAGAAGTAAGTTTTGGAGGTGAAAATACATGGTTAAGATTCGTCTTCGCAGGATGGGCGCCAAGAAGGCTCCCTTCTACAGGATCGTTGTCGCCGACTCCCGCAGCCCGCGTGACGGCCGCTTCATCGAGGAGATAGGCACCTATGACCCGCTGAGCGAGACCAACGCGCTGCGTGTCAACCTCGAGCGCGCCAACTACTGGATCGCCAACGGCGCCCAGCCGACCGACACCGTCAGGGCGCTGCTCAAGAAGGCCGAGGCGTGAGCACGGCGCCAAAATCGGACTTTCTAAGGAGCATACTTGATGAAAGAACTTCTGACCTACATTGTACAGAGCCTCGTCGACAAGCCTGACGAGGTCTCGGTGACCGAGCGCAAAGCCGACGGCGAGACTGTTTTCGAGGTTCGCGTGGCCGACGGCGATATGGGCAAGGTCATTGGCCGTCAGGGCCGAATCGTCAAGGAGATTCGCGTCCTAATGAAGGCCGTCGCCCAGAGGAAGGGCAAGAAAGTCTCGGTGGAGATCGTCGACTGACCGGTCACGCCGCAGGACGTTTCCTCAAGGTGCGGGCGGACAATCCGCCCGCCCGCACAAGGCTTGACGTTTTATCTACGGCGGGGTACTCCCGCCGTTTGAGACTATCAAAAAAGCCCTCGACGGTCTTTTTTGATAATAAAGTCCCCCGGCCGCAAGCGGCCGATGGAGACCGGCGCTGCGCTCTGCGCCTCGGTTGTCCGCCAAAGGCGGACAAT
>UQQF01000006.1 GCA_900543085.1 uncultured Eubacteriales bacterium | reverse complement strand
AGCTCAACGGCATGAACTACTCCACCTTTATGCACGGCCTCAAGCTCGCGGGCATCGACATGAACCGCAAGATGCTCTCCGAGACCGCTATACACGACCCCGCCGCCTTCACCGCCCTCTGCGAGGCTGCCAAGAAGGCTCTGTAAGCGGGACTTACAAGGCGAAAAAAGCGCCGGATCGTTTCTGATCCGGCGCTTTCGCTTTATATACGCCGCAAAAAGCCGCCCCGTGAGGGGCGGCTTTCCGTATTATCGGCTTGCGCGATCAGGCGGCGGCCTCGGTCTCGGTCATGCGGACGAGGACGGTGGCGCCCATGGCGCGGGTGGCGCTGCCGGCGGGGGAGAACTCGGTCTCGCTCACGCCGCTCATCAGGCCTTCGGCGGTGCAGAAGGTGACGGCGTTGGCAGCCCAGTCGGCGATGGCGTCGGCGTCGCCGTACTCAAGAGCCGGCTCGGTGACGGCCTCAGCGCCCTTGAGAACGCTGTAGTTGTAGAGGATGACAGCCATCTCCTGGCGGGTCATCGTGGCGGTGGGGGCGAACTCGGTCTCGCTGCGGCCGGAGACTATGTTGTTCTCGGCGGCCCAGACAACAGCGTCGGAGTACCAGACGTCGTCGGCGCAGTCGGCGAAGACTTCGGAGACGTTAGTGGTGACCTCGGGGCTGCCCTCGAGACGGTAGAGCATGGTCACGAGCATGGCGCGGTTCATGGCGGTGTCAGGCTCGAAGGTGGTCTCGCTCACGCCGTCCATCAGCTCGGCGTCATACGCGGCCTTGATGGCGTCGTAGAACCAGGCGTCGACAGAGACGTCGGTGAACGGCAGCTCGCTCACGGCAGTGAGCACAGTGATGCGGCCCTGGGGCTCGCCGTAATCCTCGGCGGTCACGACGCCGTCGAGTTCCTCAGCGATGTACTGCATGACGACCTCATCCATGGCCACGCCGGTGTCGACGTTGTTGGCGATGGAGAAAGCATAGTAGGTGTCACCGCCGGCGGCGAGGAAGTCGTTGGTGACGACGACGTAGTTGGCGTCGGGGTCAAAGTCCTTGCCGTTGATGGAGTTGATGGTGACGCGGTTGATGCTGTCGGGGCCGTAGTAGGTGGAGCCGGGGTACTGGTCGCCCTGGTCGTAGGCCTTGGTGGTGTCAACGGTGAACTCAATGCCGGCAACCTGCGGGAAAGCGCCAACCTCGTCGGGCGTGCAGTAGGTGGAAGCCTCGAGGGCCTCGAGCAGCACGGAACCCTTGACGTTCACGTAAGCGACGGTGTTGCCGAAGGGCAGGACGGTGTTGACGTCCTTCTTGGTG
This sequence comes from uncultured Eubacteriales bacterium, assembly GCA_900543085.1. Taxonomy (GTDB): domain Bacteria; phylum Bacillota; class Clostridia; order Oscillospirales; family Oscillospiraceae; genus Scatomorpha; species Scatomorpha pullicola. The sequence goes on along the minus strand of UQQF01000006.1, from coordinate 72,487 downwards.
ATGTTGCCGGCGGCGATAGCGGCACGGATGCCGCCGCCGTTGGTCAGCGCGACGACGTGGTCGGTGTCAACGCCCAGGTCACCCTGCTCGAGGGCGTACCAGAGGATGGCGTCGGCGATGAGGTCGCCCATGTTGGTCTCCTGGGTACGGTTGCCGGGGGCGCGGTCGCCGTTGAGAGCGACTTCGGTCTTACCGATGACTTCGCCGTACTCCTCGTCGATGTCGGCCTTGACCTCAGCGGCGTAGTCGGCAACGGCCTTGACGGAGCCGGTGTAGCCTTCGAGAGCAACGTTGGAGGCGGTGATGGTGCCGGCCTCGGGGTCAATGGTGACGACGCCGATATTCTCGGCCTTGGTGCCGGTGGAGGTCAGAACAGTGTCGCCGACCTTGCCGGTGTTATTGGTCACGGCGAGGATGTCAGCGAGGGTGGAGTGGCTGTGGGAGTCGATGAAGAGGTCGATGCCGTCGACCTTCTTGAGAAGGTCAGTGGAGCGGTTGGGCTCGCTGCCGGCGTCGATGCCGAGGTGGCCGAGGCAGACTATGTAGTCGACGTTCTCGGCCTCAAGAGCGTCTACCTGCTCCTGAGCGCAGTCATAGAGCTCGTCGCCGGCGAGGAAGGAGACGCCGTCGAGCTTGGCCGGGTGGGCCTTGGTAGCGGTCTCGGGGGTGGCAAGGCCGAACACACCGATGGTGGTGCCGTCTTCCAGAGTGAAGATGACGTTGTCGTCAAAGACAGCGGAGCCATTGCGGAAAGCATTGGCGCAGACAACCTCGAAATCGGCGTTCTCGAGGATGGTCATGAGGTTAGCGTAGCCATAGTCGAACTCGTGGTTGCCGATGCCAGCCAGGTCGTAGCCGGCGAGGTTCATGAGCTCAATGGCGGTAGCACCCTGGGAGACACTGACGGTCGGGTCGCCCTGGATGTAGTCGCCGGCGTCGAAGAGCAGAACGTCGGCGCCGCGCGCCTCGTAGTCACTTTTCACGGCGGCAATCTTGGCGTAACCGTCGATAGCTCCGTGCACGTCGTTGGTGTGCAGGATGACGATCTGGCCTGCAAGATCTTCCGTGGTCTCCTCAGCAGCCAGTGCGCCGCCGCAGAGGGCGAACACCAGAGTGAGAGCCAGGAAAACAGATAGCAGCTTTTTCATATCGATTCTCCTTTATGTAAGTTTCGGCGTATAGCCTAACGCACATATTATACTATGTGTTTTGTCAAAAGGGAACACCCAAAAACGAAAATTCTTGTAAAAAGCAGTGTAAATTTAAGGTTAAACGTAAGCCATATCTAATGACCCCGACCCGCGTGAAGCGGGCAAATCAACCGCTTGCGCAGCCTGTGAAGAAGGCGTCTATATATTGTATACAGCGTTTATATATTCAGCTCCGCGACGGAGTACAGCACCGCGCCGCCGGCCAGGGAGCAGCGTCCGCCGCCCACCGTGCATATGAGCGTTCCGCCGCGACGGGACGCCTGCCGCGCCCTCAGCGTGCTCTTGCCCAGGCGCTCCGCCCAGATGGGCGCGATGTGGCAGTGGCCGCTGCCGCAGACCGGGTCTTCCGCCACGGAGAGCTTGGGCGCAAAGGAGCGCGAGACGCAGTCGTACTCGCTGCCCGCCGCCGTGATGTGCAGCAGCAGGCCGTCCAGCTTTTCCACCAGCGGCTGATTGACCTCGGCGGACTTGACGTCGGCCTCGCTCTCAAGCTCGCAGACCAGGTCGCGGGCCATCCACGCGGCCTTGACCGGCTTGCCTATGGCCTGCTCCATCGCCACGGTGACGGGGACGGGGCGAATGTCGTAGGCGGGGAAGTCCAGCTCGTACATGTCGCCGCGGCGCTCCACGACCAGCTCGCCGCTGAGCGTGTCGAAGACGAAGCGCGCCGTGTCTGGCTCGACAAAGTTGGCCAGCACGTAGGCCGTTCCGAGGGTGGCGTGGCCGCACAGGTCTATCTCCCCGCCGGGCGTGAACCAGCGCAGCCGCCAGTGCCAGTTCTCCCGCACGGTGAAGGCGGTCTCGGAGAGGTTGTTCTCGATTGCAATGGACTGCATCAGCTCGTCCGGCAGCCACTCGTCCATGACGCACACGGCGGCGGGGTTGCCCTCAAAAACCCGCTCTGCAAAGGCGTCCACATGGTAACACTTCACGTTTCATCCCTCCATTATATATAATGTAGGGATTATATCACCGCCGCCACGGCCAAACAACACTTGATTTTTCCCTGCCGTGCGGGTATAATGTAATCCACTGTGGAGCGGTATCGAAGTGGTCGTAACGAGCTTGACTCGAAATCACCGGCTTCAAAAGGAAGCTCACAGTCAAAAAATCCAGTAAAATCAATGCTTCCGGGGTTCGTCGGAGGAGCGGAGGGAACCGTTTCTCTCCTGAATGTCTCTCCAAAAATCGAGAGACGAGAACAAAGTTAATACACGGAGCGGTATCGAAGTGGTCGTAACGAGCCGCACTCGAAATGCGGTTGTCCGTAAAAGGGCACGTGGGTTCAAATCCCACCCGCTCCGCCAAAGGCGCTGTTTTGTGCGATGTTTTCGCCGAAACAGCGCCTTTTTTCGCTGTTATCCCGGCAGCGGCTTTGGCTCAGGTACGAAGTCAAGGCTGTTGACAAGCGTCTCGGCCGAGTTGAGCTTCGCCGTGTAATCCAGATGCGAGTAGATGTTGGCCGTGGTCGAGAAATCGCTGTGGCCGAGCCACTCTTGTATCTGCTTCATCGGGACACCGTGGGCGAGCAGCAGACTGGCGCAGCTATGACGTAAATCGTGGAAGCGTATACGCCGCAAACCGTGCCTGTCGAGCAGCTTAGGGAACGCTGCCGAGATGTAGTCTGGTTTTATCAGCACCCCAATCTCATCTACGCAGATATAGCATAGGTAGTCGCGGCAATAACTCCCGCCGCACAGTTTCCGCTGTCTGCTCTGCTGCGCTCGAAGATAGAGCAGCCGCTCTTTGAAGAACGGCACCAGCGGCAGCGTCCTCATGCTGGACTTGTTTTTCGTCCTGTCTGCGGCGACCATCACCTTTTTGCCGTCGATGCGGCAGGTCGTCACAGTGTGACGAGTGGTGATGGTGTTGTTTTCAAAGTCTATCGCATCCCATTTAAGGCCGACAACCTCGCTTCGCCGCAGCCCGTAAAACGCTCCGAACAATACGGGAAGCTCCAGCTTCGTGCCTTTTGCTGCGGCAAAAAGCTCGTTCAGCTCGTCGCTGTTGTAGAAGCTCCCGACGAATCGGGCTTTCTTTGGCAGCTCGACATGATCCGAAGGATTGTTCGGAATCAGCTCCAGTTTCACCGCCATATCCAGCGCCTTGTGTATGTTGGCATGGTAGTGTATGACGGAGTTCGCGGAGACGGTCTTTATTTTCTCGTCATAAAAAGCCTGTATGTCGCGCGGCTTCAGGGCCGAGAGCCTTATTCCGGTTTTCCTGAAATAAGGGACGGTAATGCTCTTTACCATTCCCGAGTACGACGAGAACGTCACCGGTGAAACGGAGCGTTTGATAACGTCCAGCCAGCTGAGCATGAAGTCTGCAAACAGCACGTCGCCGGTTAGGGCTGTGACCGGGATAGACGCGGCCGGCACTTCTGGTTTCGGCTCCTCGGCTTCAGGCTTGAACTCGATACGCGCCTGTTGCAAAAGCTCGTCAGCCTTGCGCTTGTTGCCTTTTACGGGCAGGGAAGTGGCTATCCACTTGGATTTTCGCTTCCCGTTTGAATCTTTATAGTTGAGGACGATATAGAAGTATCCTCGTTTTTCTTGCAGGTGTCCGGCTACCATATAGTTTCCTCCTTCCGAACGAGCCGTATTACCCGCCGTTGACACTGTCAGTATAAACGGCGGGTAAAAACAACGCAATGATACGGCTACGCCCGTTGGATTACTTTCAGGTAGCTGAGAATATGTATCTTCGGAATCTTGTAGGTTCTGCCTACTTTGAAGTGTTCAATCTTATTGTCCCGCAGGAGGGCATAAGCAGTTTTGTCGCTGATGCCAAGCATCCGGCTCATCTGCTCAACGGTCACAACATCGGGATAATCGCGGAACATAACGCGATATGCCTCGCGGCCTGTCATGGCAGCGCACATATCTGACTCCTCCTTCGTAAGCGGCCTTACCCGCTTGTAGTCTCCCGCCGTATTTGCCACGCGCCCCGGCGGTATGGGGGTTACAGGAGCTGCTTTTGGCAAAGCTGTCTCAACTCTGCTGTGCCGTCCTCACGAACACCGCAGGGCTGCCCCCAAGTCTACGGGGGCGCTTGCGCGAGAATTTATTATCTGCACGCGCTTTCATTGCGAGACGGCTTGCCAAAGCCGTTTTAGGGACAGCGTTCATCGCTCTGGCTTTCGCCGTCATCGCGCCGCCTCCCATGTCGCTGGGCCTCTCAGCCCACGCGGGCAGTTAACTCCTGCACCGTGTATTCAGTTGTCTCGTGACCGGAAAATGTCCTCCTATATACCATGACATTTTTCGGCGAAATTGGCTGTTTGTTCATAAAAAATTCACACTTATTCTTTCACGTAATTTCTTTATGCCCTTCTGTATGCTTTCCGAAACCCGGCGAGGATGTTTGTTTTCTTGCATTGCTATTTGTGTAGCAGAAAGTCCGAGGTAGAAGCAGCCATATATTCTTTCAGCCTGTTTTCGCGGAAGAGACTTTATGAGGGAAAGAAGTTCCTTATTAAGTTCTCGCTGCATAAATATTTCTTCCGGTGTTTGCGGTGGGGATGTCGCATCGTTTTCAATCCCGTCGCCCACATCCAGCGAGTATATGGCTTTGTTCCTGTGCCTTCGGCGGTGGTATGCTTCTTCCTCATTCTCAAACTCGCATAGAGCCTCGTATACCTCGTCGCTCACTTCGACGTACTCGTCGAACTCGTAAGCGTCGGGATACAGCTCGCGCAGATTGACCTCTCTCATCAGGGGGCCTCTACCGCATCGGTGACGAAGACGCCGAGGTGCTCTCTCAGGATGAAAAGCACCGTCTCAAGCTGTTCGCTGTCGAGAGTGCCGACGTAGTCTGTGAGCGCGCGCTTGTCCACGGCTCCGACCCTGTTGTACTGCACCAGCGACAGCGAGCTGAAGTAGACGCATATATCCTCGCACGGCGCAGGAAAAGGCGACGGGCGCATCGCAATCGGCACGGCAAACACGCTCGTGGAGTAATATTCCTCCGCGTCGTTTTGGAGCAGCAGTACGGCCTTCGCGCCGCCGCGCGGCCCAATACGCGGATTTGTTTTGGCGAGGTATATGTCGCCCCTGCGGTATGTTCTTGTAGTATTCATTTTCGTGACCTCCTGATTCTTTTTTCGTGTTGTTGAAGCTAACAGGCCGTCACGGGTACTTTGCGGAGTAGCACTCCCAGAGCATAAAAACTCCTTCCAGCCGCGAGGACGGGAAGGAGTAGAAAAAACAGGGCCGCATGAATGGTATAGTAGTACCACAGGATAGACTACGCCCACGGCGTAATCTCTATCATGCGGCACTAGGGTGACTACACCATTCGGCGGCCCCACGGCTCAGCTAATGATACAATATTCTATTTTCTTACCGGTATCGCTCCGGTTTAACGCGCCTCATATTCAGCACGTCGTAGACGGTTACATACCCGCACTTGCTGCATTTAGACTGAATATGCCCGCTGGTGTCTCCGTATACGGCGAACATATTTCGTTTGCAGTACGGGCACTTTATAAATCTCGGTTTCTGGCCGGATATTGCTTTCCTTGCCATGACAATCTTGCGCCGCAGCTCTTCGGGCGGCATTGTCGTATACACTCCCGCCCTGCTCATACGCACAGCTCCAAAATATCCGGCGCGAAACGGCGCGGCAGGGAAACCAGCAGGCCGAGCTTTTTGAGCCGTATCTTCATTGCGGTGAACGATACGTTAAAAGCGCTGCTCAAATGCCCTATTAGGAGCCACGCGCGCTGCGTAAGGCAGCCGCCGAAAGCGGTCAGCGGCTTGTCTCCGCACATCTTCCGGAATGCGGCTTTAAGCCTGTCCTCCGGCATAAGCAGCGCCGCGCCGAGGGCGTTTGCCTGCCACTCGTTCCAGTCCTCATGGGACTTCAGCTCGCGCAGCGAGTAGGCAACGGCGCGGTATTTGCTTCGGCAAGCCGCCTGAACTTCGGGCGCTTCCAGCTGGAACAGTATCTGATGGGCGCATTCGTGCGCGAGAGTGAAGCGCCGGCGCCGGTTCTTTTTAGGTCCGTAGAAGCCCAGAAGCCTCCGATCAATTAGTATATGGCTACGCTTCAGCGGTACAACAATACCCTCTCCATTGAGCTTGCAGGTGTACGCGGTGTCGCTGTAAGCGGTAACGCCCAGTACACTGCCGTCCTCGGACAGCGTCCGGTAGGATACATCCAAACCCAGATACTCTTTTGCAAGAGCGTCTATGTCCACAGCGTATTTTTGTTCGGCGGCGGGGACGGTACTGAGAAAGTCATGCGTCACCGCCGCCGAGATATGTTCAATATCTTCATACGACAAAATCATGCCCTCGCCTCCACAAACCACTTGCTGCCCTCGTTGAACAGGTAACGCTCCTGCCCGTTTATCTGCACGGTGTAGCGTATCCCGCCGCCCCCGACCTTGTTCGAGGACGCCCGGCACTTGTAGAGCACGCGCTCTATGCGGAACGAGTGTCCGTTTCTCCAGCGTATTGCGCGAGGCTGTACTGCACCCTCCTCGTCTATGTCCACGTTCACAGAAACATACGCCTTGCGGCACTGAGCATCCACGGCAATACCTCCTTATACTGTTGACACTCGCTGTTACGTGTGGTAAGATGTGTTCACGAACATAGTTTCGTCATTGCAAGATGCAGTATAGCACGAACTTAGTTGCGTGTCAATAGGTGGCGCAGTATTTGCGTTCGTGTAGAGAAAGGGGCGCATTATGGCGTTTGCAGAAAATCTTAAAGAAAAACGTGCGCAGTCGGGGCTGACGCAGGCAGAGCTCGCTATGAAAGCTGGTGTGACCGCGCGCACGATACAGAACTATGAGCTGGGGACGCGCAAGCCGGGGAACATGGTGATTGTCCAGCGCATCGCCGAAGCGCTTGGCACGACTACGGAGTACCTTCTCAGCAGCGGTGAGACGCTGGTAGTCGAGGCGCATGAGCGAGGCGGTGCGAGAGCCGCGCGGGACATCAACGAGCTGGTCGGCGAGGTCACGGGTATGTTTGCGGGCGGCAAGCTCAGCGACGACGCGCTCGACGGAGCCATGCGCGCACTCAACGAGGCGTACTGGATAGCCAAGGACAAGAACAAGAAGTACGGCAGAAAAAAGAAAAAGGACGCTGAGGACGCATGACGGCAAAGCAGCTCTCCGAGGTAGGAGAAAAGCTCGTGAAGCGCTGCGGCACGCGCGACCCCTTCGAGATTGCGCGGCAAATAGGCGTTGAAGTGCTGTTTTGCCCGGACTTCGGCAGCATGAAAGGTATGTACCGCGTAGTGCGGCGCAACCGCTTCATATTCATCAACGACAGCCTCACGCCGCAGATGCAGCACATAGTCTGCGCGCACGAGCTGGGACACGATCAGCTCCACCGGGATCTCGCCAAGACCGGCGCGCTCCAGGAGTTCATGCTCTACGACATGACGACGAAGCCGGAGTACGAGGCCAACATCGTCGCCGCCGAGATACTGCTCGACACGGACGAAGTCCTCGACTATGTCTACCACTACGGCTACACCTCCGAGCAGATAGCCAAGGCGATGAGCACGGACATAAACCTCGTTGCGCTCAAAGTGGCGCATCTTGCTGAGAGCAACCGCGGCCTGCGCCCGATAGAGCACCGCGCGGATTTTTTGAAAGGGGAATAGGCGTGCAACTGAAGCTGAATTTGGGCGGCGTAGCGATGTCGCTGCGAATATGGGGCTACACCAAAGTGAATGACGATGATTGGCACTCAATCTGGTGCAAAACGGACTTTGCCTTTAAGTCTGGTGACTGGCTGAACTACCATGCTGAGGCTGATGAGGTGTTCCTCGCGTATGAGATAGAAAATCTTGTAGGTGCGCTGGATAGTTTGCTCAACGACCGGTTCAAAAAACCAACCGAGTTCAACTGTGTGGAGCCAGACTTCAACTTCATCTTAAACCCAAAGCGCGACCGCCGACTCGACCCCAAAGTTGTCTATGTCCGTCCTGGCTGCGAAATGGTGGATATAAGTGTCGAGTGGCGTGTCTCATTCTGGTTTGAGGGGCTGACTGCGAACTACCTCTCTGTCGCGCTCTACCGCCCGGATATTGAGCGACTGCTTGCATATCTGCGGCTGGTTACAGGCGAGCTGACGGCAGACGACGCGCAGATAAAGGCGCTGATAGCGCAGGGCGTAATCTGTTGAGGGAAAGGAGTTGACCGAGCCGTGGAGCGCACATACATCGCAATCGACCTCAAGAGCTTCTACGCCTCGGTCGAGTGTAGGGAACGCGGTTTAGACCCACTTGACACCAACCTCGTCGTCGCCGACGAGAGCCGCACGGACAAGACCATTTGCCTCGCCGTGACGCCGAGTCTGAAAAGCTACGGCATCGGCGGCCGCTGCCGGCTGTTCGAGGTGAAGCAGCGTGTTCGTGAGGCCAACGCGGGCCGACGTCACGATGCGCCGGGACACCGGCTGGAGGGCAAGTCACACTTCCTCTCCGAGCTTCAAAGCGACCCGTCACTCGCCGTGGACTTCCTCATAGCCCCGCCGCGCATGGCTCACTACATGGAGTACAGCACGCGCATTTACCAGGTCTACATGAAGTACGTCGCGCCCGAGGACATCATCGTCTACTCCATAGACGAGGTGTTCATGGACGTGACGTGCTATCTCGCCACCTACGGCCTTTCGCCGCACGATCTGTCAATGAAGATTATCCTCGACGTGCTCGCAACGACAGGTATCACGGCAACGGCTGGTATTGGCACAAATCTGTATCTCTGCAAAGTCGCCATGGACATCGATGCGAAGCACATCCCCGCTGACGAAAACGGGGTGCGTATCGCGGAGCTGGACGAGCGAAGCTACCGCGAAAAGCTGTGGAGCCACACGCCGCTCACGGACTTCTGGCGCGTGGGCAGAGGTTACGCCAAAAAGCTCGAGGAGAACGGGATGTTCACGATGGGCGACGTGGCTCGGCGCTCGCTGACGGACGAGGACTTCCTTTTCAAGCTCTTTGGCAAGAACGCCGAACTGCTCATTGACCACGCCTGGGGCTACGAGCCCTGCACGGTGGAGGCCGTCAAAGCGTACAAGCCCGGGAGCAACAGCCTCGGTTCGGGGCAGGTGCTGCACGAGCCGTACACTGCGGACAAGGCACGGATAGTCCTGCGTGAGATGGCAGATGCGCTCTCGATGGACTTGTTCAGCAAAAATCTCGTCACCGACCAACTCGTCGTGACGATTGGCTACGACATTGAGAACATCAAGGACGCGAAGCGCCGCGCGCAGTACAAGGGCGAGATTGTCCGCGACGGATACGGGCGGCTTGCGCCCAAGCACTCGCACGGTACGGTCAACCTCCCGCGCTACACGTCCTCAACGAAGCAGATAATGGACGCCGCGGCTGAGCTGTATGACCGCGTGGTGGACGAAACATTGCTCATCCGTCGGCTGAACATAACGGCCTGCCGCGTCATCCCCGAGGCCGACGCGCCGAAGGAGGCCGAGCCCGAACAGATGGATATGTTTACGGACTACGCAGAACTGGACGCCGAGCGTAAGCGCGAAAACGCCGCCCTCGAGCGCGAGAAGCGCAAGCAGGCGGCGCTGCTGAAGATAAAGCAGAAGTACGGCAAGAACTCAATCCTACGCGGGATGAACTTTGAGGACGGCGCGACGATGCGCGACCGCGACGGACAGATCGGGGGGCATAAGGCGTGAAAATAAAGCAATATCTCCTGCCGGCGCTTATTTTCCTCGCGTTTGAAGCGGTAGCAGTTACTCTTTGGCTTACGAAGGACAACGTATTTTACCTATTTAACTTCAGCTATATAGGTACAGCCATAGCTGCCGGACTGGTGTTATTCATACGCCGGTACAAACATGCCCGACGTATAGTGCAGCTCCTGGTTGGGACGTATATGCTTGTCTATCTTGGTCTTGTCTGCAACGAGAATATGCAGATAGAAGGTTTCTGGTACTATCTTTTCCTGGGAGTATTCGAAGCCGCAACCATACACTACGCAGTGGCCAAAATTTTCGGCCCGCTGCTCTTTGGCAGAGGCTGGTGCGGCTATGCCTGCTGGACAGCCATGGTGCTGGACTTTCTGCCGTACAAGGTGCCGAACCATGAGAGAAAGCGCCTCGGCTGGATACGCTACATAACCTTCGCCGTCTCGCTCGTGTTCGTATCGGCGCTGTTCCTCTCAGGCGCAAAGGATATGGCGAGCATAATGTTTTGGGCGTTTATTCTAGGCAATCTGGCCTACTATGCCGTAGGCATTGCGCTGGCTTTTGCGTTTAAGGACAACCGCGCGTTCTGCAAATATGTCTGCCCCGTGACGGTATTCCTGAAACCTATGAGCTACTTCTCGCTGCTGCGTATAACGTGCGACAAAGATAAGTGTGTCTCATGCGGTAAGTGCAAAGCGGTCTGCCCGATGGACGTGGACGTCACAGACAACAGCCGGAGACGGAAGAACGGAACCGAGTGCATACTTTGCATGGAGTGTGTAAAGAGCTGCCCCAAGGGCGCGTTGTAGAAGGGGGCGAGTCGGAATGCACTTTAAATATGACGACATATTAGATCTCCCGCGCCCCAAGTCCAAGCACGAGCCGATGCCCATGAGCGACCGCGCGGCGCAGTTTTCACCGTTTGCGGCACTCACCGGCTACGGCGACGCGATAGATGAGACAGCGCGGCTCACGGATGCGCGCATAGAGCTAAGCGAGGAAGAGCGCGCAGAGCTGGACTACAAGCAGCAGTATCTCTCCACGCTCGATTCGCCTATGGTCACGGTGAGATACTTCGTCCCTGACAGCCGCAAAAGCGGCGGCGCGTATGTGACGCACACTGGGGTGCTCAAGCGCGTGGACGAGGTTGAGCGTATGATGGTGTTTAATGACGGAGTGAGGATACCCATTGCCGAGATAATTAGCATAGGACAAAACTGAAACCGCAACAAAAAACCGCTCGACGGAAGATTTCGTCGGGCGGTAATTCATTCTCCTCTAAATACAAGCAGCTTGTACGCCGGTATATCCAATACTGTAGCTATATTGAAAAGCAGCTCCAGCGAAATAGGGCGCACAATGTTTGGAGCCTCCAGTGCGCCGATATGCTGGCGGCTGATGCCAACCAGCTCCGCAAGCTGCTCCTGCGTTAGTCCCGCGTGCTTGCGGTAGTAGGCTATGTTGTAACCTATCTCAATATATTTCTGGGAGTTATCGAATGCAATCTCGTTTTCCATGTGCGTCACCCCATATAATTTTACCTGGAATGAGCGCAAATAAAATTAGATGCTATCTAACTATTGATAAATGACGCATAACAGAATATAATTGAGACAATACTATCAGCCTGTTCAGAGCAGTTGTCCATCATTTCTTGAGCCGTTCTAAGAGTAAAAGCTCCACAGCGAACCGTGCTGTGGAGCTGTCTGGCTTAATGTAATCTGCGGTGATGTTTTACGGCTCCAAGTTGCTCTCATCAAACAGTGGTGAATTGAAAAACTCGCTAATGCTGATGTTTAAGCCCTGACACATCTCGTGGATGATACGCAGCTTGACGGAATCGTAGGCGCAGTTGACTACGTTGCCGATGCTTGACTTTGGAACCCCGCTTTTCATGTAAAGCTGATACTGCGTCATGTCTCTTTCCCGCAGGAGTTCGGTCAGCCGTTTGCTGACTGCTTCGTTCAACTGCATCCATTCTCACCACACGCTCCTGTAACTGTACCAATTATTATATGGGCAACGTGTGGGAAATTAGTCCTTGTACCTGTACTAAAAAGCTGATCCGTGCTATAATAGTGCAGCTACAAGGACTAATGTGAAGTTCAATATGAAAACCTGGTTTTGTCGAATGCCACTGCCGGCATTTTGACATGCTGGCAGCGCGAGGTGAGGGGGCTGTTCCGCGTTACCAACCTTGCAGACTGGATATAGGGGGAGAAGGCAACGGGAGAGATTATTTACGAGAAAACATATCCGAAGGATAATTGGGAGGAGCTAATCAAAGATTTGGAGCTGCCGCAGCCCAGCATAAGCACAGCTGAGTCATACGAAGAATTCAAGAAACTTATGAGCGAGGAATTCGTTTGTGTGCTTTTGCCGGGTCGCCAAAAAGGCGCAAAGAAATTTGTAAGGGTTGCCAGAGAGATCTCAGAATTGTACGAGCTGGATATAACGATAACCAGGCACGTCGGGTACATTGCTGTTGACTACTATTTCAACTCTTGTTTCGGCCTGTGCTATCTGAAGGACGTTATACAACTGGCTGACGAGATTGGCTTTTATGCGAATACGCATGGCTGCGAAATTAACCTGAACCTGAATTATTTCACTCATGCAATATTCCACCACGGCCGGAAGCTGCGCCCGTGACGCCGGAATGAATAACTGCTTAGGTCAAATTCTCTTTCTCCCTCAATCTCCTCACGACGGCCAAAACAGCCAGCAAATCCTCCTCGTCCATGTCCTTAATAGAATCCATTATCTCTTTCGCCAGGACAGGATTCCTGTATTCGGCGTCCACCAATGTGCTGTACTGCGATTTAACATTTCGTGGGAGGGACTTCAACATGACGATATGCGCATTTCTCGGACACGATAGAATCTATGACAAAGACATACTGAGCCGTTTGCAGCAAGCTGTTTACACAGTTGTACAGAAGTACAAAGAGATTACTTTCGTTTTTTGTGGCCGTGGAGAATTTTATGATTGGTGCTATGCCGCTGCGCTGGACGCGAAGTATCACTTTCCAAAGAAAGAGATACACATATCTAATGAGATAGCGGACAGGCCGACACTCAATCAGGCGTCCGTCGTGATTACTTACATATATGACGGGTTCCACGAAAAGAGCAGCATGACTCGTCGGGCGCTCAAAGCTAAGGAGATTATTGATATCACCTCGGCAGAAACGGCATCGCGCATTGAAAGGCTGATTGAAACGCTGCCGGAGCGTGAACAGCTCGTCTTGCAGAAGATTAATTCCGGGGAAACACTCTCTCAGATAGGGACGGCTCTTGGCGTGTCAGGCAGCGCCGTTCGTGCGGTACGGGCAAATGCCTGCCGCCGCCTGCGCAGGGCAATGTATGTGCGGCTGATATGCGATAAACCATGCGCAGTTTTTTCGCTGGGCAAGGCGACGTATGAGAACGTCAGGGCTTTTGACCGTCAGGCAGAATACCTTTCCCGCGCTTATGGCGTGACAAGCTATTTGATTGCGGCAGAATATGTAGGTTCGGCGTTTATGTCCGCACTTGAACGTTACGCCAAGCATATTACAGCTGTTGTTCACTACAGCGTCGCCGAAGATGTCCGAGACATATTTTCTCTACGCTATTGCCAGCCGTGCGAGGACGTAGTTTATGTGGACTCGGATTCCAAGGTCGAAAAGCAGCGGACGCTCAGCGCCGTGGACTATATGCTTGAGAGAGCCAGTTTCTGCGTCTGCAACTTGCAGTCTACCATTGGCAGCGCGCTGCGGAAAAGCATAGCCGCATCAAACTGCGTGGCGGTGTTTGACATTGCTGGGAACGAGAGCATGGGATAAACTGTCGGCATCAGCGCCGCCGCTCCTTCCACGGTGGTGTGCGGGGAGTGTTTTCTTTTGCGCTGTTACCCTCTTGCCAGGTTGGGAAAAGTCATATATAATGGGTGCAAGCGGTTTGGCCGCGAAGAATGAGGAGGGCGGGGCATGAGAATTTACAAAAACCCTCTTGACAAACGGGGATTTTACCCCATAATTAGACAGACAGACAGACAGACAGACAGACAGACAGACAGACAGACAGACAGACAGACAGGATAAGTCTGTCCTTTTCTGCTGCGTAAAGCTGCATAATAACGCTATAAATGCGGGCGCGCTGCGTCCACGGTTCAGCCGTGGGTGCGGCGCGCCTTTTTGCGTTCCATCGGAAAGGGGGCGGCTGCGTGTACAGCACTGAAACGCGCGTGGCGCTCGTAAAGGAGCGCGTGCGGGCAAAGGAGCGGCAGCGGCAGACGCGCGTGTACGCAGCCGCGCTGGTCCTGGCCGCCCTGGCCGCCGGGTTCGCGCTGGGCGCGGCGGCATACCACCGGAAGGAGGTCGATTGAAATGTGGAAGAAAGTTTTAAGCCTGTGCATGGCCCTTGCCCTGTGCCTGAGCCTGCTGCCCGCCACGGCGCTGGCGGTAGATGCGCCTAATAATCTTTATGTGGGAAATCAGAATGTTAAGAGTGGTGAAGATACCACCTACTGGAGTACAAATGACAGCGGGGAGTTAACATGGGTCGAAAATGCTACCGACAATTCTAATGATTGGAATGTCAAATACGATCCAGGCACCGCCACCCTGACGCTGAAGAACGCTACGATTAAGACGACTCATAGCAGCGGGAAGAACGCTGTGATTTATGCACAGTCCGATGTACAAAGCGCCGTGTCACTGACCATTGAATTGGAAGGCACAAACACAATAGAATGCGCTTCGGCCCTTTATGGAATTTATGTGAATGCAGAGATGTCAGAGACAAGCTACGGCAAAGATGCCTCCCTGACGATCACGGGTAATGGCAGCCTGGATGTTTCTGGTAGTTCTTACGGAATATATGTCAAAAGCGGATCAGGCGATGCCTCCCTGACCATCAACAACGTGTCTGTTGAGGCAAACATTACTCGTACCGATCCTTACCGCGCCGGCGTCTATGTGCAGTCCAGCACCAAAGCCAGCGTCTCTCCAAAGCTCTCCCTTGCCGTCAATGGCGGCAGCCTGACCACCAGCGGCAGCGCAAGCGGTGAGGGAATAAAGTTTTATGTGGGAGCATATGAGGCTACCAGCGCCACCACCAGCCTGACCGTCACCGATAATGCCATTGTGGACGCCAGAAATGGCGGGATCAGAGCAGATGGTGTCAGCGTTAAACCGAATGTCAATATTGGCAGTACCGACAGCACCGGCGGCATCGTCTGGAATGGCTCAGAAGGCACCGTGTACGGCGATGTGGAATTGCAGGAGGATTTGGAGATCGGTGAGGGCGAGACCCTGACCATCCCGGGCGGGTCCAGCCTCAACGCCAACGGCAAGTTGACTAACGACGGCACGATCAATGTGGAGAGCGGCGGCAACCTGGAAGGCGAACCCACCAGCGGCAGTGGCACCGTTGTTAAGGCCCCCACCATTACCACCCCGCCCACAAACCAGTCTGTGACCGTGGGCCAGACCGCCAGCTTTACCGTTGAGGCCAACGGCGATAGCCTCTCCTATCAGTGGCAGCAAAGCGCCGACAACGGCACAAACTGGAACAATATTTCCGGTGCGACCAGCAATAGCTACACTACAGATGCCGCCACGCTGGAAATGAACAATTACCAGTACCAGTGTGTGGTGAGCAACAGTGCAGGCAGCGTTACCAGCAGCGCCGCCACTCTGACGGTCAATGCGGCGGCAACTGTCCCTGTCGAAAGCGTGTCGCTGGACAATACCAATCTGGACTTGAGGGAGGGCGAAACCGCCCAGCTCACCGCCACGGTGCTGCCGGATAATGCCAGCAATAAAAACGTGACGTGGGAAAGTAGCAACAAAAGCGTTGCCACCGTGGACGCAAACGGCCTCGTCACAGCCGTGAGTGCAGGCACCGCCACTATCACCGCCACCGCAGACGGCAAATCCGCAACTTGCACCGTCACCGTCTCCTGGTACAGCACCGGCGGCGGCCCCACCACCTACGCCGTCACCGCCCCCGATGTGGAAAACGGCACTGTGCGCGTCAGCCCCAGCCGGGCCTCCCGCGGAACCACCGTGACCATCACTGTCACCCCGGACGAGGGGTATGAGCTGGAGAGCCTGACCGTCCTCGACAGCCGGGACAACGAGATCGCCCTCACGGACAAGGGCGACGGCAAGTACACGTTCACCATGCCCTCCGGCAAGGTGACGGTGGAGGCGTCCTTTGCCGAGATCGCCCCGGAGCCGCTGCCCTTTGGCGACGTGGATGACGGCGACTGGTTTGCCGACGCGGTGCGGTTCGTCTATGAAAACGGCATGATGAACGGCGTCAGCGAAACCAGTTTTGCACCCCATGCCACCACCAGCCGGAGCATGATCGTTACCATCCTCTACCGGCTGGAGGGTGAGCCTGTGGTGGACTACGCGATGGACTTTACCGATGTGGCCGGGGATGCGTACTACGCCGAGGCCGTCCGCTGGGCGGCCAGCGAGGGCATTGTGGGCGGCTACGGCGGCGGGCTGTTCGGCGCGGAGGACGCCGTGGCGCGGGAGCAGCTTGCGGTGATCCTCTACCGCTACGCGGTTTACAAGGGGTATGACGTGTCAATCGGCGAGGATACCAATATCCTCAGCTACGCCGACTTCGCGGATTTGAGTGAATACGCCATTCCCGCCATGCAGTGGGCCTGCGGCGCAGGCATCGTGAACGGCACCAGCGAAAGCACCCTCGCGCCCCAGGGCGAGGCCACAAGAGCGCAGGTGGCCGCGATGCTGATGCGGTTTGTTGAGGCGATAGGTTAAAAGTCAAGGCTCCCCGGAAGAATCCGGGGAGCCTTTGTGTGCAAACTCGTGGACATTTTACCAAATAGCGATATTTGAGGTTCGGGAAACAGCAAGCAATGGAAATGGCCGGCCATTTCCGAAAAAACTTGTTGGGGCAGCAGCCCCAAACCCCAAAAACTCAAAAACTCCCGGCCTCTGCCGGGAGTTTCAGCCTGTCGAAAAAGGTCACCATTCGGTGGCCTTTTTCTCGTAAATGTGGAAGAAATGCGGTATAATGGTGGAGGGTGATAAAAGATGCTGGTAAAGAACGCAGAAAACAGAGGACAGATGGAATTTGTTAGCCTGGAAGATATGGTGCCGCAGGATCACTTGCTGCGAAAGATCGACGCAGCCATCGATTTCAGGAGAATCTACGAATTTGTAGAGGACTTGTACTGCGAGGACAACGGCAGACCAAGCGTAGACCCGGTGGTGCTGTTCAAGATCGTGCTGATCCAGCATATTTACGGGATCCCCTCGCTTCGTCGAACCCTGGAAGAAGTGAACATGAATCTGGCATACCGGTGGTTCATCGGATATCCGCTGAACGAAGCGGTGCCGCATTTCTCCACAGTGAGCTACAACTTCAAGCACCGGTTCAACCACGCAACAGTGGAGTATGTATTCCGCTGGGTGCTCAAAGCCGCGGCAGAGGAAGGCTATCTGGACACAGAAGCCGTTTTTGTGGACGGAACGCATATTAAAGCGAGTGGGAATCTGAAGAAGCAGGCCAGAAAGGCGGTTCCCAAACAGGCAAAGCGGTACGCGAAAGAGCTGTTCAATGAGGTAAACAAAGACCGGGTAGAACATGGTAAGAAGCCCTTTTCCGATGACAGCGACAAAAAGCCGCCGGAAACGAAGGAAACGGTGGTGTCCACCACCGACCCGGAAAGCGGAGTTTTCCACAAGGGGGAACACAAAAAATGCTTTGCCTACGAAGCGCACACAGCCTGCGACAAACACAATTTTGTCCTTAGCGTTCATGTTACTCCCGGTAATGTACACGACAGCGCAGCCTTTGACCCTTTGTACGATGAATTGTGCAAGTACTATCCCGAGCACAAAACCGTGGTAGCGGACAGCGCCTACAAAACCCCCTGGATCTGCAAGAGGATCTTCGACAGCGGCCGTGCTCTGTCCACCTGCTATACCCGCCCCAGGACCAAAGAGAACGGCCACCCCTGGTGGGCGTACGTATATGACGAATACTTTGATGACGTGATCTGCCCGGAGTACCGTGCGCTGCATTATTCCACCACAAACCGGGAGGGCTACCGGGAATACAAAAGCCGGGGCTATCTATGCAGGAGCTGTGCCTCCAGAGGGATGTGCACCGAAAACGCCAGGTGTGAGAAAACCGTGCTGCGCCATATCTGGCGGGACTATGTGGAGATGGCGGAGCATGTCCGGTATATACCGGTGTACAAAGAGCTGTACCGGCAGCGAAAAGAGAAAATTGAGCGAGTGTTTGCGGATGCGAAAGAGAAGCACGGCATGCGTTACACACAGTACAGAGGCTTGGCCCAGGTGACAAACTGGGTGAAGCTCAAGTTTGCTGCCATGAATCTGAAAAAGCTGGCGATCTGGAAATGGAATGGCCGCCATCCGGGGCCGGATGGCGGAAGGCGGTCCCAAACACCCCAAAATGCACCTGTTTTTTCGCTGCTTTTTCCCTCTCTCGTTTTATTTGCTAACAGAAAACCTGCTCTGGCCTGAGTGCCAAAGCAGGTTTTTCGACAGGCTGGAGCCTGCACCGCGAGGTGCAGGCTCCCTTCTCACGCGCCGCGGGGCGCAGTGACTCAGAGGCTTATCTGATATGCGGCTCCGGATTCCTCCATAGCCTTAATCTGCTCGGGGGAATAGCCCAGCTCGGCAAGGATGCTCTCGGTCTGCTCTCCGGTCATGGGGCCGCGTACAAACTCGGGAACTCCCATCTTCTCGCTGGTCATGGACGGGCGGATGAGCGTGGTCTTGTGTCCGTTCGGGTAGGTGACGTCAAAGGCGTACTCGTTGGCGATGGCCTGCTCGTTATTCACGAAGTCGCCGTAATGAGCCATGATGTCGTGGGTCAGGTCGAGGTCGGTGAAAATCTTGTCCCACTCAACCGAGGTCTTGGACGCGAAGATGCTCTCGCACTCATTCATCAGATATTCGCGGACCTTGAAGTCGCTCTGGCCCTTGGTCGTGCCGTAAATCTCGTGGTGAGCCCACTCAGGCTTGCCGATGGCGTTGGCGAAACCGGCCCACTGGGACTCGATGTTGACGACCGCGCACATAATCCAGTTGCCGTCCTTGCACTTGAAGGGGGCGCTGCCGGGGGTGCAGGTCTCGCGGCGGCGGGGCATCTTCCAATTGTACTGGGGCAGGCAGCCGATGTTGTAGTTGCTGGTGCACCACAGGCCCATGCCGTAGAGGGAATTCTCCACATAGTCGCCGAGGCCGGTCTCCTTTTTCTTGTACAGCGCGCAGACGACGGCGTAGGCCAGGCCCAGGCCGGTTATGAAGTCGCCGGTGCCGTTCGAGCCGAATACCGGGTAGCTGTTGTCGGTCTCTACCATCATGTCGGCGTTGAAGCCGGAGCTGACCCAGAAGGAGATGGTGTCCTGGCCGGGGTCGTTGCACCTGGGGCCCTTGCGGCCGTAGGAGGTAACCTGGGCCATGATGAGGCCGGGATACTTCTCCTTCAGGCTGTTATAGTCGAGGCCGTTCTTGTCGAGCGCCTTCTGGCGGTTGTTGGTCACAAACACGTCGGCCTGGGCGAGGAGCTTGTGAAGGGCCTCCATGCCTTCGGGCTTGGTGATGTCGAGGGAAATGCAGCGCTTGCCGGCGTTCAGGTCGTCGTAGAGCGGGTTGCAGTCCTGAGTGGCGGGCATTCCCATCGTGGGGGGATAGAACCTGAAGGTGTCGCCGGACTTCTTTTCAACTTTTATTACGTCCGCGCCCCAGTCGGCGAGATAGCGGCAGCAGGAAGGGCCGGCCATCATGAAAGAGAGCTCCACGACCTTGACTCCGGCCAAAGGCTTATAATTTTCCATGTCATATTCCTCCGTTTCTTTGTATTTCAGCGCCGGACGCACTCACTTGCCCTTGTGCTCGCCGCTGAAGGATTCCATCTGCTTTGTGCTCAGGCCCGGTATGGGCATGGTGAACACTTCGTTCACATAGGTGTAGTCGAAATAGCCCATTCTGCCCAGGGGCTTTATCTTGAGGAAGTCAATCTTCCCGTCGGGGGTCAGCACCTCGTCGGCGATGTGCACCTCGAGAACCCTGCCGAGCACCATGTCTATAACGCCGCGCCTGGAACGGCTCGGGATGTGTATCGTCTCAAAATACTCGCACTCGAACTGGATGGGAGACTCGGCGACGCGCTTGCAGGGCACTTTGATGCAGTCCGCCTTGGTGAGGCCCGCGGCCTCGAACTCGTCGGTGTCCTTGGCCGGGATGGCCGTTATGTTCATCTTATCCCTGAGGTCGTAGGGAACGATGTTGTAGACGAAGTAGCCGGTTTCCTCTATGTTGTTGAGCGTGTCCTTACGGCTGGCGTTCTCCTCTGTGCCGCCGTGCTGGAAGGAAATCATGACCATCGGCGGGTCGAAGCTGAGGTTGTTGAACTGGCTGAACGGGGCGAGGTTGTCCCTGCCGTCAGTGCCGACGGTGGAAATCCACGCTATGGGGCGGGGGCCCACGCAGGCCTTGAAGGGGTCGGATTTCAGACCGTGATTGTTGAGTATCGTATCGTAATGCATGTCTTATACTCCTTTAACGGTGTTCCGGGCGCTTGCTTACAGGTCCTTGTGCGTCGCCTCAAACTTGAGGGAGTTGGGGCTCATATAGCCGTAGCCGCCGGGGATGGGATTGTTTATCATGCTCTGCGGACGCATCTCGAACACGTCGGTGACGGAGGTGTAGTCCGCGTAGCCCAGGCGGGCCAGCGGGCGAAGCTTGAGTATGTCCAGCTTGCCGTTGGGGAGAACGTAGTTCTCATCGACATGGATGCAGACGACCCTGCCGATTACGAGGTGGGAGCCGCTCTTCCAGTCGGCGCCGGGCAGAACGACTGTCGTGACATACTGGCACTCGAGCTGTATGGGGGACTCCTTCACCCTCTTGGCTTTGACTATGCTGCTGTCGAGCTTGGTGAGGCCGGCCTTCTCAAACTCGTCCACCTCGGGAGGGCAGCTCAGGGAGCTGACCTGCATGGGCTCGCGCAGGTCGTAGGTCACGAAGTTGTGGACGAAGCAGCCAGTCTCCTCGGCGTTGACGACCGAGTCCTTCTTTTTGCCTTCCGCGTTGAGCTGCGCCGCAAAGAGCACGTGGGGGTGATTAAAACCGACGTTGGTAAACTGACTGTAGGGGGCGAGATTGTCTACTCCGTCTTTGCTCACGGTGGATATCCAGGCGATAGGGCGCGGAACGGCTATGGACTTGAAGGGGTCCATTCCTCCGATAAGCGAAAAGTCCTTTTCATTGCAGATTTCAAAATCCAGCATGTTTTCAGTCCTTTCTGTAATGTTTTCACCTTGCGGCGCTTATATTTTTTCGGCTGTTACGCCGTTTTGTTCCTGATGGCGGCCAGCATTGCGTCGCAGACCTCGTCCATGTCTCCGACTATGCCGTAGTCGCAGTAATTGAAAATGGGAGCGGAGGCGTCCCTGTTCACCGCGATGAAGAGCTCCGCGTCGACGCCCGTGACATGGTTCACTGCGCCGGAGACTCCGAAGCAGATGTAGAGCCTGGGCTTGACCATGACGCCGGACTGGCCTATCTGCAGCTTGTAGGGCAGAAGTTCCCGGTCTATTACCGGGCGCGTCCCGCCCATCTTGGCGCCGAGAAGGCCGGCCAGTTCCCTGTACTTTGGCATGCTCTCGTCCTTCACGCCGTCGCCCACGCAGACAATCTTCTCCGCGGAGCTGATGTCCATGTCCGGGTCGTTTTCGTCCGCCACATAGCTAAGCAGCTTCGTGCGGATGTCCTCCGGCGGGGTGGATATCTCTTCGTTTATGATATCGACGAACTCTCTCCTGCCTCCGGGGGCGTATTTAAAGGTCCCGGGACGTATCGTGCCCACCTGGGGCCTGAGCGACGGTATGGTTATCACCGCCATAATCTTGCCGCCGGCGGCGGGCTCTATGAACTCGATGTCTCCGGTCTCAGCGTTGTATACGAGCTCCGTGGCGTCGCTGGTGCAGCCGGTCTCCAGACGCGCGGCAAAATGGGGGGCAAAGTCCCGTCCGTTCACGGTGGCGCCCACCAGCACGGCGGAGGGCCTGTACTTTTTGCAGAGCTCCACGTAGAGGTTGGAGTACGCCTGCGTGCTGTAGCGCTCGTAGCCGAGTCCGGTGACCCGTATCAGCTTATCGACGCCGCAGTCCAGCAGCTTCTCCAGCTCCGAAGCCTCCAGCTCGCCGGCGACCACGGCAGCCAGGGCGTCGCCCGACCGGTCGCACAGCCCGCGCGCGGCGCAGCACAGCTCGAGCGACACGGGCATGATGCTCTTCCCGTCGTGCTCCACGTGCACCCACATGTCTTTATAAGCAGCTTTGTCCATCGAATCAACTCCTTTGCCCGGCAATGATTTCGAGCAGCCTGGCCGCTGAGGCCTCCGTGCTGCCTTCGTCTATAATCACCCCGGGCTCGGGCAGCACCGGCGGGAACATGCGCGGGACCTTCGTGGGCGAGCCCGGGTCGCCTATTCTGGACATATCCAGTCCCGGGATATCGCCGGAGGTGATCGTGGTGACAGCGGCTTTTTTCGCGGCCAGCTTGCCTTTCAGGCTGGGTATGCGCGCGGGATAGTTGGTCTTTTCCACGGTGAAGAGGGCCGGAAGCTCGACCTCCAGCGTCTCGACGCCGGACTCCAGCAGCCTGTCGGCGACCGCGGTGCCCGCGGTCTCGTCCACGCTTCTAATCAGCAGCGCGGAGCTGACCAGCGTGGCGCCGGCGCGCTGCGCGAGCTGCGCGCCCATCTGGCCCGTAGCGCCGTCAAGGGACTCCTTGCCGCAGAAAATCATGTCAAACTTTCCGAGGGTTGCCGCCGCGGCGGTGATGGTGTAGCTTGTGGCCAGGGTGTCGGCGCTGCCGAAGGCCCTGTCCGTGACGAGCGCTGCGTGATCCGCGCCCGCGGCGAGGCATTCGCGCAGCACGGCCTCGGCGGCCGGCGGTCCCATTGTTATCACCGTAATCTCTCCGCCATAGGTCTCCTTGACCTTCAGCGCCGCCGCAAGGGCGTTCGCATCCTGCGGGTTCATTATGGACGGTACTCCGGCGCGGATAAGGCTGCCGGTCTCGGGGTCCATGCGCATCTGGTCCACGTCGGGCACCTGCTTTACACAGCAGAGAAGCTTCAGCATTTCTCTACCACCTTTCCGGGATTGAGGATGCCCGCCGGGTCGAGACGCGCCTTGGCTTCGCAAAGCCCGGCATAGCGCTCGCTGTTTTGCCTGAAGTATTTGATGTTTGCGTATCCGACGCCATATTCGCCGGCCGCGTCGCCGCCCAGCTCCACGCATTTCGTGCAGACGGCGTCGTAGAACGCCGCGGCCGCGGCCTTGAATTCGGCCTTCGTCAGTACGGAGACGGCGTGGATATGAACGCCGCCGCTGTTCACGTGGGAGTAGGCCATGACTTTGAAGCCGCCCTGCGCGCCGAGTTCCTTCGCATAGCTGATAAGGCCGTAAATGTGCTCGGGCGCCACGTTGACGTTGACCTCGACCTCCGATTTCGCCGATTCCATCGACGTATGGAAGGCGTCGTGCGCGGCCCAGAACTCGCGTTTCATGCTGATGCTGTCGCCGACCAGAATGTCCAGGCACTCAAGCTCCTCGGCATACTCGGCGAACTCCTCCATCCGTCCTTCGACCTCGTCCTCGTCCGCGCCCTCAAGCGTGACCATGAGCGTCGTCGCCGTGCCGTCGTCGGTCTTCTGGGAAAGCACGGGGTTTCCCGTGACCTTGCCGGAGAACTCGATGAGTTCCCCGTCCATGTATTCCACAACGGCGGGAGCGAAATCCGAGCCGCTTATCTTCAGCGCGGCGGCCAGTGCGGACTCGCCGTCGGCAAACGGCAGCAAAAGGATTACGTCCGAGCCCGGCGCTTCAACCAGCCTGAGCGTCGCCTCGGTTACGACGGCGAGCACGCCCTCACTGCCCACTACGCCGGCATAGCCTTCGTCCGCGCGGAGAGAGGTGATTGTACCGTCGGCCAGGACAATCTCGGCGTCTATCACGTAGTCCGCCGTACGTCCGTATCCGCCCGCAGAGGGGCCGGAGGCGTTGGTTGAGATATTGCCGCCGATGGTTGCGGTCTTTTCGCCGGGGTCGGGGGGATAGAAGAGCCCGTGCCTCTCGGCCTCGGCCTTCACGTCCTGAAGCAGCACTCCGGGCTGCACCGTCATCGTACGCGCCTGTTCGTCAACTGAGCGGATTTTGTCCATTCCCCTGACGGAAAGCACGACTCCGCCCTTTATGGGCACAGAGCCACCGGCGCGCCCGGTCCCCGCGCCGCGAACGGTCACCGGCACACGGTCCGCGCTGCAGACCTTCAGCACCTCGGAGACCTGCTGCGTGCTCGACGCTTCACAGACGGCTTCCGGGACATAGTTCCCGGCTCCCGGCAGTTCATCATGGCAGAAGTCCGAGCCTATCCGCTCTCCAGTGAGGACGATCAGGCCCGGTATCTGCTCTAATTTACTGATAGTTTCCTGTGTCATTTGTGAGGCATCTCCTGTGAAAAATGAGTATCATCACGACCTGCCACGCAGAAGCATGGCAGGTCGGTCGCACTTGGATATATCAGTCCTTGTAGCAGTCCTTCATGGCGGAGAGGGTCTCGTAGGCCTCCTTGACCATGCCGTCAATGATTTCCTTGACGGGCTTGACGTCGTGTATGAGGCCCATGCCCATGGAGGTGCAGAAGGTGGCGCTGCCCACGTCGCCGGAGATGAACGCAGCCCTGGTCAGAGAGCCGCTTATAACGGGGAACTGCTCCTTCAGAATCTGCTCGGGGGTGTAGCCGGCCTTCAGGCCGCGGTCCTCTATCTCGTTGGCGAGCATGGCGGCGTTGTTCTTGGTTATACGCATCATGCTGCCCACAACGCGCTGAGCAAGGACGGTGTCCTTCTCGGTGTGGTCGATAATCCACTGCTGGTGGTTGTGGCTGATGGGGCACTCGGTGCTGTTGACGAAGCGGGTGCCCATGGCGACGCCGGCCGCGCCGAGGCACAGGGCGGCCGCGAGGCCGTGGCCGTCCGCGCATCCGCCGGCGGCGACGACGGGAATCTTCATGTCCGCGGCGCAGCGGCGGGCTATGACATAGGTGCCCACGCCGTCGGCGGAGGGATGGCCGCCGGCCTCATAGCCGGCGATGATGACGCCGTCAACGCCCTTGCGCTCCATGCTCATGGAGACCTTGTAGTTCGGGCACTTGTGGAAGTGGATGAGATTGGCCGCCTTGATGTCGGGCATATAGGGCACGGGGCTCTCGGCGGAGGTCTCTATGGCGGCGACATGCTTCTCGCCGCAGAGCTTGATGGCCGCGCGGATCATGTCGTCGGTAACCCTCTGAGAGGGGGCGAGGGAGATGTTGACGATGTAGGGCTTGCTGGTCAGGGAATTCATCTCGTCGAGAGCGTCGGCGAACTCCTCGAGGGTGGGCCAGCAGGTGAGGTTGATGGTGCCGATACCGCCGGCATTGGATACTGCGGCGGCGAGCTGGGGAACCGCGAGCCACTGCATGCCGCTCTGGATAATCGGATACTCTATGCCAAGCAGCCTGGTAAGTTTGGTGTCTATCATTTTCGTCTTCTCCTTTATATTATAATGTAGGTTTTGCTGTTCTGACGGCTCAGAGCTTCGGGGCGTCCGCGAAGAGATAGTAGGTTATGTGAGCGGTAGCGACGTGGTTGCCCTCGGCGTCGTGAATGGGGACGTCGAGCGGATACCTGCCGCGGCCCCTCTCATCGATGGGCGCTATCTTTTCGGCGGCCTCCTCCTCGAACATGGTCATGTCGATGACCAGGTCGGTCTTGGCGGGCTTGAGGTAGTCGATGGACACGTTGGAGATGATGGGAACGTAGTTCTTCTTCTCCGCGTAGGCGGCGAAAATCAGGCTGGCGCCGGCGGATTCGGCAAAGACGAAGTAGCTTCCGGCGTACACGATGCCGACGTGGTTCATGTGCATTTCCCTGACAGGCAGGACGAAGCGCACATGGCCCTTCTCAATGACCTCGGGGACTACGCCCGCGGCGCTCAGGTACGGAATCTTGCAGTTGTGGACGAAATTGTACTTTTTCTCCTCGTAAATATTCATTATCGCACCTCAATTGAAACGGTTGAGCTGAGCCTCGCACTCGCTCATCATGCTGTTTATAAGCTCCTCGACGCTAAGCACGTCCTTAATGAGGCCTATGTTCTCGCCGATGCAGAGGGAACCCTCGTCGAGCTCCTTGCCGCCCTGCGTAAACTTGCGGGTGCGGTAGCCGGCGACATAGGGGGCGACCTTCTCGAAGGGCTCTCCGGCGGCTTCGAGCCCGGCGACCTCCTTCATGAGGCTGTTGAGGACAAAGCGGGTGTCGTTCTTGTAGGGATGCAGGCCGATGTAGGTGTCGAGCTCGCCGTATTTGGCGGCCAGTTCCTGCTTTATCTCCTCGCTGGCGGGGCACTCCTTGGTCATGAAGAAACGGGTGCCCATGTAGACGCCTTCGGCGCCGAGCATGAGCGCCGCGGCCATGCTGCGTCCGTCGCAGACGCCGCCGGCGGTGATAACGGGGATGGAGAGCGCCCTGACAGCACTGGGGGTGAGCACCATTGTGCCGGTATTGAAAGCGCCGATGTGTCCGGCGGCCTCGTAGCCGTCGATGACGACCATGTCGCAGCCTATGGACTGAGCCTTGAGCGCGTGCTTGACGGCGACGCACTTGTGGATGACGGTTATGCCGGCGGCCTTCATCTCCTCGATGTACTCAGTGGGAGCGCGTCCGGCGGTCTCCATGATGCGCACGCCCTCTTCCGCGCAGACCTTGATGTGCTCGTGGTATCCGACGGCGTTGAGGGACGGGAACAGGGAGATGTTCACCGCGAAGGGCTTGTCCGTGAGGGTCCTGCAGCGCTTTATCTCCGCTCTCAGGTCTTCCGGAGAGGCGAAGGTGGCGGAGGATATAACTCCAAGGCCCCCGGCATTGGACACGGCGGCCGCGAGATCGGCGGTTGCGAACCACTGCATGCAGCCCTGGATGATGGGATACTTTATCCCAAGCATTTCGGTTACTTTTGTACGTATCTGCATAATTTCCTCCTTGTACGGTGCTGTTATTTGTTTTCCAAAGCGTCTATAAGCTTGGGGATTACATTGTTGAGGTCGCCGATTACGCCGAAGTCGCACTCCTTGAAGATGGGCGCGTTTTCGTCGTTGTTAACGGCAAAGATGAGACCTGACTGGCTGCAGCCCGCGGTGTGCTGGACCTGGCCGGAGAGGCCCACGGCGAAATATACCTCGGGGCGCACGGTGACGCCGGACACGCCAATATACCGGCTTGTGGGCAGAAGGTGGTCCTCCTCCGCGACGGGACGGGTGCAGCCCATCTCGGCGCCGAGCGCCGCGGCAAACTTCTCCACGCAGGCAAGCGACTCGGCGTTCTTGATGCCGCGGCCTACGCCGACGACTCTGCGCGCCGAAGCCAGGTTGGTGCGCTGGACCTGCTTTTCCTCTTTCTTCACCATCTCTATCCCGGCGGAAGCCGCGTCAAGCTCTTCCGCTCCGGAGGCGTCCTTCTCCTCGGCGGGCTCAAAGATTCCGGGGCCCACGCACACGACCGCTTTCCGGCCGCCCTCCTCGGCCAGCTCCACGAGGCCGCCGTAGCTGAGCTTCCTGGTCAGGATGCCGTTTTCGCCTGCGAGCACCTCGCTGGGGTCGGTCTGTACGCCCGCGCCGAGCGCCGCGGCCGCTATGCCCGCCATCAGGCGTCCGTCGCGGCTGCGCTCCGCGAGCACCAAATCAGGCTGCTGCTCCTTTATGAGAGCAGCCACCGCGCCGCTGTATGCGGCGGCCGAAAGCTCCTTATCCCTGACGGCGTACACCTTATCCACGCCCGCGGCAGAGACCGCTTCTCCAAGGCATACGAGCGCGACGGACTCGGCAAATCTCTCTGCGCCGGCCGCCAGCTCAAGGGCGGCGGAGCGGCTCTGGGCGATGACAAAGCACTTCTTATATCGCTCCATACTTCTCACCTCACAGCTTTCTGAGCCAGGCCGCGGCAGCGGCAATGCCGTCCTCGTCGTCGCGGACGAGCTCGCATTTCCTGTCCGTCTTGCCGAGCGCTTTCAGGCTCACCTCGGTGACTTTTCTCTCGCCGTCGGCCGCGTAGGCATCCAGGGTCTCCACGCAGCTCGGCTTCTTCCCGGCCTTCAGTATCTCCTTCATTGACGCGAGACGGGGCATGCATATGTCGCTGGTGACGGAAATCGCCGCCGGCAGAGCTACCTTCAGCACCTCGGTGCTGGCTTCCAGGTTGCGCTCGACCAGGAGGCAGTCGCCGTCGAGCTCCACCCGGCTCACCGCGTTCACGGTGTTCCAGCCGAGCAGCGCGCCGGTGATGTTTCCGACCTGCTGGGAATAGAGGTCGCCGGAGCCCTCGCCGAAGAATACCGCGTCCACGTCTCCGAGCTTCCTTATCGCCTCGGCAAGCACTTCGGCCACCGCCAGGCTGTCCGCTCCGGCGAGAGCCTCGTCTTTAACGGCCAGCATCTCCTGCGGGCCGCGCGCGAGGATGGACTTCTTGAGCTTCGAGTTCTCCACAACATCGGAGCCCGCCGTCAGCGCTATCAGCTTGTTCTCCGGCGAGGTCTCGGTGAGCTGCGCCGCGGTCTCAACCGCGCGCAGATCGTACTGGCCAATCTCCCATTCGCAGTTTGTAAAGTCGAGGCTCCTGTCCGGCTTTACGACTATGCTGTTTTCGCCTGGCACCAGTTTGTAGCACACAACAAATTTCAAGGAAAGTTCTTCTCCCTTCTCACTTTTTATCTGTGTTCATGTTCTGAAACATCTCTTTTACCGTTTCCCGCTGCACCTTGCCGCCGCCGTTCACGGGCAGCGTGTCTACGAACATGACCCTCTTGGGCTTTTTGAAGCTGCCCAGGCGCTCGCGGCAATGTGCCATTATGTCGTTCTCGGTAAGCGTGGAATTCTCTCTCTTTACCACGGCCGCCACTACCATCTCTCCCCAGACGGGGTCGGGAAGCCCGGCGACGCAGACCTCCCTGACTTCGGGCGAGAGCTCCAATATGCAGCTCTCTATCTCGGACGGAAAGACGTTCTCCCCGCCGGTGATTATCATCGAGTTCTTTCTATCCGTCAGGAAAAGATAGCCGTTTTCTCCGATGTAGCCTATGTCTCCGGAGTGATACCAGCCGTTGACTATTACCTTTTCCGTCAGCTCCGGCATGCTCAGGTAGCCCTGCATAAGGGTCTCCGCCTTTATGACGATCTCCCCTATGTGTCCGGCGGGCAGCTCGGCGCCGTTGTCGCCGAGTATCTTTACGCAGGCTCCGGCCATCGGCCGTCCGACCGAGCCCAGGCATTCCGGCCTGTCGTGGTCCTCCGGCAAAAGCGCCGTTATCGTGCCGTAGGTCTCGGTCATGCCGTAGCCCTGATGGAATCTGCAGTTGAATATCCTGCGGCAGCGCTCTATCAGCGAGGCGTTCATCGGAGAGGCTCCGTAGGAAATGGTGCGCAGCGTCGAGTTCGTTATGCCGTTGTCCTCGGCGCAGCTTACCATGCGCTCAATGACCGTAGGCACCATGGCGGTACGGGTGACGCGCTCCTCCTCCAGTACGCTGAGAATCTTCCTGTAGTCCTTGAGGTACTCCAGCGGGCAGAGAATGAGCGTGCCTCCCACGCAGAACGTCGTTATGACGGAAAGGCTTATGGAGTGGCATATGGGCGAAACGCACATGAACCGCTCCTCATGGCTCCAGCGCGCGCAGACCGCAGTGTTGTATATCTGAATCAGCAGCGCCCTGTTGGATATGAGCACTCCCTTCGCACGGCCGGTGGTGCCGCTGGTGAAGAGAATCATGCCCGTGTCGTCTTCCTTCGTCTCGGCAAACTCGAGCTCAGCGCTCCCTCCGCTCCTGAACTCGTCGTAGCTGCTCGGTATTTCCGGGTCGTCGCAGACGCTTATTACGCGGACGGCGTCTTTCTGATTCGCATCCGTCAGCGCAGCGGCCTTCGAGATATCCGTGTTCGAGATGAACAGCAGCTTCGGCTCAGTCTCCCTCGCCATCGTACACAGGGCGTCCGAGGACAGCCGCCAGTTTATGAGGCAGGGCACCGCGCCTATCATCGAGCAGCCAAACATTATCTCCAGGTACTCTATGCAGTTCCTTGCGGCAATGCAGACGCGGTCGCCCTTCCCGACCCCCGCATTCCTCATCGCGGAGCCGCAGGCACAGGTGCGGGTATAAAATTCTCTGTATGTAAGGCGCTTTTTCCTGTGTATTACAGCAGTTTTGTCCGGAAAAAGCCTGGCAGAATTTATAATAAGGTCTTTCAGGTTCATGATAGCCTCTTTAAATACGCTCTATAGCCAGGCGGCGTTGGAGCCGCGCTTACTGGATGCCGGCCTCCTGATTGATGAGGCCCCTGGCGACGGAATGCACCATAATCTCCTCAGTTCCGGCGTAAATGCGGGCGCCGCGCTGGTCTCTCCACAGCCGCGCGATGCGCGTGTCGTTCGTGTAGCCGATGCCGCCCAGGACCTGAATGGCGTCGTCGAGGACCTCAAAAGCGGCCTGTCCCGTATACCGCTTGAGCATCGAGGCGTCAAGCATGATGGACTCGCCCACGGATTTCTTCCAGGCGGTGCGCATCAGCATGTTGTACATGTTGTCGCACTTAATCTTCATGTCAACCAGCTTCTGCTGGATAATCTGGAAGCTGCCTATGGTCTTTCCGAACTGGATGCGCTGGGAAGCGTAGACCGCCGCGTCGTGATAAGCCGCCCTTGCGTAGCCGACGTTGGACACGCAGGTCAGCAGGCGCTCAGTCTCGAAGTTCTTGAGCAGCTGGTAGAAGCCCTTGCCCTTTTCACCGACCAGCGCGGTCTCCGGGACCTCGACATTGTCGAGATAGACCTCGCAGGTGGGCATGCAGTGGCAGCCAATCTTGTCCAGGACGTGTATCGTGACGCCCGGGGTCAGATTTCCGTCGGCGTCCCTGAGCGGAATGAGATACCAGCTCATGTCCTTCTTGGGCTTGTCGAGCACCTCGTACTCGCGCGCAACGCACATCATGTATCTGGACATGGTGGCGTAGGTGTTGAAGGTCTTGTGGCCGGTGATGTACACCTTGCCGTCGCGGTGCTCGGCGCGGGTGGCCATGGCGGAGTTGTCGGAGCCGGCCTGGGGCTCGGTAAAGCCCAGCGTATACGCCTTGCGGCCCTGCATGACTTCCTCTATAATGAGCTCCTGCTGCTCTTTCGTGCCGTAGGCCAGGATGTTGTCCAGCTCCAGGGCTCCGCCCGGCAGAGTGAGCGCCGGCCAGCCGTACTCATAGAACTTCAGCTTCATCAGCACGGAGGACACGAGGTCCAGTCCCGCCCCGCCGTATTCCTCCGGGCAGTCAAGCAGGTTGAAGCCCTCTTCGCAGAAAGCGCGGCAGGCCTCTTCCGGGTACTTTCTCTCGCGGTCGCACTCTTTGAAGTAGTCGTCGTAGTTACCGCGCTTCATGAACTCCTCTACCTGCTCAATAAGCAGCTCCTGCTCCTCGGTAAGGGAAAAATCAAACACAGCCAAACATCTCCTTTTATTGTGATAGTCCCGCCTCCAGGCCCGCTGTTGCGCAGCTTTGAAGGGCTTAAATCGACTGTCTTTCACAGATTGATATAATAATATCAATTAGACGCCGACTTTGTTAGACACTTAGCAGACAAATTTCTATGAATATTTTCTGTTTTTTTGTCTTGTTGGGACTATCATTTTACGGTCAATGTGTTATAATTATTTCAAATCTGATTCTTGCTGTGTGGTCATAGTGTACACGCTCCGGGCGGGACGCGATGGCCGCGACGGAGGCTGCTATGCTCTTTAACATGGAAATGATAGCTTACTTTCTCTCCGAGTTTGAAACGAAGGCAGAACTTGGCGAGGATGAGCTGCAGATAAGTTCCTTTACGGTCGGAAACAGCGGGGATGCTCCGTCCATATTGAAGCTTTTCAGCGAGGGCGGAAATGTAATCTGCGAAAACGCCGCAAACCGCATAACCGTATTCAACGCGGGTATAGAGGACGTGATAAACGCCGTCGTCCGGCACATGGACTTCTACAACAACTGGGAGCGGCGGGCTCTCAACGCCGTCGCCACAAGGAAGCAGCTCTCCGAGTACCTGTCGCTTGTCAGCGAGCTCTTCCCCGGATATACGGTAAAAATCCTGGACGCGCTGGGCAGGATATACTATTCCACGGACAAGACCGAGGTCCTTCCCAAGCCCATGGACCCCATCTACATGACGCTGATACGCAACATCCCCGCCTGTCACAGGATATCGCTCGGCATACACGGCATCACCAGCTTCTGGTCGTCCTACTTTCAGAGGCAGTATCTGTTCGGCAACTTTATTTTTCCCGACAGCTCGTTCGTCGTCTTCTCCATCTTTCCGACGGAGAGCAGCGCCGAGCCCATCGGGGACATTCAGATGCATCTCGGCCGATTTGCCCAGAGCATTTTCCAGAGCGCGAACGTCTCCGGGCTGGAGCAGCCCGGCCTGATGATGAACCGCAACTTCATAATGCGCCTTCTGGACCACCAGGAGATATCCATGCAGGACTTTCACGACCTGGAGCAGGTGCTGGGCTGGGCGGTCTCCGACGGGGCCTACTTTGTGCTCATCGAGAACCACCCCAAGGACAGCTTCGCCGCCAAGGCCCTGCCCTACACTCTTTCCACCCGCCTGCCCTTCTCCTTCTCGTTCAACTATAACGACGCCATAGTCTGCCTCATCGCCGACTGCGATTTCAAGTTCGGCTGCAAAATCCTGAACGACCTTCTCGCGCCCATAGGCTTCAACGGCGGGGTCTCTCTGCCCTTCACCTCCTGGGACGGGATACCCGACGCCTACCTCCAGGCCAAGATAGCCCTTTCGCACAAGTCCGGCTCCGAATCCTGCCTGCACATGTGCGGCGACTACCTCTGGGATTACTACATCGAGCGCTTCCATTCGGGCGGCTGTGAGAGGCTTCTCCACCCGTCGATAAGCGCGCTGCTCGAAAGCGGCGGCGGACAGCAGCTGCTGGACACGCTGTATTGCTACCTGAAGCACAACTGCAGCCTTGCGGCCGCGGCCGCGGAGCTGGATATACACATAAACACCCTGAAGTACCGGATGAACAAGATTCGGGACATCATACATCTGGAGCCGCTCGACTATGAAAGCCGCATGGCCTTCCTGGTCTCCTACGATATCCTGCGCCGGCAGAACGCCCCGCAGGACTGAGCGCAAAATGAAAAGGCCGGCCGCCTGCGCAATGCAGGCGGCCGGCCTTTTGTCTGTTCTTTTGGCTTTTCTACTTCAGCTGCGCGTCCTCTCCGTCGTGGAGGGGCGGGAACTTCCTGCCGTTTATCATTTCGAGTATCTTAAACGAGATGAGCAGCCGGAGTCTCACGTCCGGGTCGTCCAGGTCCACGCCGAGTATGTCGGAAATCTTGCCCATCCTGTATATGACGCTGTTTCTGTGCATGTGCAGCAGACGCGCCGTCTCGGACAGGTTTCTCTCGGACAGCAGATAGCTGCGCAGCAGGTTGAGGTTGTTGAAGCTGCCCTCGTCCTTGTTCTCCAGAAGGCGGAGCTTCTGAACGAACATGTCCTCAATGCGGAATTTTTCCGAATAGTTGTCTATCATATCGTATATATAGTATTCGGAGTAGAAGTACAGCTTTTCCCCGCTGTCCATGAGCCGGCCGAATTTCGCCGCCGAGCAGGCCTGCCTGTACGCGACGTCCAGCTTGAACAGGTTGTCCACCTCCGGCGAGAAGCCGATATGGCCGTTGCAGACGGAGAGAATGCCCTCCAGCTTGTCGGAGGTCTCGTCCATGCTTCTGAGCACCTTTGCGTGCGGCAGGCTTCCCTTCATGAGAAGCAGCACCGAGTCGTGATAGCGCATAATCCTGTAGATGGATTTCCCCAGAATGGACCGGACTCGCCAGAGGACGAAGTCCGCCTGGTCCCTGGAATACGCTTCCCACTGAATCACCCCGACCCTGTACGGCTCGTTCACTGGAAGCTGCAGCTGCCGCGCTCTGTCGGCCAGGTACTCCTTATCGTCGTTCGTGCGGAGCAGTATGTCGTCCATAAACAGCTCCGGCGCCGAAGGCATCTGCTTGTCCGGCTTGAGGCGCCTCGTTATGTACTGCTGGACAAGGCCCGCATAGCAGCGGAAAATATCCAGCTGTCCCGGTGTCGGTTCGCTTGCCACATAGTATACCGCCAGGAACGCGGCCTGCTTCATGGCCGGCGGAAAGGCCACGAGCATGAACGGGCAGCCCATATAGGTCGGCGGGGTGACCAGCATGCCGTCTTTATAATCGTCCCTGTGCAGAGGGTAGCCCATGCGGGACATTATGTCCGACTCCTCCCAGGTCAGATATCCCCTCTGAAGCAGCCCGTTCACCTTCTCATTGCGGTCGGTGCTCTCCAGGCTTCTGGCCACCACGTTGAATGATACGCTCAGCAGCACGATGGGGTTTTCCCCAAATATGTCCGCGCCGGCCTCTATCAGGCTCTGTACGGGATCCCCGGCGGCTATGCATGTCCTGACCTTGTTCTCCCAGCTGTTGAGCCTTTCTATGTTCTCAAGGAGCTCGTTCGCGACCTGAAAAAAGTCCTCGCTCTCCGGAAACAGCAGCAGGCTCACGCTGTGTTTTTCAGTGAATTCCTTCGCAAAAGCCTCGTCTCCCCGGCACACGGCGCATATGCCGTCCATCTCGGGGCAGGCCGCTTTTTGCAGCTGCCCGGCCGTCGAAATGTAGAGGACATCTGTGGTAAAAGTGTGGCTGCTTCCGGTCACAAACTCCACTTTTTCGAAGGTCCGCTCGGCTTCCCCGGGCGTGTACTCAACTATGTTGTGCGGCTTCAAAATATCACAAACAATCGATTTTGTAATTTTCACAGCGGATTCCTCACAAAATAATTATAAATTTTCCTTGTAGATATTTTAACCACAGATTCGAAAAATTTCAACCCGATTTTTAGATTTTTTGATGTTTAATTATTCAGACCCTCATGTTAATATTTAAGCAATTTCGAAGGTTCGCATTCCGCAAGGCGTCTGGCCAGCGCGCGGTGAGCGCCTTGGAAAATGTAGAAAAGAGAAAGAGGGAATTAACTAATGCTGAGTATCATCGGAATCATCGTTGGCCTCGCAGCCTTTATCTGGCTCGCATTCAGGGGGTACAACACGATTTTCGTCGCGATTATCAGTGCGATAATCGTGGCGCTCTGCGGCGGCCTTAATCCGTTCACCGCTCTCACCGATTCGTTCATGACGAGCGCGTCCGGCTTCCTCAAAGGCTACCTCGTGCTGTTCCTGTTCAGCGGACTGTTCGCGAAGGTCATGGGCGACTCCGCCGCCGCGGCTTCCATAGCGGTAAAGGTTGCCCGCATCGCCAGAAAGGCCAAGAATCCTCTGACCGCCAAGTTCCTGGCCGTCGCCAGCATCCCCTGCATCCAGCTCATCCTGACCTACGGCGGCGTCAACGTCTTCGTTACCGTCTTCATCATGGTCTCTCTGGCCCGCGCGCTGTTCAAGGACCTTGACATCCCCTGGTGGCTGTACACCTGCTCCTCGCTCGGCTCCTCCACCATTACGATTGGTATGCTGCCCGGCTCTCCCCAGTTCCAGAACATAATCCCGACTGACTACCTGGGCACCACTCCCATGGCGGGCGCCGGACTCGGCATCTTCTGCGCCATCCTCGCCCTCATCCTCGGCATGACCTACATCTTCATCCAGGTCAAGCGCACCCACAAGCGCGGCGAAGGCTTCATGCCCACCGGCGCTGAGATAAGCAAGGAAACCCTCGTTGAGCCCACCGTTGAGAATGAGAAGCCCATCTGGGCCTGCCTCATCCCGATGATCGTCGTCATCGTCATGCTCAACTTTGTCAAGCTGACCGCTGAGATGTCCCTCTGCTGCGGCATCGTTGTCGGCTACGTGCTCTTCTCCATCCTTGAGAAGAAGCTCATGAACATCAAGTCTCTCCTCGCCGGCGCTATCCCCATGGCCATCATGCCCCTGGTCACCGTCTGCTGCGCTTCCGGCTTCGGCGGCGTCGTCGGCGCTGTCCCCGGCTTCCAGAACATAGTTCAGAGCCTCATGCACCTCGGCGTCAACGCCTTCACGATTGTCATCATCTGCAACGTCTGCTCCGCCATCTGCGGCTCCGCCTCCTCCGGCGAGAACATCGCGTTCCAGAACTTCGGCGAGCTGTTCCAGGCCACCGGCATCCCGGCCGAGTACCTGCACAGGCTGGTAACCATCTCCTCCATCGGCCTCGACGACCTGCCCCACAGCTCCGGCGTCATCACCTCCCTTTCCACCACGAAGCTTACCCACAGGCAGGCTTACGTCAACATTTTCTTCCTGTCCATTGTCAACACAACAATAGTGTCGCTCGTCGCGGCAACTCTAATAAGTCTGGGAATTTACTTCTGATTTTCAGACAAGGCGTACTATCCCGCGAAGGGACGCCAGCTATTCAGAGCCCTGTTCGTTTCACGCGGACAGGGCTCTTTACAGAATATCCGAACTCAAGGAAGGAGATAACTCATGCTCAAGACCAGATTGACCGAACTCGTAGGCATTAAATACCCCATCATCCAGGCGGGTATGGGCCCGTTCCCCGTGACCAGCCTCTGCATCGCGGCCGCCAACGCCGGCTGCCTCGGCCTGTGCAGCACCTTTGGCACCACCTCCCGCAAGTCCAACCCCGTCGTTTTCGAGGACTTCTGCAAGCAGGCGCACGCGGAGCTTGACGACGACGACGTCACTATCTTCAAGAAGATGTTCACCCGCATCTACAACGAGACCAATGAGGGGACCGTTTTCGGCGCCAACGTCATGGTCTCCGCCGAGGTTAAGGAGAACGCCATGAACGTTATGAAGGCCATCAAAGAGGTCCGTCAGGACCCGGCCGTCGCCGAACGCTTCAAGGTCCTCGTCACAACCGCCGGCGACCCCGTGCCCTGGGCCGGCTTCGTCAAGGAGCAGGGCATGATTTGGATGCACGTCTTCCCCGGCGTGCGCACCGCCGCCCGCTGCAAGAAGGCCGGCGTGCAGGTGCTCATAGCCTCCGGCCACGAGGGCGGCTTCCACACCGCCTGGCAGCCCGTACACAGCATGACGCTGCTGCCGGATATCGTCGAGAAGTTCTCCGATGAAAACACCCTCGTCTGCGGCACCGGCGGGTACTGCGACGCGAAGAGCCTCGCCGCGGCGCTCGCCATGGGCGCGGACGGCGTCCAGATGGGCACCCGCTTCCTCGCCACCGAGGAGAGCGACTTCTGCGACTTGTGGAAGAAGCTGGTCCTCGACTGCGGCGACGGCGGCACCCTGATTGCCCGCGGCTTTGTCGGCCCCGCCCGCTGGCTGCGCACTCCCGCCGCCCAGCAGCACGCGTACAACACCGCCAAGGACGCGCCCGGCTCCTACGTCGGCGTGCCGGACGACTTCTCCAAGATACCCATGGACCTGCTCGTGGCCGAGCGCCACGGCGTCGCGGCCACCTATAACGGCGACGCGGAGCGCGCCATGGCCGGCGCCGGCGAATGCGCCCAGCGCATAACCGATCTTCCCCCCTGCGCGGACATGGTGCAGAAGATAGCCGCCGAGACCGAAGAGATTATTTGCGGCCTCAAGAGCAAATACGTTGTTTGAAGCAAATATCGAAGCTATTTTCCCGTTCACGGGCGGCTGTTTCAAAGCAGCCGCCCTTTTTTCATGCGAAGCCGCGGCCGCGCGGAAACGCCGCCGGAGCATTGGGTTTCATGCGAAGTGTGTCAGGATTATTTTGGCAACGCTTTGAGGCGGTGATGCTGAATGTCATATAGAAACTGGCAGGAGATGTTCGAGCCGAGGATTTTGCAGCGCGGCTATGATTACTATAAGGGCGGCACGCAGTTCCGCGAGGAGCTTCTGGCCTCGGAGGGCCTGTACGGGCGCTTGCTTGAATATGAGATTTCACAAAATAATTTCCCGGCCCTGGACCGCTGGGAGGCAGCGCAGCTGCCGCTTTTTTCCATGGAGCTTCGGGGCGCCTATACGTCTCTGCTTGACAAAATGATGCGCGCATCCTGCGACCGGCAGGCTTGTGCCCACACCATCGCACATTTGAGGCATCTGGGCAAATACCCCGGCCAAGCCGACGCCGAATTAACCGAGCGCTGGAAAAACGAATACCCGCGGCGGACAGCCATGCTCGACGAGCTGAAAAAAGCCGGCTATTGACGCCCCCATGCAGCCTCCGCGCATTATCCGGACAGTGGAAGTTGAAAGGTAGAGGATGGAAACGCAAATTAAGTATAATTAAAGTAAAAACGGCGGGTCAGTATACTCTGTCCGCCGTTTTTACTTCATAAGAATATATGATAACAATTTTCTGATTTTCCCAATTTACTTCTTAACAGGTAAATAATTGCAGGTTGCTATAATAACACATTTATGAAAGGAAGAGCAGCAATGCTGGCTGCCCGCACACGCGACGATGGACAAACCGAACAACCCGTATCTGACCACAGTCAAAATGTTGCCGCGCTCTGCACCTAGGCCTGCGCAGAAGTCGGACTGGAGAAGCTTGGATATCTGACAGGCCTCCTCCGTGACCTGGGAAAGGCCAACAGTTCCGTGCAGGGGCGTATTCGCGGCGAGACCAAACAGCGCTTCAATCACTCCTCGGCGGGAATGCGGTGGATTGTGGATAAAGTTCACGGGATGCCGGCGAGCGCGCATTTGGCGGCACAGATGGCCGCGCTGGCCATCGGCTGTCATCACGGCGGGCGCTGCGACGTCGTGTCACCGCTGGACAAAGAGCCGTGGAAGGACAGAATGTATTCTGAGGACGCCAAGAAGCTTTATGTCGAGAGCGCGGAAAATTTTTCGCGGAAGTCGTTCCCGAGAGCGAGATTATGCGTCTCATAGACGGCGCATCCTCCGAGGCAAAAGCGCTGTGTCTAAAACTGAAACTGTTATATCCACGCGTCGCCCAGCGCGAGTTTGCGCGCGGTTTTGTCCAGCGGCTGCTGTTCAGCGCGTTGGTGGATGCCGACTGGACCGATACCGCCTGCTTCATGGACAATGTTCCGCTGCCGAGGCGGACGGACGGCGCTGCCCGCGCCGCACTCTGGGCTGAATTGGTCGCTCGCGGAGAGGCGTATATCGGCGCAATGCCGGAAAAACACCCAATAGACGCTCTGCGGCGCGAGCTGTCCGCGCGCTGCCGGGACGCCGGCCGTGGCGCCGCGCCCGGGATTTACCGCCTCTGTCTCCCCACCGGAGCCGGTAAAACCTACGCCGGGCTGCGCTTTTGCCTTCAGGCCGCACAGAGCATTAACGCGCGGCATATCTTCTATTTTGCGCCTTACAAGTCAATTGCAGGGTAGAACGTGCAGCGCATCCGCGAAGCTCTCGGTGATGACTGTGTTCTCGAGCACCACTCGGATTTCATTGCGGACACTGAGGAAAATCTGAACATATATCTCGCAAGGAACAGCCGCTGGGATGGCGCGCCTGTTATTTGCAGCACTATGGTGCAGCTGCTTGACACGCTCTTTGCCGCTCCGCGCCGTAATGTGCGCCGCCTTGCCTCGTTGGCAGGCTCCGTGCTGCTCCTCGATGAAGTGCAGGCCCTGCCGCTCAAGCATACGTACCTCTTTACGCATGACTATATGCAGCGGCGTTGATATATCCCTGTTCCTGCTTGTGGATACTCTCATGATTTTACGCGCTAAGCAACGCAAAATTCTTTCTCCATCACCTATGGCAAACATTCGCACGAATCGGTCTCCATAGCTTGTACGCGCTCAAGGTCCGCGGCAGCGTGGTAGTCCGCGTTACCCATTGAACGTGGCCGACCTATCTCGTTGATAACGTCCGTCTCGGTCTTGAGGAATATCTTTCGGAGCTTTTCAAGCTCAGCTTCCCCCGCCCGTCTCAATATGCAGAGCCTTACGACGTTTGAGTAACGCTGTAAGGCTCTGCGTTTTTCTTGCAGCGTAGGGCGCTATTCGGTTGTTGATGCGAGCACGACTTCAAGGCTGGGATACAGCGTGAAGCGGCGCAGATATTTGAGCAGTGGGTTATCATTTACCTCTACTGTGTTGCCGCCTTGTATGATGAGCTTGATGCCGTGGCTGTTGAGTTCTTCGAGGACGGCGAGGACTTTCGGAGTGTCGCGGCCTATGCGGTCGAGATTGGTCATTAGGATGGTGTCTATTTCGTGCTGCTTGGTAAGGCACATCAGTTCATTCAAGCCCTGCCGCTTGAAATCAAGGCCGCTGGAGGTCTCACGGATTATGTGGGTGACGTTCAAGCCCAGGTACGACGCAAGGCTTTGTAGGGCTTGGACTTGCCACTCAAGGGCTGTCTCGTTGGGGCTGGCAGTGCGGGCGTAGATTGCAGTGCGATTCATTTTGCTCCCCTCCCTCATGCGCTTGCTGTGTCCGCGGCAGGCGATGGCGTATCTGGCTCGTAGGTAACGTAGACGCCTTGGCGGGTGTTCATCGTGACGTGCGGGGCTTGAATTGTCGCTGTGTCGGGCAGCGTTATTGCGCCGACGCAGTTGTAATGAATCGTCAGCCGCTGACGCCAGACGCCGTCCACTTTCTCAGCCTGATGGACTTCAATCTTGTCTATCAGCTCGTTTAGCATCCGAGGTGTTAGCTTTCTGGCACGGGTGTACTTGCGCACGGCCGAGATGAACATATCTGCGGTTGCAGCCTTGCCGTCGATGCGCTCAATGTCAGCTTGAAGTGCCTTGATGGTGTTGCGGAGCTCCGCTTGCTCAAGCTCGTACTTCTTGGACATACGGACGAAGCGTTCGTCGCTGATCTTACCGGCTACGTTGTCCTCGTAAAGCTTCTCAAACAGCGTGTCCAGCTCGCGGTCGCGGGCTTTAGCTTTGCTCAGTTCAAGCTGCACTTGTTTGCGTTCGGCTGCCATCGCCTGCTGCGTGAAGCCCATCATCAGCTTGGCAAACTGCGTCTCGTACTGGCTTACGAACTTTGTCAGGCGGCGAATCTCGCCGAGAATGACTTGTTCGAGGAAATCTACGCGGATGTAATGCGTTCCGGTGCAGGTGCCGCGCTCGCTCTTCGTGTTCGGGCAGGAGAAATACGTTATCTCGGGGTTCCTGGAATTAAAATGATAATGTAGATTGCGCCCACAGTCGGAACAGATGAGCAGACCGGAGAACATATTGTGCTCTCCTTTGTTGGTCTGCCGCTTGCGAACACCGGCGCGTTTCTGCTGAACGCGCTCCCACAGCTCCCGCGGCACTATGGCCTCATGCACGTCTTTGAAGATGACCCAGTTTTCGCGGTCATTTTCAAGGCGCTTTTTGTTCTTATAGGACTTCGAGTAGGTCTTGAAGTTGATGAGGTCGCCGCAGTATTCCTGGCGAGACAGAATGTTGATAACCGTCGAGCTGTTCCAATGACACGGCTCATTTGTATTAGGGCGGTTTGGACGGCTCACGCCTTGTTCCCGCCAATAGTGAGTTGGAGTGAGCACATGTTCTTCGGACAACCGGGCAGCAATCTGTTCGGCTCCGAGCCCATCCATGTACAGTTTGAATATGTGTCTTACCACAGCAGCAGCTTCATCGTCCACGACCCAGCTCTTGCTTCCATCTGAGACCTTCTTATACCCGTATGGCGGTGCTCCCATAGGTACTCCAGAATTTCCGCGGATTTTGTTGCTGATTCTCCGCTTTTTGCTTATATCCCTGCTGTACCACTCGTTAAATAGGTTGCGAATCGGCGCAAGTTCGTTCTCACCTTCATCCGTGTCGATGCCGTCGGATACTGATATAAGGCGTATGTCGTGCTCGGGGAAAAACTCCTCCGTCAAGCGTCCTACCTCGATGTAGTTGCGTCCCAGGCGGCTGAGATCTTTGACGAACACTGCGGACGCCTTTCCAAGCTCGAGCTGCTTAATCATTTCCTTAAAGCCCGGCCTGTCCATCGTAACGCCGGAGATTCCGTCGTCAAAAAAGTGAATCAGGTTTGTGTACCCTTTCTCTCTTGCGACTTTAGTGAGCAGCTTCTTTTGGTTCTGTATGCTGTAGCTGTCGCCTTCAAGGTTGTCGTCACGCGAGAGACGTTCATAGAGAATTGCTGTATTCTCACGGTTTTTACCGTTTGTCTTTCTCATACTTTCCTCCTTTTCCTATGGCAAACGGCAAGCGGCATGGTTATTCTACCTCCGCTCGCCGAAATTGTCACGGATGTCAACCCATGGCGTCGAGGCGCATGAGGTTGAGGAGAAGTGAGAAAAGCGAGGTCTCGCCCTCGGACTTGAAAACGGGTTCAACTATGTATTCGCGCTTTGCCTGCTCGAACTTGTAGGTTGACGGGGCGTCCATTGTGCGGCGGCTGCGCGGTGTTTTCTCGTTTTTGGTGAAGGTCTGGTTCATGCGAACACCTCTGTAAAGCTCCACGGCATAATGCTGCCGTGGAGCTTGTTCGTATTTCGTCTCCCGCCGTATTTGCCACGCGCCCCGGCGAGCATGGGGGTTACAGGAGCTGTCTTTGGCGAGACTGTCTCAACTCTGCGTATGCCGCCTTCGCGAACACCGCAGGGCTGCCCCCAAGTCTACGGGAGCGCTTGCGCGAGAATTTATTATCTACCCGCGCTTTCTTTGCGAAGCGGCTTGCCAAAGCCGGTTTAGGGACAACGTTCATCGCTCTTGCCAAGGAAAACCTCGGCCGTCATAGCGCCGCCTCCCATGTCGCTGAGCCTTTCAGCCCACGCGGGCAGTTAACTCCTGCACCGTGTATTCAGTTGTGAGAACTCTCAAGAAGTTTTGCTTCTCACTATATAGGCAGCGGGAAAGGCGATTTGGTGCCATTGACA
The DNA here is from genome assembly GCA_900543085.1 of uncultured Eubacteriales bacterium. Classification (GTDB taxonomy): domain Bacteria; phylum Bacillota; class Clostridia; order Oscillospirales; family Oscillospiraceae; genus Scatomorpha; species Scatomorpha pullicola. The sequence goes on along the minus strand of UQQF01000006.1, from coordinate 29,672 downwards.
TCAAAAATTTTTCAAAAAGTTTTTGATGCGTGTTATTTTTCGACTGATGGTTGAATGTGTCACGCCATAAAGTCTTGCAATTTCATTCACCCCGTAACCGTGCTGTACTATGAGCGTGAGCAGAGCCATGTCGTCCCTGGATAGTTTTAGAAGCCGGTCAACCAGCTGTGGGCTACTGATTTCATCAATCCAGTTGTAACGATCCGTATCCGTTTCCGGAACCTGAATACAGTAAGAGCCGCAGGCCGTCTCCAACGGACGCCTGCGGCTCTCGTATGCCCTGTCGCGATTGAATTGCGCGAGGTCGAAGCAGTGCATCGCTTCAATGTCCTCCTCGCTCATGCCTTCTTTCCTGTACCATAACGCCTTTCGCTTCCGCTCAGCGTCGAATTTTCGTTTTTCTTTGGCGTAATTGTATGCCATTAAAATGACCTCCTGTTTTGATTTGGATGGGATCAAAACAGGAGGTCAGGGATATTCAGCTATGTAGCACTCCCAGCACTGATGTTGTATTCCTTACCCTCACCGCCTTTTAACTCATATCGGCAAAATTCAAATTGACTTTCAATGCTGATACTGTCCTTTTTGTCAATCGACTGCCGCCCGTAAATTGCATCAATTCTATTATCCATAATTAGCTCCCTTTCTGTTCGTTGGGAGCCAACCTACAAGTATATTATACCTCTGCCGCCCCCTTACAACAAGGATGACTCCGGCCTACCCCCGCTGCCCGGCATACTTGCGGAACACGTCAAACAGCCGCCGCTCGATCTCGCGGTTGTGCTTTTCCAGCCCCTGCGGGGAAAAAACGGGGGTGAGATTTTTGACGGTGATCGTCCGATCTCCGAGAACAGCCGTTTTGATTTCACTTTCATATTTGACCTGTGCCTGCATAAAATCCCGCCCATACAATGATAAAATGTGTTGAAACATGGCAAAGGCCAGCACCACGAAAGTGCTGGCCTTTGGCCGGATATGTACCTCTGGACACTTTGTCCAGAAGTCAGTAAGGGCTTTCCTCAAAGTGCTGCTGGGTCTCTTCCAGACTGCGGATGTCGAAAACCTCATAGAGCTCCGCCACCACGCGCCGGATGTCGTTGGGAGAAAAACCGCAGTTCTCCATCGCGTAGATGACATAGCCACGGCAGGCGTTATTGCTCCACGGCTGGGACAGCATAGCAACCAACATAGGATCATAGTCCATTCTGTTCCCCCTCACTTTCATAAATGACGGGAAGGGCCGCGCTCATTTTCTTGCCCCGTCATAAGACAGCCATACTCGGCAACGGCGCTCCCCCACAAAGGGGGGCGGTGGCCTGCGGCCCCCGCACCTCCTCTCACATACCACCAGAAAAAGAGGGGTGAATGGAGATGGTAACTTAGAAATTTTCCTGCAAATATTTTTTCATGCGTTCAATCCCGCATTTCACGGAGCAGCGGACGGCGCTCTTGTCCACGCCCTCCTCGCGGGCGATCTGACGGTAGCTCTTTTTCAGGATCAAATGAGCGTCCACCCGGCGGCCCTGGATCTCCGGCAGAGAGTTAAGGGCGTTCCACAGCCGGAAAAACAGCTCCTTGCGATCCATGAGCTCCTGGGGGCTGGGCTCGTGTAGGCAGGCGGAGTATTCGATCCCATCGTCACAATCCAGGGAATAATAAGCCTTGTTGTAGCGTACCCGTTCCGCATGGGCGGCCTCGCGCCGCTTGCTGGCCATAAGTTCCTCCGCTACCTCGTCAGGCACCTCCACCAGCTCGTCCGTTAAGTACCAATAATAAAAATCTTTCAGATTGATCGTTGTCATAGCTTGTCCTCCATTTTGTTTCGGTTGATGGGTTGAGCAGAAACAAAATGGAAAGCTGGCGGAGAGCGGCACCCAGGGGAGCCGCCTCGCACCTCTGGACAAAGTGTCCAGAAGTCGGACAAACAAAATGCGCCTGCGCGACACAAAGCCACGCAAGCGCACGAAATAACAAATTCATTTATGTACTGCCAAATTTCACATTTACCGCCGGACTGATCCTGCTGGACGGGTGGGCTTTTTTTGACAGGTTAGGGGGGGAGAAAAGGGAAAAGGACACAGCGATACCTCCTGGACACCGCCGTATCCTTAAAAAAGGGCGACTTTAATACACCCCCCGTATTCTCATTTTTCAAAAAGAAAACGGCGGCCTTGATTTCTCAAAACCGCCGTCAGGCTACTGTATTATGTCAGGGGGGATGGATCCCCAGCCGCCAAACAGCGGTTTTTATTATCCCGTTTTCCGCGGTAGCCCCTTATGTTTAAACCTTGGTAATGTTTGTTACCGGGTAAGCGTGTACGAGATTGACAGATTGGCATCTGTGTCAGAAAGATTTTCCACGGTGATCTCAAACTCACCATCGTAAGGAGCGGTAAAGGTAATGCTCCCAGTCCCTGTTTCCAGAGTATAAGGCCAGTTTTCTCCCGAACTTGTGTTACGAATGTTGATTTTAATTGCGTTACTTCCTTCATTTTTGCACTCAAGCACAAATGTATCGCCTTGTTTCCAACTTCCGACACCAAGCGTTACTGGCGCATCTTTCGCAAGTGATATAAAACTATCTCCTGTGTCATCGAGAATGTTTTTTGAATTATCATTCTGAACTTCAACTAAAGTTAAACCATTATAATTAGAAATGAACCATACATCACTTGAATTAGTCTCATTAGTAACATCCACCATTTGCAGGTTACAATCAGAAATGAAGTGTACGTCGCTTGAATCAACCTCACCAGTCACATCCACCTTCTGAAAGTTACCGTCTACGTCAATCAGAACTGCGTCACTCCGGCTAATATGTGAGCCATTATCATTAGTTGCAGTAGCGGCAAACGCCGTAGTTGCACCAGCAATCAAGACAAGTGCCAAAATACAGGCCCCAATAGATATCTTTTTGAATTTCATAATTGCTTCATTCCTTTCTGAAATTGCATTGTTCGTATATACAAATGCGAAAAGCAATTAGTCCTCCCAATGCACCGTTCCCTGCTCAATTTGTTTCAAAATTTCAGCCCATTCTTCGGGCGTAAACTTGGACTCATCATCATGGCTAACAGAAACCAGGGTAATATCCATTGATTGTGCATTTTGCGTGGTACCATTGACATCCATGTGCGCCATATCCTCGATGTTTGTTACCCTGTTATCTGCCTGATTACCTTCTTCCCCCACACGCTGTACCAGAGTGGTATTTCCAATTTCCACAGCTTCCATATCCCCTACCTCTGCGGTAGAAAATCCAAGTCCCATTAGTTCCATATTGTCATCAGTCCTTGCGGCAGCAAATGCCGTAGTTGCACCAGCAATCAAGGCAAGTGCCAAAGTACACGCCAAAATAGATGTCTTTTTGAATTTCATAATTGCTTCAATCCTTTCTGAAATTGCATTTTTGCCAAAATGGCTGTATAAAGCGGACATACCGCTTCTCTTTTCCTCCATTTTAATTAACATCAGCGCATAGGAGGAACGATTTTTTTCACCCATCATACGGATAACCCAGGCATCACACGACAACTCTATATCCCGGTTGGCGAGAACATACATGACCCAAACAAACGGATTAAACCAATGGATGCAGAGCACGGCGGCAAAGAGAATTTTTGTGATTGCGTCAAAGCGCCGAATGTGGACATATTCATGGGTCAGCACATACTTCAATGCAACCTGGTCATTCCGATCAAGTTTTTTGGGCAAGAGGATCACCGGATGCAGGATGCCATAGGTCAGCGGAGAGGAAATCAAATCGGAGCTCCGCACCGCAAGGGGTCTGGAAATTTGGTGTGCGGTCAACCAATTTTGGATATACGGCGTGTTGTCGGGGATAGACATTCTGAACTTCCGCATACTCCGAAAATGGGATATGGAGAAGTAGATTGCCAACAGCAGCACGCCAACCAACCAGAGTATCTCAAAGGTAGAAATGTGTTCTGTTGCAGGACTTGGAACAGCCGTACCTATATCATAAGACGGCGGACTATCCCCCGGTAAAGTAGAAGCGATATTTCCAGAGGGTAATTCTTGAACCACATCTGAAAAAACATCAAGGCCGATATGGATGTTGAAAGTCAGCGGGATGGAGAATGGCAGGAGCAAGCGCAGAGCTGCGATCATCCACAACGCTAAAAAGGTTGTTTTAGGCAAACGATGGATTGCCAATGCGCGGATAACCACAATGAATAAGATCAATACTCCTCCGGCCACGCTCATTTGAAATAGGCTCATGCGTTACCTCCTATTCCAATTCAGCCACCATCCGGCGCAGATTTTCAATTTGCTCCTTGGATAGCTTTTGATTGTCCAGCAAGGCGGCAAACAGTTTGTCGGGGGAGCCGTCAAACAGCTTGCCAATCAGCTCCTCTGCCTCCGCCTCTTGCACAACCTCTTTTGCAATCAGCGCATGGCACATGAAGTTTGGCTCGCTACGCTCAATGGCGCCTTTCGCGATGCACTTTTTAATCACGGTGTAGGTGGTGTTCATGTTCCAGCCGATTTCCTCTTTGAGAATATCAGAAATTTGCTTTGCGGTCTTGTCACCTTCTTTCCATAGCACATCCATGACCTTTAGCTCAGAATCAAAGAGCTTAATTGCCATATCATCAAATCCTTTCTTTGAACTATTGCAATAGTTTACGCTATGATACTACCACAATAGTTTTCAGTTGTCAACACTACCCCAATAGTGCAAATGAAAACATTTTGTAAACATGAAATTATTTAGTCGGTGGTATGAAATATGTAGTCGTTCAAATAATAACACCTGAAATGTAAAATTACATTAGGTGATATTATGAAGATTGAAAGAGATGAACGACGGTTTGATTTTCACAATGTAGGGCTCACCATCAAGCGGGCAAGGGAAGCCAGCGGGATGACACAGGAGCAACTGGCCTATATTGTTGACCGGGCTCCGCGCACCATTATGTATAACGAAAATGACGGCCAGCACCCCAGCTTCAACACCTTTTATCAGATGGTGACAATGTTTGATATATCGGTAGATCAATATTTCTATCCGTCCAAGAATAAAGGGAGCGAGTGCAGAAAGCGGATTGACGCCATGCTGGGCTTCCTGGACGAAAAAGAACTGAAAATTGTAGAAGCCACCATCCAGGCGATGAAAGCGGCTAAAGAAACGGAGGATGCGTAAGAGAAGCACGCGCCTCCGTTTTTTCATGCCATGTTGCGGGGGTGCGCATTTTAGACCAGCTAAGCAAAGTCAAGAGAAAATTTAGAAGGCGTTCCCGCAAAAAAGCGCACGACTCCCAGGCTCACGGCATCTGACGTGAGCCTGAATTCAATACGCGGCTTCCTTACGCCGCGGCGAGCAGCCTCATGTGTTCCTGCGGCGTGCGAAGCTCAAAGGGCTTGCGGTCACGCAGGACAGCGTAAATGATGTTCGAGAGCTTGCGCATGACCGCTACACGAGCCACCTTTTTGGGCTTCTCCGCACATTTCTTCTCGTAATAATCAGCGAGAACAGGATTCTTGTATGTGCCGTTTCTGTTCCGCGAAACGCTGCTTACCGCCGCCATGTGCAGCACCGCGCGCACCTGAGGAGAGCCTCGCTTGGACAGCTTGTTCTTGCGGCCCTTGAACGTCCCTGACTGCCTCTCGCCTGGGTCAAGGCCAAAGTATGCAGCGAGCTGTTTAGGCTTTCTGAACAGAGATATGTCACCCATCTCTGCCACGATGACCACGGCAGAATTGAAACCAATGCCCGGTATGCTGCAAAGCAGCTGCACATCCTCGTCGAAGCCGGGTTCCTGCTTCACCAGCGCCTTTATCTCGTCCTCGACGCGCCGTATAGCCGCCAACAGTCCCTCGATGATGTCCAGCATATTCACAATCAGGCTGGTGTTACTTGCCGACCTGACACCGATCACGCGGGCAGACTCAGCTGCATTCCTGAGTTTCACGGCTTTTTCAGCGCCAAATTTGTGTCCCTTGCTGCCGGCCTTGCCTATGAATTCCGCAATTTCGTCCACGCTCACAGCCAGCAGCATGTCCGGAGCAGGCCGCCGGCGAAGCACGGCTCGCGAGGAAACGCCGCCTACGTCGGAGAACACCTCACAGTATCCGGGGAAAATCTGATCGAGATACGCCGTCAGCCTGTTCTTGAAACGCGTAACATCGTCCATAAGTTCGCTGCGCTGACGCGTCAGCAGCTGCAGACCGCGCAGAGTGCTCGTGGGTATCTGCGACGGTCGCAAAACCTTGAGCCGGTACAGCATGGCTATGCGGTACGCATCTACGCGGTCGTTCTTGACCTTGCGCACGTTTATGTTCTTCAGTGCACCGCTTTGTATGGGGTTTACCACTACCACCTCAAATCCCGCGTCCGTGAAAAACTGAAACAGGATGAGATGGTAGTGCGACGTGGATTCCATGACCACGACTGGCCTCGTTCCGCATTGCAACTCAACCTCATGCAGCTTTTCCTCTGCGAGTTTCATGCTGGTTATGTCGTGGTAGATTTTCTGCCTGAGCAGGACGTCGTTTTGCGGGCTTAATACACACATGTCGCTAAAGCGCTTACTGACGTCTATACCGGCGACGGGGACTGAGCTTTCCATGAAACAACCTCCAATGCGGGACAACATCCTTGTGCGAGAGCTTACATGCGCGTGTGAGACGCGGGTAAGCGGCAGAGCCGCACCCATCCAGCCTAAAAGAAAAGGCTCCCGCGGGATGAACGGACTGTCTACAAAGAGGGTAATTCCGCAGAAACCCAGCAAGCAAGTCTGCCACTTTCGTCCCGCCTTTTGCCAGAATCGTACCACGCGGCTGAAATGGCTGCAACCCTGCCGTTTACGTGGTTATTGTACCGGCAAGCAGGGCAACCGTATATACGTTTGCTAAAAACGCTTGTTGGGGCTGATGCCCCAAACCCCAAAAACACAAAAAGCTCCAGGCCAGTGCCTGGAGCTTTTTTTCGGCGGCGCACCCTCATTGGCGCTTATCTTTCGCCGCGGTCCTGATGGGACGCGGCAGGCTTTTCTTCGCCGAGAAATACCTCGACGTTGTGGCGGTGGACGAGCAGCTCACGGTGCTCGTCGCGGATTGCACGGTATTCGGCGTAGGCCGCGCGCTTCTCTGCAACGAGCTTGTCAAATTCGGCGTTGAGGTCTTTCATCTTCGGCAGCTTCCCTGTGCAGTGCTCGCTGAAGTATCGCTTTGCCGCACGGTGCTGCTCAATCTCATTCTCGTGCTCGTCGTAGAACCTGCGCGAGTAGCGCGATGCCTTGTACTCGTCGAAGGTTTTTCGCGTTTTGGCGTAGGTCACAATCTGCCCGCGTAGCTCGGCGATCTCCTTAATCCGCGCGTCAATCGCTTTGATGCGCTCGTTCACCGCGGCGAGCTTTTCACTCGCGGCGTCGGCGCGGGCATTGAGTTCCTCATGGCTCTTGATGCCGTGCTCCTGCAAATACAGCAAGGTTTTCGCCATCTGCTTCACGTTGAAAACCTTAGCCCATTGTGCGTAGCCGCCGCCTTTGCCTGCCGCGAGCTTGGCCTCGATGTCTATGAGCAGACGTGCGTCCTCACGCTTCCCGCGCGGATTGTGTGTCGCCTTGCCAGCTATGACATCGCGCAGCTCGGCTTCGGAGTATCCCGCACCGAGCGTGTGAAGCCGTATCGCTCGCTGGCCATCACGGTAAAACGTTATGTTCTTGCCGGAGCTCACCCGGTAGCCGTTTTCGCAGATAAGCTGTAGCAACTTCTCAAATGTTTCTGGCTTTCGTGCGAGCGCATAGTCAATGGCAGCACGCAGCACATCGCGGTGCGACGGTGGCTTTTTGTCGCCCAGCCACTTGTCGTAGGTTGGATGCGTGTAACGTCGCGGGTTCTGGATAACAGACAGCCCATGCTCGATACAAATGAGGTCGGAGAGCCTGCCCACAGCGCGTCCAGAGCCGAGAAAGTCACGGAACTTCGCCGTACCGTCGATGGTGGTAGAGTTAAAGATGATGTGCGAGTGGATGTGCTTCCTGTCCACATGGGTACAGACTATGTATGCGTGCTTGCCCTTGAGGAAGCGCTCGGCCAGCTCGCGCCCCACGAGGTTTGCCGCCTCCGGCGTAATCTCGCCGGGCTTAAACGATTGACGTATGTGGTAGGCAATGACGCCCGGAGCCTTGCGTCCTGTGCGCTGTGTATATTGCCGTTTCGAGAGTGCGAACTCAGCCGCGACGAGCTGCGGTGTGCAGCCATAGGCATAGACCAATGAGCCGTTTTCAGTTTTCTCCGGGTTCTTGACGTAGTCCGTTCGCTCGGTGAGCGAGTGTATGACACTTTGGCTTTTTGAGCCACGAATGGATATGAGGCGGGTAGCAGCTAATTATATCGTCTCCTTTAATATTTTTTGTTGCGGCCTTTGCTTATACAAAGTAAAATGAATCTATTAACGATTGCGGAGTGTGGTTTATGATAATTAATCCTTTTGGCCCAATGGTTCACCGGGATATAGATGTGGATATGCCAATCTACAGAATAATACGATTAGATTTCTTTTGTCAGATGATTGAGCGCAAACAATTATATCTCCGAAACATTTTATGTTGGGATGACCCGTGGGAAATACCGTCGAGATTGCTTTCTTATCACAGAGACAAACAGGCGTCACACAACAGTTTTCTTGCTATCATACATATGGCCAGCAAAATGATAAAGCCATTATATGGTTCATGCTGGTCAACAGACGCAGATAATGATGCTATGTGGAGGATTTACTCATCAGACCGCCAAGGTGTATGTATACAAACCACAGCAAGAAAGCTGTTCAAATCTACCGATTTTTACACCATTGAACCAAATGGTCGATTCCAGGCGGTATTTCTGGGGCCTATCAGATACGCCAAGCTAGAAGAGAGCAAGGAGTGGTGTAAACTCTATGACGAGGAGGCTGAAACGTACCCATACTATATGATTCCTGCGTTTATAAAAAGAGACGCCTTTTCACATGAAAAAGAAATCCGCTTGTTGCTATACCTGCAAAATTATTTTAGAGACGAAGAAGATCAATGGCGTATATTTCCTGATGTCAATGGCATTTATGTTTCTTTACACGATTTATCGTTTATAGAAAAAGTAACACTGGATCCACGCCTTGATGATGACGCTGTAAAAGATATTAGTGCTCACATCAGTGGCTATGATTTCCAGATAGAAAAATCTTCCCTATACACGCTCCCGAACGGGCTGATAGAAAATGCACTTTTCGATCGTGAATACGAATTGAAATATCCCAAAGGCGCTAAAGTGTGGCTGGACAGCCTAAATGATTTCAAGTAATTTTCGCAGCACCATATCCAGCGCAGCCCACACCTCGCCGAGACGGTTTTGAATCTCCGCGAGGTCATTCTCGTACACACGACTGGTAGCGTTAACACGTTTTGCAATCTGATTCACATTTGCGCTGGTGCGCCGCAGGAGGCTCACCAGCGTTTTTATTTCATCCATGTCCAGCAGAATGATTCGCCCGTCGAGCGCCATTTTGCGAATAAAGGCGCTCATGTTCTTCGTCCCGGCGAGCTCCATCCGTGCCTGAATCTGCTCGCGCTCCTCGTCGTTTATGCGGATGAGCAGGAACATATTGCGCGTGTTTTTCACCGCTCCGCGCCCCTCTCGCGTTTGTGCTCGCTCTCGCGCAGGCGCGTGGCGAAGATGTCCAGCAGGCCGGAGTGGGTGCGGTCGGTAAAGGCTTTTTTCGTCGTGGCGTTCTTCTCAGCCCATTTCATATTCTCCGGACTGATGCGCTCGTCGTGCGGCCTGTTGACTATAAGCGAGGCCGTGACACGGGTAAGCCGCTTGTCACCAAACTGCTCGCGCACCTCGCGTATTGCGGCGTTGGTGTTCAGCCGGGAGCCGTCATAGTTGCGGACGATGGCGTTTTCAATGGCGGTTTTGCAATTCTCATCGGCCTCAGCCGAAGCCTTGAACTTGTCCAGCTCTCCGCGCTCATTTGCCTCACGCGCCGTGCCGTTGTAGATCGGTATGGCGCGCTGCATATCCATTTCTATGTCGGCGCGCTGGTCTATGAGGACTTTCAAAGTGTAGTTGTAGTCCGACTGATCGATGTGGACACAGTCTTTAAAGACATCCTCCAGCGGGCAGGGCGAGCGCAGCAGCGTTTCAATTTGCGCAGGCGAAAGGTCTGCGTCAGACAGAACTGCCATTATTTCTTGCTTTGTGTTGTACTCATTTGCATGATTCAAAATTTCCTCCGGCGGCTGCTTGAGCAGCCAGTCCCGGTATGTATTGAACTCAGCTGTCATTTTGTCAGTGAGCTGTTCAAGCGGGTTCATAGACACGCCTCCTTTGCTTGATGTTGCGATTGCTTTGACTGGTAAAGCGGTATTGGTTCTTTGAGTTTTGCGAGCAGCGATGTGCGATCCTCCTCTTTTTCCTCGGCAACTGGCTCAGGCGGCGCATTGTTCTCCATGTCCAACTCCGCGTTCAGCTCTATTAGCCGCGCGCTCTTTTCAGCGAGCTCGGTCTCCTGTGGGAATGGCTTTTCAAGCTCGGCGTGCGCATTCTCGACCTGGCTCTCCAAGTCCACGAACCGGGCGCGGTTAGCATCCAGCTTTTTGTCCAGTGAAGCAAGCGCGTTCTCGACGCGCAGAATATTGCCGCGCGCGTCAGCTCCCAACTCAACGTAGTGCTCAGACGCACCGTTAAGCGTAAGTGAGTATTTGCCGAACTCTGAGAGCGAGATTTCTACCTCAAAGCCGCGAAACGCTCCGACATGAACGGGCTTCGTATCCTGCACGGTTGGCAAAATGTTCAGAATGGCTTCACCGGCTGCGACGCGCTCTGTGTAGCGGACGCCGTCCAGCTCGATGCCGACAAAACCGTCAGCGGGCACGGGATGCGTGTCGCGCATCCCTATGTCCGATTCGAGCGCGGCAATCCGGGCTTTCGTCTCCGCAATCTCGCGCGGGAAATACCGTGCCAGGTTGTCCTCAAGCATATACCTCTGGCTCTGGAAGCTGGACTTGAGCAACCGCAGCTTCGAGACTTCGACGTCTAAATTCATTTTTTCTTTTATCCTCGGGTCGCCCGCGCACAGAGCTTTAATCGCTGCAAATGAAAGCGTCGTCTCATCCACATCCTCGCAGCTTCTGACGGGAGACTTAGAGGTCATAATCTGTGAGATAAACTTCTGCTTGTTCTCCAAAGTCTGCCAAAGGTACGAATCAAAGGAATTTTCTGTAACGTACCTGTAGACATGAACAGTCTCATTCATATTGCCCTGCCTTTCAATGCGTCCCTTGCGCTGTTCGAGGTCACCGGGACGCCATGGGGCGTCGAGGTCGTGAAGGGCTATGAGCCGGTCCTGCACATTTGTACCCGCGCCCATCTTTGCGGTGCTGCCCATGAGTACGCGGACTTGTCCAGAGCGAACCTTCGCAAACAAAGCCTTCTTTTTCTCGTCCGTGTTGGCATCATGGATAAAGGCTATCTCATTCTCAGGCACTCCGCGAGTGACAAGCTTTTTCTTAATATCCTCGTAGACGCTGAAGCCCTTTCCGGGCGTAGAGAGGTCGCAGAAAATGAGCTGAGTCAGCCTCTTGTCCGCTCCGTCCCCCCAAATCTTAAACACGTTGTCCACACAGCGGTTGACCTTCGTCCCCAGCTCGTCTGGCAGCAGCGGGTTAATTACGCGTTGGTCGAGTCCGAGCTTGCGGCCATCGTTGGTTATGGCGAGCATGTTGTCCTCATCAGGCTCGACCAGCCGTGCGTGTACCTTACTTGCGCGCTCGGAAAGTTCTTTTACGAGCGCCTTCTGTATCTCCGTGGGTTGAGACACCTCGTTGTGGTACACAACCTCGGGTTTCGGTAAATTCAGCTCATCGGAAGTTTTAATGTCTGCGACCTCCTTGAATATGCTCATAAGCTCCGGGAGGTTGAAAAACTTAGAAAATCGTGTACGCGCGCGATACCCTGAGCCTTCCGGAGCTAACTCCATCGCCGTGACCGTCTCTCCGAAGTTCGCCGCCCAGGCGTCGAAGTGGCTCATGCCGAGGTTTTCGAGCGTGTCGTGCTGTAGGTAGCGCTGCATGGTGTACAGCTCGACCATCGTGTTCGAGACGGGCGTGCCGGTGGCGAACACGACGCCCTTGCTGCCGGTTTTCTCGTCAAGGTAGCGGCACTTCATGTACATATCTGAGGACTTTTGGGCTTCTGCGCTGGACAAACCAGCTACATTCTGCATTTTTGTTTGGTAGTAGAGGTTTTTATGCGAATGTGCCTCGTCCACGAACAGGCGGTCAACACCCAATTCCTCGAACGTGACTACATCGTCTCGCGGTGAATCCAATAGCTTCTTGAGCTTGGCCTCAAGCCCCTTTTTCGTGCGTTCCATGGCCTTGATGCTGAAGCGCTCGCCGTTGGAGCTTTTCAGCTCGCGTATGCCCTCAGTTATCTCGTCAATCTGGTCCTGCAAAAGCTGCTCTTGCCGCTCTTGGGACACGGGGATCTTCTCAAACTGGCTGTGACCGATGATTACAGCGTCGTAGTTGCCGGTGGCTATGCGGGCGCAGAATTTCTGTCGGTTGGCCTTCTCGAAGTCTTTCTTCGTCGTGACGAGGATATTCGCGGAGGGATAGAGCCTGAGGAACTCGCTTGCCCACTGCTCGGTGAGGTGGTTTGGCACGACGAACATGGGCTTGCTGCAAAGTCTGAGCCGCTTGGATGCGTACTTTTTTAATTAAGCGTGACCTCTGCAAGCTGCGCTTAAATAAAAATAAGGAAACCACAAGAATTGTGGTTTCCTTATGCATACTCTATTACCAGGCGGTCTCACGCACTAAATGTTTGGCATTTATGCTTGCGACGATTTAGGAACAGTTCATTCATCTGAAGTATTTCCCTCTTTGGGAACAGCGCGCCTAAAAATATGGATGTTGGATATTCCTATGTGGGCGAATATCCCCATAACTGCCCACCAAACATACAACGGCCAGGGATCTTGCCACAAAAAATTCAGAGATTCTGGCAACGAAAAAAACCACCAGCCTGTCAGAAGGAAACAACCGCTAATATATAGGCCGCCTAACAACATAACTGCGGCCATCACCAGTGATGCCAGAGAGAGCATTTTGCCAGGCTTGTATTTTAGTCCTAATCTAAGCCCTATTGCCCCGCAAACGAGGTATGATACCAATAGGATGAGAATAGGGACAAGCGTGAACGCACGGATAAACACCAAGTGAATTATCAGCTCCCCGCTGAGAATGTTGTAAAAACTCTCCTGATTATAGTGGCTGGGGCATAGGGATACGATTACAAAAGCAATTATTACGTAAATTGCACGTCTTTCGAGGATTTTTCCGCGCTCATCTACCACCTGCCAGCACCCCCTAATATGCAGTCGATGTCATGATACCGTATGCCTGAATGAAAAGCTTGTATCATTTTCCGGCCAGCTGTCTGTATAGTCTATCGCAAAGGTATATACTACACCAACATCCGCGAAAGAATTATTCTGGCATGGTTTCCACCAGTTGGGGGCATAATATCTAGTTCCACTTTGGACATTCGAAACGTCATATGTTTGAGCTGGCCAGCTGCTCTCTCCCTCTATTGCTCCTACTTGATTAAGCCTGGCACTTATTTCAACTGCGCCTTCAAACGGAACCATGGATTCGTAATTTACATCAATCTTGAAATACTCAACATCATAATACCTTTCCGAGCCTTTGTTTGTGTAGCTATACTTTAAATAGCTATAGCACCATACATACCCGTCAACAACACTTATGACCGTGGGGTCGAGCTTGTCAGCGTATGGTACAACTACGCCGCCTTGCTTTATTTTTGAAACGACCTGCAAATTGTTGCTGAGCGCTTCTTCCGTAAGTTCAGGAACTAGCAGTATCTCTGTGGACTCCATATAAGTTACATTGTCATTGGCGTGCTGCACATACGTATCAGCAGGAAATACCTGCTTTTCATATCTAATGATGGGAACTTCTATTGGCTGTCCAGCAAGCACAATTTCGGTTGTGGATAAGCTTAGTCCTTCGCTGACATCACTTTGGTATTCGTCGGCAAAGCATGATACCGAAAGCATCGATATGACCAAGCAAATGGTAAACAGCAATGACAATCTCCTTTTGGCTTTCATAATTTATTGACCTCCTTATTTAAATCTCCAATACCCTTAACCAATCCTATGATAAAATTTTATCATATAGCATTACAAAGTCAATATTGGTAATTTCCACAATTAATCGAAAGTGATTTTGTGTAAGATAGGAGTAGATTCACTTCGCAGATTTGTTCATATTGCTGCACAGAGCGGACAAATGCGACGATGCCGCCGGGACGCACCTGGTCTAGCATCTTGGCGGCAAAGTAGTTGTGGATACTGAAGCCGAGCCGGTTGTACTCTGGGTCAAACACCTGATAATTTCCGAACGGCACGTTGCCCACTGCGAGGTCGTAGAAGCCCGGGCGATTGGTCGTCTCAAAGCCCGCGACGGTAATCTCGGCCTCCGGGTAGAGCTGTTTCGCTATGCGCCCGGTGATGCTGTCCAGCTCCACGCCGTAGAGCTGGCTGTCAGCCATGCTATCTGGCAGGAGGCCAAAGAAATTGCCCACGCCGCAGGACGGCTCGAGTATGCGCCCACCTTCAAAGCCCAAATTGACGAGCGCATCATAGATGGCGCGAATAACTGTCGGCGAGGTGTAGTGCGCGTTGAGCGTGGAACTGCGCGCGGCTTCGTATTCCTCGGGCGTGAGCGCGGCTTTCAGCTCTGCGTATTCCTTTGCCCAATCGCTTTTGCTTTCATCGAAAGCGTCAGGTATCGCACCCCAGCCTGTGTAGCGGGAAAGTGTCTCCTGCTCGTCAACAGTTGCCGCGCCCCCCTCGGCCTCGATGCGCTTGAGCGTGGTAACGGCGTCCATGTTGGCACGGAACCGCGCCTTAGCCCCGCTCTCGCCAAGATGCTCGTCGGTTATATGGAAGTTGCGCGGCGACCCAGACGGCGTCGGCTCTGGCTCAGGCGGCGAGGTGCTTATTGTGCGGATTTCTACGTCGTATGGCAGATGATTGGCCTCGGCGTCATAGTACGCGACGGTTTTCTCCTGAAATTCAGGTTTTGCCTCGCCCGCATCCTCCGACTGTTCAACGACGTTGCTTGGCTCGCGCTCAAACGCCCCCGGATCTTCACGATACAGCCCGCGCACAGCGCCCGCGAGCTGCTCCCACGGCACAAAACCGGTGGCCACAATGTTCCCGGCATCGTCTGGTATCCGGTAGTGCAGGCCGTCAGGTTCCGCTCCATCGCGCCCGGCAAACATCTCCGCGAGCCTGCCGGCAATTTGTGCGTTGCCCTCGTCATTACGGAGCCAGGCCGAGATTTGCGCCCTGTCCTCCGGCGTCAGCAAGTCCGAGACACAAATCCGCGCATCGTCGTTCATCTCGGTGGTAAGATAGTCCGTGATGTACCTGTTTCGCTCGTCGGAGTGCAGCCCACGTTCAAAATCCGCACGGCTCTCGGTGCGGTAAACAGGGATGGCCATACCGGGCGGCAACAGCTCTACATAGCCGCGTTGGAGGTCGGTTATCTGGTACTCACGCCATTCAAACCATACGAAGTCCCCGACGCCGTAGGCCGACGCCATAGGGCCGCGCGGCTGGATGCTGACCGGCGTGTCATCAAGCTCCGGCTCATCTTCCACTGGCGGCTCGCTCAGGTCGTGGTATGCGGCATCCAGAGACACGCGGTTGAGCGCCTCGCGCAGGCGTGGGTTGTCATAGTAGGCGCGCTGAAAATCTCTGTCCTCCGAGTCCGCTACAAACTCCCGGAGCACACGCTCGCCCGTCAGCATCGCATTTTCCTCGTCAGAGTTCATCACGGCATTGACGTAGGATTCATTCGCCATGAGAGCATCGTAGAGCCGCTGCTCGTATTGAGCGCGCATATCTCCTGGGAGGTAAAAGTCCACGGTGAGTTCCGTACCGTTCTCATAACTGAACGTCACAGGCTTGTATGCGCGGAGAGCATCCAGCGCCGGCTCTATCTGTTCTTCCAGAATCTCAACATAATCCAGACCGCCGGCCTGACGGGTGCGCTGCCCGAGCGCGTGTGCGGCAGCCTCTGCGTCGGTGCCGTAGGTGTAGAACGCGCCGCCATATTGTACGAGTACAATGTCATTGTCATGATGTGGCTTAGCGCGGTTGTAGCTCGCGTAAGCGGCTGTGTGCGTGTCGTACATGGCAAGCTCAGCAGCGGCCATAAAGCGGTCTGAGGCAATGAGCGTGTCGATGCGCCTGGCTATCTGCCGCCATGTCAGGCTGACGTTTTCGCAGCCACCTTTGCTCAGCTCCATGCCCTTGCTGTCGTGCTTTTCATCGCTGCCGGGAGCATCGGACAGCGCATGTGAGCGCCCGCCTATGCCGTATTCACGCTTGAGGAAGTCTGCCTTGTTCTCGACGGAATGCGCCTCGGTAAAGTAGCGGAAGACGCGCCACTTGCCGCCCGAGGTACTGCCGCCGTCGCGTAGCAGTCTGTCTATCTCGTCCTGAGTTATGAACTGCGGCACGCTCGGCAGAAGCTCTTTGTCTGCGTGGAACTGCACCCTCGGCAGGAGCTGGCTTTCGAGCAAGGCTAAGATTTCATCGGTTTTGTGGTAGTGGAAGCGCAGAACACTCCGGTCTGCCTTGTACGCCGCGAGGAAATCCCGGTACTCGGCAATCAGCGTTTCGCACTGTTCACGGTCGGACAGCATTGCTGCGACTTGCTCAGTAACATCGGGAAACAGGCCGCTTTTTATGCCGTCAAGGCTGGGGAAAAAGTTGCTGTCCTGCCCATCCGCGAGGTCACGGTAGAGGTAAACCATCTGCTGTGCCAGCAGTTCGCGCTCCGTCGCGGTGCTGCGCTCCAGCTCCCACTCACCCGCGTACTGCCCGGCGTCGAGCAGCTCGTCGATACGCCGCGAGGCGTCACCCCAGGTCACAAGGTGCACGTCGCGCTCATAGCGAGCCGCATTGCCCTGGGCTATGCGTATCCAATCCGTGCTCATCCATGCCGCGTAGCGCTCTCCGTCCACCACAACGCCAACACCGCCGTGGTAGACGGTGGGCAGGAACACGGCTATCTCGTCCAGTGAATGCTGTTTCTCGAACTCCGCGACCACGCGCTCACGCAGATAACTCGTGTTCTCACCCACGCGCAGAATGGCGTCAATGACCTCCTGCGGGCAAGAGAAAGCGGAGGGCGCTTGCGCGTCCTCCGCTTCGTCAAACAGGTTCAGTTGTAGATTAACTCGCTCAGAACTACTTCTTCGGCTTGCGCCTTGCAGGCGTTCATGAGGCCCGTCCACTTCATCGGGTCGGCGGCTTTCAGCTCCTCCGTAGCGCCCGCCTCTGCTGCCAGATTCGGCAGCATCAGGTCTATGCGGTTCCGAGCCGCCGTCTCTATCTCGTTTAGGTGCTCGTACAGCGTCCCCGTCAACACGAGGTGATTCCACAGCACCGGCCGGTTCTCCCGCAGATACTTCTGCCTCATTCGCCCGTATCTCCCGATTGGCTTCGTCTCGGGCAGGCTCAGATCTGGAATCTGTACGTCGTTCACGGTCGTGTAGGTTAGTTCGGTCATTGTAACGGCTCCTTTCATAGCTTCGTATGGTTCGTTCAATCTCGCGCAGCACGAGCTGCGTGTTCTCACTGACCGCTGTGCCGAGTGAGGTCGCGGCCGATGGGGTGTTCCATTCGTTTAAAAACGCGAAGTCCTCTGGAGCAAAGTATGCCTCCGGGTCATAGCCGCAGCGGGAAATGAGGGCGTAGGCAATGCTTGTCGAGGCGGCTCGGATGAAACTGTCCCTCAGCTCACGTTCATCATAGCCAGTCATGAACGTGCCGTCAACGATAGCGCTAATGTCATGCCTGTGCGCATCAAAGTACATCTCCGCGAGGTCTCGCGCGGCGTCCTGGAGCTGACCGGAAAGCCATTCGCCATCTGCGCCGAAGTCCTGCTTCAAACCAAGCTGGACTTCTGCGAGGTTTTCGTCATTGACCGTCCACGGTCGAAATGGCCTCGAGCTCCTCCTCGCGCCGGTGTCCGATACGTCGAAAACATAGCGCAGCCGGGGCGCGTCACCGCTGTAATCTATAAGCGCGATGCCCTTTGCCCCTCGCCGCACATACCGCCCCATGCGCTCCGTCCACACGTCGTATTCTGCACACGCGCTCGCGTCAGGCCGCTGCGCGTTGATAAGCACCTGGTCAGCAAAGTCGTATTTGTAGTTGCGGGACATCGTGGCAAGCAACGCCGTCCACTCGTCGTAGCCGTCCGTGACTCGGCTGAGCGTGTCATGTGCAAGCGCGGTGGTACTGGTTATCTTGTCTGGCGTAGGTTATACCTCCCTTCGTGCAAAAATAATGGAGCAGCCCGAAGGCTGCTCCTTAACGTGTGGCTTACTCAGCCCAGTTTTCAATTTTCAACTCCGGTACGCGCTCAAACTCGCGCACATTGTTTGTGACCAGCGTCAGCCCCTCAGCTCGGGCGTGACCGGCGATGAGCATATCCATTGTGCCTATTGGCTTACCGAGCCTTTGAAGATACGCGCATATCTTGCCGTACTCTACAGCCGCAAGGTCGTCAAAAGGCAGCACATCCAGTATAGATAGGAATTGCAGCAGCGCCGCCGCGTTCCTGTCCGGGCGTGAACTCTTTTCCACACCGTGCTCAAGCTCGGCCAGCGTTATTGCGGAAATGCAAAGACCCTTGCTCAGATTAGCCTCCAGCCGTTCCAACACCTGCTCAGGTTTGTTCTTGATGGCGTAGATGCAGATGTTGGTGTCCAGCATATACGTCATAGGCTTTCCCTCGCAGCGGGAAACTCAGTTTCGCGTCCGTTGGCCATAAAATCTTCGGTGAAGCTGTTCAGCCCACTCATAAAAGTTTGCCACGCATCAGCTTTCGGCGTGAGAAGCACGGCGTCGCCCAGGCGCTGGATAAACACCTCGTCGCCGTCAAAACGGTACTTCTTAGGCAACCGTACAGCCTGGCTGCGGCCATTTTCAAAGATTCTCGCTGTCTCCACGGCAATCGCCTCCTTCTACTTAGTATATACCATAGTATATACTAAGTGTCAATGGAGTATTACTTTTTCCCGCCCTTGAAACTCAGATAATACGTCGCCCGCTCGCCGTCGTCGTGGAGTATGAGGTCGCCTGGATAATACTTGTCCATGCGCTGGGAGTAGATTTCGTCGAGGTGCGCGCGGCCTTTATCCAGCAGCTCGGTTGCAAGGGGACGGGTGAGCGAGATACGCTTGGCGGCGAGGAACTTATTGTCCCGCCACAGGCCGAACTTGCAGTCAAGGCTCTCGCAGAAGTAGCCGCTTTTGGCCTCGCTGACCACGCCGCCGCAGCGCGGACATTTGCCGACCACTTCGCGCCCTGTCGGGAACAGGACGCTGGCCTCCGCTACGGGTGTGTAGTCCGCAACGAGGCCGCTGACCGTGTGCTCGATGTCCGAAATGAAGCTGTCTGCGTCCAGCTCGCCGCGCTCAATCTGCTTGAGGCGGCTCTCCCACTCGGCGGTGAGCAGCGGCGAGCGCAGCGCTTCGGGCAGCACGGTAACAAGCGATTTGCCAACGTCGGTCAGCATGAGCTTGCCCTTGACGCGCTCGGCGAAGCCGCCGTTTACGAGCTTCTCAATAGTCGCCGCGCGCGTGGCGGGTGTGCCAAGGCCACGACGCTCGGCGTCGGACGGCGCTTCCTTCGCGCCAGCGTGCTCCATCGCTGAGAGCAGCGTGTCCTCCGTGTACGCAGCGGGTGGGGTCGTTTTACCCTCCTTGACGGTCGCGCTCGTGACGGCAACACTTACACCTTCGGTAAACTCGGGCAGCGGCGACCACTCTGGCGCACCCTTGTACGTGCGCCAGCCAAGGCCGATGATGGTCTTGCCACGTGCCTTGAACGTGTGGCCGCCACACTCGGCCTCGACCGTGGTTTCAGCATAGGTAAACGGCTCAGACACCGCACACAGCAGTTGGCAGCAGACGAGACGCAGCACGGTCGCCTCGCCCTCTGGGAGCGCGGCAAGGTTGGCGCTCGCGGCGCTCGCCGTCGGCACAACTGCGTGGTGGTCTGTCACCTTGGAGCTGTCGCAGACCTGTTCGGCGTTAATGTCCACGGGCGCGTCCACTTCCAGCAGCCTTGCCGCGACGTTAACCAGCCCTGGCACCGTTGCCGCCATTCCGTCGGTCAGGAAACGGCTGTCCGTGCGTGGATAGGTCACAAGGCACTTCTCGTATAGCGACTGGAGGTAGTCCAAAGTCTGCTGTGCCGTAAATCCAAGCTCGCGGTTGGCCTCGCGCTGGAGGGTGGTCAGGTCATAGAGCGCGGGAGGGCTCTCACGCTTCTCTCGACGCTCGACTTTGGCAACGTGCAGCTCGCCCGTGCAAATATCAGCGAGTGCATCGGCCTCGGATTTATCTGAGATTCGCTCGCTGTATATCGAAACACCGCCGCAGTTAACAGCGACGGTGTAGAAAGTTTCTGGTTTGAATCCCTCAATCTCGCGCTTTCGCTCAACGAGCAGAGAGAGCGTCGGGGACACCACGCGCCCCACGTTCAGCGTCCGGTGGTAGACCAGCGACATCAGCCGCGTGGCGTTCATCCCCACGAGCCAGTCGGCCTTTGCCCGGCACAGCGCGGCGGCGTAGAGCCGGTCGTATTCCGCGCCCGGACGCATATTTGCATACGCGCGGCGAATCTCGGCGGGCTCCATAGAGCTGAGCCAGAGCCGCTTCATGGGTTTGGTGCAGCCAGCTTTTTCGTAGACCAGACGGAAAACGAGCTCTCCCTCGCGCCCGGCATCGCAGGCGTTGACCACCTCGACAACGTCCCCGCGCTGCATCAGGCCGCGCAACACCTCGAACTGCGCCCGCTTGTCTCGCATAACGCTTATTTTCCACGGCTCGGGCAGAATCGGCAGATCTTCGCGTCGCCACTTGCCGAGCTTTTCGTCGTAGACCGCAGGCGTTGCCAGCTCGATGAGGTGGCCATAGCACCACGAGACTATGAGGTTGTTTCCATGTATGCAGCCGTCGCCACGCACGTTCGCGCCCAGCGCTGCGGCAATCGCGCGGGCAACGGAGGGCTTCTCGGTTATGATTAGGGTTTGAATGTTCAATAGTCATGTCTCCTTTGCTAACAGAATTTCCTTGATTTTTTCGCACCTCCAGCATATAATACAGGTAGGGTAATCCCTACTTTCTATACCGAGGTGATACAGATGGATGTGTTCATGGACAATGCCAAAGTGATGTCCAAGGGTCAGATAACGATTCCCAAGGACGTGCGCGACGCGCTGGGTGTATCCAGCGGTGACCGCGTGACTTTTATAGTTGAGGGTCAGAGCGTCCGCATGGTCAACTCGGCTGTCTACGCAATGCAGATGCTCCAGCAAGAAATGATGGGCGAGGCCGAACGCAGCGGACTTACAAGCGAGGATGATGTGAACGCGCTCATTGCAGAAATGCGCAGCGAGGGCGCGGACGAATGAAGGTTCTCATAGATACGAACATTCTCATCTCTGCCGCGCTCAGCTCCGGCGGTACACCTTTTCTGGCATACGCCAAGGCGGTAACGCACCCGAATCACGCCGTGGTCTGCGAACAGAACATAGACGAATTGCGGCGCGTATTTAACCGGAAGTTCCCGACAAAGCTGTACGCAATGGAGCGCTTTCTTGCGACGGCGCTCATGTCCATTGAGGTTGTACCAGTTCCCGAACCGGAGACGGACGCCGAGCAGAGTGTGCGCGATGTTGCAGACAGACCTATACTCCGAGCCGCCATAGCAAGTGGTGTGGATGTGCTCTTGACAGGCGACAAGGACTTCCTCGAATCGGGCATCAAGCACCCGAAAATAATGACCGCCGCCGAGTTCCTGGCTATGAAGTGAGGAGATAAGGCTAAATGGATGAACAAAATACATACGCATTACGTCAGGCGCTAAAATATTGGAGATATGCCGAAATCATAAACGAGGAATTAGGTAGTGCATCTAGATACGTTGAACCAGTAGAAGAAAATTTTTCAACGTATTCTTTAGAATTTGCGAAAATACTTCTTGCATCCTGTGCAGAGGTAGAAGCGGTAGCCAAGTTGCTATGCGGGATTATTAATCCAAATAGCAGAATCGATGAACAAGACGCAAATGTAAATATGAAAGCCATTTCAAAAGTGATAGTTTCACGGTTCCCAGAAATCAATCATGCTAAGGCAACAATAGTTTCAACTGAAATAGATATTTTCCCTTTCGACGTTTGGGTCAGTGAAAATATAAAAGCTCCATCATGGTGGCTCGCTTATGATAAAATTAAACACGAACGGCACCATTATTTTTCGTATGCTACTTATAAAAATGCGATTGATAGCACCGCTGCAATGCTTATTTTGAATTGTTATCTGTACAAGCTGTGGGTAAATGAAACACCGCCCTATTTTATCCGGCACGGTTTACTGGATTTAGATTATACGGCCACTAACATTGTATATGGGGCAACCGCAGCGTTGCCTGGGCTTTAATTCCTGGCTTTATATAGTAGGTATGGGCATCTTAGGGCGCCCATACCTATTTTTCATTTCCTCTCCGCGTCCCTGTAACACGGTCTGACACATCCCAGCCCGTACCTCGCACAGCCATAGCAGAAGTGACCTTCGGGCGGCTTCGGCGGCGGGTCAGGTGCGGGTGCAGGAGGGATGCGGGTCATCATGCGCTCAAATGGGCTGTTGGTGAAGCGGTAGCGCATTACTTCACCTCGTCCTCATCGTCCTCGGGGAAGTCGTAGTCGTCGAGGTCGGTTGCACCGGACGTGTCAGGCTTGCGCTTGCGTACCTTGAGGAAGTAGTACGCGCCGCCAGCGCCGAGGACTACGATGAGCGCGATGGGCAGCAGCACAGTAGCGTTGAAGCCGCTGTCGTTGTCCTCTTGCGGTTCAGTCGATGGCGCTTCAGTCGGCTCGGGCGTCGGCTCCGGTTCAGCGCCGGCGCACTCGTTTAGGTCAGTGCGGCAGATGGGGCAATCGGTGTTGACCGCTCCCGGCTGGCATTTCTCTGCGCAGTCGCACTCGACCTCGTAGCCCTCATCCTCGAGCAACGCGAGGAGGTCGGCCTCGTCCACGAGGTTAAGGAAATACACGTCGCCAGTCGCGTGGTCAATTACCAGGTAGAACGTGTTGCCGTTCTTAGATTCCACGGTCACGAACTGCATCTGGCTATCGCCCACTTCCTCGCTGGAGTAGTACGCGCCGCCGAGAATGTCGTCTATGAGAGCGAGGTTGCCGTCAGGCGTAAGACCTCCAAGGCTCGGCAGCGTAGGCTCCGCTACCGGCTCAGAGGTAACATTGACGCTCGTAATGGGACCGCCCGGCTCGTTGTTGCCATTTTCGTTGGATGCGTAATACGCACTCGCAGGCACGGCGAGGCTCAGCGTGAGCGCGGCAGCACAGAGCATGGGTGCGAGCTTACGCATCGGCGTCACCTCCATGTATGAGCGCCGCGAGCTGCTCTATGCTCACGTTTTCCGCGCGGACGAGGCCGACGATCTCCAGGTTTTCAAGCTCGGTAATCTTGTCCACCATCGCCGTGTAACGCGCGGTCAGATTGTCTATGCGCGCCTTGAGCCGTGCGGCCTCGGCGCGCATCTTGGGTATTCTTGCGTCCAAAAGTGTCTCCTTTCCGGCTTCAGACGGCTGGAAGCCGCCCGAAGCCTACAAAATTGTCCGAATAATATGAGTCCATAAACTTTAAGTAGCCGATGGGATTTCCGGCATGAATCATGTAGCCCTCACCTACATAAATGCCGACGTGGGTAATCCACGGCCCCTCGTAGGTATACTCGAAGAACACGAGGTCGCCGGGCTTAGCCTCGGCCTCGCTGACCGGCGTGCAAATGTTGTACAAGCCCTGCGCGGTCAAGCGTCCAACGCTCCAGCCGACGCCGCAGTTGTTGACCACCCAGCTCACGAAACCGGAGCAGTCGAAGGATGTCGCAGGGCTTGAGCCGCCCCAGACGTATGGGAAGCCGATGTACTTCTCGGCCTCGGCCATCATAGCGGCGAACTGTTCGTCCTCGAGCGCTTCGGGCGGTATCTCGTAATCCGTCCCAGCGTCGGTGCTCGGCAAGTAGCCGGGGAACAGGTCGGGGCGATTACCCAGCGTGGCCATGTACAGCGAGTACATTGAGAGCTTATCCTCGGTCAAGAGGTAGACCGGCAGATGCGAGAGGTCAAAGTTTTCAAGCGTGACGGTGCAGACCGTGTACTCGTATGCCTCGCCGTTCTCGTCATAGCGCGTCTCGGTGGCCACGTCCTCGGTCAAGATATACTGGCGCTCGAACAGCATTTCAAGGTCAGATTGCGCCTCGTCCAGCGTCCACTCGCTACCCTTGAGGGCAGTCAGAAGCGACAGAAGCACATACGGGTCGTGCGAGATCTCGTCGAGGTCGAAGATGTACTCGTCGTAGTCGTGTGTGGCTTCGTAATTGTCAAGGTAGTCCTGCAACTCGGCCTCCATCGCAACGTAAGCCGACTCTGCGCCCTTCAAGTCCTCGTCGGCGCTTGGGTAGGTCGTTAGTCCGACGCCGGACAAGCCGCCCTCGACGAGCACAGAACACGAGGTCAAAGCGTTCGCAAAGAACGCCACAACGAGGAAAAGGGCAACGGCGGTGCCGATGCCCTTGCGATGCCGCACGATGAAACGCTCCGTCTTGCGCTCTTTCTCAGCGGCTTTTTTCGCGCTTTTGGCGGTGGCGCTGGTCGTGGACTTGCCGCGCCGCGCCTTGGCGTATGCGTCCTTGATGCCGCGTTTCTGCTGTTGCTTAACACCCTGCGGCTCGGTTTTCACCTCGCGCCGCGGGCGGGCGCTCAGCTTTGAAGCGTAGCGTACACCATCCTCTACGGCCTCGGTTACGCGGTTCGCAGCCTCGACGCCGACGTTATCATCCTCGTACTGCGACGCCTCCTTGTGCGCGGCAGCGCTCGGCAGCTCCGTGAGCTTTGCCGACGGGCGCGGCTTGGCTGGCTCAGACCGCAGCTTTTTCGTCACTGGTCAGCATCCCGATGAAATCGTGCAGCACTTGCTTGCCCAGCGGCGTCACCATCGTGCGACGCTCCTTGACTGCGAACATACCGCGGAAGCGCCTGTCCGCATACGGCACCAGCCGCCCGTTGCAGCGGTAGAGCATACGGCAACCGACGAGCAATCGCACAAGCCATTGTTCAGACACGCCGAGCTGCTTGGCGGCGATGCGAATGGGTACAGCGTCGCCGGGGTCAACAAAGGCGTCGAAATAGCTTGCCTTTGGCGCAAGCTCGTTCACTCTATCCGTCTGCTCGTAGAGCGCGTCAACAACGGCGTGTGCGAAGTCCGGGTCACGCGCGAACTGCCTCACGAGTGGGTCGGTGATGTATATGCCGTTCTTGCGCAGAGACGGAAGCACCTCGTCGAACACCCAGCGCTCGAAGCGTTCGGCTGCCGGCAGCTTGCTGTGGACGATGAGGCGGTAAACATCGCCCTCGGGGATATAGGACATCATCTGGATGCCGCTTGTGGTGGGGGCCTCGCGTTTCACGAGCCCCCTGCAATGACGCCTTACAGCGTCATAAATATTGCTGTAACCGAGCGCTTTTGCAACATCTGAGGCACAAAACAGAAAGCTGCCGTTTTCCTCGATGATGCGAACTCGCCCGAACTCTGCGTTATTGAAAATTTCAATGTTGGTATTTGTCATGCTGCATTTTGTCCTTTCTGTAGGTCTGAAAATTTTGTAGTCATCATGCGGTACATCTCCGTATCCTTCGGGAACCTGTCCACGAAAGGCACGATTACATTGCCGTAAAACAACAGCCCCTCGCCCTCGTTGGCCTGCGTGACGTAGCTGAGCTGATGCGGTGAGATGTTGAGCTTTTGAGCGAGAATCTGCCGGTCGCCGGGAGCCTGATTGAGCATACAGATGTAGTCGCTGTTTTCGAGGATGTTCTCTACCTCGGAACTCGCCAAAAGGTCTTTGACGTTCTGCGTGATTCCCGTGGGCACGCCGCCCCATTTCCTGAAACGCTTCCAGACTTCCACGCTCCAAGAGGCCAATTCGCCCCTGAGAAGTAGGTGGAACTCATCGACGTAGTAGCGGGTGGTCTTGCCGGCCTCGCGGTTGCGCGTCACGCGGTTCCAGACCTGATCTTGTACGACCAGCATACCTAGCTGCTTTAACTGCTTGCCCAGCTCCTTGATGTCGTAGCAGACCACGCGGTTATTGATGTCAACGTTCGTCCTGTGATTGAACACGTTGAGGCTGCCGGTGACGTAGATCTCCAGCGCCGTGGCGAGGAACTGCGCTTCTTTCTCATCCTGTGCCCTCAAACAGTCGTAGAGGTCTTGAAGAATAGGCATGTTTTCCGGGCGCGGGTCAGCGAGGTAGTCCCGGTAGACCATGCGGACGCAACGGTCGATGATGGTCTTTTCAACCGGCTTCAACCCCTCTTTCGAGCCAACAACGATGTCGCAGAAGGAGAGGATAAAATCCACTTTTAGACTCAGCGGGTTGTCGTCGTCGGAGTAGTCCAGGCTCAAATCCATTGGGTTCACGTACTGCTTGCTTGTGGGCGAAATCTTTATTACCTGCCCATGCAATCGCTTCACCAGCGGCCAATACTCGGCTTCGGGGTCGCAGACGATGATGTCGTCGTTGGTGAGGAGGTAGACGCTTATCATCTCACGCTTCGCGGCGAAAGATTTGCCGCTGCCGGGTGTGCCGAGAATGAGGCCGTTCGGGTTCTTCTGCAGCTTGCGGTCTACCATGATGAGGTTGCCGCTGAGTGCGTTTGTGCCGCAGTAGAACGCGCCTTGCCCACGCTGAAACAGCTCCTGAGTCGTGAACGGCACAAAAATAGCGAGGCTCGATGTGGTCAAGCCTCGCTGAATCTCTATGCGGTTCATTCCAAGTGGCAGGCAGCTCATCAGGCCGTCCTCTTGCTGGAAGTCCAGTGACACGAGCTGGCAGTTGTGCTTCTGAGCGATGCCTTTCGCTTGCAGCACCGTGTTGTTAAGCGCCTTGAGCGAATCCGCGGTGTTCACGACCACGAACGTCAATAAAAACATACGCTCGTTGCGGCTCTGCAGCTCTTGCAGCAGCTTCTGTGCCTCAGTGCCATAGGTGGCAAGGTCGCTCGGAAGGATGTCCATGTCGTATCCGCTTCTCACGGCCTTTTTCTGTTCCTGTATCTTCGTCGCATTCAGCTCCGTCAGCTTGCGCTTGACGGTCTTTATGGCGTTGAGCTGGTCGAGCGCCTTGACGTGCATCGACACAACTAGCGAGCTATCCATATCCAGCAAATCCGCGAGCAGGCGGTCGTTCAGCTCGGGCGCGAGAATGTTGAGAAACGACACCGCGCCAAACTTCGCGCCCATCTTGAAGTGCTTACTGGACGCGAACTCGAAGCTGCTGGGCGCGATGAAGTCCTTGACGCTCAGTCCACTGGGCGCGAGCATATCCCACGAGAACTTGAACCGCTCCTGCCCGTCAATGTGGAAGATGCCGTGCATCAGCGCGAGCCTCGCGCGCCCATCCAATGGCTCAGCCTTGACGCCGAGCTTGCGGAAGTTGTTGAGAATGTCCGTCTCAAGTCTTTCGAGTCTCGGCTTCGCAGTCTTGTATCCATCTGCTTCGATGCCGAACGTGATATGCTTGCTCTTAATGAGGCCGTTGTTGCCGCGCTCAAGCTGGTCTTGCAGCATCCTCGAATACTCAGCGCGCAGGCTGTCATCCTCGTCGCCGCGCAGGGGGATGGCGATGCGGTCGCGGTAGGTTTCCTTGTTGGCGGCTGAGTTCACGAACGAAAACTGAAAACGTACAGAGGCATCAAAATAGTTGAGGAAATCGCACCAACCGTCGAAGATGGCGTCCTTGTCCTCGTTTTGGCTCAGTTGGTAGTTGATGTCCTGGAACTGAATAGTCTTGCTGTAAAGACGACCCTCCACGCGGCAGATGCCGTCGGGAAACATCCTCTCGAACGGGATGCTGTCCTGCGAGGAGAGCACGGTTGCCGGGCGTTTGGCGGCAGCGATGGCCGCGCGCACCTCGCGCCGCTTGCGGCGGTTAAGTTTTGCGTTGAACGATTCTATGCACCTCCCTGTCTAACCTATCCTGCTTCTCAAGGGCTGTATAGAGGTTGTTCGTCATGTAAGGCCGCTTTTTAGGCCGTATGAAGCACGTCCGAAGGAGGTACAACAGGTACTTCTCCAGCGGCAAACCGTTTTTCTCGTAGAGCGCGAACAGGAAAAACGGCATCATGACTACAATCATGCAGATAGCCGCCGAGCTGTTCCCCAGCGGCCCTTTGAGCAGGAAAAATAGCGGCACCCCCACGAGCGCCCCGCCGCCGAAACAGACAAGCTGGCGCTTCGTGAGATTGAATAGCACTTTGGACTTTACCTTGGTCAAGTCCTTGGGTACGGGTATGTATGGCATTTTGAAATCTCCTTTTTCTTCTTAATTAGTGCGCGGCGAAGATACTGCGCGCCATGCTGCTAGTCTTAAACAACGTGAAACACAAGAGTACGGTGTATCCCATGCACGTCCAGATGGCCTTGCTCACATTCTCGTCAAGCGCGATGTTCTGGACGAGCACCGCGTAAATGGCGACGCAAACGATGATTAGGAACGCCTGGAACGCGAGCGCGAGCAGGCTTCTGAGGTAATTCTGACCCATGCCGCCGAACTCTTTGCCCATCATTGTCGCCATTGGTATTGGCGCGATGGAAGCGGTCAAATACACTTCAAGCATACGCCCGTAGATAACGATGAAGATGCAGATGGCCACCGCCCAGGCGGTGACGTTCACGAACAACGACTGGAACCACAGGCCGAACAGCGGTCCGATGTCCATTTCCATCAGCCGTTCCTCGAGGCCGTCCATCATAGAGGAGATGTCCACGGTGGCATCAGAAATTACCACGCCTGCCGCCTGCGCAACCACGCTCTGCGCTGCATCGAAAATGCCCATGACTATCTTCCAGGTGTTGGTCACTATTAAAATAGCGCACGCAGACTTGAACATCCACTTGAAGAACACGGCGGTTTCTATCTCGTGGAAGTTGTTCCTGTCGGTCACTATCTGTATAAGCTCCAGCGTCATCACGATGGCAAGGATTACGCCGGCAATGGGCAAGATAACGGTCTCGGACAAGGTCTGAATCATGCTGAAAATGTCCGCGTTCCAGCCCTGCGGCGTCTGGCCTATCTGCCCGCTTATCTGCGAGACGTTCTCGTTGACGTTGTCGAAAAGGCCGGTGAGGTTTGAGATAATGCCGCCGGCGAGGATTTCCTTTATCCACTCGGTCAGCGCATTTTTCAGAAACTCTATGCGGCCTCACCTCCAGCCCCGCGCCATGCGACGCGGGGCAAGTTTTGCTTACGCATCAGCCGAACAAGCCCGAGAGCAGCGGCACGAGCGTCATACCGATGAGCGCAACGCCACCGCCCGCGACCAGTTGTTTCATACCCTGGCTGCGAGCGCCGGGGTTGTCCTGGCCGTATCCTTCCAGCAGGTTGATGACGCCCCAGATGCCGAGACCAGCACCGAGCGCTATAACCAGCGTCTGCAATACTTCTATCGCACTGTTGAAAAACT
>UQQF01000005.1 GCA_900543085.1 uncultured Eubacteriales bacterium | reverse complement strand
GTGCGAATCGCACTCATCGGGAGAGGAGGAGCAGCGAAATGACTGAGCTCTCGGCTTTAGCCGGGAGTGAAGGATATGCAGCTTGCGACGACGAAGCAAAGCGCCGGTCTCCATCGGCCGCTGGGAACCCACGAAGTGCAGAATGCACTTCGTGGGAGAGGAGGAGCAGCGGAATGACTGAGTTCTCGGCTTTAGCCGGGAGTGAAGGATATGCAGCTTGCGACGACGACGGGTGGACTTTATTGTCAAAAAAGGCCGTCGACGGCCTTTTTTGACAGTTTAAGAGCCGGTCTTGCGACCGGCTCTTAAATCATTTGCGCTTCTTTTTGAACAGTCCGGCGGGCTCCTCGGCCTCCTCGCCCATCGCCTTTGCAAAGGCGCGCAGGGCTTCCTTCTGGTGGTTGTTCAAGCCCTTGGGCACAGCCACGTTGACCGTGACGTACTGGTCGCCGCGCCCGGAGCCGCGCAGGAACGGTATTCCCTTGCCGCGCAGGCGGAAGACCGTGCCGCTCTGTGTGCCCTCGGGAATGGTGAGCTTGACCTTGCCGTCTATCGTGTCCACCTGCAGATCCGCGCCCAGCGCGGCCTGGGCGAAGCTGACCTCAACGTTGCTCAGCACGCTGGAGCCGTCGCGCTCGAACTTGTCGCTGTCGCGCACCGCGACTGTGACCAGCAGGTCTCCGGCCGGGCCGCCGTTGGCGCCCGCGCTGCCCTGTCCCTTGAGGGATATGGTCTGGCCGTCGTCTATGCCGGCGGGTATGTTCACGGTCACCTTCTTGTTGCGGCGCACCGCGCCCTTGCCGCGGCAGGTAGGGCAGGGCTGGTGGATTATCTTGCCGCTGCCGCCGCACTTGGAGCACGGCCCGGTGGACTGCACCATGCCGAAGGGCGTGCGCTTGGTGGTGCGCACGGTGCCGGTGCCGCCGCAGTCGGGGCAGGTCTCGGCCGTAGTGCCGGCGGCGCAGCCGCTGCCGTGGCAGTCCGGGCACTCCTCCACCCTGCCGATGCTGACCTCCTTCTTGCAGCCGAAGGCGGCCTCCTCAAAGGTCAGAGTCACGCCCGTGCGCACGCTCTCGCCGCGCTGCGGCCCGTTGCGCCGCGCGCCGGACGAGCCGCCGCCGAAGCCGAAGATGTCGCCCAAATCGCCGAATATATCTCCAAAGCCGCCAAAGCCCCCGAAGTCTCCGAAGCCTCCGAAGCCGGCTCCACCGCCGCCGAAGCCCGCGTTGGGGTCAAAGGCCGCGTGACCGAACTGGTCGTACTTCTTGCGCTTCTCGGGGTCGCCGAGCACCTCCGCGGCCTCGTTGAGCTCCTTGAACTTCTCCTCGCACTCCTTGTCGCCGGGGTGCAGGTCGGGGTGGTACTGCTTGGCAAGCTTCCTGTATGCCTTTTTGATCTCGTCGTCCGTGGCGCTCTTGCTGACGCCCAGGACCTCATAGTAGTCTCGTTTCTGTTCCGCCATATGCTTCACCTCACAATTTGTGGCCTTTTACGCCAAGCGCGCGCCGGAGCTGTCACAAGCCCCGGCGCGGCGCCATGATAAGGCTGGGCGCGCCGGGGAGCCGCGCTCCCCGGCGCTGGTGATCACTTGTCGTCGTCTACGACCTCGTAGTCGGCGTCGTAGTACTGTCCGTTGTTGCCGCCGTCGCTGCCGCCGGTGCTGCCGGTGCTGCCGGCGTCGGAACCGGGCTGCTGGCCGTTCTGCTGGTAGAGCTTCTCGCTGACCTTGTAGAAGGCCTGGGTCAGCTCGTCGGTGGCGGCCTTGATGGCCGCGGTGTCGCTGCCCTGGAGGGCGGTCTTCAGCGCGTTGAGCTTGCTCTCGACCTCGCTCTTGTCGGCCGGGTCGAGCTTGTCGCCCATCTCGCGCAGGGTGTTCTCGGTCTGGTACACCATCTGGTCGCCGGCGTTGCGGGTGTCGATCTCCTCCTTGCGCTTGGCGTCCTCGGCGGCATACTGCTCGGCCTCGCGGACGGCCCTGTCGATGTCCTCCTTGGAGAGGTTGCTCGACGCGGTGATGGTGATGTGCTGCTCCTTGCCGGTGCCGAGATCCTTGGCGCTGACATTGACGATGCCGTTGGCGTCGATGTCGAAGGTGACCTCTATCTGAGGCACGCCGCGGCGAGCCGGAGCGATGCCGTCCAGGTGGAAGCGGCCGAGGCTCTTGTTATACGCGGCCATCTCGCGCTCGCCCTGCAGGACGTTGACCTCGACGGAGGTCTGGTTGTCCGCGGCGGTGGAGAATATCTGGCTCTTTTTGGTCGGGATGGTGGTGTTGCGGTCGATCAGCTTGGTGAACACGCCGCCCAGGGTCTCGATGCCGAGGCTCAGCGGGGTGACGTCCAGCAGCAGGATGCCCTCGACGTCGCCGCCGAGAACGCCGCCCTGGATGGCCGCGCCGATGGCGACGCACTCGTCAGGGTTGATGCCCTTGAAGCCTTCCTTGCCGGTGAGGGTCTTGACGGCCTCCTGCACGGCGGGGATACGGGTGGAGCCGCCGACGAGCAGCACCTTGCTCAGGTCGCTGGCCTTGAGGCCGGCGTCGGAGAGCGCCTGGCGCACGGGACCGGTGGTCTTCTCGACCAGGTGGTGGGTCAGCTCGTTGAACTTGGCGCGGGTGAGCGTCATGTCAAGGTGCTTCGGGCCGTTGGCGTCGGCGGTGATGTACGGCAGGTTGATGTTGGTGCTGGTCACGCCGGAGAGGTCGCACTTGGCCTTCTCGGCGGCCTCGCGCAGACGCTGCATGGCGACGCGGTCGGTGGAGAGGTCGATGCCCTGGTCGCGCTTGAACTCGTCGACGAGGTACTTGGTGACGCACTCGTCAAAGTCGTCGCCGCCGAGGCGGTTGTTGCCGGCGGTCGCGAGGACTTCGATGACGCCGTCGCCTATCTCCAGCACGGAGACGTCGAAGGTGCCGCCGCCGAGGTCGTAGACCATGATCTTCTGGTCGGTCTCCTTGTCGAGGCCGTAGGCCAGGGCGGCCGCGGTCGGCTCGTTGATTATACGCTTGACCTCCAGGCCGGCGATCTTGCCGGCGTCCTTGGTGGCCTGGCGCTGGCTGTCGGTGAAGTACGCGGGGACGGTGATGACGGCCTCGGTGACCTTCTCGCCCAGGTAAGCCTCGGCGTCGGCCTTCAGCTTCTGCAGCACCATGGCGCTGATCTCCTGCGGGGTGTAGCCCTTGTTGTCGATGGTGACCTTGTAGTTGCTGCCCATCTCACGCTTGATGGAGCTTATCGTGCGGTCGGGGTTGGTGACGGCCTGACGCTTTGCGACCTGGCCGACCATGCGCTCGCCGGTCTTGGAAAACGCGACGACGCTCGGCGTGGTGCGCGCGCCCTCGGCGTTGGGGATGACGACGGCTTCGCCGCCCTCCATGACGGCAACACAGCTGTTGGTGGTGCCCAAATCTATGCCTATTATCTTACCCATGATGTCTGCCTCCAGTATAAGTTAAAGAGTTAATATATAAATTTGGTTTGTATGTCAGATTTCAGTTGACGACCTTGACCATGGCGAAGCGGATGACCTTGTCGCCCATCTTGAAGCCCTTCTGCAGCTCCTGGACGATGACGTTCTCGCCCTTCTCCTCGTCGGTGTCGTGCATCACCGCGTTGTGCAGCGCGGGGTCGAAGGTCTGTCCGACGGATTCGATCTCCGTGACGCCCAGGCGGCCGAGGATGTCCTTGAACTGGGTCATTATCATCTCGACGCCCTTGCGGTAGGCCTCGTCCGCCGTGGACTGCTCCAGCGCGCGGATCAGGTTGTCGTACACGGGCAGGAACTTGGTCACGGTGTCGGCTCTCACGTCGGAGTATATGCTCTCACGCTCCCTGGCGGAGCGCTTGCGGTAGTTGTCGTACTCTGCGGCGAGACGGAGATAGCGGTCGTGCTCGGCCTGAACTTTGGCCGCGCAGTCGTCCGCGCCGGACTTCTCCTCCGGAGCCGCTTCGGTCTTCGTGTCCTCGCCGGCTGCGCCCTGGTTTTCCGCCTCGGGCGGCTTTTCGTTTTCTGCGGCCTGCTCCGCCGCCTTGTTCTCCTGCTCGGGGACGGCGTCTTCCGGCCTATTCTTCTTGCTGCTCATTCGTATCTTCCTTTATAATGAGTTTGTTGTCCAATCCCTTCGGTGGCGCGCTGCCGCCGCCCAGCCGCTCGGAGAGCGCCCGGGCTATCAGCCCGAGCTTGGCTGCCACGGCGGAATAGTCCATTCTGGTGGGGCCGACCACGCCGATGAGACCCTTGGTGTCATCGCCCATATCGTAGCTCGCAAGCACGACGCTGGAGTCCTTCAGCTCCTCGGCGACGTTCTCGGGGCCTATGAGCACCTTGATGCCCTCGCCGTCCACGCTGTAGACGTCCGGAAGGTTCTTGATGTGCTCGGCGTCCGAGATGTAGCTCATCAGCGCGTGAGCCTTCGCCGGATCCTGATACTCCGGCTGAGCCAGCAGCCGGTTAGCGCCCGTGACATAGGCCTCGCCGTTCTTCGACTCGGAGAGTATCTCGATGGCGAAGGAGGCGATCACGCCCGTGAGCCCCATCGTGTCGTCCACCGCCCGCTCGGCGGCGCGGATGGTCAGCGAGGTTATCTTGTCCTCGGTGATGCCCGTGAAGTTGGCGTTGAACACCGCCGAGAGCTTTGCGATCATGTCCTGACCCACGCTCACCGGCAGGTGAACCAGCTTGTTCCTGACTGTATCATTGCTCATCATGGCAACAATTATGAACGTATTGGCGTCTATATATATGAGGTCAAAACGCTTTATCGTCGCCGGCGGCGGAGCCGCGATGGCCATTGCGGGGTAGTTCGTCAGGCTGGACGCCAGCGCGCCCACGTTGCTCATCAGGTGGTCAAGCTCGCTGAGCTTGTCGTTGAGGCTGCGGTTTATGGCCTCCGTCTCCTCGATGGAGAGCTTCTGTCGCTGCATGAGCTCGTTCACGTAGATGCGATAGCCCTGCGGCGTCGGCACGCGGCCGGCGCTGGTGTGGGGCTGCTCCAGATAACCCATGGAGGTCAGCTCGGCCAGCTCGTTGCGTATCGTGGCCGAGGAGCAGCCCAGGTTGGCGACCTGAGCTATCGTCTTGGAGCCGACCGGCTCCGCCGTGCGGATGTACTCCTCCACGACGGCGGCAAGTATTTTCTTTTTCCTGTCGGTCAAAGCCATCTTATCCCCGGAAGATCGCGCCGTATTTTCGGCCGTCCCGGCGCCCTCGCGGGCGCTTCAACGCGCCTGTTGGCACTCTCAGCTTCCGAGTGCTAATATAACACCGAGCACTGCCAATGTCAATAGCGGCAAATGAAGAATTGACAGATTGTTCATAAATGAGTATTCTTAAAATATTATAATAGCTCCTGGAGTCCGGACGGGCGGCAGCGGCGCGCTGCGCTGCCCGGACGGCGCTCATCTGGAGCACCGACAACACCCGCTGGGAGGACATACAATGAAGAAACCTGTTGCGCTGCTGTGCGCGGCGGCGCTGATGCTGTCGCTCGCCGCCTGCGGCGACTTTGCGCCCGATCCGACCGCTGCGCCGGACGCGACGCTTGACTACTCATACAGCTCGGACAGCTTCCCCGCCGTGGCGGGCAGCTCCGCATACGAGCCGCTGACGGAGGCCGTCGCCGCCATCATGCTGGGCACCACCCGCACCAACGCCGCCAGGCACCTGAGCTTCGGCGCGACGGACGCGGCCTGGGCCGCGCTGGGCAGCGGCGAGGCCGACGTCGTCGTGGCGCCAGAGGGCTCCTCCACGCCCTCCGGCGTAGACACCGCGCCCATAGCGCGCGACGCCCTGGTCTTCTTTGTCGGCGAGGGCAGCAGCGTGAGCGACCTTAGCTCGGACGAGCTGGCGGACATCTTCTCCGGCCGCGCCGAGGACTGGAGCAGCTACGGCGGCAGCGGCACGGTACGGATACTCACCCGCCCCGAGGGCAGCGGCTCCATAGCCGCCCTGGACAGCCTCATAGGCTGCGACAGCGCCCTGGTCACGGGCGAGAGCCTGCCTCTCACGGGCGACAACGTGATAGGCTTCGGGTTCTGGAGCGAGTGCGAGCTTCTGGGGCTTGCGGACGGGTACAAGATCATCTCCGTCGACGGCGTGGCTCCCTCGGCGGACAGCATACGCTCCGGGGAGTACACCCTCGCGCTGGACGTGCTTGCGGGCGTCGCAAGCTCCGCGCCCGAGGGCGAGGCCGCGCGCACGCTCTGGCTCTGGCTGCAGGGCAGCGTGGGTCAGGCGTTCATATCCTCGCAGGGCTATTTGGAGGCGGTTCGATGAAGAAACGTATAATACCGCTCGCGCTTGCGCTGACGCTCACGCTGACGGGCTGCGGGCTTTCAGACCAGTGGGCGACCGTGCGTGAGGAGTACATCGACCCCGCCATAGAGCGCGCGGAGGGCAACGCCGCCTCGGACGAGGGCGGAGTAGTCGCCCCCAACGTCGCCACCGACCGCGAGGAGCTTACCGAATACGTGCCCTTCGAGGCCGTGTACAGCCGCCTGAGCAGCTCCGTAATGGACACGCTCGCCACCTCGGACTCCTACAGCCGCCTGCTGCCCTTCGGCGGCGGACTCGTGACCGAGAGCGGCATGATAGTCCTCGACCCCGTGCTCGAGAGCGTCACGGCCGCAAGCTATGAGAGCGGCGGCGAGACACAGTACCTCGACATCTATATCCTGCAAAACACCGGCGGGCTGTACGCCGTCTGCGCCGCGGACGGCAGCTGGATAAGCGACTTCGCCTACACCGCCGTCTACCCGATGGAGCTGGGCGTGCTGTGCGTCACGGACGAGAACGCCAACCTCGCCGTCTGCTATGACGAGGCCGGCACGCAGCTTTTCAGCACGGCCAACTTCTCCGACCGCAGCATGATGGCCGCCGGCAGCGTCTCAACGCTCGCCCAGTGCGGCAGCGGACTGATGCTCTGCACGTACCAGAGCGGCTCCAAGAGCTTCCTGCGCGCCGACGGCACGGCGCTCAACCGCAGCGAAGGCCGCACCAGCTATTTTGAGGACGCCCTGCCCTTCTCCGAGGGCTACGCCGCCGTGCGCGTGAACGGCCTGTGGGGCTATGTGAACACCGACGGCGAGTTTGCCGTGCAGCCTGCCTATTCTCAGGCGACGAGCTTCGTCGGCGGCTACGCGGCCGTCTACGGCAGCGGAATGTGGCAGATAATAGACACCACCGGCACCGTGCGGCTGCAGCTCCCCGGCGTCAGCGAGGTCAGCCTCGGCTATGGCAGCATAGACGCCGACGGCACCTATTACAGCACCCAGACCTTTGAGCAGGCCGTTTTCTACGGCTACACCGGAGTGCCCATCGACGGCGGCTTCTGGGTCAAGGGCGAGACCGGCGTGCGCGTGTTCCTCACCGGCGGCAGCGAGGTCTACTTCTCCGGCGCGAGCTCTATAATCTCGCGCAGCGGCGACCTCTGGCTGGTGGAGCTGGCCGACGGCAGCCAGGCGGTCATGGACAACTACAGCCGCGTGGTCAGCTACGGCGAGTGCAGCTTCGTCCAGGACCAGGCCACGGGCGATACCTACATGTACAACCCCGGCACCCAGACGCTGTACGACTCCGCCGGCTCCTTTGTGGCGGACGGCTGCACCGGCGTGGTCATTGACGGCTTTGCCTGGTGCTCCGACTCCGTCAGCTGCGGCTGGAAGAACATGAGTAACGAGTGGATCTTCCGCGTCCCCACCGGCGGCGCGGACTGATAAGCCTACAGAATAAAACGCGGCGAGCCATATCGGCTCGCCCTGATAAGGATGTTTTTGGTTCCACGCATGGCCCCAGGATGTTACGGCATCCTGGGGCCGCTTTGTCATGCCTGGCCGATGAAATTGAAGTAAATATCGACCTGCTGGGTGTAGTGCTTTTTCTTGTACCGCCCGGAGCGTTCATGCACCTCGATGCGTTCAACAAACTCCCGCACCAATTCCGGCATCAGCTCCGTAATATCCGTGTACTTGTCCACCAGTTTGCGGAAGCGTTCAGCGTTCAGAAGCGTATCCTGTCGATTAGCAATCTCGTCTTTGAGCGTTTCCGCCTTTGCCTCCAGCTCCGCCTTTTCCTGCTCATACCCCCGCACCAGCAATTGTCTTTCTTCCTGTCTTACAAAAAGAGTAGCGCGAATAAAGCAGCTTGTCAAGCTGGCTGTGGGAGGTTTCAAGCAAACTATTGCAGTAGTATTGACAACTCGAAACTATTGTGATAGTATTATAGCGTAAACTATTGCAATAGTTCAAAGAAAGGATTTGATGATATGGCAATTAAGCTCTTTGATTCTGAGCTAAAGGTCATGGATGTGCTATGGAAAGAAGGTGACAAGACCGCAAAGCAAATTTCTGATATTCTCAAAGAGGAAATCGGCTGGAACATGAACACCACCTACACCGTGATTAAAAAGTGCATCGCGAAAGGCGCCATTGAGCGTAGCGAGCCAAACTTCATGTGCCATGCGCTGATTGCAAAAGAGGTTGTGCAAGAGGCGGAGGCAGAGGAGCTGATTGGCAAGCTGTTTGACGGCTCCCCCGACAAACTGTTTGCCGCCTTGCTGGACAATCAAAAGCTATCCAAGGAGCAAATTGAAAATCTGCGCCGGATGGTGGCTGAATTGGAATAGGAGGTAACGCATGAGCCTATTTCAAATGAGCGTGGCCGGAGGAGTATTGATCTTATTCATTGTGGTTATCCGCGCATTGGCAATCCATCGTTTGCCTAAAACAACCTTTTTAGCGTTGTGGATGATCGCAGCTCTGCGCTTGCTCCTGCCATTCTCCATCCCGCTGACTTTCAACATCCATATCGGCCTTGATGTTTTTTCAGATGTGGTTCAAGAATTACCCTCTGGAAATATCGCTTCTACTTTACCGGGGGATAGTCCGCCGTCTTATGATATAGGTACGGCTGTTCCAAGTCCTGCAACAGAACACATTTCTACCTTTGAGATACTCTGGCTGGTTGGCGTGCTGCTGTTGGCCATCTACTTCTCTATTTCCTATTTTCGGAGTATGCGGAAGTTCAGAATGTCTATCCCCGACAACACACCGTATATCCAAAATTGGTTGGCTGCACACCAAATTTCCAGACCCCTTGCGGTGCGGAGTTCCGATTTGATTTCCTCTCCGCTGACCTATGGCATCCTGCGTCCGGTGATCCTATTGCCCAAACAACTTGATCGGAATGACCCGGTTGCATTGAAGTATGTGCTGACCCATGAATATGTCCACATTCGGCGCTTTGACGCAATCACAAAAATTCTCTTTGCCGCCGTGCTCTGCATCCATTGGTTTAATCCGTTTGTTTGGGTCATGTATGTTCTCGCCAACCGGGATATAGAGTTGTCGTGTGATGCCTGGGTCATCCGAATGATGGGTGAAAAAAAGCGCTCCTCCTATGCGCTGATGTTAATTAAAATGGAGGAACGGAGAAACGGTATGTCCGCTTTGTGTAGCCACTTTGGGAAAAATGCAATTTCAGAAAGGATTGAAGCAATTATGAAATTCAAAAAGACTTCTATTTTAGCCTGCGCCTTTGCGTTGGTTTTTGTAGTCGGCGCAACAACTGCCTTTGCAACATCTTCGGGTGCTTGGCAGGAGTTTGATCTGGATGATCTTAACCTCACAGAAGGGCATACCGGGACAGAAACCGATAATATGAAGATTGTTGATTCTGAGGGTATCCCCGACCAAGTTAAAGATCTGGATCAGTTCAATCTTACGGAAGGACAAGTCGGGACGCAATCTAACGGCATGAAGATGATTGATCCCTCTGATACTCGCGGCCAGATTCTGGATACTGATGACTTAGACCTGGTAGAAGGCAATGTGGGGACTGAAAACAGCAGTATGAAAATGTTTGAATATACCCCAGAAGAATGGAACGACATTCAGCAGAAAATTGATAACGGTGAGATTGTTTGGCAGCACTAATCGCTTTTCCCTTTGTATATACCATCCAGACACAAGCCGCGAAAAACGGATAATAAAAAAACCGTTGTTTCGGCGGCTGGTCATCCATGCGCCCTGACATAATACAGTAGCCTGACGGCGGTTTTGAGAAATCAAGGCCGCCGTTTTCTTTATGCATGAGATCAGAGCCGTTGGTCCACGGAGGAAATCGTATGAAAGAGATTATAGTCATCCGCACTTCTGACCCAGACGGAAGTGTCTTCCACTCCATTTTAGACATTTTGCAGGGTAAAGACATCCAAATTCTCCATGCTGATAGCCGTAAGGATTCTGTTGTAACTTTAGGTGGTATTCAGATATTTCCAGAACAGCGACGGGTATTGAATCAAGGTGCAGAGGTTCATCTGAATTACGGTGAATTTTCAATCCTATACTGTATGGCAAAATCACCTGAGCAGGTCTTTAGCCGGGAGCAGCTTTACAACGCAGCCTGGGAAGAAAGCTACGAATTCGGTACAAATACGGTGGACAACACGATTTGGCGTTTACGGCAGAAGCTGGAACCTAACCCCAAACACCCTATCTATATCAAAACTGTTTTCCGAGTGGGGTATAAGATCGTGAGACCGGAAGGGACCGAGCGTTGAGTGCTTCCATGCAGGACAAAGCAACCGGGAGGGGCATGATGCCCCTCCCGGTCCGCATTATCTTACACGAAATACAGTGGTCTGCAAAACAATTTTTTCCGCCATACTTTTTAAATCATTCCAGTGACGCGCGCGTTCCAGAAGATCCTCCGTCTCCGGCACGGGATCGTCAAGCAGCATTTGCTGGGTCAGATGCTCCATCCGCTCCAGAGCGTCCCGCTGGACTCGGTGCATTGTTTTCATGAGATTGCCGTCCATCTTCAAGACGGCATACCGCTCCGGGTGGTTCTCGCGCAGATAAGCAAGCGCCATGCGGCCGTATCTTCCGAGGGGCTGCTCGTCCTCCGGCTGATCAGAAATGCAAATATTCGGCAGCAGTACTCCGTCCTGCTCATGGTAGGATAGATTAAGATTTGACTTTTTCATTTCGTGTGCCTCCAGTGATTTGGATT
This sequence comes from uncultured Eubacteriales bacterium, assembly GCA_900543085.1. Classification (GTDB taxonomy): domain Bacteria; phylum Bacillota; class Clostridia; order Oscillospirales; family Oscillospiraceae; genus Scatomorpha; species Scatomorpha pullicola. The sequence continues at coordinate 63,278 of UQQF01000005.1, read as the reverse complement.
TCGTCACAAGTCCATAAAACCGATCTGATTCACACTCTGTCAAAAGTCTTTCTTAACATCCTTATCCACGCGGGCCGATTGGCTCGCCGCGTTTTTTGCCGGAAGGGCTCCGGCGGACTTTTCTGCATCAAAGCTCGTGGTAGAACAGTATTGTGTCGCTCCAGCTGCCGTCCTTCAGCAGGAAGCCGCCGGGCACGGTGCCGATGCGCCGGAAGCCCAGGCGCTCATAGAGCGCTATAGCGCGCGTGTTCGACGCCACGACGGCGTTGAATATGAGCAGCCTGTAGCCCAGCTCAGCGGCCGTGGCCAGAGAGTGGCGCACCAGCGCCTCGCCTATCCTCCGCCCGCGCGCCGCCGACGCCACGGCGTAGCTGGCGTTGGCCTGATGGCCGCAGCGGCCCACGTTGTTGGGGTGCAGTATGTAAAGGCCCAGCACCTCGCCGCCGTCCTTAGCCACGGCGGTGAAGTCCTGCGCCGCGAAGAACTCGCCCGCCGTCTCCGGCGTCAGCTCCTCCAGCTGCGGGAAGGCCACGCCCTCGCGCACGACCTCGTTCCAAACCGCCGTCAGCGCCGGCAAGTCGTCGGGAGTGTATCTTTCGACTGTGATCGCCATGCTATCCCTCCGTTGCAGTGTACTTTTGCGATTATACCCCGGTCGGACGATACGCGCAAGTGCCTTCTCCGCGCTCAGGCGGCGCGGAACAGCTTCCCGTGCAGCCAGTGGGTGAACGGCGCGGCGGCAAAGAAGTTCCAGAAGAAGGCCATGGGGAAGTTTTTCATCAGCGTCCCCAGCCATATGGCGGGCAAGCGCGCCGCGCTCTCGCCCGCGAGTATGACGTTGAAGAGCACGGCGGCCACGAGGCTCATGGTCGGGCACATGACGGCCACGGTGCCGCCCTGGCGCAGCAGCCGGCAGAAATACGGGTTGTCTCGCCCGGCGTCGCAGTGCCGGCGCCGGAACGCATCTCCCGCCCTGTTGCCCCAGAGGTTTGAAAACAGCAGCACCAGCAGACCCATGTACAGAGTTTCCGTCAGCGCTTCGCCCACCGCGGCGTAGCTCAGGCCGCTCAGCCCGCCCGGCTGAGCCTGGAAGCCGTACTTGAGTGCCATGTTGTAGATCTCCATGCCTATCGTCATTGCATAGGACATGATGAGGCCGAAAGTGAAGCCCCGGATTATCGTTTTGAACATGATTTCCCTCCGTTTTTGCCCTCGCAAAAAGAAAAAGCGCACAGCGCCACACGGCGCCGTACGCTTTGCCTTTCGCTACACGACACTTGTTTTTACCACCTGCATCGCCAAAAAGTCAAGCCCGAATCGAGGTTTTTGCCGCCCTTACCATTGCTAAGCGCCGGAAAGAGTGCTAAAATAGCGCACATGGAAGTTAAGCTGGAAAAACTAAAGAGGATAGCCGCGGTGAACGACGTGTCCGGCTTCGGCAAGTGCTCGCTCACCGTCGCGCTGCCTGTCGTGTCCGCGACCGGCGTGGAGTGCGCGTGCATCCCCACGGCGCTGCTGAGCACCCACACGGGGGAGTTCACGGGCTGGACGTTCCGCGACCTCTCCGACCAGATGCTGCCCATCGCGCGGCACTGGGCGCAGCTGGGGCTGGAGTTCGACGGCATATACTCGGGCTACCTGGCCTCGCCGGAGCAGGCGCTGCTGGTCGAGGAGATCATAGGCACCATCGCTGGCGGGGACACCCTCGTCATATGCGACCCGGCGATGGCCGACAACGGCCGCTACTACTCCGGCCTGGGCGAGGGCATGACCGAGGCGTTCCGGAGATTGTGCGCGCGCGCGGACGTGATAACGCCGAACGTCACCGAGGCCGCGCTGCTCTCCGGCGTAGACTACCGCCCCGCCCCGCACTCGCGCGACTATATAAGCCGGCTCTTTGACGGGCTGGAGCGGCACGCGGGCAGGTACGTCGCCATAACCGGCGTTCACCCGGCCGAGGGCGTGATAGGCACCGTCGTGCGCGACCGGGAGACCGGCGAGGAGCGCAGCGCCATGAGCGCGGCGCTGCCCGGTATGTTCTACGGCACGGGCGACATATTCGCCTCCGCGATGGCCGCGCTGCTGGTGCGCGGCGCGTCCATAGGCGACGCGCTGGACGCCGCCGCCGCGCTGGTGCGCGAGAGCATAGAGCGCACGTACGCGCGCGGCACCCCCCGCCCCTACGGCGTGGACTTTGAAGGCGCGCTGCCCGACTACATCCGGCGCGTGGCCGAGATCTTCGCAAAATAAGACGCAGCCGCCCCGCACGTAATGTGCGGGGCGGCTCAGCTTGTAAAAACCTCGCAGAGTTTCGCGCTCCATGGGCGCGAAAGGGGCTGGGATCATTTTCGGCGGCGTCACCCGGCGCCGTTCACGGCCATGTCGTACAGCTCGTTTTTCTTGTAGCCCGTGACCTCGGCGGCCAGGCGGCAGGCCTCTTTGAGGCTCTTGCCGGCGGCGCGGTGCTCGTTCACCAGCGCCAGCGCGGCCTCGGGCGTGTACTGTTCGGCCGCGTCCTCAGGCGCGCCGTCTATGACCAGGACGAACTCCCCGCGCGGCGGCGTCTCGGCGTACATGGCCAGCGCTCCGCCCAGGGTGGTGCGGATGACCTCCTCGTGCATCTTCGTCATCTCGCGGCAGAGCGCGACGCGGCGCTCGGCGCCGAAGGCGGCGGCCAGGTCTTCCAGGGTCTTGACCAGCTTGTGCGGAGCCTCGTAGAAGATCATAGTGCGCCGCTCGCCCCTGAGCGACTCCAGATGCTCGCGCCGGCTCCTGCCCGAGGTGGACAGGAAGCCCTCAAAGCAGAACCTGCCCGAGGGCAGGGCGCTGAGCGCGAGCGCGGTGACCACGGCGCTCGGCCCTGGCACGGCGCTCATCTCTATCCCCAGAGCGGCGCAGCGCGCGGCCAGGTCCTCCCCGGGGTCGGACACGCTGGGCATACCCGCGTCCGTCACCAGGGCGCAGTTTTCGCCGGCGAGTATCCGCTCGAGTATCTTCTCGCCCGAGCGCTTGGCGTTGTGCTCGTAGTAGCTCACGAGCGGCTTTTTTATGTTGAAGTGGTTCAGCAGCTTCAGCGTCACGCGCGTGTCCTCGGCGGCGATGAAGTCCGCCTCCTCCAGCGTGCGCAGCGCCCTGGGCGACATGTCGCCCAGGTTCCCGATGGGCGTACCCACAAGATAGAGCTTTCCCGCCATATTAGCCTCCCAGATGATAGATTCGCCGGAACTCATCGCTCTCCCGGCCGTCCTCGCCGTAGAGCACCAGCGGCGCTTCCACCGTCAGCCCCGGACGGCCGAGCCGCACGGCCTCGCACAGGAACAGTCCCGGTGCGCTGCCCGGCCGGTGCTGCACGAAGCGCAGCCGCTTCGGCTCCAGCCGCTCCGCCGCCAGGGCGGCGAACACCTCGGCCAGCCGCTCCGAGCGGTGCACCAGCGCCAGCCTGCCACCCTGCCTGAGGCTGCGAGCCGCCGCGCGCGCCACATCGGCGAGCGTGCACTCGCTCTCGCTCCTGGCCACGGCGCGCGGCCTGTCGGGCGCGGCCTTCCCGCTGTTCGCGGCGAAGTACGGCGGGTTGCACACCACGAAGTCCACGCTGTTGGCCTCGGGCAGGACGGCGGCGTCGCGCAGATCGCCGCACACCACGCGCGCGCTCAGGCCGTTGGCGGCGAAGTTCTCGCGGGCGAGCGCCGCCGCGGCCTCATCCAGCTCCACGGCCAGCACGTCCAGCCCGGGAGCGCGCGCCATGAGCAGCAGCGATATGAGCCCCGCGCCGCAGCACAGCTCCAGCACCCGCGAGCCGGGCCGAACCCGGGCGAAGTCCGCCAGCAGCACGCTGTCGGTCGTCACCGGGAACGCGCCGGCAAAAGCATATTCCGGTCCTCCCGGCCACAGCTCGGACATCCCGCCACCTCCGGTTATGAAATAAGCCCGCCGTAAGCGGGCAAAAGCGTAAAATAACAGCGCGTATCCGGAGAGTTGTTCCCCGGATACGCGTTTGTGCCATTACTCCTCGTCGATGGCGTCGGCAGGGCAGTTCTCCTTGCAGGTGCCGCAGGCGATGCAGGTGTCCTGGTTGATGACGTACTTGTCGTCGCCCATGTCGATGGCCTCGACAGGACAGTTGGCGGCGCAGGTGCCGCAGGAGACGCAGTTGTCATTGATGACGTAAGCCATGAGTCTAACCTCCGTTCTCTTGTGTTTTATACCGGCAGTGAAGCCTGATGTACGGATGTATTCTACCACATAGCACAGGAAAAGCAACACCAAATTTCACTGCCCGGCTGTACGCTGTCAAAAAACTTGTCCGATTGCGACATTGCGCCTCAGGTGTAGATGGTGCAGTTGGGCAGCGCGTCGCCCAGCTCGTCTATCTCCTGCTGGCTCAGCCCGCATCCGGCGGCGTAGAGAGTCCTCAGGTTTTTCAGGTCGAGCAGGGGCGTGATGTCGCGTATATTGCAGCCCTCCAGGTCCAGCACCGTGAGGTTCGTGAGGTTCTCGAGCGCGCTGAGGTCGGTCACGGCGGTGCCGTTGAGCGAGAGGGTGGTGAGCTCCTCCAGCGAGGTGAGCGCCGAGATGTCCGAGAGGTCCTCGTTCATGCTCAGGTGCAGCTCAGTCAGGTTTGTCAGGTACCTCAGCGCCGAGATGTCGCGCAGGTCGTTGAGCATCAGGTCCAGCGAGGTCAGCTGCGTGAGCGTCGAGAGCGCGGAGATGTCCGTCAGGCCGCAGTTGGCCAGACCCAGCGAGGTCACCGTGGTCAGCGCCCCGGCGTTGGACAGGTCTATGCCCGGGTTGCGGTCGAGTATCAGCACCTGGAGGCCGGTGAAGTGCTCCACGCCGTCCAGGCTGGTGACGCCCTGGCTGGTGGCGTCCACATAGGTGGAGTCGGCAGCGTAGCTGCTTCCGCCGAGGGTGACGGAGTATATCTCCTGCGGCAGGCTTATCGTGCAGTTGGGCAGCGCCGCGGTCAGCGCGTCGGCCGCCTCCGCGCTGATGGACGTGTTGCCCTCGAGGTTCAGGCTGGTCAGCCCGGTCAGCATGTGCAGCGCGGACATGTCTCCGTCGTCCAGGCCGGAGCTGTTGAGATCGAGGGTGGTGAGGTTGGTCATGCCGCTTATCGCGTCCACGCTCGCCAGCGGGTTGCCGCTGAGGTTCAGCTCGCGCAGAGCCGTGTGCCCTGCGAGGGCGGCGATGTTGGTTATGGCGTTGTTCGCCGCGTTCACGCTCTCAAGCCGGGTGAGCGACATGAGAGGCGAGATGTTGGATATCTCGTTGTTGGAGATGTCCAGCGTTTTGAGGTTCGGCAGGGACGCGAGGGCGGAGATGTTGGAGATGACGTTGCCGGAGAGGTTCAGGCTCTCCAGGTCTGTGCACGCCGCAAGCGCCGAGATGTCGGAAATCTGGCGGTTGGAGAGGTCCAGCTCCGTCACGTCGCTCATGAAGGTCATGCCGCCGAGCGTTATCTCGGTCGCGGTGGACACCGGCTCGTCGGTCAAGAGCTCGCAGTCGGGCAGCTCCGCCTCGAGCTGTTCAAACTGCTCGTCGGTTATCTCCAGGCCGCGTATGTCCAGCGTGGTCAGGCCGTCCAGGCCGTAGAGCGGCTCCAGCGACGATATTTCCGCGTTGCCGCTCAGGTACAGCGCCGTGAGACCCCTCATCGCCGAGAGCGGCGAGAGGTCGGTGATGGCGTTGTCGTTCAGCGAGAGCGTCGTGAGCTTGGTCAGCGCCGAGAGCGCGGAGATGTCCGAGAGCGAGCAGTCGTTCAGGCTCAGGCTCGTCAGCTCGGTGAGCGAGGCGACGGTCTCCAGATCCGAGCTCGTCAGCGCCTGGCCGGATATGGCCAGCGTCTGCGTGTCCGGCGCATACTCCTGCCCGGCGATGGTCACGGTGTCCTCGCCGCTGTCGTCTATGTGCGTCCTGTACTCCTCCAGCAGCGCGCCCGCCTCCGAGCCGCTGCCGTGGGCGTTGACCCAGTTTTCCAGCGCCGAGACGGCGTTGGCGTAGTCGTTCAGAGCCGCGTAGCTGCGCGCGATGATGAGCACAGCCTCCTCGGTCGCGTCCTCGGCGTATGCAAGCTGTGCCGAGCTTATGGCCTCGCTGTACTCTCCGGCTATGTAGTGCTCCATAGCCGCTTCATAGTTGTCCGCGTACGCGTCGCCGCCGCTGCGCTGCATGAGCACCACGGCGATGACGATGATCGCAATAACAAGCAGCGCGCCCACGACGGTGAGAATGAGCGCCTTGCGATCCATGCGCGGGGTTTGAGTCTTCTTCCTGGTTTCCATGGTTCCCTCCTGGGTGCTTTTGCTTAGGTCAGAAAGCCCAGCCGCCGTCTTTGAATATGGCGACGCGCTCGCCGCCGGCCGTGATACCGGTCACGGTCAGGTCGGCGGAGCCTATCATGAAGTCCTCGTGCACCATGGAGTCGTTGACGCCCATTGCGCGCAGCTCCTCCAGGGTGTAGCTTTCGTAGTTCCTGATATTGCTCGTGTATCCCCGGCCAAGCGCCAGGTGGCAGGCCGCGTTCTCGTCAAAGAGGGTGTTGTAGAACATGATGCCGCTGTTTCTTATCGGGCTGTCATAGGGAACGAGGGCGCACTCTCCCAGCATACACGAGCCCTCGTCCATGGCGATGAGCGCGCGGAGCGCCTCGGCGTTCTTTCCCGCGCCGCAGTCGGCGACGCGCCCGTTCTCGAAGCGGAGCCAGAAGTCCTCTATGAGCTGCCCGCGATAGGCCAGCGGGCGCGTGGCGTACACTATGCCCTCGGCCTCGCCGGCGCGCGGGGTGACGTAGACCTCCTCGGACGGGATGTTAGGGTTGTACACGGCGCCGTTGACGCCGTTGGTCTCGACTCCGCCGAGGAACATCGCCTCGGGTATCAGCCCCACGCTGAAGTCCGTGCCGTTGCCGGCGCGGTACTCCAGGCGCACCAGGTCCAGGGCGTTGAGCCTGGCGCAGCGGTCGGCCAGGAAGGCGTTGTGCCTCGCCCAGTTCTCCGCCGGGTCGCCGTCCAGCGCGCGCGAGCAGGCGAGTATCGCCTCCCAGAGCTTTTCTACGGCCTCGCCGTCGCCCAGACCCGGGAACACCTTGCGCGCCCACTCCACGCCGGGCACGGCCGCGATACACCACTGATAGCGGTTCTCCATCGTGTCGCTTATCGGCTTGGTCACCGCGTAGCGTGCTCTCTGCGCCGCGGCGCGCTTGGCCTGGTCTATGCCCGACAGTCCGTCGGGGTCGGCGCTCTCGAGATACAGCATGACGGGCAGCGTCTCGGAGCGATAGCGCAGCTTCTGCTCCTGCCAGGGTTTGACCGTACCCAGGGTGTCAACACTCTGCCAGGCGTTGTCTAGCTTCACAAGCGGCTGGTACTCCCATTCGACCTCGACCTCGGACGCGCCCGCGCGATAACACTCCTCCGCTAGCATGAGCGCAAATTCCGGCTGGTCGAGCCCGGCGCGCAGCACAACGCTCTGCCCCGGCCGGATACCCCCGCCGGTGACCGCGATGAGGCGCGCATACCGCCTGAGCTGTTCTGTGTCCATTTTACTCCTCCGTGCTAATTTAATGTTTAACTTTTATTGATAATATGTGTCGTTTGTGTTAACATTATTGGTTGTCAGGCAGATGTCGCCATTACCCGACGTGATTTGCGGCGCAACACGTATTGCGCACGGCTTACCGCGCATTATAGCACACCTTGCCGCGATAGTAAAGGTAACAAAAATCTCCGCAGAAGCCATCTGCGGGAAAAGGAGACTGTAATGAAGAACACCGAAAAGACTATGGAAAAGCTGGTCGCCCTGTGCAAGAACAGGGGTTTCATCTACGCGGGGAGCGAGATCTACGGCGGTCTTGCCAACAGCTGGGACTACGGCCCTCTCGGCGTGGAGCTGAAGAACAACGTCAAAAAGGCCTGGTGGAAGAAATTCGTCCAGGAAAACCCCTACAACGTCGGCCTCGACTCTGCCATACTCATGAACCCCGAGGTCTGGGTGGCCTCCGGTCATGTCACCACCTTTAACGACCCGCTCATTGACTGCAAGGCCTGCAAGAGCCGCCACCGCGCGGACAAGCTCATAGAGGACTACCTCGCCGAGAACCCCATGGACGGCGTCTCCGCCGAGGCCATGACCAACGAGGAGATGGTGGCCTTCATCCGTGAGCACTCCGTCGCCTGCCCCGTCTGCGGCAAGAGCGACTTCACCGACATCCGCAAGTTCAACCTGATGTTCAAGACCCACCAGGGCGTCACCGAGGACTCCGCCAACGAGGTGTACCTCCGCCCCGAGACCGCTCAGGGCATTTTCGTCAACTTCAAGAATATACAGCGCACCACCCGCCGCAAGATCCCCTTCGGCGTCTGCCAGATAGGCAAGAGCTTCCGCAACGAGATAACCCCGGGCAACTTCACCTTCCGCACCCGCGAGTTCGAGCAGATGGAGCTGGAGTTCTTCTGCGAGCCGGGGACCGACCTCGAGTGGTTTGACTACTGGCGCAACCACTGCCACGACTGGCTGATAAATCTCGGTATGCAGGAGGAAAATCTCCGCCTGCGCGACCATGATCCGGCTGAGCTGGCCTTCTATTCCAAAGCGACGACGGACTTTGAGTATTTGTTCCCGTTCGGCTGGGGCGAGCTCTGGGGCGTTGCCGACCGCACGGACTACGACCTCGGCCAGCACCAGCAGCACTCCGGCCAGGATCTCACCTACTTCGACCAGGAGAAGAACGAGCACTACGTCCCCTACGTCGTCGAGCCGAGCCTGGGCGCCGACCGCGTGACCCTGGCCTTCCTGGCCGACGCCTACGACGAGGAAGTCGTGGACGAGGCGAAGAAGGACACCCGCGTGGTGCTGCACCTCCACCCCGCCCTCGCTCCCATCAAGGTCGCCGTGCTGCCGCTGAGCAAGAAGGAAGTCCTCGCCGGCCCCGCCCGTGAGCTGTACGCCGAGCTGGCCAAGCACTTCATGTGCGAGTACGACGACACCGGCTCCATCGGCAAGCGCTACCGCCGCCAGGACGAGATAGGCACCCCCTACTGCGTCACGCTGGACTTCACCACCGTCGGCGACGACAAGACCGAGGCCGACCACTGCGTCACCGTCCGCGAACGCGACACCATGCAGCAAGTCCGTATGCCCATAAGCGAGCTGGTCAGCTATCTGAGCGAAAAACTCAAATACTAAGTTTACAATTCCCCTCGCGCAACAGATATAAAACATCGAGACGGGGCTTTGCCTCGGCTCGATACCGCATCTCGCGGACACGTGTCCGCGACCGCCTCGCCGTGCGAGGCGAGGGGGGTATCGCGGCATTTATGCCGCGTATCTAGGGGGGACGAAGTCCCCCATGGAATTCTTAAATCAGGGTGATAAATAATGAAGGATGGATTTCTGAAAGTTGCCGCGGCGGCTCCTGAGATCAGGGTCGCCGACCCCGCCTACAACACCGGTAAGATCATTGACTGCATAGCGGACGCGAAGGAGCAGGGCGTTAAGCTGCTGACCTTCCCCGAGCTGGTGCTGACCGGCGCCACCTGCGGTCACCTCTACTTCCAGCGCCAGCTGACCGACGCCGCGATGGACGGACTCAGGCAGATAACCGTGTCGACCCAGGGCAGCGACATGCTCGTCGTCGTCGGCCTGCCGCTGGCCGTGCGCGGAGCGGTCTACAGCGCCGCCGCCGTCATCTGCAACGGCGAGATCCTGGGCTTCACCGCCCGCCGCAACGTGCGCGGCACGCCGTTCACCGCCGTCAACACCAACGAGAACATCGACGTCAACGTCTCCGACGACTACTACTGCTGCATCGAGAGCGAGATGCTCTACGTGACCGAGACCATCCCCGGCCTCGCCGTGGGCGTGCAGTTCGCCGCCGACCGCGCTCTCGCCGTGCCCCCCACCGCCATGCTCTGCACCGCCGGCGCCACCGTCATTGCCGAGCTGAGCGACGCGCCGATGAGCTCCACCTCCCGCCGCGACACCATGACCGCCCTCGAGGTGGACACCAGGCGCCTGCACTACGGCTGCGTCAGCGCCGCGCCGTCCAGCGGCGAGAGCACCACGGACAAGAGCTACTACGGCCTGTGCCTCGTCACCGACGACGGCGAGACCCTCTCCGTCAGCGAGAACGGCTCCGGCATGGCCGTGAGCGAGCTGGACATCTTCAACCTCAACGACGCGCGTATGCGCTCTCAGACCTATGCCGACGCGCCGCGTATGCCCATCGCCCGCTACACCTGGGAGCTGCACCTGGCCGAGACCCGCCTCACCCGCCGTATAAAGCGCGAGCCCTTCGTGCCCGACGGCCACATCGCCGAGTTTGCCGAGCGCTGCCTGACCATCCAGGCCACCGGCCTCATCAAGCGCATGGAGTACACCAACTGCTGGCGCCCCGTCATTGGCGTCTCCGGCGGCGTCGACTCCACGCTGGTCATGCTCGCCTGCGCCAAGGCCATGGACATCTGCGGCCTGCCCCGCAAGAACATCGTCGCCGTGACGATGCCCTGCTTCGGCACCACCGACCGCACCAAGAACAACGCCATCACCATCGCCGAGCAGCTCGGCGCGGAGCTGCGCGTCATCCCCATAGGCGAGAGCGTCAAGAAGCACTTCGAGACCATCGGCCACGACTTCAACGACCACAGCGTCGTCTTCGAGAACGCCCAGGCGCGCGAGCGCACGATGGTGCTGCTGGACATCGCCAACAAGGTGGACGGCCTCGACGTCGGCACCAAGGATCTCAGCGAGCAGGCCGACGGCTGGTGCACCTATAACGGCGACCAGATCTCCAACTACGACATCAACGCCGGCATGACCAAGACCATGGTTCGCGCCGTTGTGAAGTACATCTCCGAGACCACCGAGGACAAGGTTCTCGCCGATGCCCTGCACGACATCTGGGACACCCCGGTCACGCCCGAGCTGCTGCCCATCGGCGACGAGGGCGAGCTGCTGCAAAAGAGCGAGGACAGCGTGGGTCCCTACATCCTCCAGGACTTCTTCCTGTACCACATGGTCATGCGCGGCGGCTCCCCCGCCAAGGTGCTCCGCCTGGCCGAGCTGGCCTTCAAGGGCGAGTTTGACCACGACACGCTGGTACACTGGCTGCGCAGCTACTGCCGCCGCTTCTTCGTGCAGCAGTTCAAGCGCTCCGCCAGCGCCGACGGCCCCGCCGTCATGGGCTTCACCCTCAGCCCGCGCGACGGCCACAAGATGCCCAGCGACGCCTGCAACGCGCTCTGGCTGGGCGAGGTCGACAAGCTCTGAGCCTCGCGCCGCAAAAATAACACCGGGACGGTCTTTACCGTCCCGGTGCTTTTTATTTACGCCGCAGCGCTGTCCGTCGTGCCGCTGTCTGACGCGGGGAGCACAGACTCCGGAACCTGGACTATGCAGCTGGTGTAGCCCTCGGGCACATAGCTCATTATCGGCAGGTACCGCTGCGCGGAGTCGCCGAGGGTCAGGTATTCGTCTATCAGGCTCAAGTCCACGTTGGAGCGCCAGGCGCTGTCCGTGGCCGAGCACAGCCTGTCGAACAGCTTGCCGAAGACCTCCAGGTTCTGCCCGGACTGGCTCTCCAGGCCGTTGCGCAGGCTGGTGGTGTCGAGGATGGCGGATATGGGCACGTCGTAGGAGCTGAGCGCGTTGGTTATCTCCATGGCCAGGCCGCAGATTGCCGTCTCCGCCGTGGGCGTGCTGCTCAGCTGTACGTTGTAGCCTATGGCCGCGTCGGTGACGGGCATGGACAGGCTCTTGAGCAGTATCTCGTCAAAGCCCATGCCGATAAGCTCCTCGCACAGCTCGATTATGTACTGTGACACGGTGGAGTTATACGGGTCGAGCCACGCGCCCTCGCTGTCGGTGTAGGCCGCGCCGGTGCTGAGCGTGAGCGCCGTGGCGGGGTTGCGCGTCGGCAGCAGGCCGTCTATGCAGCAGCAGACCTGCGCGACCAGGTATATGTCGCTGTCCTGCTGCCTGAGCGCGGCCACCAGCTGAGCCAGATCCGTCGTGCCGTTGGTGCCGTATCCGGCCGCCGTCTCCGAGGACGACGCCCAGACCAGCTGGCCGCTGACGGGCTTGACCTCCAGCACCAGGGCGTTGGCTCCGTAGGAGGACATGACGGACATATACCTGCCCACGCCGGACAGAGTCACGTCCGCAGCCGGGACGAACACGCCTAACATATCGCTCAGCCCCTCGCCCGCCGTCGCCGCCAGGGAGGAGTAGTCAGGGTCCTCCACCGTGAGCGCGGCGTTGACCTGCGTCAGCTCGCCGTCCGTGGCCGTGCCGTCGCCGGACGAGGCGTCGGACTGCGCGCCGGGCAGCACGACGGAGATGCCGTCGTGCTCGAACACGATGTAGCGCTGCAGGCCGTAGAACAGCACTATCATTATCAGCAGCAGCACCGCTATGGCGCCGAAGACGACGCCCATGACGTTCAGCCGCTTGCGTCTGCCGCGGTATACCTCGCGGCCGCGTTTGACTGCCATGGCTTACTCCCCGCCCTCTATGGCCATCAGCTTGGCCACGCGGCGCTCGTGCCGGCCGCCGGCGAAGGACGAGTCCAGGAAGGTGTCCACTATCTTCAGCGCCAGTCCCGCGCCCAGGACGCGCGCGCCGAGGGCGAGCACGTTGGCGTCGTTGTGCTCGCGAGCCATCTGCGCGCTGAAGCAGTCGCCGCACAGCGCGCAGCGCACGCCGCGCACCTTGTTCGCGGCGATGGAGATGCCTATGCCGGTGCCGCAGACCACTATGCCGCGCTCACACTCGCCGGAGGCCACCGCCCTGCCCACGGCCTCGCCGTAGTCGGGGTAGTCGCAGCTCTCCTCGCTGTAGGTGCCGTAGTCGCGGTAGGCTATGCCGCGCTCAGAAAGGTGCTTCATTATCTCCTGCTTGAGGGCGTAGCCCCCGTGGTCGGAGCCGATTGCGTACATGGTCGTGCCTCCTTATACCTCAATTCTCTTGAACTCGGGCTTGTGCCGCTTGTACACGGCTACGTACCTGAAGCCGATGTCGCTCAGCAGCTGATAGCCCTCGCGCAGACCCACGCCCGCGGCTTTTACCGAGTGGGCGTCGGAGCCGACGGTGATGATGTCCCCGCCCAGCTCGCGGTAGCGGCGGAGTATCTCTATGCTCGGCACCGGCTTGAGCAGCGGATCGGCGTGCTCGCCCGGCGCGTCGTGCCCGCCGGGGACGAGGTCTGCGACGTTCAGCTCTATGCCCTTGCCGTTTTCTATCAGCATACGCAGCAGCGTGTCCAGCTTGCCGCCGTAGCGCTCCATGGTTATCTCGGCGTCGAAGCCCTGCCTGTGCATGTAGCGCAGGCAGTAGCCTATGTGCGCCATGCAGTCGAAGCAGTTTATGCCGGCCAGCTCGATCAGCTCGTCCAGGTACCTGTCGTACAGCTCCCAGCACTGGTCGTAGCTCTCGTACTTGATGTAGTAGAAGTCCTGCTCGTCCCTCAGGTTGTGCAGCGAGCCGAGGATGAAGTCGTACTCCGGCATCGCGTAGACGCGCTTGGCGCGCGCCGGGTCGTGGTTGCCCTCGCCCAGCTCCAGGCCGAGCTTGATGTCTATGCCCTCGGGCGCCTTCTCCATGGCCTCGATGAACTGCTTTACCTGGCTCTTGGGGAGCTGGAAGCGCTCAGGCCCGAGCTGTATGGTCTGCTGGTCGCCGAAATCGGCGTGGTCGGTGAAGCATATCTCGGCGACGCCAATCTTGAGCTCGGCCCTGGCCATCGCCGCCATGCGGTCTGCCGCGTCGAACGAGCAGCTGCTGTGTACATGATAATCCGCGAGAAACATTGGTTATTATCTCCCAACAACGTTAAATCTATCAGGGCAAGCCCCGCAAAGCTCCGCCGTGCGCGGCGGTATCGTAAAGTGTCTGCGAATCAGAACGGCCAGCTGGGGAACCAGCGCAGGAAGCCGCGCGTATACCAGATAGCCGTGCGCAGTCCGGTCAGCACCGGGTAGTACGCCACGAACAGTCCGGCGCAGACGCCGGTGACCGCGTACATGTTGCGCTGCCACCTGAAGATGCCCTGCTGCTTCAATCGCTCCCACACATGGCAGAGAGCCAGCAGCATGAACACCGAGCTGGGGAAGTAGTGGTAGGCGAAGGTAAGCCTGGTGACCAGTACCCAGGGCAGGAGCTGAGCCAGATAGCCGATGACTATGAACGCGCTCTTGCCGTCGCGGTCTTTGACGGCGAAGATGCCGTTGGCTATCATGGCCAGCAGACCCGCCCAGCAGAACACGGGGTTCAGGAAGGCGCCGAAGGCCATCTTCGTGCCGTCGTCGAAGTATTCGAGGTAGTAGAGTATCGGCCTGGCGTCCACCAGCCACTGATACCAGCGCGAGGAGTACGGGTGCGTGCTGACGAGGTCGGAGTGGTACTCCCACATGTAGACCTGGTTGTCCCACACGACGTCGAAGTAGTCGCGGGTGAAGAACATCCCCACGCCTCCGTCCAGGCCGCTGGCCGTGCCGTAGTGGTAGTAGCTGACATAGTATATCGCCGCCGGTATGGCCACGAAGAACAGCAGGCAGAACGCGCAGTTGCCGATAAAGCGCTTGGCAAAGCCGGGCTTTTTCACCTGCGTTATCCAGTATACCAGCCAGATGACGGCGAGGCCGCCTCCGGCGTAGATGCACGTCCACTTGCTGGCCGCGCCCAGGCCGAAGAATACGCCCGACAGCGCCAGATACCGCCACTTGCCCCCGCTGACGAAGCGCCACATGAACAGGTACATCAGCAGTATGAAGAACACGCTGTACGTGTCTATGGTGGCGATGCGCGTCTGCACGAAGTGCATGAAGTCAAACGCGAAGATGATCGTGCCGCAGGCGCTTATCGCGCTCGAGCGCGTCATGCGCTTGAGGAACACGTACAGGATGGGCAGCATCAGCACGCCGAAAAGCGTGCCCATGAAGCGCCAGCCGAAGGGCGTCATGCCGAACAGGCGGATGCCTATGCCGATTATCTCCTTGCCCAGCGGCGGGTGGGTTATCTCATAGGGGTAGACGTTCTCTATGTGCTCCAGCGCCGTGCGCGCGTGGTATATCTCGTCAAAGTAGCTGCTGTTCATGTACGACGGGCGCACCGGCACGGTGTCCTGCTCGTCGAACAGCGGCGTGCAGCCGGCGTCGTATTCAAAACCGGATGCGTCAAGCTGCGTGCCTTCGGAGTCATATATGGCGAGCTCGCCGAGGCTCAGCTCGGCCGAGGCCACGAGCCGTATGTAGCGCGTGGTCGTCTCCTCCACGCCCTCGCTCGCGGGGAAGAAGTCCTGCCATTTAAAGAGGTCGGCGTACTCCTGCTCCAGCGTTCCGGCGTCCCACCAGGTGGTGCCGTCCGTGGAAAACTGCATCTCGTACCTGCCGGTGTGCAGTCCTGTGTAATAGCGCACGATGCCTATGTCGTACTCCTCGCCGAGGTCGATGAGCGCGTACCGGCCGCGCTCGGTAAAGCGGCACCAGCTCTGCGGAGCGGTCGTGTCGCCCAGGCCGGTGAAGGCCACCACGGCGTAGCACACGGTGATAATCAGGCAGAGCAGCGCGTCTAGCTTCACCAGCCGCCCCTCGCGGCTTTCAAAGCCGAACCTGGGCTTTTCCGCGCGTCCCGTCTCGGGGTCTGCGGGCAGGCGCGAGTCGGCAAAGGCCGGCATCCAGCGCCGCGCGACCATTATAACGAAGAAAGCCGCAAGAACGGGGAATATATAAGTAAGGTAGGACATACGCTCTCCCTCATCCATCCAAATTATTGGGCATCATAGTATTATACACGTTTTTTCGCCCGATGTCTACACTCAGCCAGCGTTTCCAGCCCCGCCGCGGCGAGGATGCACAAAAACGGCAGCACGAAATAGCGGTAGCGCGACTGCACCTCTATCAGCAGATAGGCCGCAAAGTTTATCGCCACCGCAGCCTTCACGGCGGCGTGAGCCGCGCCGGAGCGCCGCTTCAGGCTGCCCACAGCGGCGAGCGCGCACATGGCGATGAACGTCGCGCGCTCGGCCAGGCGCATGAAGTAGTCCGAGGCGTGCTCGACGCCCAGCCAGCTGTCGGCGTAGCCGCCCCAGAAGCTCGCCGCCTTCCCGGCGAAGAAGCCCAGCACGCCTCCGGCTCCGCCCGCGTCGGAGAGCGAGGCGCGTATCGCGTCCAGCGCGGCGGCGCGGCGCTCGCCCGCGCTCTCCAGCTCGAGTATCCAGGCGTTGGCGTCGGAGTAGCGCCCGCCGCTCGCCGTGTCCAGGCCGAGCACGAACTTCCACTCCGGCGCGGCGTTGCCTATTCCGCCGGGGACGAGCAGTCCCACGGCCAATTGCAGCGCGAAATAAGCCAGCAGCAGCGCGGCGAGGTCTCGCAGCAGCGCCCTCCAGTCCTCCCCGCGCGCGAGCGCGAGCACGGCGGCGACGGCGAGGCCGCCCACGGCGATTATCCCCTCCGGGCGCATCAGGTTCCCCGCCGCGAGCGCGCAGCCCGCCAATGCGGCGCGACGCCAGCCGGAGCCGGACACCGCCAGATACACGCCCAGGAGTATAAGCGCGAGCGACACGCACTGGTTTGTCGCCACCGGTGTGAGCATTATCGCCCCGGGGCTTAGCGCGTAGAGCAGCGCGGCGGCGAAGGCCGCCCCGTCCGGAGCAAAGCGCCTCGCTGTCGCGAACACCAGCCAGGCCGTCAGCGCGCCCCAGGCGGCGTTCAGCAGCCCCAGCGCGGTCGTACCTCCGCCGAGGGCTATGACCAGCGCCTCATAGTACACGAAGGGCTTCTGATAGCCCCAAAGCTCGAAATACTCCCCGCTCAGCGCGCCGGGATTGCCCCCGGCCACTTCCTGAGCCGCGGAATACAGCAGCTCGAAGTCGCTGACCGGCACGGTCTCCACGCTCAAAGTGTAGGCCGCGCGCACGGCCAGGGCTGTAAGAGCCACGGCGGCGCCCAGTTTTGCGGCCGAAAAGCGCCGCGTCCCCCTCGCCGGCAGCGCAAGCAGCAGCGCCGCGGCCACGCCCGCGAGGCAGATAGCCGCGCCGTGCCGCGGGGCGTCCAGCAGCACGTAGGCCGCCGCCGCGCAGAGCATGGCCGCGCAGACTGCGGCCGAGACCGCGCTCAGCAGCGTGTCAAGCACGGTATGTGTCTTGATGTGAGCGTTTTCCAAACGCGCATCCCCTTTTGCAAGTTATTGGCTCCTCGCCGTGCAATCCCGGCGCGGCCGCCAAAATAGTATTTGTTCACCGCCTGACAAGCTTGACATAACGCTTTCACGTGGTGTAAAATGACATGATAATATTTCAGGGGTCATGGGGAGACCCCTTTGATATTAACTCTTTCGGGGCCGCCGCGCGACGGACGCTTTGCGGCGCTCGCCCCTTATTGTTCTATCACAAAGAGAAGGAGGAATAGACTGAAACTATGTTTTGGGAAATACTAGGCATCGTGATCGGCGTGATCGTGGTGCTGGTCATAGGGTTCCTGCTGGGTATTGTGTACCGCAAAAAGGTCGCCGAACGCGAAATATCCAGCGCCGAGGAGGAGGCCAAGCGCATCATCAACGAGTCCATCAAGGCCGCTGAAAGCAAAAAGCGCGAAGCCCTTGTCGAAGCGCGCGAGGAGATACACAAGAACCGCACGGAGTATGAGCGCGAGGTCAAAGAGCGCCGCAACGAGCTCTCCAAGCAAGAGCGCCGCCTTCAGCAGAAGGAGGAGAACCTCGACCGCAAGACCGACGCCCTGGAGAAAAAGACCGAGAGCCTCAACCAGAAGCTCTCCCAGGCCGAGGCCATGCAGGAGGAGGTCAAGCTTGTAAAAAAGAGCCAGCTGGAAATGCTTGAGAAGATCTCCGGCTACACGCAGGAGGAGGCCAAGCAGTACCTTATCTCCAACATTGAGACCGAGGTCACGCACGAAATGGCCGCCAAGGTGCGCGAGGTCGAGGCCAAGTACAAGGACGAGGCCGAGGAGCGCGCCCGCGAGATCATCGCCACCGCCATCCAGCGCTGCGCGGCAGATCACGCCAGCGAAATCACCGTCTCCGTCGTACCACTCCCCAACGACGAGATGAAAGGCCGCATCATAGGACGAGAGGGACGCAACATTCGTTCCATAGAAACGCTCACCGGCTGCGATTTGATCATCGACGACACCCCCGAGACTATCACCGTCTCCAGCTTTGACCCCGTCAGGCGCGAGATAGCGCGCATAGCGCTCGAGCGGCTCATCCAGGACGGGCGCATTCACCCGGCGCGCATCGAGGAAATGGTCGCCAAAGCCCAGCGCGAGGTCAACGCCACCATCAAGGCGGAGGGCGAGCGCGCCGCGTTCGAGACGAACATCCACGGCCTGCACCCGGAGATAATCCGCCTGCTCGGCCGCATGAAGTACCGCACCAGCTACGGGCAGAACGTCCTCAACCACTCCATCGAGGTCGCGCACATCGCGGGGCTGCTCGCCGCCGAGCTGGGCGTGGACGTCACCACCGCCAAGCGCGCGGGACTGCTGCACGACCTGGGCAAGAGCATCGACCACGAGGTAGAAGGCAGCCACGTCACCATCGGCGTGGACATCGCCCGCAAGTACAAGGAGTCCCCCGAGGTCATCCACGCGATCGAGGCTCACCACGGCGACGTGGAGGCTCACAGCGTGATAGCCTGTCTCGTGCAGGCCGCCGACGCCATCTCCGCCTCCCGCCCCGGAGCCAGGCGCGAGAACATCGAAAACTACGTCAAGCGCCTCGAAAAGCTCGAGGAGGTCACGCGCAGTTTCCCCGGCATCGAGAGCTGCTACGCCATACAGGCCGGCCGCGAGATCCGCGTCATGGTCAAGCCCGACCAGGTCAGCGAGGATCAGATGGTGCTGCTGGCGCGCGACATCGCCAAGAAGATCGAGAGCGAACTCACCTACCCCGGCCAGATCAAAGTCCACGTGCTGCGTGAGACAAAGGCCGTGGAGTACGCGAAGTGAGCTACGCCAAACACAAAAATCCGCTGTCGGCTCGAGGCTCGCCCCGAGCCGACAGCTTTGCCATTCGGAGGTTCAAATGGACAGGGAAAAACGCAGAGAGCTGATGGAGAGCTACAAAAGCCGCCACACGGAGATGGGCGTGGTGGCCATCCGCTGCACGGCCACCGGCGACGTGTTCGTCGGCGCGTCCAAGGACACGAAGGCGGACATAAACAGCAACCGCTTCAAGCTCGCCTCCGGCAGCCACCGGAACCGGGAGCTGGCTCAGCTCTGGAGCCGGTACGGGCAGGACGCCTTTGAGTTTTACGTGGAGAGCGTGCTTGAATACGACGACCCAGCGGAAGACCACGGCGAGGAGCTGGAGGCGCTTGTCGTACAGGCTCTCGCAAAATACAACGCAAAGCGGATCTGGCGCTGAACAGCGCCAAATCCGCTTTATTATTTTACAGCTCCGGCACCTGCAGCCGCTCCAGCTCGCGATAGAGCAAGTCCTCGTCCTCGTAGCCGTGGACGAGCATTATTTTTGCCCGCTCCACCCGGCCGTTGGGGTACTTGGCGCGGCAGGTGATGTACGCGTGCTCCCGCTTCTCACGCAGGCGCTCCACGGCCGTTATCTCAGGCTCCAGCCCCACCAGGCTCTTTGGCTCGGCCATGTACCGCTCCAGCATACCGCCCGGGGCACACAGCGTCTGCACCGCGCGGTGAGCCTCGCGCTGCATGGCGGCGTACCCGGCAAGACCCCTGTGGTAGTCCGTGTACTTGTTGGCGTCGATGAAAAAGAGCCGGCGCTCATCGTCCAGGCAGAAGATCAGCGTGGAGCGGCGCACGCGCCTGCCCATACTCACGGCCAGAGCCATGCACAGCGCCGTTATGGCCACGACGCAGATAAGCAGGAAATACGCGCCCAGGTCGTATTTCACAAACAGAACCACAGCGCCCACGGTCAAGGCCATCGCCAGCGCGACCGTCAGCGCTATACCCACAGCGGCGTTGGACTTCACGTCCCGCGCCGGCGGCGCCCAAATCTTCACGCGCATCCCTCCCAGGGAATGATACCGCGTTTTGCACGGAGTTTCAAGTGTCCTCGTAAACTCCGCCGAGGGCGACATCCAAAACGGAGTTCTTGTCCATACCTTCGGCGTACATGCTTATGAGCAGCGAGTGCTCCGCGTCCACAATCACCAGTATGGTCACTTCCTCATGACAGACCAGCATGGCGTCCATGCCGTGAATCGTGATGTAGTCCACGCTGAGGGCGTTCTCAGTGTTTATGCTGGTGGACAGGCCGTCCATGATGAGCCGAACCTCCAGGCTCAGCTCGCTCTCCCCGTCGCTGTAACGCAGGTAGCTGGAGTAAACGCTCTCATCGCTGTCCACAAGCTCGAACTCCTCCGGCAAGGGGAAGGTCCAGCCTTTCAGGAACCCGGTCGTGTCCTCGGGCAGGAACTGTTCTTCCTCGCCGAAAAAGAGGGTCGTCGCCACGTCTCTGACTTCTATTATCATGTTCTTCGTCCCCACCTTGAGCTGCGGGAAGGCGGCGAACGCGCCGGTGACGAGCACAACGGCTATCAAGGCGGCGACAGCCGCCTTGCTGACGAGGTTGTACGCTCTGCGTGCAACCCGCCGCGCGCGTTTACCCGCCCGGCTGGCGCGTATGGCGCGCAGGCAGCGCCTGTCCAGCTCCGCCGGGGTGTCCGGCAGAGCTGCGGCTTCGCGCTCGAAGCGCTCCCCCTCGCTCTCGGCTATGTCCTCCATGAGCAGAGCCAGGAGCGCGTCTTCATAGCTCTGCCTGAGCATCTCACGTCTTTCCATGGTCTGCCTCCTCCTCTTTCATCGTCTCCAGCAGGCGCCGCCGCGCGCGGGTGAGCTTCATACGCACGCTGCCCGAAGCGCAGCCCAGCTCCTCGGCGATCTCATCGTCGCTCTTTTCCAGTATGTACTTGCCCGCCAGCAGATCTCTCGAGCCGTCGTCCAGCCTTGACCACGCGCGGCGCAGCGTCTCGCGCCGCTCCGCCAGGATCGCCAGCTCCTCCGGCCCGGGCGCGGCGTCCTCCGCCTCCCAGTCCGACTCCGTCTCCACGCGGTGCTTCTTCCTCACGTCCTGGCGGCGCAAATGGCTGACGGCGGTGTTCCTCACCGTGTATACGACATAGCTTGTCAACGTGCAGCACGAAAGCGTGCGCAGCGTATCTTCCTTCTCCAACAGCTTGACCACGGCGTCGTGGACTATGTCCTCCGCGGCGCGCTGGTCGCTGACGAACTTCAGCGCCGTGGCGTACATCAGCCGCCTGTGGCGCTCGTACAGCTCCTCCAAAAACCGGCTGCCGGTCTCGACCATGCCTCTCCCTCCCGTCCGGCTGGTTCTCATTTTATTTATAGACGCTCACCGGCGCAAAATGCAACAAAAAAACTGTCCAAAAAGGCTCTCGCCTTTTTGGACAGTTTGACCTCAAAGCCTCACACTATTCTGCGGTCTCGCTTCTGGCTGTCGTAGTGCTTGTTCAGGAAGGGGCGTATCACGTAATAGATAAGCTTGTTCTCCAGGTTGAACATGTATATCGTGAACGTCGCAACAAATGCGCCGAAAAGCAGCAGCGCCAGCTTGCCGAGGATTCCTATGAGCTTCTTTTTCATATGCAGCCTCCCTTTCTTACCACGCCTCGGAGTCGTCGAAGTCCACCAGCGTGGGGTCGAGCGGCTCCTCGCCGACGACGACGGACATGTAGTTGTTGACTATGTTGCGCATGTCGCGCCGCGAGACGGTGCGGCAGTCCTCCAGGTCGTGCTCGACAAAGATGAAGTAGAAGCCCAGGTCGCGCGCCTGCTCCTCCATCATGGCGTGGACGCCGTTCATGCCCTTGCAGGCGACGTTGTCGTTCATGAGCACCATGTCGCAGTTGAAGCTCTTGGCCCAGTCCCAGACGGCGTTGACGTTGTCCCAGCCGCCGACGGCGTGGTGGCGCATGACGCCCTTCTCGCTGAACAGAGCCAGGTCCTGTATCGCCTGCTCCGGGTCGTCGGTGCTTATCATGTTGTGACCCATGGTGGAGTCCATGTTCAGCACGATGTTGACGCCCCAGCAGTTCTGTATCCAGGTCGGGAAGTCGGTGTAGTACACCGCGCTCGGTCCCCAGAGGAAGGCGCGGTGGCGCGTCTTGCCGCCGAAGGGCTTGTATTTCTTCTCGTAGCAGCGGCGCATTATCTTGATGACCTTGCGGTCGACCTTCGTGAAGTAGTCCTCCTGGCCGTTGACGCTGGCCCAGGAGTAGAGGCGGTAGAGCGTCTCGGCTATGCCGCACAGCGGGCTGTACTCGGTCTTGAAGAAGTCCCACTTCTCCAGCTCTATCTGGTTCTGCTCGTTCATCTGCTTGGCGCGCGCGAACAGGGCGTCCCAGTCGTAGACCTCGTTGTACTCGTCCTCTATGAACTTTATCGCGTCGCGCAGCATCTGCGTCGAATAGGGGTGCGCGCCCGGCTCGTTGTGTATCATGGCCAGGGTCACGGGGAAGTCGGGCAGGTCTATGCGGCGGCGCTGGAACATGCTGGTCGCCTCGCTGGCGTTGCAGGGCATGTTGGTGGAGAGGAAGGCCTTGCCGATGAGCGGGAAGTCGTCGTTGAACGTGACGCCCGTCTCGGCCGAGCAGCGCGAGCAGACGTCGGCGGCGAGGCCGAAGCTCTCCGCCACGTCTATGTAGAACGGCTCGAGCTGCTGGTCTATGTCGCAGATTATGAACTCGGGCAGGGTCTGCAGCGGGATGGGGATGAGGTTGGCGAAGCCGGTCATGAACAGCGGGGGCAGAACCTCGTCCATGGGCACCATCTTTTCGGTCAGCGGTCCGCCGCCCAGGCGCCGGTCGTTGGCGAGGACGAGCGCTATCTTCTTCGTCAGGCTCTGCACTATGGCGTGCATGTTCAGGTGGGCTATCTTCAGCTCCGGGCCGCGATAGCCCTCGAACAGGCGGTCGATGAACGCAAAGGTGCCGAGGTAGGAGCCCATCCAGCGGTACTCCCATATGCCCTTGAGCACGGGTATCGGGGCGCTGGCGACCATCAGACCCATGCTCTTGAGGTTGTTCAGCCAGGCCAGGTAGTCAGAGAGCGTGTCGTGCACGCCGCGCCACTCGCGGTATTTGGCGATGCCGGTCTTGTCGTAAAAGCGGCTGCGGAGGCCGCCCTTGCCGTTTTCGGCCTGCCAGACGGGGTCGAACCGCTGCAGCTTCTTGTCTATAAAGGCTGTGATGGGGTTTTTCATCGTGCTGCCTCCTTTGCCTGGATGTGTTTGATCTCCAGGCTCTCGACAAAGGCCTGGAAGCGGGTGCGGAGCTGTCCGACCGAGCCGAGGGCGTACTCCTTCTCGATAGTGCAGCAGGGCACATCCATCTCCGTCTGCAGCACGTGAGAGGCCAGGACCTTCTCATAGCTCCAGAACTCGCAGAACTTCATGCTCTCGTATACGATGCCGTCGGCCTTGTACTCGTCCACCAGGCGCTTGAGCTCGGTGTGGCGCTGGTCTATCTTGTCGCCGCTCATGAATCTCGCGCACTGGTTCCAGTGCAGGTAGTGGCGGCAGATGGCGTCGAAGGCGTCCTCGCCCTCGGCTATCTCGATGCGCTCGCGGCTCGGGAAGCTGCCGAAGCAGTAGCGGTCGGCCACGACCATCGCGCCGCACATCTCCACCAGCTTGGTGAACTCGGGGTCGTCTATCTCGCTGCCCGCGATGGCGATGCGGGCGCGGAACGGGAACTTCGGCTCCGGCTCGCGGGTCTTCAGCTCCTCCAGCGTCTCCTTGAGGTAGGGCAGTATGAGATAGTGCGGACACACCTGGCTGACCAGCTGTATCACGTGGAATTCATAGCCCGTTATCGGCGGATTGTCCAGCTTGCGGAAGTTGCCTATCTCGGTCACAACGTCGCACAGCTCGTTGAACTCGGCCACCGCCTGACGCATGGCCGCGTCGGAGGTGTCCACGCCCAGGCGGTCGTGCAGCGCGTCCACGACTTTCAGCTTGAGCTGAGCCTTGTAGTAGTCCAGCGAGGTCTGGTCGCCCTTCATGGGAGGGTCGATGATGGTTACGAAAAAGTTGTCGTGCTTGACGGGGTTGAGCAGGAAGAAGTGCTCCTCCATGCGCTCCATCGCGGCGCAGCCCTCGGCGCCGAACAGCGCGCTGAGGTAGTTGTAGCCGCCCTCTATCGCGCGCTCGAGTATGCTGCGGACGTAGGGACAGTTGCGGTTGGTCATGTAGTAGGTCGCAATGTCCGGCGAAGTGCACCGCGGCGCGCGCAGACGAGAGGAAAAGCAGCCCGGCAGGTTCAGCAGTACCTCCGGTATGTAGTAGCAGTTGTAGCCCAGCGCCGTCTTCCCCTCGTTGACGGCCTGAGTCACAAGCTCGTTCTGCGCCTCCTGCAGCAGATCCTCAAAATATATGAGGTGTTTTAGATCCTTCATGTTTGACCCCCTTATAAGTTCGTTAGACCGGCCATCTGGTCGTGGTCAGTCCTGACAATTGCACAAGTTGCCGTTCGTATGTAGAAAAATTATAGTATATATTGACCAGTTTGTCAAACAATTTGCTAACTTTTTACCGAACTCGCCCCTCAAATGGCCGGAATTTTGCGATATACCCTTGACATGCTATATACTGTGTGGTACGATGTACCCACTGGAGGCGAGGCACATGAACGTCGACGAGTGGCGCAGTCAGATAAAGCGCGGGACGCTGGAATTCTGCATACTGCTGCTGATAGATAAAAAGCCGCGCTACGGCTACGAGCTTATAAGCACTCTCGAGCGCTCGCCGATAGTGGCGACGAAGGAGAGCACGATATACCCCCTGCTCCGCCGGCTGCAAAAGGACGGCTGTCTGACGGCCAGCTGGCAGGAGACGGCGGAGGGGCTGCCGCCGCGCAAATACTACGCGCTCACGGACGCGGGGCGCGAATACCTGGCCGCGATGCGGCGTGAGTGGGCGGACTTGAGAGCCGCCATAGAAGACCTGGAAGGGGACGAAGGCAATGAATGACTTTATGGAAAAATACCTCGGCGAGGTCGACCGCAGGCTCCGCCGCCTGCCGGTGGCCGAGCGCGTGGACATAGTCAACGAGCTGAAAAGCGAGATCGCTGAGCTCTCCGCGGCCGGGCTGTCGGGCGGGGAGATCGAGGCGCGGCTGGGCAGCGCGCGCTCCCTCGCCGCCGGGTATCTGGGCGACGCGATAGCCAAGTCGCCGCGCTTTTCCTGGCGCAAGCTAGGCCTGCTGGCCGCGTTCTACAGCTATGCGGGGCTGGGCGGGATTATTATCCTGCCGGTCACCGGCATCTGCGCCGTGGCCTTTTTGCTTTGCGGCGTGGTCTGCCCGGTGATCGGCGCGGTGAACCTCGTCTTTGAGCTGGCGGGCAACCCCCTGCCCTGGGTCATGTTCCAGATAGGCGGCTGGACGGCGGAACCCTGGCTCGGCTTCGTCCTTGCCTGCCTCACCGGCGTGCTGCTCGCCGCGCTCGGCCTGCTCTGCTGGCGCGCCACCGTGGCATTTGTCAAGTCCGTCAGCGGCGCAAAGAAAAAGCTGGAGGCGTGAATTCACCCCTCCAGCCAGAATATGTCCTCCACCCTCGCTTGCAGCGCGGCGCAGACTTTCAGCGCCAGCTTGAGCGAGGGATTGTATTTCCCCCGCTCGAGGTTGACGATGGTCTCGCGCCGCACGCCGCACTTCAAAGCCAGTTCGCCCTGAGTCAGCCCCAGCCGCTCGCGGTAGACGCTTATGTCGTTTTTCAGCAGGATGTTGTCGTCAGTCATCTTTGTTTCCTATCCTGTCGTAGCAGATAAAGGCCGGCGCGCAGCACAGAGCAGGCGCAGAGCGCACTATTCAACCCCCGCCCGGTCGTAGCGGCGGAACATTATCAGGCGGGCTGTGAATACCGCGAACAGCCATATGCACAGGAGCGCGGCGACGGCTCCGCCGTTTCCTTCCAGCCAAATCGCCGTTACTATCACCAGGGCAAACGCAAATATTTCCGATGCCCGCAGCAGGAGAGTGTCTATCTTCCCCAGCAGGTACTTTACCATCTCGTCCTTGCTGCGGCGGATGAGCTCGCGGTTTACCGCGATCACAATGCCCAGCGCGATGGCGGCGATGGCGTACAAGACCCGTATCCACTCCAGCCAGCTCGCCAGCCCCAGCAAATAGACGCAGGCGCAGAGCGCCGCCATGCAAAACGTCACAAGACAGTCCGCTATCATGGTAATATACACCGTTTTCACGCTGCACCCTCCCGTATCCCAAAGCGTTATGTGCGAAATATACCACATCGCCCACATTCAGCATAGCACGTGAAGTCCGCCGCGTCAATTGACGGATGTGCGAAATATCGCACTTCTGGATTGTGAAAAAGCTCCAAGGCTTGTATGCAGGCCTTGGAGCTTGAGTTTTTCGCGTATTCAGCCCTCGTAGCGCGCGATAGGCTCGCGCTTGTGTTCGCTTGCGCGGTGCATGCGCTCTATGACGGCGCGGTCGTGGTCGCTGACGGGCCGGCCGGAGATGTAGGCGTCGATGGCGGCGTAGGTGATGCCCATCTCCGCCTCGTCGGTCTGCCCCTCAAAGAGGCCGGCGCTGGGCGCCTTTTCGATTATCGCGCGCGGGGCGTGCAGGTACTCGAGGAACTCGTAGATCTCGGTCACGGTCAAGTCCGCGATGGGGTTGAAGTCGTGCGCGCCGTCGCCCCACTTGGTGAAGTAGCCGACGTAGGCCTCGCTGGCGTTGCCGGTGCCGGCGACGATGCGCCCCTCGGCGTGGGCGATGGCGTAGAGCGTGACCATGCGCAGACGCGGGGCGATGTTGGCGACGGCCATGTCCGTCAGCTCCGTCACGCCCTCGAGCGCGGCCAGCTCGGCCTCGCGCACCGGCGTGAGGTCTACGACGCGAGTCTCGATGTTGAACTGCTCGGCGACCTCCATGCCGTCGTCCCTGTCCATGCCGTAGTTTCGGCGGCTGGCGCAGGGCATGATGATGCCGACAGTGTTGTCGCACGCGGCCTTGCACAGGATGCCGACCAGGGCGCTGTCCTTGCCGCCGGAGTTGCCGAAGACGATGCCCCTGGCGTGCGCGGCGGCGAGGCGGGAGCGTATGAACTCCACCCGCTTTTCAAATTCCACTTTGTAGTCTCTCATAAAACGACCTTCCTCCGCTAGAGTTCTCTCCCCAAAACTCATCTCTACAGCGTATAATATACCACGTCCCGAATGAGTATGCAAGCGGCTCTGCCACGATTGAAAAGTGCGCGGCGCAGTGATATAATGGCTTATACGACCGTCCGCCGCAGTCTGCGGCGGCGCCCGGCGGCACGCCTGACCGGCCGGAGCCTGAAACGGAGTGGCGCAGGATATGACGAATTTCGAGCGTCTGAGCGCGGAGCCGCTCACCGAAAAAATAGCGCGCGCCCTCCTGGGCAAAATCCTCTCCGGCGAGCTGCGCCCGGGAGAGTGGCTCCCCGCGGAGCGGGACATGGCCGAGCAGCTGGGCGTGAGCCGCAGCTCCCTGCACCACGCGGTGCTCCAGCTGGAGAGCCAGGGCTTTCTGAAGGTCGAACCGAGGCGCGGCACGGTAGTGGCCGACTACCGCAAGCACCCCACGCCCCAGTCGCTCTCCGCGCTTGTGGGCTACGGCTCCATCGAAATAGACGAGCCGCTGTTCCACGACATGATGGACGCCCGCATCTGGCTGGAGACCGGCTGCGCGCGCAGAGCCTGCCGCAATATCTACGACAGCACGCTGGAGGAGATGCAGGCCATAGCCGACCGCATGGAGGACGAGCGCGACGACCTGCCCGGGATAGTTTACCGCTATCACTACATGCTCACGCAGGCGTCGGGAAACAGCATCTTTTCCATCATGTTCCGTGCGTTCGAGCCGGTTATCACCACGCTGATAACCAGGTACTACACCATGCGCAACGCCGACATAGCCGCCGAGGCCGCCATGCACAAGGAGCTGCTCGACCACATACGCGCAAAGGACGAGGACGCCGCCGCGGAGTGCGTGGAGCGCATGCTCAGGCTCGGCATGAGCGAGCTGGGGCGCAAATATGAAAAATGAGACTCCGACCGGACTTCGCCCGGCCGGAGTTTTTTTCACAAAGGCATTGAAGTGTCGGACACAATGTGTTAAACTGTTGTCAACTTGGTATAACCACCAACATTATTTCAGGAAAGGGAGATACGGCATGCAGAAATATGACGTAATCGTCGTGGGCGCCGGCAACGGCGGGCTTTCGGCGGCCGCCTATCTGGCCAGCGAGGGCAAAAAGGTGCTGGTGCTTGAAAAGCACAACCTGCCCGGAGGCTGCGCGACAAGCTTCAAGAGGGGCGCGTATGAGTTTGAGTCCGCGCTTCATGAGCTGTGCCAGATGGGTGACGGCAAAGAGGGGCGTCCGAAGGGCGCTGTGCGCGAGCTGCTCGACGACAAGTACCGGCTGGACGTGGACTGGCGCGCCGTGAACGAGGCCTTCTGCGCCATAGCCACCGACGAGGGCGGCTTCAACGTGGAGATGCCCGTGGGCGTGCAGGCCTTCATCGACGAGATGGAGCGCCAGGTGCCCGGCTCGCGCGGGCCGATGACGACCATCATGGAAATGGCGCGCATGATAGAAGACGGCGTAAACTGGCTGGCCGAGCACAACAACGAGCCGGAGGGGCTGGCCAAGGTGGAGATGCTGCTCAAGTACGGCGACCTCATGAAGCTGGTGCCGATGACCTGCGACGAGGTCTGCGACCGCGTCGGGCTGCCGGAAAAGGCCAAGCACATCTTTGAGAGCTACTGGACGTACGTTTCGGCGGACTCCAAGAGCATGTCCTTCGCGGTCTACGCCTACATGACATATATGTATCTAACGCAGATGCCCTGGGTGGCGCACGGCCGCAGCCACGAGATCTCGCTCGCCTTTGACGCGAGGATACGCGCCCTGGGCGGCGACGTATGGTACAACGCAGAGGTCACGCGCATTGACGTGAAGGACAACCGTGTCCGCGGCGTGGAGCTGGCCTCGGGCGAATACATACCCTGCGAGTGGGTCATATCCAACCTGATGCCGCACGTGGTGTTCGACAGGCTCATGGACAAAAGCGAGGTGCCGGAGCGCAACAGGCGCATGATGAACGCGCAGAAGCTCGCCCAGGCGCCGCTCACCGTCTACATGGGTCTGGACGCATCCGCCGAGGAGCTGGGTCTGAGAGGCTACGACACCTTTGTGAGGCACAACCCGGACAACCACATGCAGTACCTGTCCGACGACAGCATAGACACCCACAAGGACTTCTCCGTCACCATTCTCGACAACGCCATCCCCGGCATATCCGGCGAGCACCGCTGCATGATAGAGTTTGCCAAGTTCTACACGGGCGACCCCTTTGCGGATGTCAAGGAGGAGGAGTACTTCAAGCTCAAGGATCGCATAGCGCGCGAGTGCGTGGAGCGCTATGAGTCCATAACCGGCTGCAACATACATGACCACATAGAGGAGATAGTCATCGCGACGCCGGTGACCTGGGCCAGATACCTCGGCACGCCCCGAGGCGACGTCTACGGCTACGAGCCGGCGACGTGGGACGGCATGTTCCCGCGCGTACAGTGCGGCCACAAGCTGGACTACACGATACACGGCCTGCGCTTCTGCGGCGGGCACGGCACACAGATGGACGGCTTCTCCCAGGCGTATCTCTCCGGCGCGGAGCAGGCGAGATATATGCTGCTGGACATGCAGAAGGAGGGCAAGTAAGATGGCCAAGTACAACTATGACAAGAGTCTGCTCAAGGGCGTTTCGACAGGTCCTTTTCTGCACCAGGTAAAGACCCGCAACGAGGCCATAGCCGCCGCCCCGGACACCATACCCAGCAGCGTGTTCAACGCCAACGTGCTCGCCCGGCGCCTGCACCCCGCCGTGCAGCACTGCGTCATCGCCTCGGTCACGGATCACGGCGACGCCAAGAGCTTTGTCCTCACGCCCGACGCGGCCAGAGGGACCTCCGAGCTGGCCTTCTTCCGCGCCAGCCAGTACGTCTCCGTCGCGTTGAACATAGACGGCGCGCTTGTCAACAAGCCGTACACCATACGCTCCAACCCGGCGGACGCGCTCGGCACCGAGAACACCAGCTACACGCTCACGATAAAGCGCACCAACCCAGCCTACGCCTCGGCGTACATCCTCGACAACTGGAAGCAGGGCGACCGGGTGGATATCTCCGGTCCGCTGGGCGACTTCTACTACCAGAGCCTGCGCGACGCGAAGCACGTCGTCGCCCTCGCCGGCGGCAGCGGCATCACGCCGTTCTACTCCATGGCCGCCGCCATAGTCAGCGGCCTGGAGGACTTTGACCTCACCATACTGTACGGCTCGCGCACTGCGGACGGCATACTGCTCAAGGACGAGATCGAAGCCCTCGCCGCGCAAAGCGGCGGCCGCGTCAAAGTGGTGCACGTGCTCTCGGACGAGGAGCGCGAGGGCTACGAGCACGGCTTCATCAACGCCGAGCTGATCAAAAAGTACGCCGGAGACGGCGACTACAGCGTGCTCATGTGCGGCCCCAAGGCGATGTACACCTTCTGTGAGGGCGAGTGCAAAAAGCTGGGTCTGCCCAAGCGCCGCTACCGCGCGGAGATGTCCGGTGACTACATGGGCGTCGTGAACAACGCCGACTACCCCAAGGAGCAGATCGGCCGCGAGTACAAGCTCACCGTGCTGATACACGGCGAGAAAACCACGGTCGGCTGCAAGGCGGACGAGAGCCTGCTCTGGGCGATGGAGCGCGCGGCCATAAAGGCTCCCAGCCACTGCCGCAGCGGCGAGTGCGGCTGGTGCCACTCCCGCCTCATCAGCGGCCAGGTCTATGTCCCCTCCGACGCCGACGGGCGCAGGATAGCCGACAAAAAGTTCGGCTGGATCCACCCCTGCGTCAGCTATCCTCTCAGCGACATAGAGCTGGAGGTCTTCCCCACCGCCAAATAACGCCTCGGCGGACATACGCCTACATCAAAAACCGGCAGCCCTAAGGCTGCCGGTTTTTGCCGCTTTGGCCGACGCTGCGCTCAGTCGTCCCAATCGTCATCATCGTCTCCGGCGTCATTGTCATCCCAATCATCGTCATCGTCGTCATCATCGTCATAGCGGCCGTCGTCATCGGTTACACCGGTGATCGGCGTTGGAGCGGCGGTCGGCGACGGCGTCGGGCTAGGCGTCGGCGTCGGAACCGGGATGGTGATCACCGGGTCGTCCGGCGTGCGGATTATCGCAAAGCCGCCGTAGCGCTGCTCGAGCGCTTCAAGCGTGTCCTGCTCGGTCTCGCTGCGCCAGCTCTCGCTGCCGCCGTCCACGGAGACGGTCACCTGTCCGCCCTCGGCGAGGAAGCCGCCGGCGATGGACTGCGCGACCAGGGCTTCCGCCGCCTCCCGGGCGTCCATGCCAGAGAAGTCCATGCCCTCCAGCAGCGCGGCGCCGTCGGCGTTCAGCGCCTCGGCGTCCAGGACTCGCTCCGTGCGGCTGAGCGTCAGCTCCACGTCCGGGTTGATGCTCATGCGCATGGTGCCGTAGGCCGCGTAATTTGGGCGGTACCAGCCGAAGAAGGCTATGCACACGCAGGCGGCCAGCCCCGCGCAGAGCGAGATCATGCGCACCGTCCGGCGTCTGTCGCGGCGCTCGGGCAGCTTCAGCTCGACAACGTCCTCCACCCTGTCGCCGACCTCGTAGCGCATGTTGGCGCACTTGACGCAGCGCCCGTCCTCGCCGAGGGCGACGCAGTAGGCGGCGCGGGACTCAAGTATCAGGTATTTCATTATGTCCCCCTCCCGGCGTCGAGCCTGCACAGGTGGCCGCGTATTATCTCAAATCCGTTGGTGAACGCGAGCAGCATGGCGACCAGGTACTTTCTGTGCCGCTCCAGCGTCTTGCGCTCCGCTCCCGCGCCGGAGGCCAGCTCAGCAATGGGCAGCTTGCCGCTCCTTTCCACGGCCGCGAGCAGCTCCGGCCGCCGCCTCGCATAGTTCAGGGCGTCGAGGCAGGCGCGGAGCGTGCGCTCCTGCTTCGGGCAGTTGTCCGCGACGTCGGAGAAGGTCAGGCCGAAGGCGGCCAGCGTCCGGGCGAACTCCTCTATCTCGCCCTGCGCCGCCTCGCGGGTGTTCAGCTCCTCTATGTCGTCGCGCGTGTCGGGCAGCAGCTCCAAAAGCTCGGCTCCGTCCTCGCCCGCGCGCTCGTTCAGCGAGCCGTGGCCGCGGTGGCGGCTCTCGGCGCGGTGGTAGTCTATAAGGCGTGAGCGTATCACCTTCGCGGCGAAGCCGAGGAAGCTCCCGCGCGATTTCTCGTAGCCGAGCACGGCCTCGTAGAACGCGAGCATGGCTATGCTCAGCTCGTCCTCGCCGTCGCCGAAGCTGAGCTTTTTGGCCTCGGCGCGGATGAAGCCCATGTACTGGCTTATCAGGCTGTCGGCTGCGTCGGAGTCCTCCTTGGCCGCGAGCACCCATTCAATTATGTCCTGCTTCGTAGAGACCATCTTCATCCCCCATAAATCCGCGCGCCGGTCTGTTTTCAAGGCCGGCGCGTGGGTTTTTACGAGAATATCATAATCGGCAGGATTTTACATCAAATCCACGTGAAATCCGGGTTAAATCTCGATTAACCGCTCAGTCGTCCCAGTCGTCATCCCAGTCATCGTCATCCCAATCGTCGTCCCAGTCGTCATCGTCATCGTCGTCATCCCAGTCATCGTCATCGTCGTCCCAGTCATCGTAGCGGTCGTCGTCGTAGAGGTCGTCGAGATCGTCCCAGCGGTCGTCGTAGACATCGTCGTAAATATCGTCGTAGCGGTCGTCAAGTCCGTCGTCGTCGCGCTCGACCTCGGTCACTCGGCCGGTGTAGGCGTCGACCTCGTACTCGTACTCCACGCCGTCGACTATCAGCTCCACCTCGTAGTCGCCGTCGTCCAGCTCGTAATCTTTGACAACGAACTGCGGGTTGCTGACGCCGGTCTGAGCCGCGACCAGGCGCTCGGCGGCGCTCTCGCTGATGTAGCCGCGGCCGGCGTAGGCCGCGTTGTAGTCGTTCTCGCCTATCGTCACGGGGCGGCTGGTGCCTCCCTGCTCGCTGACGGCCTGGCGGATGGAGTTCTCTATCCCGGTGAGGAAGCCCTCGGGGTACTCGCTGCCGCGCTCGAGCTTGAGCACGATGTTGCGCTCCTGACCGGCGACGGTCGTGTCGAAGTACCCGGCCTCGTCTATCTCGCCCACCAGCTCGGCGGCGACGACCTCGGCGCTGCGGCCGTAGTAGCTGTCGTAGCCGGCGAGCACGGCCTTGGCGTCGTCGTTGAGGGCGTTGAGCTGCAGCACGTTGCCTGCCATGTCGTAGTCCAGCTCTATCGCGGGGTTCACGCTGAGCAGCAGCGTTCCGGCGGTCTCCTGCGGGGCGGCGATGCCCTGTGCGCCCTGGCTCTCCTGCGGGAGGGAGGCCGTGCCGTTCTCCCCGCACCCGGCGAGGACGAGCATTGCGGCGGCCGCGGCGGCGATACCTATCGTTTTGACGTTGAGCTTCTTCATTTAAGTCATCTCCTTATTTATGTGTGTTTGGCGTTTTGTTTTTCGCTTACACCCATAGATTACGGAGCGCCCCCGCCGAAACCGGGGTCGGCGGGAAAAATTTTTTGAAAAAGTTTTTTCTACGCGTGGAGTGGGGGGACTGCTATGCCCGACGGCGCCGGCAGCGGGTCAAAAAGCTATATGATTATTGTGGTTCCGGCCCAAACATGCTAGAATTGAAGCGGCAAATACAGGAACGCATGTTGCAAGCTCCGACGCTGTGCAATTCTCCGATGGCAGTCCGTAAGCTCAGCCTCGAACGCCGAACGTCCGGCGTGGTATTTCAACTGATTGTGGGTGATTGAACCGTGTCTATGATTTATTATGCCAAATCCGCAGATGAGTTTGGGAATAAGGTCACCAACCGGGAGCACCTGGGCGCGGTCGCCGCTCTGGCTCTGCGCTGCGGAGAGGAAATCGGCATGCCAAAAACAGCCTGGTTAACAGGCATAATACACGATTTCGGAAAGTACAGCGAATTATTCCAAAACGTTCTAAAAGGAACGGCAACCAACGTCGACCACGCCATATGCTCTGCAGTGCTGTTATATATAGCACGCCTATCGAAGAACGAAGACCCCGCTCTTTGTCTCGCAGCTGCCGTCTCGGCAGCGCACCACAGCGCTTTGCGCGCATTCAGCCGTATGAAACCGGAGCTCAAGGCAATACGCCTCGGACAAGGCCAGGGTAGCTGCGCCAGCGGGAAAAGGGCGGCGCTTTTCGGGCAGGAAGAATACGGTGCCGCCTTTCTGGCATTCATGCGTGATTTCCCCGATTTCAAGCCTTCCGGGCTGGAACGGTTTGTGGATAAATCCATAGACGAAAAGATGCTTCGCGCCCGTATGCTCCTGTCGTGCCTGGTGGACGCCGACTATACAGCCTCCGCCGGCGGTGCTGCGGCAGAGAGCGAGAGCTTGCAGCCACGGCAGCTTCTGTCCAGGCTTTACGATCACATGCGGGAGCTGAGGTCTGGCTCAAACTCAAACAAAGCGTTGAACGCTTTGCGCGACGAGGTATTCACGCAGTGCGGAGACGCAGGGGAAATGGCTCCGGGCTTGTTCACGCTGACAGCTCCGACCGGCGTAGGAAAAACTATGGCGCTTTTGCACTTTGCGCTGCGTCACTGCGCAGCGCACGGCAAGCGGCGAATCATACTTGTGCTTCCATTCCTGACGCTTACTGAGCAAAGTCAGAGAGCATATGAAAAGCTATGTCCGGACATTCTGGCCGATCACAGCCAGAGCAGGCTGAGCAATGAACAGCTGGAATTGGCCAGCCGCTGGGACTCGCCATTTATTATTACGACATCGGTTCGGTTTTTTGAGAGCCTGTTTTCCTCACGCCCGAGGGACTGCCGCAGGCTCCACAATATTGCTCAAAGCGTCATCCTGTTTGACGAGGCTCAAAGCCTGCCGGCGGAGCTTGCCGCCGCCACGATGCGCTCCGTCTCATCTCTGTGCAGTGACTACGGTTGCACCATGGTATTTTCTACGGCTACACAGCCGGATTTTGCGGCTTTGCCGGGCTTGACAGACTGGCGCCCCAGAGAGATTCTTCCCGAGGGAAACAAGCTTTACGATGCCCTGAAGCGCACACGCATACGTTGGAACCTGGATCGCCCGACAGCGCTCGAGGACATTGCTTTTGAGATGTCCGCCCAGAACAGCGTTTGCGCAATCGTAAACCTTCGCCGCCACGCGCTGCGTTTGTTTACCGAGCTGAAAAGGCTGTGTCCCGAAAGCGAAAGGGACGGTCTGTTCTTTCTGACCACCGATCTCTGTCCCGCACACAGGAGCGATGTGATCGACGCCATAAACTCCCGTCTCTCTCACCACCTTCCCTGCCGAGTTGTGGCTACTCAATGCATAGAGGCGGGCGTGGATTTGGATTTCGAGTCCATGTACCGCGCCCTTGCCCCGCTCGAAGCCATAATCCAGGCCGCCGGACGCTGCAACCGAAACGGGCTTTTGCCGGGAGGCGGAACCGTCACCGTGTTCATACCGGATGACGAACGCAGCATCTACCCCGGCGAAGCGTACGGCAATGCCGCCGGGAAGGTAAAGCTCATGTATATAAACGGAGATCTTGACATCCACAGTCCGGAGTCCATAAAGGAGTATTACCGGCTTCTGTTCCGCACTGTAAAAGATAACGAGAACCTGACAGAAGCAATTTCTTCCGAGAACTATGAAGCAGTCGAGAGAGAGTACAAGCTCATAGAGAACCAGGGTGTACAGGTAGTCGTGCCCTATGACGAAGACCTGCTGGCAAAAATACGCCTGTCAGCAGAAAAGGACGGCGTAACCCCGGCGCTTATCAAGGAGGCTGCGCCTATCACTGTGTCCTGCTTTAACGAAGAATTGGTCAGGCAGCACTGCGAACAGATACCATATCGAAAAAGGAGCTCGGACGCGCGGACAGAGAGCGATTTTTACATACTGTCCACAGGACATGAAAAGTATTATCATAAGGATGCAGGGCTTCAGCTTGTCGCTCTGGCACCTGATGACGGCATATTTATATCGTAAAGAACCGGCAGCGCAACTACGCTGCTGGTTTTTTACTTTTCTGTAAGCCAGTGCTTGACAGATTTAGGGTTTTCAATTGTAATACTTATGACAGCTCATTTGAGTGAGCTGGGAATTGAAATATAAGCATTATCATTCCTGGCTGGGCGTCGCACTCAGCCAGGAAAACGGAGGTGAAGAATTTGGAAATCGTTTTGGAAGTCTGGGGTGACTTTGCCTGCTTTGCCAGACCCGAGAGCAAAGTGGAACGCCTGACCTATCCCGTGCCGACCCCGTCGTCTGTGCGCGGGATACTTTCAAGCATCTACGCTAAACCGAGGGAGTTCGTGTGGCAGGTAAACCGAATCGAAGTGCTCAACCCCATCCGCTACATCAGCTTCAAACGCAACGAGGTCAAATCAAAAGTGAGGGACAAGCCGATTTTTACCGACGACGACCGAACCCGACGGCAGACGGTCGCACTGCGTGATGTACGCTACCGTTTTGCCGCAAGCATCTGCCCCCGCCCGGATTTCGGAGGCACCGAGACCCAGCTGTATGCCCAGGCGCTGCGCCGGATACGCGATGGCAAAGCCTATGTACAGCCCGCACTGGGCCTCAAGGAGTTTGTGGCTTATTTTCAGGAGGGCGACTCCGCCGGACCGAAGCCGATACCCGTCGATATGGATTTAGGGCTGATGGTCTACGATGTATTCGACCTCAATGATTACGAGCTGAGAAAAAAGGCGAGGCCGCGTTTGTCGCTTTACCACTGCGTGATGAAGCAGGGCGTGATACACGTTCCTCCCTATGACAGCCCGGAGGTTTTGAAGGGAGAGCCCGTATGCTGAGAGAACTGTACGATTACGCGCTCCGGGAAAACCTGATTTTGCCCGCCGGGTATGTAAAAAAGCCGGTTCGCGCGTACATATCGCTTTCAAGAGGCGGAAAATATGTAGGAATAATATCCACAAGCAACGAAAAGGTCCCCTGTCCGGACATCGGCAGCCTTGCAAACAGCGGTGACAAGTGCAACGTGCTGGCCGAAAAGCGCAGCATCCTCTTTCCCAGCGATGAACAGCAGCGCGAAAAATACGCCGCCAAGGCGGCGTACTTCCGCGAGACCATGGCAGACGCCGCAAAGATGGAGCCGCGTCTGAAGTTCTGTCTGGACGCTCTGTGTAACGAGGAGGTGGCAGCGAGCGTTTCCGGCGAGCTGGATCGCCTCAAGCTGGACGGCGCCAAAGTGCTCAGCTTCATGGTAGACGGTGTAAGCATACTGGAATATCCAGCCGTGCGGAGCTGGTGGGAACAGTTCAGGCAGCAGTTCCGCCCCTCCGGCAGCAGAGCCCCCTGCCTGATAACCGGCAAGCTCACGATACCCACGGCTACGGTGCCGCCGATTTCCGGCCTGTCCGTCGTCGGCGGGCACGCGCGCGGAGACACGCTGATTTGCTTTGATAAAGACGCCTTCTGCTCTTACGGTTTAAAGCAGGGCTCCAACGCGCCCGTGTCTGAAGACGCATTTGCCGGAGTGAAAGCTGCGCTTGATGAGCTTCTGAAAAAAGCTCCGGTCTTGTCCGGCATGAAATTCGTCCATTGGTACGACAAGCCGGTTGAGGCGGAGTGCGACTGCATTGACTCCATCATATACTCCGCATTTAACGACGAAGACGACGAAGATGCAGGCCTCCGGCGGGAACCGGATGTAGACCCCAAACTGGCAAGAGATCAGGCAAACGAGCACATAGCTTCGGTCAAAACCGGTACGCCCGTGCATGATTTGCCCAACCTGTACTATATTTTACTGCTCAGCGGAGTAGGCGGCCGTGTCATGGTGCGTTCCTATGAAGTGGGCAATTATGGGCAATTGACCGAAAATCTGAGGAAGTGGGAGAGCGACCTGTCTCTCATCAACAGCTCGGGCACCGCAGCAATCAAGCCCGCCAAATTGTCTGCCAGGCTTATTCGCCTGATGGCAAAGCAGAGCTCGGACAAAAATGTTTTTGATCGTATGTCCAAGGAGCTGGCAGGCCTTACACCCGCTATTATCAGCGCCATAATCAACGGCACCCAGCTTCCCAATGCAACCGCCGTGCGCGCACTGTCTTATATCCGCTCTCAGATGCTCAGCTCCACGGCCGAAAACCAGGTTCGCAAAACTCCCGACCCCTGGGCCTGTCAGTGGCTGAAGGCTTGGCTGTGCCGCAAGGAGAGGCAAAAATACCAAAAGGAGGAGCTTGCTATGGAATATAACGAAAAGCACCCGGAGCCCGCCTATCACTGCGGAGCACTGGTGGCCGTATACGGTGAGATCCAAAGACTCGCCATGGGGGATGTCAACGCCAGCCTGATCGACCGGTACTATGCATCCGCCATTCAAACCCCGGCTCTGGTGCTTGGCCAACTGTCCAAGCTGTCAAATTATCACATTGGCAAATTGTCTAATTGGCAGAAGAAGGATTACGCTGAGCTGCGCGATCAAGTCGCTTGTGCCATAGGGGATAACGCTCCGACCGTTCTGAGCCCAGAGCTGCAGTCGTACTTTGCACTGGGCTACTACCAGATGTGCGCCAAAATAGCAAAAGACCGTCGTATCCGCGCCGCAGCCGCCGCGGAAAAGAAAGCTGACTGAGGAGGAGAGAAACATGGCTATCCAGAACCGTTATGAATTCGTGTACTACGTCGCGTGCACCAACGCCAACCCAAACGGTGATCCCGACATGGGAAACGCCCCGCGCATCGATCCCCAGACCATGCAGGGCTTTATAACCGACGTGGCCATCAAGCGCCGCATACGCAACTACATACAGACAGCATATGCCGGCCAGCCCGGCATGAACATCATCGTACAGCAGTCTACGAATCTCAACCGCCACATAGCCGAGGCCAAACGCGCCGCAGGCGTTGAGGACTGTGCCAAGGAGAAGGAAGCTGTATACGCCGGCCGCAAGAAGGCGTGTGAGCTTTTCTTCGACGTGCGAACCTTCGGCGCCGTCATGTCCACCGGCCCCAACGCGGGTCAGGTGCGCGGTCCGGTGCAGATAGCCTTCGGAAAAAGCCTGGATCCTGTGCTGCCCATGGACATCTCCATAACGCGCACGGCCGTTGCCGAAACCATCAAGGACGGCAAGGTGGAGGACTATCTGAAAATGGAGGCGGAAACCGCCGAGGACAAATTGCGCACGATGGGTCGAAAGCAGCTGATACCCTTTGGTCTCTACGAGATTAGAGGCTTCATCAGCGCCAACCTTGCGGCTGAGACCGGCTTCGACGACGATGACCTCCAGGCTCTGTTCGAGGCCATTTTGAATATGTACGAGCATGACCACTCTGCCAGCAAGGGTGAGATGTCAGTTGTCTCGCCGCTGATAATCTTCAAGCATGTCGGCAACGACAGCGATGCGGTTCAGCGGGTGCGTCAGGCCAAGCTGGGCTGCGCTCCCGCGCATAAGCTGTTTGAGCTTGTACATGTACAGAAGAAAGCTGACGTAGAATTTGCCAGGAGCTATCGCGACTATGATGCCGTAGTCAGCGTCGACAATGTGCCCTCGGGCGTAGAGATCGGCTTTCAGAGCAATCCATACGGCCCGATTTGCTGGGGAGCGCTGCCTGATGGAGAGGACTGGCTGCAAATTGGATGACAGCGATTATTTGCCGCAACCATCGATCATCCTTTCCTGGGAGAAAAGGTGCAGATTGGTTTAGTCCCGTATGTGCAAGCCATGCTTTTTGCCAGGCTTCTGCGCGGCGACCTGGACTGCTACCCGCCTTTTGTATGGAGATAACCCATGCTGATGCTAGTTACATATGACGTAAACACCTCAAGCCCGGCCGGTCAAAAGCGGCTGCGTAAGGTGGCTAAGCTTTGCGAGAGATATGGGCTTAGGGTTCAGAATTCAGTATTCGAGCTTCTGGTCGACCCCGCTCAATTGGCGACATTAAAGTCTGAGCTCGCGGCCATAATAGATCACGACCATGATTCTGTCAGGTTCTATCGTCTTGGAAACAGCTATCAAACCCGCATAGATACCATGGGTCGGACAGGTCTTGTACAGACAGGTGAACCTATCCTCCTGTAAGCCAGCTGTTGCGCCGACCTCGGCAAAACAGAATATGCCGGCAGGTTGGCGCAATAGCGTCCCGGATGCTTTTGTTCAAGCGGCACGAATCCATCAGCTGTATATTGTACAGGTTTGCTTATTAGCCATCTTTTACCATTTATTCCATCTCTGGTTTCTACCATTTTGCACATAAACAGCACTTTGCATTTATGCAAATTTGCTGCCCGCCCCCACACGGGGGCGTGAATTGAAATTGAAGAAAAGCCAAAGGAGGACGAGCCTATCACTGGCCCGCCCCCACACGGGGGCGTGAATTGAAATAAGTATGCACTTATCATCAGGCATTGGCAACCGGCCCGCCCCCACACGGGGGCGTGAATTGAAATATAGTTAAGCATGCCGTTATCGACGTATAGGCCGGGCGCCCGCCCCCACACGGGGGCGTGAATTGAAATTCGTTTGCGGCTTCTATAAGCCCTTCAATGGGGACCCGCCCCCACACGGGGGCGTGAATTGAAATACGCGGGAAGCGCTGAGGATTAAGGCGGAGTATAGCCCGCCCCCACACGGGGGCGTGAATTGAAATGAGGTCTGCTGCTACAGTCTCGGCGGCTCTTATTTTGCCCCGCCCCCACACGGGGGCGTGAATTGAAATCTCTCTGGTGTGATATACCACTTTGTTTGCCTCCCCCCGCCCCCACACGGGGGCGTGAATTGAAATTGCGGATAGAACACCTCGACCTCGGAGATGTTGGGCCCGCCCCCACACGGGGGCGTGAATTGAAATTGGCCTATATCATAGTGCCGGAGTATCACCGTGGCCCGCCCCCACACGGGGGGCGTGAATTGAAATGTCCTCGCAGTACGCTAAAAGCACCGCATATGCTAGCCCGCCCCCACACGGGGGCGTGAATTGAAATTGCTCTATGGCGCTCTCAGCGATATCAAGGCAACCGCCCGCCCCCACACGGGGGCGTGAATTGAAATTCCTCGCTGAGCGCTTTCAGCTCGCGGAGCGAAGCCCGCCCCCACACGGGGGCGTGAATTGAAATTGGGGGGCGTCCGCCCCCCCGCGCTGGGGTGTTGGCCCGCCCCCACACGGGGGCGTGATTTGAATTAATTGCCAGTTTCCCGATTCGTGCCAATTCGACACGCCCGCCCCCACACGGGGGCGTGAATTGAAATCGCGCACGCGCGGCCAGGCGGGGCGCTACGCGCCGCCCGCCCCCACACGGGGGCGTGAATTGAAATAACTCTCATCATCCTCGTCATCAATTAACGCGGCGCCCGCCCCCACACGGGGGCGTGAATTGAAATAAGCGGATACTCCCGCGCAGCATAATAGGCTGCCAGCGGCCCGCCCCCACACGGGGGCGTGAATTGAAATCTTATACCTTGCAGCGGGGGAAGCGCAATCATAGAGCCCGCCCCCACACGGGGGCGTGAATTGAAATGGGATAGCACTGCGCAAACCGTTCCGCAGACTTGAAGCCCGCCCCCACACGGGGGCGTGAATTGAAATTATTTCAACGGCAAAAACGTGAAGAAGTACCGGAACGCCCCTTTTCGCGGGGGCAATCCCGGAAACGTGCAGCCTTTTATACATGTAGTTTTACGTAATTACTATTCTATTTATTGCCCCCTAAAATTCCACAGTCCCGACTAAAGTCAGTGTATGGACACTTGAGCTCAAATCGTTTGAACGTAATATGCGTTCTTCTTTTTGGCGGTTCTGTCGGCACGATGGCGTTCGCACCTGTTTTACATGTATGATGGAAATCAAAGGAGTTCATGACGAAGCTCTGCGGCTGTCACACCCTCCGCAACTCCTTTTTCCAAATTCCACCTTGCGCATAGAGGGTTGGAAACTGCGGATACTAATTCCTGCACATAGAAATATAAGCAGGAGGTATTTTATGAAAGCCACCGGCATTGTACGCCGAATCGATGACCTGGGCCGCGTCGTTATCCCTAAGGAGATCCGCCGCACCCTCCGCATCCGCGAGGGCGACCCGTCACAGACAACGTTGGAGCCGTGGGAACGCTTCTGCTCCGCAATGCAGGAGGTGGGCCGAAAAGTTACATAAACGTTGTAGTTTCGGGTAAAATGTGGTACAATTTAATCAGCTAATTTGGGGGTACATAGTATGAGCAACGACGCAATGCAGTTATTTGAGGATCAGCCCATACGCTCCGCATGGGACGCCGAGCGCGAAGAATGGTATTTTTCCGTTGTGGATGTAGTCGGCGCACTGACTGACCAGAAGGACAAGCGCGGCGCGAGCAACTACTGGGCTAAGCTCAAGCAGCGGCTCAAGGATGAGGGCGCGGACGAACTGCTGACAAATTGTCAGCAGTTGAAATTGAAGTCTAAGGACGGCAAGCGCCGTCTCACCGACGTCGCGGACACGGAACAGCTGCTGCGCATCATCCAGTCTATCCCCTCACGGAAAGCCGAGCCGTTCAAGCTCTGGCTGGCGCAGGTAGGCCGCGAGCGTATCGAGGAGACGATAGACCCCGAGCAGGCCATCGACCGCGCGCTCGAGACGTATCTCAAGAAGGGATACAGCGAGGAGTGGGTGCACCAGCGGCTGCTGGCGATACGCATCCGCAACGAGCTGACGGACGAGTGGAGCAAACGCGGCGTACAGAAGGGCCGCGAGTATGCGATACTGACGGACGAGATAAGTAAAGCGTGGTCAGGCATGACCACGCGGCAGTAT
Source organism: uncultured Eubacteriales bacterium (assembly GCA_900543085.1). Classification (GTDB taxonomy): domain Bacteria; phylum Bacillota; class Clostridia; order Oscillospirales; family Oscillospiraceae; genus Scatomorpha; species Scatomorpha pullicola. The sequence continues at coordinate 20,424 of UQQF01000005.1, read as the reverse complement.
AAGGACCTCAAGGGGCTCAAAAAGGAGAACCTGCGCGACAACATGAGCGACCTCGAGCTGGTGCTGAACATGCTGGCCGAAGCCAGCACGACGGGCATCTCGCAGATCGAAAAGCCCGAGGGCATGGCCGAGAACCTGAGCGTAGCTCAGCGCGGCGGCCGCGTCGCCGGCAACGCGAGAAAAGAGCTGGAGCGCGAGATGGGTCGCCCCGTAATAAGCGCCGAAAACGCCAAGACGATGAAGCTAGTGACGGACATCATTGAGGACGCTGCGAAGCTGCCGGGGAAGGTGGAGGATGAGAAATAACACGAGCGGACGGCCTGCACCGTCCGCTCACTATATCAGGAGGGAAATATGAGCGTCTACCTCACCGGCGACACGCATGGGCGCTTTGAGCGCATCGCGTGTTTCTGCCGCGACAACCACACTACGCGCGAGGACGTGCTGATAATCCTCGGCGACGCGGGCGTCAACTACTGCCTCAACCACCTCAACGAAAAGCTCAAACAGTACATAGCCGCGATGCCAATAACGCTGCTGTGCATCCACGGCAACCACGAGGCGCGGCCCACGGCGGTGCTCGGATACGAGCCGGTCGAGCGCTTCGGCGGCACGGTCATGGCGCAGCGCAAGTACCCGAGCCTGCTCTTTGCCCTCGGCGGCGAGGTGTACGGGCTTGACGACAGGAGCTGCATCGCCATCGGCGGCGCGTACAGCATCGACAAGCAGTACCGCCTACTGCGCGGTGCGGCATGGTGATCCGACGAGCAGCCGGGCGAGGAAATCAAGCGCCGCATCGAGTCCGTGCTCTCACATCGCGGCTGGCAGGTAGACGTTGTCTTCAGCCACACCACGCCGCTGACTTACGAGCCAACTGAGGCGTTTTTGCCGTTCATCGACCAGAGCACCGTCGACACGAGCACCGAGCAGTGGCTGGACGAAATTGAGCGCAGGCTGCACTACGCCCGATGGTACGCCGGACATTTCCACACGACGAAAACCATGGACAGGCTGCGGATTATGTATCAGAACTATGCAAGGCTGGGGGAGTAAAATTATAAAAGGTCGCCGTTGGCGACCTTTTGCTTTCCTTACGCGGCGCTCACCCATCCCAGCCATTTTCCACGGCGGCCTCGAACTCTTCCAGCGTCTCGTAGCCTTCGGGGAATATGCCGCTGTTGTAGTCCACAACGCAAAAATCACGCCAAGCGTATTTTTCACGCTCGATCGCTGCCAGGTATTCGGCTTCAGTGTCGTACTCGTATGGGTACACGCCGTTTTCGCTACCGTCTACGCAGGTGTCGCGCCAACTTTGTTCCGGCTCGCTGTCCGGTGACTTCATCACTTCCTGCATAATCTGGTAGGCTATCCACTCCTCGCCCGCATCCGTTCGGCCATCATTGTTGAAGTCGAAAAGCCCGCCGAATATGCCGCCGTCTCTTTTAGCCATGCCGTCACCCATCCTTCGGTTCATTATTGACTATATTCTATCTTAGTGCCATCTCGTGCGCAACCTTTGTCTTCACTAATTAGTATCTGAATATAGGTTTTGAAAACGACTCAAATGAAGCAATTGCCATAAGCCTCGTTGCGCCGATATGTAGGCATTTTTTATAGAATATATTTCAGTTATGGCAGAACAACCTTAGAGATAAATGCCTTTTGCTCAGGTAATATCGTTGAAAGAAAGAGTAAAACTTGGTACAATATAATTATCTGCTCGTTGCTGAGATAAGAGGCATGAAATCAAGCTATATAACTCTGAAATATTGCAACGTCTATGGCAAACACTACCGAGTCCTACTTTTAGTTTATGTAAAGATGTATGACAAGAAATATTTATATAAACGGAGATATAATGATGGATCAGGCGCATTTATATAACGGCAGCCTAACGGCTGAGCAATTCCTCTTCTATGAGATCAGGATTGCCGCGAAATATTACATTGACGGCAAAACCATTGAAGAGGCAATCGAAATAATCAAAAAGGACAATCTTTTTCAATACCCTACGGAGCGTCAGGTTTCTCGGCTGGCGAGGGCTTGCTATAAACGTCTGGATGCGCTGGGCAACGGGCAGCTTGTGCATGAGCTTGCATTCGCACCCAGCGAAATTGCAAAGCAGATCAACCTCTATGCGATCATGAAATATAACCGTTTGGTCTGGGAATTTATGATACAGGTTATCGGAGAGAAATACAGCAATCAGGATTTCAGTTTTTCACGGAAAGACCTGAATGCGTTCTTTACCCGGCTTCAGGCGCAGAATGATTCTGTCGCGGCATGGAGCGAAAACACGGTCAAAAAAATCAAAAGCGTGCTGGTGCGGATGCTGGTGGAAACAGAATATCTGGATGGGATACGAGCGACTACTCTGAATCCGGTTCTGCTCTGCGAAGAGCTGGAAGAAGGCATCAAAGCCAACAACGATTATGAAGCTCTGCCAGCATTTAATTGTTTTCGATAGGAGGCGGTCATGGACATGATAAAACAAGAGCTGGATCGGATCAAAGACCGGATTTCTGATCCGAGTTTCCTCGCCAATAAGGGCTTGAGCAATGAGGTGGGCATCCATGTTTTCTGCTATGACCCCAAAGACGAGATTGTGGTTCAGGATTATATCCGAAGGTTAAAAGCAGAGGCGAACACCCCCTACCGGATTATCGAGTGCGACCTCTATGAAATCTTCCTTTCCCTGCTGGAAGATAAGCGCATCCTTCGCTCTGTACCCGGATTGGAGGAAAAGCGTGGGAAGGATTACCTTCTCAGCCAGTTGCAAAAGATCGCAACGCCGGAGGCACTTCTGACAAGGATGGACTACTCCCCTCATGTGAAGGGACAGGACGTTTTGTTCATGACAGGCATTGGAAAAATCTACCCATTAATGCGCTCTCACAAGATGCTGGACAGTATGCAGCATCTCTTTGAGGACATTCCGATTGTGATGTTTTATCCGGGTAGCTTCAACGGTCAGACGCTCATTCTTTTTAACGAGTTTCTGGACGGTCACTATTACCGGGCTTTTAATCTGCTGTAACGGAGGCAAGAACCATGAAGATACAAAATATGTTCCAAAAGGACATCAACCGAGATATTAACGGTGTAATTAAGGTTTCCCAGAACGACGACAATAGTCTGCGGCAAGAGCTGAGTGAGTATATCATCACGAAGGAGCTGCGCAGGCATTTCCGTACATTCTTTGACAACTACTCAAAAGCTATCGACTATCCCACCGATAAAATCGGTGTCTGGATTTCCGGTTTCTTTGGAAGTGGTAAATCTCACTTCTTAAAAATTCTCTCCTACCTTCTTGAAAACAAGGAGGTATGCGGCAAGGAGGCAATGGACTACTTCAAGGACAAGTTTGACGATCCCATGATGTACGCCACTGCGGTTAAGTGCGTCTCGGTGCCTACGGAGTCCATTCTGTTTAACATCGATATTGAAGGCCCGATCACAAAGGACAAAACTGCTGTCCTGCGCGTCTTCGCCAAAATGTTCTATAATCACTGCGGCTTCTATGGGGACGATTTGAAGATCGCCAAGCTGGAACGCTTTATTGAAAAGCAGGGCAAGACGGAGCAGTTCCTTGCTGCCTTTGAAGAAATCAATGGTGCACCGTGGGTGGAAACGCGTGACTCCTTTGCCTTCTTTGAGGACGATATTGTAGAAGTATTGCAATCTGTTCTTGGTATGAGCGAACAGGCTGCCCAGAACTGGTTTAACGGTGAAGAGACGAATGAACTGAGTATTGCCCAGCTAGTTGCGGACATCAAAGAATATGTGGACGGAAAAGGCAAGAACTTCCGGCTGCTGTTTATGGTGGACGAGGTTGGTCAGTATATCGGTGACGACGGGGATCTGATGATCAATCTGCAATCCCTTGTGGAAGAAATCGGAACCCGCTGCATGGGGAAAGTCTGGGTTATGGTTACGAGCCAGGAGGCGATCGACTCCGTTGTCCATATCTCCGGTGATGACTTTTCCAAGATTCAGGGACGCTTCAACACCCGCCTCAGTCTGTCCTCTTCTTCCGTTGATGAGGTCATCAAAAAGCGTGTGCTGGCAAAGACCGAAGAGGCAGACCAGCTTCTCCGCATGGTATATGACAAGGAACACGCCGTCCTGAAAAACCTCTATATCTTCAACAATCCAGTGCTGGACATCAAAGGTTTTACGGACGCTGCGGAATTTTCTGACACTTTTCCCTTTGTTCCATACCAGTTTATCATCATCCAGAAGGTACTTGCGGAGATCCGAAAACACGGCAATTCCGGTAAGCACCTCTCCGGTGGCGAACGGTCTATGCTCTCCGGCTTCCAGGAGGCAGCGCAGAAGGTGCAGGATAAGGACGAGAACGCCCTTGTCCCCTTCCACCTCTTCTATGATACCGTCCACACCTTCCTTGAGAGTGCTATCCGGCGCGTGATTGACCGCTGTCAGAATGCGGCTGACCACCATGACGGTTTGGAACAGCAGGATGTAAACGTCCTGAAACTGCTGTACTTAGTTCGGTATATTGATAATGACATTAAACCAAATATCGACAACATTTCTATTCTGATGATCGACGACATTCGCACCGATAAGATTGCCCTCAGGAAATCTGTCACGGAGTCCCTTGAACGTCTGTTGTCTCAGAACTATATCTCCCGCAATGGGGACACCTATGCCTTCCTGACCGACGAAGAACAGGACATTGCCATTGACATCCGCAACACGGTTGTAGACAGCGCACAGGTGACAGCGAGCATCGCCCAGACGGTGTTTGGGGAAATCTATCCGGCGAAGAAGTTTAAGTATGGCAAGTATGATTTTGCCTATGACCAGTATGTGGACGAGACGCTGAACGGCTCTGCCTCCGGTGGGATGCGGCTGCGGATTGTTACGATAGCCAGTGACTACTACGGTGCACCGGATCCGCGGCTGATTATGGATTCTCAGGTAAATAACGAAGCGATTGTCGTCCTTTCCAATGAAACCCCGTACTTCGAGGAACTGGAACAGGCGATGAAAATCCGCAAGTATGTCAAGCAGAAAAACGTCTCCCAGCTCCCGGAGAGCATTCAGGATATTATCCGCAAGCGGCAGCAAGAAGCCCGCAGACTTGAAGAGCGGGCGCGAGGCTATATTGAGAAAGCCATTGTAGACGCAAAGGTTGTGGTTCATGGTGAGGTCATGGACATCAAGGCTGGCAACGCGAAAGACAAGTTGGATGCCGCCCTGAACGGTCTGGTTGAGAGCGTGTATTCCAAGCTCAGTATGGTCAACAAGTTTGTTGAAAGCGATGCGGACATCCTTGCGATCCTCAACGGGACGGACAATGAGCAGGGTGCCTTTGCCGGGACCGGCTCGAACAACGAGGATGCCCTGAACGAGATCAGCCAATGGCTGGAACTGCAAAACGCAAAGATGCTCACAACTTCTATGGGTGACGTGCAGCGCAGATACAGCGCAATCCCCTATGGTTGGCGGGAAATCGACATTGCCGCTCTGGTTGCCCGTCTCATTGCCCAGCAGAAGATCTCGATCAAGTACGGCGGCGCGATTGTGGGTAAGGATGAGCGCAGACTCGTGGACTATCTGCGCAAACGGTCAGAGATTGACAAAGCGATTGTGACCCGCCGGATTGCCCCTTCGGAAGACCTGATGAGAAAGAGCATCAACTTCCTCCGGGACTATCTCGGCGCAATGGACATTCCTTCCGATGAAGACGGACTGATCCGGTTTGTGCTGACCACCTTCGAGGAAAAAGAGAAGCACTACAATGAGCTTTTGCAAGCCTATAAGCAAGTGAGATACCCGGAACGGGAAGTTGTGGAAACCGCTCGTAACCTTGCCGCCGACGTGCTGAGCCAGCGCAAGGACAACGTGGCGCTTCTCTCCCGTATGGTGCAAAAACAGGATGACCTTCTGGATTCTATCGAAGATATGGAGGGCGTGGAGTTGTTCTTCAAGTCTCAACGTCCCGTCTATGACGAAGCCCGGCGTCAGATGGAGAAAATCAGCAAGGAGCGCGACTACTTTGCGACTGATGCCGGCGCGCAGGATGTCTTCCGTCAGATTTCAACGATCCTTGCCATGCCGAAGCCCTATAACCGCATCGGTGAGCTGCCGGAGCTGATCCACAAAGCGAAAGCTGCCTACAACAATCTGCTGGATATCAAGAGGGATGAAGTTTTAGAGAATGTTCGCCAGTGTATGCAGGATGTTCACCAGCTAGCTTCCGAAGCCAATGACGCGACGGCTCTGCTGCGTCAGGCAGACGACTATTTCGTTGGCAAGCGAGAAGCGGCAAAGGAAGCTTCATCCCTCACAGAATTGGACGCGATGGTCACGCAGCTTCTCAACTACAAGGAAAATATCTGCCGCCGGATGGAGGTCTTGGCTGCTGATAACCATCAGGCCCATCCAGAATTGGGTGCCACGACTGGGTCTCCGGCATCCAAGCCAAAAAAAATCACCTCTGTTCGCCGGTATGACCTATGCTCCGTCAAGCGTCTGCAATCCAAAGAGGACATTGACAAGTATGTTGAGGGAATCCGAGATAAGCTGATGAAGACGCTGGAAAGCTGCGACGGCATCCAGATCAGCTAAGGGAGGGCAACGCTATGAATCGTGAGCAATTTCTTCGTGACTACTGGGCGTACTACCTAATGCTGGAAGAAAAGTTTATACATACACTGAACTATGTTGCATTATCAGCCGATAATGCAATGGCCTACTCCAATGAATATGCTGGGCTCATACAGATGATCGGAGCAGAATTAGATTCATTCTTCAAAGTGTTTTGCTCTTCCTCGGCAGCCGAAAGAATTACGCAATATTATAGAGCAGTGATAGAGGATTACCCAGACATCTTAAATCAAGAGGTTCAGATCCTGATGAATGGAATGGTGATTAAGCCATTCTATAGCTGGAATAACGATCAGCCAGGCCAATCTCTTTTTTGGTGGCACGCCTTTACCAACATTAAGCATGGTCGCGTCGCAAATATCAAGGATGGCTGTCAAAGAAATGTGCTCTATGTATTAGCGGCTCTGTTCTTACTTGAAATGAAATACCTACAAAACATCACCGTCAATACTGATGAACGGGATATTCCAGATAAACAGTCCGATCTATTCAGAATCCTCGGTTGGAATTTCCGCTACTCAAGTTGTAGTGGCTTCTATGCAAAAAAGCTTGTGGATTTTGAGGAGAGGGAATAACTTGCTGAAATCAGCTTCATAAATTGGGGATAATGATATGAATAAATCTGCCATACAGAAATTTGCGATATGGGCAAGGACGGAACTGATTGCACAGGTATCGCAAAGGGCTTATCAATATGGAATTACCGAAGAAGGTTATGGCGAAGCAAATGCCGTGACCGTTGGAGGCCGCGCCCTGTCCTCCGAGGAATGCAAGCAGCGCAGGGAGCTTGTGGCACAGATCCAGCGGAAGGGATATGCTCAGGTCATGGAAGAGGTTGCTTATACATGGTTCAACCGCTTTATCGCCCTGCGCTTCATGGAGGTCAACAACTATCTGCCCAGCCACATCCGTGTCTTTTCAGACAGCACCGGCGCGTTCAAGCCGGAAATCCTCAGCGACGCGCTGCATATGGATTTACCGGGACTGGACAAGGACAAGATTGCCTCGTATATCGAGATTAACCATACCGAAGGCCTCTACCGCTATCTGCTGCTGACCCAGTGCAATGCCCTGAACGAAGCTCTGCCCCGGATGTTTGAGAAAATGGGCGGCTATACCGAGCTGCTGTTCCCCAACAACATCCTGAAAGCCGACAGCGTTCTGGGTCGCATGGTCACGGATATTCCCGAAGAGGACTGGACGAATCAGGTGCAGATCATCGGTTGGCTGTACCAGTATTACGGTTTAGAAAAGCACAATGAAGTTGTGAACATCAACAAAAGTGCAGTTACTCGGGAAGATATACCCGCTGCAACTCAACTGTTTACTACTGACTGGGTTGTGCGCTATATGGTTGATAATTCATTGGGCAAATACTGGATTGAACGGCATCCGGAAAGTAAGTTGCGGGAGAAACTTGCATTTCTAGCTGCGCCGAAAAGTGGTAAATTTCAAAACATCAAACAAAATATCGCACCACAAGAGCTGATCTTTCTTGACCCCTGCGTAGGCAGCGGGCATATTTTGGTGTATGCGTTTGATGTGCTGATGGAAATTTATAGGGAATGCGGTTATAGTGAGCGGGATGCGGCATCTGAGATTGTCAAAAACAACCTTTTTGGATTGGATATTGATGAGCGTGCGATCCAGCTTGCAAATTTTGCTGTGATTATGAAGGCACGGCAATATGATCGGCGCTTTCTCAACCGCGGCGTCCAGCCTCAAGTTTACACACCTTCGCATTCTGATGCGGAGCTATGGGAATTTGGTTCTCTGGTACAGGTGAAGACACTTCCAGACCAGCCACAGGAGCCGGAAGCGCTGACACTGTTTAATATGGACTATGAAGCTACCTTGAACAACTGGAATTACCGGCGGGTGCTATCCCAAAAGTACACGGTCGTTTGCACCAATCCCCCCTATCTAAACAAATACAACCCGAAGCTAAAAGATTATATCAACGATAATTATAAGGACTATTCCGGCGATTTGTTCAGTGTATTCATTTACCGAGATCTGCAACTTTGCCAGCCGAACGGATACTGCGGCTTTATGACACCCTTTGTCTGGATGTTCATCAAAACGTATGAAAAGCTGCGGGAATATATTATCCGTAACAAGAATATTACAACACTGATTCAGATGGAATATTCCGCTTTTGAGGAAGCGACTGTCCCGCTCTGTTCCTTTGTACTGCAAAATAAGAACGCCTCTGAACCGGGCTTATATTTCCGGCTATCTGATTTTAAGGGAGGTATGGAAGTACAGAAGGAAAAGGTGTTGGAAGCCATCGCCAATCCTAATTGCGGCTATTTTCATGAATCCCCGCAATCCAACTTCTCCAAAATCCCCGGCTCGCCGGTGGCATATTGGGTTAGTGAATTTGCTATTCGAGCATTTACTGATGGGGAGCATTTTCCTGGAGAAACGCGAAAAGGTGTTTTGACAGGTGACAATGATCGATTTTTAAGACTTTGGCATGAAGTTATAAGCGAAAAGATTGGGTTCACTATGAAATCTCATGATGATATGGTCGCATCTGGATTAAAGTGGTTTCCTGTTACTTCTGGTGGCTATATGAGAAAATGGTACGGGAATTTTGATACAATAGTAAATTTGGAAAATGATGGATTTGAAGTAAGAACAACTGTTAAAAACTACCGTCTTCGTGAAAGAACCTATTATTTCAAGGAAGCGATTACGTGGACTAGTGTCCTCTGGTATGTTTTCTTGCAGATATGTTCCAGAAGGAATTTTGTTCGGAAACGGGGGACCTGTTTCGTTCTTTTTCAATGAGCTGAACCGCATTTTCATCGACATCTACAGCTTGCATGACGAGCTGACCCCGGAGGTAGCGGACAATGATGTGACAGTACACCGCATCTTTGACACCAAGGATGACGTGCCGGAGTCCATGCAGGGCAGTAACTATGTCCGTATTAAGCGGGATGAGATCATCTCCCTGATCTCCTACGCCGTAGGCTGCATGTTCGGGCGGTACTCACTGGATGTAGAGGGGCTTGCTTACGCTGGCGGGGATTGGGATGATGTATATCGGAAAGATCGCCTCGTAGATGAACACGGCAATGCCATTACTTTTGGCGGCATAAGTATTGGCGTCAGCAAGGAGTATACCTATATCAACGTAGGCGGCGAGTGGAAGGAACTAACCTTCCCGGTGGATGCCGACAACATCATCCCCATCTGCGACGACGATTACTTCGAAGACGACATGACCGGACGCTTTGTGAAGTGGGTTGAGGCAGTCTACGGCAGCGATATGCTGGAAGAAAACCTCAAGTTCATCGCCGACGCGCTTGGCGGCAAGGGTACACCCCGCGAGGTCATCCGCAGCTACTTCCTGAACGACTTCTATGCCTACCACTGCAAGACCTACCAGAAACGCCCCATCTACTGGCTCTTTGACAGCGGCAAGAAGAACGGCTTCAAGGCACTGATCTATATGCACCGGTATCAGAGCGACCTCCTTGCCCGGATGCGCACCGACTATGTCCACGAGCAGCAGGAGCGTTACCGCACCCAGCTTACCCATCTTGCAGATGCGCTGGAACACACCTCCGGGTCAGAGCGGGTAAAGCTGACGAAGCAGCAAAAGAAACTTCAAGAGCAGTCTTTGGAGATCCAGAAATACGAAGAAAAAATCCATCACCTTGCCGATCAGAATATCTCTATCGACCTCGATGATGGTGTGAAGCACAACTACGTGCTCTTTGCGGACGTGCTGGCGAAGATTAAGTAAAGGAGGAAAAGGGTATGGTTGATGTCAATGTTGATATATTTGCAATCGTTATGTATTGCGACGAAAGCATTCTTGGCCTGAATATAGGTAACGGCTACACTCTTGACAAGGTTTACTTAGATGATCTTCCGGTCAAAGATAAAATTACAGATGCAAAGGGAAATCTCAATACTGAATATATGGGTTCACGTTTGGAAAATAATAGAGGAGAATTTTTTATTTGCCTAAAGAAACATGATATATTTCAAATTGACGGGCCTACCATTGTCCCTAATGTTGTAATTCCAATGTCGGGGCCTATGTGCTGCGATCAATTAGAACCGTATCAGGACAAAGAAACTTCCTATCTATACGAAATTTTTTCACTTCTACATTTATTCCAAAAGGGAAACATAGGGTTATATGATGTCTTCTTTGATTTTTCATATAAAACGCTTGGGCTGATGAATAATAATGTTCATAACAAAAATCAAAACAGAAGTCGGAACATCATTGATCAGCGTAAGTATATCCTCACCGCAGATGATGCCATAGTCTGTAATAAATTTCTTGTAAATTACGTCGGAAGACCATTTAATCTTTTGAAGCCGAGCATTGACGAGTTTATATGGGGACTAGAACAAATTGACGTGCCAACAGGTTTTGAACAGTATACAACGGCTCTGGAAATGATATTACTAGAAAGGAACGCAACAGGGAAAAAACAGAAATTAGCAAATCGTCTTGCTGTATTGGCTGGTACATCGCCCACTGAGATTACAAAAATATATAGTGATATGATAACGTTCTATCGTTTTCGCTCTGAGTCTCTTCACGAAGGTGATGGTACTAATATATCGCAGGCAGAGCTGTATTCTCTTGAAGAGTATGTGCGTTGCGTTTTGAAAAAATGCTTGATGCGATGCCAGAAAGAACTTGTCAGCAATGCAAACATAACTTGGCCAGAAATAAAACAAACGCTGATTGACGAGTTGAAAGTTCAAGTTACTGCGGCCAAAAGCGCGGGAACCCTGCCTGTTTGATTGAGAAGACAAGATTGGAGAAAACCAATGTCCACAGAATCAATACAATTTAACCTCAAGGAGCGTTTCGCCGCCCCCTTGCCTGAATTTTACCAGCGCAGGATCATCTTCTGGCAGGACGAAGACCGGGAGTTTGAAGAAACGCTGGACGAGTTGGATCTGCCCGGCGTGAATATCATCAAGCTCACCGGCTCGAATAACTTTGCCGTGAAGAAGCTGCTGCTCCATGACGACCCCACCGGCAACTATCTCATCTACAACCCGTTTTCCTACGCTGCCCCGCAGGACAACTGGCTGCGTGATATTGAGCTGTATAGCGAAGAGTTCCGGGCAGATTACTACTCGATCCTCATGAGTGAACTGAACATCAGTGCCAGTCCGGTCATGCGCCGGACGGTCAAGCTGTATCCAACATTCTTTGATAACAAAGACCGAGTGGCAAGGCTGCGCAAGATCGGACGGGAATATCAGACTCCGTTGCAGCTCCATATTGACATCATGGCTGTTCTCGCCGGCCTTTCCGGCGGCTCTGCACAGGATGTCTTCATTGCGGTGCTTTCTGCCGGACTGGACGAGGCAAATAATGCCGTCCTGAATAATATCAAGAGATTCGGCAACATTGAAGCTTTCTGGCAGCTCGTGCGAAAATACACCGGTTTCATTCATGAGGACGACAAACCCCTCGGCTTTTTCGCCTCCCATGTGCTGCTGACTGCCCTTGCGCAGACCATGAATCCCAGCGTTCTCAAAGGATTGAAACGCTTCATTTCTGAGCCCAACCGGGCATACTGTTACAGCATTGTCCATGAATGGCGCAACCGGGAAGACAACACCACGCTCTGGGATTTGTGCCGCACCGTAGAACAGGAATTGCAGCTTCCTGCCCGCTTTGACAGGCAGGAAATTGAAACTCTGCTGACGGGCGACATATTCCCGTCGATCCACGAGGTTATCCTGAAACGCTTCTTCTCCGATGTGGCTGAGCAGGTGGTCAGGCCTGACCTGATTCTGAAAACGGTGGAGAATCGCCGTACTTCCGGTTGGATCGAGCATTTCAGTTATTATTATGACTGCCTTTATTTTATAGCAAAGATGCAGGAGTTCTATCAGAACAACGCCGCCGGTTTTCATATTGTGGAACCAAAGGCTGTCTGGAAGCTCTATACGGAGAATGCTTACGAAATGGACAGTTTCTATCGCCGTTTCCATTATGCTTTCGGCTGCACTCTCAAGGACAACAACCCGCTTTTGGAGGATAAGCTAAAACAAGCGGTGGAGTATGTGGAAGGGCTGTATCAGAACTGGTATCTCAAGGAACTGACCGGCTGCTGGGCAAATGCGATCTCCGACAACCTTGCTTCACTGGGTTATGTCTCTGAGATTGGCAAACAGCGCGATTTCTACTCCCGCTATATCAGACCCCTTGCCGGAAAGAATACCCGCGCCTTTGTGATTATCTCAGACGCTCTGCGCTATGAAGTCGCAGCGGAGTTGTGCGATACCCTGATACGCACAACGAAGGGAACGGCAAAGCTCGAAGCAATGCAAGCAATCTTCCCATCCATCACCAAGTTTGGTATGGCGGCTCTGCTGCCCGGACGCAAGATCAGTGTTGATGAGGATATGGGTGCCTATGTGGAGGAACTTCCTACCAGCTCCACACAGGAGCGTGAGAAAGTCCTCTGCGCTGGCAATCCAAACAGCGTTGCAATCCAGTATAACGATGTGCTGAGCATGAAGCGACCCGAACGCAGGGAGCTCGTGAGCGGCAAAGAAGTGGTCTACATTTATCACAACACCATAGATGCCATTGGCGATAGAGCCCCGACGGAGAACAAGGTCTTCGAGGCTTGCGAGGATGCCATTCAGGAGATTGCCAATATTCTTCGCATTATCGTCAATGATATGCAGGGGACGGATATTTTTATCACGTCCGACCACGGATTTCTCTATACTTGCCGTCCTCTCACCGAAGGGGGCAAAATCAGCAAGAGTACCTTCACGGGGAAAGTGTACGAGGTAGGCAGACGTTATGCCCTGACCGAGCCATCTGCAACGGGTGAATATCTGCTGCCAGTGCAGCTTGACAGTGAGATCAGCGGCACACCGGTTAAAGGATATACACCGCAGGATTCCACCAGAATCAAGATCTCCGGTGGAGGCGAAAACTATGTGCATGGCGGCGTGAGCTTGCAAGAGCTTTGCGTTCCGGTTATCGCATTCAAGAACCTCCGCACAAGCAGCAAGAAGTATGTTGAGGTTACGAACGCCGAGGTAAAGCTGCTCAGCGAGAGCCGGAAGGTATCAAACCTTCTGTTCTCTCTCGACTTCTTCCAGCGGCAGCCGGTTGGCGACAAAGTGCAGCCCTGCGCCTATACGATCTACATGACAGATGATGAAGGCGTTCCGGTCAGCGACAGACAGACGGTAATTGCAGACCGAACCAGCCTGAATGCGTCTGAGCGCGTCTTCCGGGTGCGCTTTAACCTGAAAGCAGGAGCTTATGACAGCAAAAAGATATACCGCTTAGTCATTGCAAACGATACGGACGTGCCGGAGGAAGTAGAGTTCCATATCGACATTGCCTTCGCAGATGATTTTGGATTTGATTTGTAAAGGAGGTTTTTGAGGATGAGCGATTACATTGAAGAGAATGCCGTCGAGGACGCAAATGCGGTGATCAACCGCAAGCTGCGTCAGGTATTCGACGGCAGGATCGTCCGGAAAGGCCTCACAAAGAAGATCAAAGAAGGGGCAAATGTTCCCGTCTATGTTCTGGAATTTCTTCTGGGGCAGTATTGCAGCTCTGATGACCCGGAAATTGTTGAAGAAGGCGTAGAGAACGTAAAGCGAATTCTTGCAGATAATTTTGTGCGCCCCGACGAGTCGCAGAAAATCCTATCTGTTTTGCGTCAGTGCGGCAGCTATACCGTGATTGATAAAATCACTGTTACGCTGAATATCAAAACGGACAGCTATGAGTCAGAATTCTCCAATCTGGGCGTTAAGAATATCCCAATTTCAGAAGAATATCCTACCAAGTATGACCGGCTGCTCTGCGGCGGGATTTGGTGTATTGTTCAACTTGAATACGAATATGTGGAGGAAGACAAGCATCGTTCTCCAATCCTGATTCACAAGCTGACTCCCATTCAGATGCCCCATGTGGATATAGATGAGCTTAAAAAAGGGCGCAAAATCTTTACCGAAGAAGCCTGGATAGAAATACTGCTGCGCTCTATCGGCATGGAACCAGACAGATTCAACAGTCGCGAGCGCTGGCTTCTCCTGGCTCGTCTGTTGCCGCTGGTTGAAAACAACTTCAACCTTTGCGAGTTGGGGCCTCGCAGTACTGGTAAGTCTCATATCTATAAGGAGATTTCACCCAACAGCATACTTGTCTCCGGCGGTCAGACAACCGTTGCGAATCTGTTCTATAACATGGGCAGGAAGACTGTGGGGCTGGTAGGACTTTGGGACTGTGTCGCTTTCGATGAGGTTGCCGGAATCCGGTTCAAAGATAAGGATGGCATCCAGATTATGAAGGACTATATGGCATCTGGTTCTTTTGCCCGAGGTAAAGAAGAAAAGGCTGCCAGCGCCTCAATGGTGTTCATCGGCAACATCAATCAGAGTGTGGATGTGCTGCTGAAAACATCCAGTCTTTTTGATCCGTTTCCACCTGAGATGGGAATTGACACAGCGTTCCTTGACCGAATCCACTGCTACATACCTGGGTGGGAGATACCCAAGTTTAGACCGGAGCACTTTACAGATGATTATGGCTTTATCACGGATTATCTTGCCGAGTTTATTAGGGAACTGCGTAAAGAACAGCATGGGGACGAATTGGATAAGTATTTCCGTCTTGGAAAGAATTTAAATCAGCGTGATACTATAGCTGTTCGCAAGATGGTAGACGGCTTTATCAAGCTGCTATACCCTGATGGAGAATACACCAAGGATCAACTGGAGGAGATTTTGAAAATCTCTCTGGAAATGCGTAGGCGCGTCAAGGAACAACTCAAGAAGCTTGGGGGTATGGAGTTCTACGACGTAAATTTCTCGTACGTTGATGTGGAAACGTTTGAAGAATTTTATGTCAGCGTGCCGGAACAGGGCGGTGGGAAGCTTATCCCCGAGGGAATGTGCAATCCGGGACAAGTCTACACTGTTTCACAAGGGAAATCTGGCATGATTGGTGTGTTCAGGCTGGAGTCACAAATGTTGCCCGGCAACGGAAAGCTTGAGCGTACGGGCCTTGGTTCCGATTCAAAAAACAAAGAAGCAGTAAATACCGCTTTCAACTATCTGAAGGCTAATGCCAACAGAATCAGCGGATTAATCAGCACAACTACAAAGGACTACATCATCAACTATCAGGATTTGCAGGGAATCGGCATGACTGAACGGCTTACCCTTCCCACCCTGATTGCTCTTTGTTCGATCGCTCTTGGTAAACCAACAATCAGCAGCCTTGCTGTTTTAGGCGAAATTAGCATTGCCGGAACAATGATTAAGGTGGATGAACTGGCAAATGCACTTCAGGTGTGCCTTGATAGCGGGGCAAAAAAGGTGCTTCTGCCAATAACATCAGCCGCAGATTTAGGGTCAGTGCCGTCGGAGCTTATCGGACACTTTAATCTAATCTTTTATCAAAGTCCAGAGGACGCAGTGTTTAAGGCGTTGGGTGTGGAATGAGCGGCATACATTAAGTTGGTACAATGTTTCACTGTGTTTTCCGGTGGACTAAAGCATTGAGCGCATAATAAAGAGAAACAATGAAGGAGGTCAGCCCATGGACATCGAACGTGCGCGAGAACTGCTGGCGACGCTCGCCGACGGGGTCAATCCTCTGACTGGCGAGGTGCTGGATGACGACAACGTTTGCAATCAGCCCGATATCATACGCGCTCTGCACACAGCGGTATTTGCGCTTTCAATGCATCCAATCACTGGCGACAGCGATATACCGCCCAATTCAGGAAAGGCATGGAGCCAGAGCGCGGACGAAAAGCTGTGCCGAATATTTGATGCGGGGTGGAGCGCCCAAAGGATTTGCGAGGCTATGGGACGCTCCATGGATGGCGTTGCCGCAAGGCTTGTCAGGCTCGGTAAAATAGCGGAGAGAAACGAATTTAGAAAACGGAGATAATTTGGAGGCCGCCACAATGACCGGAGAGAAATTCACGCTTATGCAATACACAATCAGCGCTATTCTTGGCATGATAGAGGCTGAGGACTTCGTCATACCCGAGATACAGCGCCCGTTTGTCTGGAAGCGCAGTCAGGTGCGCGACCTCATCGACTCGCTGTACCAGGGCTACCCGACGGGGTACATAATCACATGGAAGAACCCGGACGTCAAGACCAAGGACGGCGGGAGGGCGAACGGCAAAAAAGTGCTGATTGACGGTCAGCAGCGCATTACGGCGCTCATGGCGGCAATCGCCGGGGAAGAGGTGCTCGATGAGGACTTCAACAGGGACAGAATCAAGATTGCATTCAACCCGCTTGCGACAGACGAGCGCAAGCGCTTCGCCGTACAGGACGCCTCACATTTGAAGGACAAGCGATGGATACCGGACATCTCGCTGCTTTTCAAGCCGGACTTCGACTCGTTCAACTTTGCAATACAGTATTGCGAAGAGAACAAGGGCGTGGCCCCCAACGAGATAAACCGCGCGGTAAGCGACCTCAAAGGCATTGCAAACCGCCAGATCGGCGTCATAGAGCTGGCGCACACTCTCGACATAGACGAGGTCACGGAGATATTCATCCGCATAAACTCCAAGGGTACGGCGCTGAGCCAGTCGGACTTCGTAATGTCCAAGATGGCCTCGGACAGTGGGCACGGTGGTGGCATCATGCGAAAGACTGTGGACTACTTCTGCCATCTGGCGGCAAAGCCGGAGTTTTACGACCAGCTCAGGCATGACGCGGAGTTCATGGCCTCGCCGTACGCAGCCAAAATAGTCTGGCTGAAAGACGACCACGACGACATTTATGACCCGGATTATGGCGATATGCTCCGTGTTTCGTTTATGCACCAGTTCCGGCGCGGCAAGCTCGCCGACCTCGTCAGTCTGCTCTCAGGCAGAGACTTTGAAACGAAGGAATACCGCGAGGACATAGTCGCGGACTCCTACGAGCGGCTCAGCAGCGGTATTGCGAACTTTATCAACGAGTACAATTTCACGCAGTTCGTGCTCGCCATAAAGGGCTGCGACTTCATCTCGCGCAAGCAGCTCAACTCTGCGCTGACGCTGGACTTTGCCTACACGCTGTATCTGATGCTCAACGAATCCGGCGAGATAGCGAAAGACCAGATAAAGCGATACGTCCAGAAGTGGTTCGTGCTCTCCATACTCACGTCTCGCTACATAGGCTCGCCTGAATCACAGATGGACAGGGATATGCGCAGCATACAGGAGAAGGGCTTCGTGACATTTCTGGCTGAAACTGAGGCCTCGGCGCTGTCCGACACATTCTGGACAGTGACGCTGCCGCAGAATCTGGAGATATCGTCTCTGAACAGCCCTGCCTTCAACGTGTTCCTGGCAGCGCAGGTGAATTTGAACTGCAACTCGCTCTTTATGAACGGCCTGAAGGCTGCTGACCTGATAAAAGGCGCTGGGGACATACACCACATTTTCCCGCGCGCATATCTGAAAAAGAGCGGCGTGGACAGCAGGACGCGCTACAATCAGGTGGCAAACTACATATACCTAGACACTCAGGTGAACAAAGCAATCAGCGACGATGCCCCGTGCGTGTACTTCAAGAAAGCCGTTGAGCAGTGCGAGACAAAGGCGTATGCGCTCGGTAATATCACCGACGCCGGACTGCTACGCGCGAATCTCGCCGAGAACTGCATCCCCGAGTCGGTGATGGACATGGACGCCTCGCGCTACGATGAGTTCCTCGCCGAGCGGCGCAAGCTGATGGCGGCTTTGGTGAGGCGGTATTATATGGGGCTGTGAGGATTTGCCACTTGTACTCATATGCGTTGAGTATATACGACGTAATGAAATTATGGCATATAAACATCAAGTGATTTTACTGAACTAACATATTACCTAATTTTTTCTAATACTGTATCAATCTCTTACTGTAGTAATTAAAATACCGGAGAAGTCGTAAATGACAATGACAATTGAACTTGGGAACGTATGGGAACTGCTTTCAGCTGTTGGGACTTTGTGCGCTACAGCGGTTGCTCTTATCCTTGCTAAACGAGACACATCAAAACGACTGAAGATTCTGTTTCTGTGGGATGCAATAGAATACTATTGCCCGATAGTATTCTTGAGTAATATAGGAGTGATTCCTATTGCAATTAGGGAAATTCGGATTTTTTATGCAAATAAAAATATATGTGTAAACTCTGTCCTGAATGATTTTCATGCGGATACCTACAGTGAATATCTGTTGAAAGGAGGAGAAACAAAGAAAATTAAACTTGACGCAAATAGCTTTAAATTACAGGACATAAATAAACCGCATTGTGGTGTCGCTAATGTGAAAGTCATAATTGAAGATATGGGTGGTAAAAAATATATTTGCAGGCAAAAACTCGAGTATTCGAAACTTGAAGAAGCAATTTTCGGCGCTGGCTTTTTTAAAGATTTTTATTCAGATTGATATAAGCAGACCAGCTAAACAAAGTCAAAAGGAAAATATAGAAAACGCTTCCGCAAAAAGCGCGTGACGTTCAGGCTCACGGAATCAGCTGTGAGCCTGAATCGTTATTTACGCCTCTCCATGTGCTTTGTGACACATGGGCATTCTCGTAATTACTTACTCAACTTTCGCAGCAGCTCAATGGATTTCCTGAGTTCTTGCTCTGTAAATTGGGGAACAGGATTTGGGTGATCTATTTGGTTTCTGATATATGTAGGCAGTGTTTTGTAGTTGATAGGGTTATTGGTCTTGGGGTTCGTATAAGAAGATGGTCTTTCATGCACCGCCTGGTTATATTATAGTGTATCGGAGGCAATAAAATTATCGCACTCTATTATTTTGTCTTTGCCGTCTACATTAAAGAGATTTCGGTAAAACTCCAGAACCTTCTGTTGCCACTTTGGATGCATACTCAACTCCGGCTCGTCTATAAGTACGATGCCACCGTCGAGACTGCGGATGTTTTTGAGCATATACGCACCGCGGAACACTATTTGCTTTTCGCCGGTGCTTAGGTCGTCAAGGGATATGTGCTTACCGTGCTTTGTAAAAAGAACTTTAAACTCACTTCCTGAGGTGTCAATCCTATTAAACTGTTGAAGGCGTGCTCAAACCGATGCATTTTTGACGTTTGAGAAAACTCGGCCCAAGTAGTAGCGACACCTAATTTGGATATCTCAGCCCATTTGCTGTTGTCTTGGCTATCTACGCTAATCAGCATGCTTTTAATAGACGTATAATCATCGCTCGCATCATTTAAGTAGCGATTTGAATCCAGTTCGTTGGCATCGATTGATTTAACAGCATTTGTTTTGAACCCAGACCTAGCTCGTGAATATGCGCAGCCATAGTGCCTGATGTCGTCAGCGTCTTCATTAATTTTTTCTTTACTAAAATTATGGTTGACCGTATTCGCGTATGTGTACCTGTTGTATTGTTGATTCTGTCATAGTATCCCAAGCGCGCCTCCTCATCAGTAGTCCTAGATGCTGTGAAATCATTGCCATTGAACGTATATGAAATAGACTTGAACGGTTCAAAGAAACTCCATTCAGAAAGTCGGCCAATGTACCTAATATGCTTGTCTTCCCTGTCCCGTTCTCCCCGGCGAGAACAATCGTATTATATGGAGTAGCGTCGGCCTTAGTAAAGTTCAGCTCCAGGTCACCAAGCACGACATGGTTTCCCCATTTGACTTCTGTAATCATCTTATACTCCGCAGTATAAAATTCTATCTGCTTAAAACTATACAGTGAGTAGACACGATTGGCAAACCTGCAAAACTGTGTCAACCCCCAAAACGCAGTTTTCCGTAACCACCGC
>UQQF01000004.1 GCA_900543085.1 uncultured Eubacteriales bacterium | reverse complement strand
TGTGCCGACGATACTTGTCTGGAGACGGACTGGGAAAATAGGTCAGTGCCAACACCGGGGGGCTTTTGCCCCCCGAGTTCTATGCCTCCTTAGCTCAACAGGTAGAGCATGCGGCTGTTAACCGCAGGGTCGTAGGTTCGAATCCTACAGGGGGCGCCACGCGTTGGCCGCCGCAAAAGCGGCGGCCATTTTTGGGCCTTTAGCTCAGTTGGTTAGAGCAACCGGCTCATAACCGGTCGGTCCGGGGTTCGAGTCCCTGAAGGCCCACCACGTCGGAGCAGATCATCTGCTCCGATTTTTTATTTTACCGCAAGCCATCCGGCAAAGGGGGCGTTACCGTGCATACAGCATCACGCAACTCAGCGAGGGACATGGCGTATATTGCAATGTCCACGGCCCTCATATCCGTCTGCGCCTGGATCTCGGTGTCCTCGGCAGTGCCCTTTACTATGCAGACATTTGCAGTATTCCTCACCGCCGGAGTGCTCGGCTCCCGGCGCGCGCTGGCTGCAGTCTCACTGTATATACTGCTCGGAGCCATCGGCCTGCCGGTGTTCGCAGGTATGCAGAGCGGCTTAGGCGTGCTTGTTGGGGCGACCGGCGGCTACATATCCGGCTTCCTGCCGGCGGCCTTCATCGCTGGTCTGAGACACAGCGGCAAAAGAGACGGAATGGTTGACATAATATTGATGATCCTCGGACTGTTGGTCTGTTATACCTTCGGAACGCTCTGGTACGCCCTGGGCTACCTCGGCGGAATGGAAGGCATTGGCGCCGCGCTGACGGCCTGCGTTTTGCCGTACGTAATCCCCGACCTGTTGAAAATTCTCCTGGCCGCGGCCGTTGCGCGCAGGCTGAGAGCAGTGGTCAGGTTATAAGGTTACATAACACTTCGTAATAAAGGGAAAGGACGTGTGATAACACGCCCTTTCTCTTTGTATAGTTAACATAATGTTATGTGAACATTGCCTTGAGAGCCTCGGTTATTTTCTCAAACTCCAGCGCATGGCTGGCCTTGACCATAACCACGTCTCCCGACCTGATGTAATTGCCCAGCGAGGCAATGAGCGCGTCGCGGCTTTCAAAGTGTGTGCCTCCCATGACGCGCGAGGCTTCGCCGGTGGTCAGCAGCAGGGCAGCGCAGCGGAGTGCGTGCTCGCCGACCTCGCGGTGCATGTTCTCGCTGTCCTCGCCCAGGTTCAGCATGTCGCCGAGAATGCAGACCAGGCGGCCGGGCAGGTCGGAGGCGGAGTCTATCGCCAGATTCGCCGAGTCGGGGTTGGAGTTGTAGCAGTCGTCGACTATGGTTATACCACCGGTGCGGATAACGCTGGTGCGGCGTCCGACAGGCTGATAAGCCGCAACACCGCGGGCGATCTCCCCGTCGCTCAGTCCAAGCTCTATGCCCACGGCTGCGGCGGCGAGGGCGGCGCTGACCAGGTGACGGCCGAAGGCCGGGACGTGCAGCGTTATTCGCCTATCTCCGCACACCGCGTCGAAGCTGACGCCGTCGGAGAAGTCGATGTTCTCGGCGTGGACGTCGTTGTGCGCCTCCAGGCCGTAGGTAAGCATACGCTGACGCGGACGCAGGGCTGCAAGCTTGGCATCGTCACCGTTCACTACAATCAGCGCGTCACTGTCCATCTCGTCGAGGAGCTCCGTCTTGGCCTTCAGGACGCCGTCAAGGTCGTGGAGGTTGTTGAGGTGCGACCGGCCGATCAGCGTGTACACGGCGATGTCAGGCCGCGCCATGGCGCCCAGGCGGCGCATCTCGCCAAAGTCGCTTATGCCCAGCTCCACGACGGCGGCCTCGGTCTCGGCGTCTATGCGAAACAGTGTGAGAGGCACGCCCAGCTCGTTGTTGAGGTTGCCCTCGGTGCGCAGGGTGTTGAACTTCTCGGCGAGCACGCAGGCCACCATTTCCTTGGCCGTGGTCTTGCCGGAGCTGCCGACTATACCGACAACGGGGCCGGCAAAGCGCTCGCGGCACTCGCGGGCGAGGCGCGCCATCGCCGAGGCGACGTCGGGGACGAATATAACGCCGCCGGAAACGCCCTCGGGGACGCGGCTTGCAAGCGCGCAGGGAGCGCCCTTGGAAAGCGCGGACGCTATGTAGTCGTGGCCGTCGACGCGCTCGCCGGGGAGGGCGCAGAACATTATGCCTTCCGCGGCCTTGCGGCTGTCTATGACGGCGCCGGTCACGCTTGCCGAGGCGTCGCCGCCGTGCAGGGCGCCGCCGGTAATACGGGCTATGTCGCCCACAGTCAATCCAGTCATGTCTTATCCTCCTCAAGTGCGAGGTCAATTATCTTTTGGCAGAGCTGTTCATAGCTCAGCCCTGCCGCCGCGGCCTCCTGCGGAGCCAGGCTGGTCGGGGTCATGCCGGGCAGAGTGTTTATCTCCAGGAACCAGAGCCGATCCTCGCCGTCGAGGATGAAGTCCGCGCGGGCGAGCGACTTCAGGCCGAGGGTATTGTACACCGTAAGAGCCGCGCTTGCAAGCCGCTCCTCGGTCTCCGGCGGGATGTCGGCGGGGGTGACCTCCTCGGCGACGCCGGGGTGGTACTTGTTGCGGTAGTCGTAGAACCCGGCGGACGAGCGTATCTCTATGCTGGGCAGCGCGCGGCCGCCGAGTATGGACATCTGCACCTCGCGCCCGCGTATGAAGCGCTCTATGAGCACGCCGTCGCCGAGCGTCTGCGCCTTAGCTACGGCGGCGGACAGCTCGGCTGAGCTGCTCACCACCTGTACGCCTATACTCGAGCCGGAGTTCACCGGCTTCACGACGCAGGGGAGGGGCACGGAGCCCGGCTGCACGACCTCGCCGCGGCCGTAGAATCTCCACTCGGGCGTGAGCACGCCCTGCGCCGAGACGAGAGCCTTGGTCAGGCTCTTGTCCATGGCCAGCGCGCTGGCAAGATAGCCGCTGCCCGTGTATCTTATGCCCATCAGGTCGAACGCGGCCTGAACGCGGCCGTCCTCGCCGCACTGGCCGTGCAGCGCGAGAAACACCACGTCGGCTGCGGCGCAGATCTCAAGCACGCCCTCGCCGAACAGGCTCCCGCCTTTGAGCCTGCGCCCGGCGCGTACTGCGTCCAAATCCGGCTCGCTCTCGGCGGCGCGCGAGGTGTCCGGCAGGGGCGCGTCAAACGCCGCTTCCAGGTCTCCATCCATGTCCTCCAGGCCGAGGTACATATCCACCAGCGCCGCGCGGTGACCCAGACTGCGGAGCGCCAGGGCTATCCTCCCGCCGCTGGAAAGCGACACGTTCCGCTCCGGCGATAGCCCGCCGCAGAGCACGACAATCTTCACGCTCATCCCTCCTTGTGCTAGAGACATTATATTCTAACACAGGTTCGAGGTGATTTCAAACGGCACGTATACGCAATGCTCCCCCGCCTTTGCAGACCAAGACGGGGGAGCTTATACGCATATATTCAGGCCGCATCGTCCAGCTTTTCCTGCGAGGCAGCCTCGTAGTCCGGCCTCATGGCGCGCAGTAGCTCCAAAAGGCGAAGACGACGATTGAAGATATTTACGAAGCGCCCGACTATCAGGGCGCTGATGACCGTCCCAGCGCCGACGCCGTTCAGGCGGCCGAACAGGATGAAGCTTGAAGCCGTGGCCATCACCATCAGGCTCACGTCGAATATGACCTTCATGGAGCCGAAGCGCACGCCCGTGCGTCTGGCGAGCGCGTTGACTATGCCCTCGCCGGGGACTACCAGCACCCCGGGCGCGACCTCGAGCGCCACGCCGAAGGCGAGTATCAGGCAGCCGACGAGCAGGCTAGCCAGGCGCGCTATAAGGCCGGTGGGGGAGAGCCAGTCCAGCAGCGACATGCTGACGTCTATCGCCAGGCTGAACAGCACGTTGACAGCCAGCTGGAGAAGCTGTATGGGCTTGATGTCCTTCCCGAGCAGCGCGAACTGCGCCGCGATGAACAGTATGTTGATGACAAAGGTGAAACCGCCGAGCGAGAGCGGGAAGTACAGGCTCAGCACATACGGCAGGCTGGAGATGGGCGAAGTGCCCAGCGCCGCCTTTGTGATGAACGCTATGCCGAAGGAGTTTATCACCACGCCGCCGGCAAACGCCGCGCAGCGTATGGCAAACTCGCGCCGGCGGCGCAGTGCATCAGCCTGGGTGCCTGGAATCCTCTCATTGCGGTCTTTAGTCATTTCTGCCTCCCTGCTCCGTTGTTCTCCCCTGAATACTGTGAAAGCAGCGCCCGGCTTTCGTCCAGAAGTCGTCGTGAGTAAACCTTTTCTCCGCGCGAATCGCGAACCTGCGCCCAAAGCGCTGCCTCCGCCTTGAGCCGCGGTGAATACGCGCGCGTATCGCTTCGCCGCAGGCTCCGCGCGATACCGGTAGTATTCGGAAAACTCGCCAAAGCTGGCGATGCTCGTGAAACCCGGCCTGGCTGTCATGAGCTCCTCCGAAGCGCTGCGAACAAAAAATCTTGCGTGGGAAATTCCCACGCAAGATATATTATATAGCCGATTTTTCGCTTTGTAAAGGGATAAATGTGACCAAAACGGGGAGTTTACTTGCGCTCCAGAGTATACATGTCCGTGCGCCGCGCGCTCATCAGCGGCAGCTGCTCGCGTATGGATTCCACCTCGTCGCGCGTTATCTCGGCGCGGAGGATACACTCCTCGGCGTCCGCGCGCGCTATGACGTTGCCCCAGGGGTGGACTATGATGGAGTTGGCATAGCTGACGTAGCTGCCGTGCTCGTCTCTGGCCGGGGCGCAGCCGAGGGCGTAGACCTGGCTCTCCACGGCGCGGGAGCGGAACATGATCTCCCAGTGCGCAGGTCCCGTGGTCATGTTGAAGCTGGCCGGGCAGAACACCGCCCAGGCTCCGTCTATGGACATGATGCGCGCCAGCTCGGGGAAGCGCATGTCAAAGCAGATGCAAAGCCCCAGCCTGCCGAACTCGGTGTCGAAGGTGCAGATCTCGTCCCCGGGCGCAAAGGTGTCGCTCTCCTTGAAGTGCTGCCCGCCCTTGACGGCTATGTCAAAGAGGTGGCTCTTGCGGCAGCGCGCCGCCAGTTCGCCCTGCCTGTTGAACACAAAGCTGGTGTTGTAGAGCTTGCCTCCGTCGCTCTCGGGTATGGAGCCGCCGATGAGCCACACGCCGTTTTCCCGCGCGGCGTCGGAGAGCATCCGGCAGGCGTCGCCGCCGTATGGCTCCTGGTTGGCGATAAAGCTCTTGTTGCGGTACTCGCAGCAGAACATCTCCGGCAGACAGACTATGTCCGTGCCGTCCTTGGCCGCCTCGGCTATCATGTCCCGCGCGTGTGCGAGATTGTACCCCTTGTCGTCAGTGCTTCGCAGCTGTATGAGCGCAACCTTCATGCTCTGTCCTCCTTGCTTTCGTTGAGACTATTTTATCGCAGCCGTGCCGCTCTTGCAACAGGATTTTAGACCCGCGCTTGACAAACTCGATATTCGAGGTTATACTTGAGACATAAACTCGAATATCGAGATTGAAGGTGATGAAATGCCGCGCAGCAAATTTCAGACCCTGACCGAGCAGATGTTCTACGTACTGCTGAGCCTGAATAGCGAGCGCAGCGGCGTGGAGATACTGGAGGCCGTCTCGGACATGACGGCGGAGCGCGTGTCTGTCGGCTCCGGCACGCTGTACAACCTGCTGGAGCAGTTTGTGTACGCGGGGTTTATCTGCGAGACGCGCGTCGAGGGGCGGCGGCGCAGCTACGTGCTGACAGAGCTTGGCCGCGAGACGCTGAAAAACGAATACGGGCGCATAACAGCACAGGCCGAGGACTACCGGAAAATATTTGGGGAGGCGAGCGGAGATGAAGAACATTAAGCGTGAAATCATCAGCTATTCGCCCCATGACCGTGACGGCATAGCGCGGCGCCTTGAGGCTATGGCCGCGCACGGCTGGATGCTTGACGGCATGACAAAGCTGTCGCTGCGATACAGCCGCGACGAGCCGCGTGAGCTGCACTTCGCCGTGACCTATGACGCCGATTTCACTCGGGACATACACATGCCGGAGTACTACCGGGGCGAGTTCTTTGAAATGTGCGAGCACGACGGCTGGCAGCTTGCGTCGCAGTGCGGAGGGATCATCGTGCTGTACAACGAGAGGCGTGACGCGCCGCCTCTCGAGACAGAGCCGGAAGTGGAGATTGAGAACATGCACCGCGCGCTGCGCCGTCGGATGCTTCGGCCTGATTGGTGCCTGCTCGCCATATGCCTTGCGGCTGCGGTTTACTGTATGGCGCGCATTGTATCCGACCCCGTCGCCGCGCTCGCGGAGCTGCTCACCGTTCCTCTCGCGCTGGTATCCACCGCTGCCTCGGTGCGATGCGCCGCAGAGCTCCTGAGCTATTACCTTTGGCGGCGAAGGGCTTTAAAGGCAGCCGTTCGCGGCGAGAAGGAGGAGACCCGCTCGCCCCGGCGGACGTTGCTCGTCTCGCTGCTGGCCGTTTGCCTCGGCTGTGTATTCATACTCGTGAGCATACCGTTTGTCGAAGTCAGGGAAGCCGCCCTCAAGTTTGTGCTCTACCTGGCGGCGATGGTGATTTCGCTGCGTGCCATGAACTTCGTCGAAAAGTGCCTTGCACGGCGGGGCAAGAGTGAAACCGTAAGCGTCGCGACCGGCTTTATAGTTGGAGTTGTACTGCTCTTTGCACTTCGCGGCGCTGTGGGTCAGTTGGGCGAGACTTGGTGGGAGACCTTGCAGAATCGCTCATATCTCATGCTTGACCTTGCCGACCTGACCGGCTACGATATGCCGGGCTACGCGCACCGCGTAACCGCGCGCGAATCGTTGGTGCTCGCACAAAGCGAGTATGACGAGCACTACACTGACTACCGGATCGAGGCCGGCGTCGACCACGGCGCTCTCGAGTACACGACGACCTTTGTAAAGCTCCCCGCGCTCTACGGATTCTGTGAGCGCACAGCCTCGCGCGGCGGAGAGAGCGTCGACCCTGAGCCCTGGGGCGCGCTGCGGGCGTACAGCATGGGCGGCGACGCCTACACGCTGTGTTACGACGGCAGGATAGTGGAGATCAGCCTTCCCTTCACGCCGACTGACGAGCAGATGGCGATCGTTGACGAAAAGCTGGGCGCGTGAGACGCCGAAAAGCCCCCGGCGGGTCGTCCCGCCGGGGGCCTGCTGCTCACAGCTTCATTGTCATTTCGATCTCCATGACGTTTTCACGCCACGTGTTGTTCGGCTTTGCCGAGGCCGTCTCGAAGCCCGCGCGGCGATAGAGCCTGAGGGCGTCGTGCAGGTCGTCCGTGGTGTCGAGATAAGCGCTTTCATACCCTTGAGCACGGGCAAAGTCCAGCGCGCTTTGCAGCATGCGGCGGCCGAGACCCATGCCGCGGTACTCAGGCTCGAGCAGAAACCAGCGCAGCTGCGCCCGCTCCCCGCTCCCCTTGACGCCTATGCAGCCGATCGTGCGTCCGGCGTGCTCCGCGCACCAGAGCCGGTCACGCTCCGGGTCATAATCGCGCAGGAACTCAAAGAACGACTGCGCCACATAGCCCTCGAAGGCGACGCCGTAGCCGTACTCCTCGCTGTAGACGCGCCCGTGCATGGCGGTTATATAGCCCGCGTCGCCCGGGCGAAGCTCCGTCCGCAGGCGTATGTCCCCGGGCTTGAGCGATTTGCCGCGCGTGAGCACGGTCTCGATGGACGTCATGCTGCGGATAAGCTCCCGGCGTCCGGTCTCGGATACGCCGGAGATCAGCTCGGCTATCTGCGCGGCGGAGCGGCGGTTCAGCTCCGCCAGCGCGCGCTCGCCCTCAGGCGAAAGCCTCAGGCTGCTCGCGCGAGCGTCCGCCGCCGAACGCTCCCTTATCAGCAGGGAGGCGGCCTCGAGGCGCTTTAGGATGCGGCTGAGATACCCGGCGTCCATGCTCAGCGAGGCGGACAAGGCCGCGGCGGTGCAGGGCTGAGCCAGCGCCGTCTCGTGCAGCACCCTCGCCTCGGCGAGCGAATAGCCGCTTTCAAGTATGTGCTGGTCCAGCAGGCCGAGCACGTTGGTGTAGTAGCGGTTAAAAGCGCGTATTGTCTCTACCTGCCGTGTGTTTTCGTCTGTCACGAGATCGCCTCCTGTGCTGTTGTGAGCACAGTATAGCACGATTAGTTGACTGAGTCAAGCATTATATTTGACTCAGTCAACTAATATCTTCGCTCTTGCTGTCCAGCCAGGCGCAGGCGGCCACGGCGGCGCTGGCGCCGTCCCCGGCGGCGGTTATGAGCTGCTTGACGCCCTTGACGCGGCAGTCGCCCGCGACGAACACGCCGGGAGTGCCGGTCGTGCAGTCCTCGCCGGCGGTGAACCAACCGGCGGCGTCGGTCTCGGCGAGACCCCTGAAAGCCTCGTTGTCGCTCTCGTGGCCGATGGCGACGAACAGTCCGGAGACGGTGAGCACGGTCTTCTCGCCGCTTTCCACGTTCTCGACCTCGACGCCGCTCAGCTCGCCATCGCCGAGCAGGGCGGTCACGCGCGAGTTCATGACGAGGTGTACGTTCTCCCTGCTCTTGAGCGCGGCGACGTTGGCGGCCTCGGCGCGGAAGCCGGCGCGGCGATGTATTATGTAAACTTCGGAGCAGGTGTTGGCCAGCAGCAGCGCGTCCCTGACGGCGGTGTCGCCGCCGCCGACCACGGCCACGGGATGGCCGGGGTAAAAGGCTCCGTCGCAGACGGCGCAGTAGCACACGCCGCTGCCCGCGAACTCGTCCTCGCGCTCCACGCCGAGGCGGCGGTGCCGCGCGCCCGTGGCCAGGATGACCGCGCCCGCGCCGTACTCGCCGTCCTCGGTCCTGACGGTGAAGCTGCCGTCACCGTCCGGCTCCACGGCCGTGACCTCGGCCAGGTCGACTTCGACGCCCAGGTCGAGCGCGTGGCTGAGCATCTTGTCGCTCAGCTCGGCGCCGGAGACGGAGGGGATGCCCGGGAAATTGTCCACCCTCGGGGACTGCGCGATCTGTCCGCCGAAGCCGTTCTTCTCGAGTATCAGCACGCTGCGCTCGGCACGGCGGGCGTAGATAGCGGCGGTAAGGCCGGCGGAACCTCCGCCGACGATGATGATGTCGTAGTTCGTCATATTGTTTGCTCCTATCCTCGTTTTTTGGTGTTGCTTACAAATATTTTTCCGGCAGCCCTTCACCGCCCGAGGCGGAGGTTGGCTGCGTTTTTCTGCTGTGTTATCATGTTTGCATAGACTTTAAATCGTGAAATCAGGGGGGTGAAACATTGTGAAAACTGCGGAAAAAGCTAAAACAGTCGCATTAACTGTGGCTATATTGCTGCTTATACTTGTAATCATCGTCGCCCTCGCCCTGCTTGGGCAGCGCCGCGGCGCAGGACCGGGCTTCTTCGCCCAGGTGGAGGCTTGCATCGCCGCCGGGAGCGGCACTACGGAGGAGATAAGCCTCACGTACTTTGACGTGCCAAATCAGGGCTTTGAGCCGGTCAGCGCCGAGCTGCGCGGCTGTGAGGGCGCGGTCGGCGTGGAGATCACAGACGTTCGCGAGCGGGACTCCGACGGCGCTGTGCGCTCCTATGCGCTGGATATCTGCTTCAGCTTCGACAAGAGCGGCGTCTACCACGCGAGCGAGCTGGTCTTGACATACCCGGAGGGGAGTTCCACGCACGTTATCGGCGACTGGTGCTTCGACGTGGCGGACGAGACCGAGACCCTGGCCGTCGACAGCTACAGCACGGTGTATGCCACCAGCAAGACCGACGCCCTGCCGTACAGGTACATATTTGACGACGGGGTTTCGGACGGCGACAAGGTGTATCTCGAGTACTGTGAGCGCCGCACACCGGCGCTGGGCATTGAAAACGGCGAGATCTCGGGAGAAGTCGAACTCCCGGAGAGTAGGTACGCCCTGCGTCTTATCAGGCCGCGCATCGTGGTCGAGCGCGGCGGGGAGACTTTCTATGCGTACCCGGTGGCCGCCTGTCAATGCGGCTATCTGGACTTTGACGAGGACGACTTCAACGCCTCCCGCCTTATGGCATTGGGGGAGTGACATAGCTGTAGACGGCGGTGGAAAGCTTTCCCCCGCCGTCTCTTTGCGCTGTGTTGAGGCGCTGCCTGCGATATTCCGTTTGGCCTATATCCCGCACTTGGCCATGTCAACCCGTCCGTCGGGGAGGAACTCGACGCCCTCGGACTCGAGCAGGGCGCGCTGCACGCCCTCGCCGCCGAAGGCGAAGGCGCTGGCCAGGCGTCCGTCGGAGAACACCACGCGGTGGCAGGGCACGACGCCCGGATACGGGTTGTGGTGCAGCGCGAAGCCCACGCCGCGCGCCGCGCGCGGGTTCCCGGCCAGGGCGGCCACGCGCCCATAGCTCATAACGCAGCCGCGCGGAATACTCTGCACGGCTGCGTAAACATTTTTGGAAAATTCGGTCATCTGTGTTCACCTGTCAAGCGGGAAGCCTGCCTGCGCCGGTCGACGCAGACAGGCACGTCACCGGGCAGCCGGCTTGGGTCTGCTGCGCGGCGAAGACCCGCATCGTCAGCGGGCACAGCCCGCGGCGTACTGCTTTATAGCGCCCGCTCCGGCGTACTTCTCAAAGCCGCTGTCGGTGGTGACGACCAGCGTGGGAGCCTGCTTGACGCCGAACTGCTTGGCGAGCTCCACGTTCTCCTCGGCGTTGAGCTTCTCATAGGGGAAGTTCTGCTTGTCGAGCATGGTCACGGCGAGGCGGCAGTTCGGGCAGGTGGGGGTGGTGAACAGGAGGTTCTTGCCCGCGGGCACATTGCTCACAGGCTCGGCGGCCTTCGGCTCGGCGCCGATGTGTCTGTCCAGATCCGGCTCGTGGTCGCAGCCGCAGCCGGTGGGGTGCTTGAGCGGGTCGAGGTGGCTGTGGGCGAGGTCGTAGGTCTTGCGTTCTTTGTACTCCTGGGTCTTGCCGGCGTTCCAGTTCTGCACCGGGCGGTAGTAGCCGGTTATGCGGCTGTAGACCTCGGCGCTCTCGCCGCAGTGCGGGCAGGTGAACTGCTCGCCGGCGAGGTAGCCGTCGTTCTTGCAGACAGAGTAGGTCGGGCTGAGCGTGTAGTAGGGCAGCTTGTAGTTCTCGGCGATCTTGCGCACGAGGGAAGCGGCGGCCTGCCAATCCGGCAGCTTCTCGCCCAGGAAGGCGTGGAACACGGTGCCGGAGGTGTACAGGGTCTGCAGCTCGTCCTGGATGTCCAGCGCGGCGAAGATGTCGTCGGTGTAGCCGACAGGCAGGTGGGAGCTGTTGGTGTAGTAGGGGGTACCGCCCGGCTCGGCGGCGGTGATGATGTCGGGGTAGCGCTCCACGTCGTGCTTGGCGAGGCGGTAGCTGGTGCTCTCGGCCGGGGTGGCCTCGAGGTTGTAGAGGTCGCCGTACATCTCCTGATAGTCGGAGAGGCGGCTGAGCATGTGCCTGAGAGTGCGCTTGGTGAACTCCTGGCAGCTCTCGTGCGTCATGTCGGCGCGGATCCACTTGGCGTTGAGACCCGCCTCGTTCATGCCGACGAGGCCGATGGTGGAGAAGTGGTTCTCAAAGGTGCCGAGGTAGCGCCTCGTGTAGGGGTAGAGTCCCTCGTTCATCAGCTTGGTGACCACGTCGCGCTTTACCTTGAGACTGCGCGCGGCGATGTCCATCAGCTTGTCCAGGCGGCGGATGAAGTCGTCCTCGTCCTTGGAGAGGTAGGCCAGGCGCGGCATGTTCAGCGTGACGACGCCGATGGAGCCGGTGCTCTCGCCGGAGCCGAAGTAGCCGCCGGACTTCTTGCGCAGCTCGCGCAGGTCGAGACGGAGGCGGCAGCACATGCTGCGCACGTCGCTCGGCTCCATGTCGGAGTTGATGTAGTTGGAGAAGTAGGGCGTGCCGTACTTGGCGGTCATCTCAAAGAGCAGCTTGTTGTTCTCCGTGGGCGACCAGTCGAAGTCCTTGGTTATCGAGTAGGTGGGGATGGGGTACTGGAAGCCGCGGCCGTTGGCGTCGCCCTCGATCATGATGTCGATGAAGGCCTTGTTGACCATGTCCATCTCGGCCTTGCAGTCGCCGTAGGTGAAGTCCATCTCCTTGCCGCCGACGATGGCCTTCTGATCCCTGAGGTCGGCGGGCACGGTCCAGTCGAGAGTGATGTTGGAGAAGGGAGCCTGAGTGCCCCAGCGCGACGGGGTGTTCACGCCGTAGACAAAGCTCTGGATGCACTGCTTGACTTCTTTGTAGTTGAGGTTGTCCACCTTGACGAAGGGGGCGAGGTAGGTGTCAAAGCTGGAGAAGGCCTGCGCGCCGGCCCACTCGTTCTGCATGATGCCGAGGAAGTTGACCATCTGGTTGCAGAGCGTGGAGAGGTGGCTGGCCGGGGAGGAGGTTATCTTGCCGGGGATGCCGCCCAGACCCTCCTGGATGAGCTGCTTGAGGCTCCAGCCCGCGCAGTAGCCGGTGAGCATGGAGAGGTCGTGCAGGTGGAGGTCTGCGTTCTTGTGGGCGTTGGCTATCTCGTCGTCGTATATCTCGCTGAGCCAGTAGTTGGCGGTGATGGCGCCGGAGTTGGAGAGGATGAGGCCGCCGACGGAGTAGTTGACGGTGCTGTTCTCCTTGACGCGCCAGTCGCTCGCGTCAAGGTAGCTGTCGACCACGTTCTTGTAGTCGAGGTAGGTGTTCTTCATGTTGCGCAGCTTCTCGCGCTGGCGGCGGTAGAGGATGTACGCCTTCGCGACGTGCTCGTACCCTCCGCGGGAGAGCACGGCCTCGACGCTGTCCTGGATGTCCTCGACGGAGATGGCCTCGTTCTCGATCTTGCTCTGGAAGTCGGCCGTGGTCTTGAGCGCGAGGAAGTCTATGACGCTCTCGTTATACTCGGTGCCCGTGGCCTCAAAGGCCTTCTTTATGGCAGCGCTTATTTTGCTGATGTTGAAATCGACTAGGTCGCCGTCTCTCTTTTTAACCCTGTACATCTTTTGCCCTCCTGTATGTATAATCGTTTATATACGTCATATCCCGCGCACCTGCACCGACGGCACAAGCGGCCTTACGACCTCCGCGAGCGCGTGCATCTCGGCCTCCGTGAAGCCGTCCAGTCCCTGCCCGGCTATGAGGTCGCCGGAGTCCTTGAACTCCTGTATGTAGTACTCCTTCGCACCGGCTATCCACTGCGCGATGCCCTCGAAGTCGGCGCGCGTGTGCAGCCCTTTGACCGCCGTGGTGCGGAACTCGTAGTCCACGCCGCAGCCCATGAGGTACTCCGCGCTCTCGCGTATGGGAGCAATGTCATAGCCGGGGATGCCCACCAGCTTGCCGTAGTTTTCCGGCGCGGCCTTGATGTCCATGGCCACGCGGTCTGCGAGCTTCGCCTCGACTATCTCGCGCAGGCGCTTGGGGAAGGTGCCGTTCGTGTCCAGCTTCACGCTGTAGCCGAGCGCCTTTATCTTGCCAAGCACGTCCACGATGCCGGGGTGCATCAGCGGCTCGCCGCCCGTAACGGCCACGCCGTCGAGTATGCCCTGCCGCTTGCGCAGGAAGGCCAGCAGGTCGTCAAGCTCCATGGAGTCGCTCTCCCGCTCCGGCAGAGCCAGCGAGGCGTTGTGGCAGAAGGGGCAGCGC
This sequence comes from uncultured Eubacteriales bacterium, assembly GCA_900543085.1. Lineage (GTDB taxonomy): Bacteria > Bacillota > Clostridia > Oscillospirales > Oscillospiraceae > Scatomorpha > Scatomorpha pullicola. The sequence goes on along the minus strand of UQQF01000004.1, from coordinate 61,764 downwards.
AGGTCGCAGCCCGCCGTGAACACCGTGCACGCCACCTTGCCGGGGTAATCCAGCAGTGTAAGCTTCTGTATTCCGGCCAAAAACACGCGCCGAACCTCCGTTTCAAGCGTAAAAACCCGCCCGCCGTGAGCGCACATCTTGCGCCCTCGGGAGCGTCTGTATCACAATATATAGTGTTTGCGGACTGTTGTCAATAGGCAAAGGCCACAAAATACAGATTGGAACCATTCGTTACCGAAATGTAAAGTCTCTGTGCCCGGGTTGTTATCACGCAGGTTCTTACGTCACCCAACGCCTATACTTTTGTAACCGGGCTTTGCGGCCTCTGTTCGGGCAGCCCATATACTATACCACACTCCGCGCAAAAAGTCCTTGCAATTTTCACGCGGATAAGCGACAATAAGTAGTGCAATATGCCATGGGCAATATGCCCTGAGGCACTAGATATAGATTCGAGGTGATGTCCTATGAAGGGTCTGGAGCTCTGCAGGCTCTACTATGAACAGGTCGGCGCCCCCGCGCTGAAAGAGCGCTTCCCGGAGGTCATGAGCCGGGCAGCAGTGGGACTGTCCGGGCAGGGCAGCGACTGCCTGGGTCTGGACGACGAGTTCTCGCGCGACCACGATTTCGGCCCGGGCTTCATCGTCTGGCTGAACGAGGCCGACTACGAGCTCTGCGGCGCGGCCATGCAGAGCGCCTACGAGGCTCTGCCGCGGGAGTTCATGGGCTTTGAGCGGAAGCCAACGCGCACCGGCGCGCAGCGCGTCGGCGTGATGACGACGGGGAGCTTCTACAGCTACTACATCGGCTGCCCCGGCGTGCCGGACACGCTGATGAAGTGGGTGCGCATACAGGAGCACTTCCTCGCCACCTGCACGTCCGGCGAGGTGTTTGAAGACGGCCTGGGCGAGTTCACGGCGGTGCGCAACGCCCTTTTGCCCTGTTACCCCGAGGATGTGCGCTTAAAGAAGCTCGCGGCTCGCGCGGCCACGATGGCGCAGTCCGGGCAGTACAACTACTACCGCATGATGCGCCGCGGGGACGTGTTCGGCGCGCGGCTGGCGCTGGGCGAGTTTTTGAACGCGTCGCTCTCGATGCTGTATCTGCTCAACTTCCGGTATGAGCCGTTCTACAAGTGGCAGTTCGCCGGAGCGGAGGGACTGGTGGCGATGGGCGAGGCCATGCCCTATCTCAAGGACATAGCCTCCGGCTCCACCCGCCGCGACGACGTGAGCATAGCCAATGACATCGAGGCCGTCTGCGCCATCGCCGTCAAGGAGCTGGAGCTGCAGGGGCTGACAGAGGCGCGCGGCGACTATATGGAGCCGCACGCGTACTCCATCATGGAGCACATAAGCGACGAAACCGTAAGAAATCTACACGTTATGGAGGGCTGACAATGGATAAGCGTTACGAAAAGCTGATAGGCTGCCGCGACTATGTCCGCACTAGGACGGACTTCGTGCCCAAGGCGGCGCTGGTGCTGGGCAGCGGGCTGGGAGGCTTCGCCGCCAACCTGAAGGTCGAGTGCGAGGTGCCGTATGCGGACATCCCCGGCTTCCCCGTCTCCACCGTGCCGGGACATGCCGGCAAGTTCATCTTCGGCTATCTCGGCGAGGCGCCCGTCGTCTGCATGCAGGGGCGCGTGCACTACTACGAGGGCTACAGCATAGACGACGTCGTGCTGCCGGCGCGGCTCATGAAGGAGCTGGGCGCGGAGATACTGTTCCTGACCAACGCCTCCGGCGGCGTGAACCCGGCCTTCAACGCCGGCGACCTCATGCTGATAACCGACCACATCGCCTGCTTCGTGCCCAATCCGCTGATGGGGCCGAACATAGAGGAGCTGGGTACGCGCTTCCCGGATATGTCGCACATATACGACCCCGCGCTCTGCGACGTCATACGCGGCGTCGCCAAGGCCGACGGCATAGAGCTGCGCGAGGGCGTCTACTGCCAGCTCACCGGCCCGAGCTATGAGAGCCCGGCGGAGATACGCATGCTCGGCGCGATGGGCGCCGACGCCGTGGGCATGTCCACCGCCGTCGAGGCCGTGGCCGCCAACCACTGCGGCCTGCGCGTCTGCGGCGTGAGCTGCGTGTCCAACAAGGCCGCCGGCCTTTCTCCCACGCCGCTCAGCCACAAGGAAGTCCAGGAGGCCGCGGACAAGGCCGCGCCCCTGTTCACGGCTCTGGTGAGGGACAGCATCGCCGCCATGTGCAAGTGAATACGTCCACGCCCGGGGGTACGGCGTACCCCCGGGCGGAAAAGATGAAAAGCCGGCCTGGTGAGCTCCAGGCCGGCTTCCCTATGGAATGAGGACAAAATGAAAAAGATGAAACTGTCTCTTGCGAGTATTATAATATCAGCGAGTTGTTACATGAAAAACAAGTTAAATGTTACACAAATGTTAAGCGAAAAAATTTTTGAACGGGGTACCGCAGCCGTGGGACTGTTGCGGAGCACAAGGGCGGATTCAAAAATAATAGTAATCTGAGTAAAATGTGCCTATAAAACTGCGGAGAATAAAAGAGAAACGACCCAGTTGAGCCTTGAAAAAATGTTAATATAACGACAAAGACGACTTGGACAGAGCGTGACAATACCTCCGGGTCGTATAATCGTGAAACAATACATAGAAAAGGAGCTATTAAAGAGCATGGCAAAACTCGAACTTCTCAAGGGAATGAAAGTTATAGACATGGCCAGCTTCGTTGCCGGCCCCACCTGTGCCAAGATACTGGCCGAGTACGGCGCTGACGTTATCCGTATCGAGGCCCTCGTTGGTGACGACAAGACCCGCGACCTCGGCAAGAACGCCATGGGAATAAAGAACGGCGACCTGCCTCTGTACGACCTTGTCAACGGCAACAAGAAGCAGCTTGCGCTCGACACCCGCAGGCCTGAGGGTATTGCCATCCTGAAGAAGCTGCTCGAGACCGCCGACGTCTTCGTCTGCCACCTGCGTCAGGCGAACATGCAGCGCCTCGGCCTGGACTGGGAATCCCTCCACAAGGAGTACCCCGGCCTCATCTACGCCAACGTGACCGGATACGGCACCAAGGGACCCTACTCCGACCGCGGCGGCTTCGACTCCGTTGCTTACGTCAGCCGCGCCGGCGTGCACTTCGCCGCCGAGCGTGAGGGCACCAAGCCCTACATGCCCTTCGCCGGCCAGGGCGACCTGCCCACCGGCTGCTACCTCGCCATGGGCGTCATGGCCGCTTACATCAACAAGCTGCGTACCGGCCTCGGCGACATGGTCACCGCCAACCTCTACGGCGCCGGCATCTGGGCGGGCGCGTTCCCGATAATCACCGCTCAGGAGCCCTACAACGTTCCCTGGCCGAAGGATCCGATGGACACCTTCTCCCCGCTGTACAACATCTACAAGTGCGCCGACGGCCACTGGGTCACCATCTGCGGCAACGGCTGGCCTTGGGAGAAGTTCGTGCACCGCGCCGGCTGGGACGAGTCCTGGTACACCAACTACCCCGGCATGATCGACGCCTACATGAACGGCCGTAAGCTCTCCGAGGAGATGGAGCGCTGGATCGCGACCAAGAACTACGACGAGGTCGACGCCATCCTCAGCGACTGCGACATCCCCCACGACGTCTGCCAGAGCTACCGCGAGGTCGCCCAGGACGACGTTGCTTTCGAGGCCGAGCTCATGCAGGAGATCAGCTATCCGCGCAGCGGCAGCACTGTCCGCATTCCGCGCTCCCCGATCCACTTCCACGAGGCCGGCCTGCCCGAGACTACCCACGGCGGCGTCCCCGGCGAGGACACCATGGACGTCCTCACCAGCTACGGCTACAGCGAGGAGGAGATCCGCGCTCTCGCCGAGCAGAAGATAGTCGGTCTGGGCGACACCTGGACTCCCGACTACCTGGTAGTGAAGCGCTGAACCCAAGCATAAACCAAAAAGACGGTGGCTTGAGCCACCGTCTTTTTTATTGCCCGCTCCGGGGCGTTTCTGTGGGGATCAGTTCCCGGCGAGCACCTCGGCCAGCTGCGCCACGTCGCGCAGGACGTAGTCGGGGCGGGTCTCGCTCGACTCCAGTATGTCCCGGGTCGTCTCGCCGCTCATGACCAGGACGCTGACCGCGCCCGCGTTGACGGCCACGGCTATGTCCGTGTAGAGCCTGTCGCCGACGCAGCAGATCTGTGCGTTGGGCACGCCGGTCATTTCGGATATTATGTCAACCATGCTGCGGTTGGGCTTGCCGATATAAAAGGGCTTGACGCCGCTTGAGGCCGTCAGCAGGGCGCAGATGCTGCCGCAGTCGGGCATGACCTCGCCGGCGGGCATGGGGCAGACCCAGTCTGGGTTGGCCGCGATGAAGGCCGCGCCCCTGCGCAGGAAGTGGACGGCTCTGTCCAGCTTCTCATAGGTGAGCGTGGTGTCGAAGCCCGCGCACACCACGGTGGCGTCGTCTTCGCGCGTGAGCGTTACGCCGTAGCTCTCCAGCTCGCGCTCGAAGGCCGGGGTGCCGAGGACGTAGACGAGCTCGCTCGGGTAGTGCTTTTGCAGATACATGCCCGTGGCCATGCCGGAGGTGAAGACGTTTTCCCGCTCGCAGGGGAAGCCCAGGCGGCGCAGACGCGCTATGTAGTCCTCGCCGGCGCGCGAGGAGTTATTGGTCAGGTAGATGTATCGGCGTCCGGTGCGTGAGAGCGTGTCTATGAAGCCGACAGCCCCGTCAAACACCTCGTCTCCGAGGTAGAGCGTACCGTCCATGTCAAGCAGAAAAAGTTTGCATTCGCGCAGGGCGTCGTAATTCATTCCTTGTCCTCCAAATCTTCGGGTAGTAGGGTCATAAGCTCGTCGCGCGTGGGGGAGTCCAGCGCGGAGATTCGGTTGGCCTGACGGGATATGGCGTCCTCGAACAGGTTGCGCACGGTGCGGCCGTTGCCGAAGTTCTCGTCGCGCGTGTCGTAGAGGCGGCGGAGTAAGTCCTTGAGCGCCGCGTCCGCCTCGGCGGAGAGAGTGTAGCCGTGCTTTTCGCATTGCAGCATGAAGATGCCGTGCAGCTCCTCCGGCGTGTAGTCGGGGAAGTGGATGTACTTGTTGAAGCGCGACTCAAGGCCGGGGTTGGAGGAGATGAACTTCTCCATCGGCCCGTCGTAGCCGGCCACTATCACGACCAGCTCGTCGCGGTGGTCCTCCATGCCCTTGAGCAGGGTCTCTATCGCCTCGCGGCCGAAGTCGTTCTCGCCGCCGGAGGCCAGGGAGTAGGCCTCGTCTATGAACAGCACGCCGCCCAGCGCGCTCTCTATCACCTGCCCGGTCTTGATGGCGGTCTGCCCGACGTATCCGGCGACCAGACCAGAGCGGTCGACCTCCACGAGCTGGCCTTTGCTTAGCGCGCCTATGGCCGCGTACAGCTCGCCGAGCAGGCGCGCCACGGTGGTCTTGCCCGTTCCCGGGTTGCCGGTGAAGACCATGTGCAGGCTCACGGGCGCGGCGGGGAGGTTGTTTTCAAGGCGCAGCCTGCGAACCTTCACGAGGTTCACCAGCGAGCGGACTTCCTCCTTGACGCTGTCCAGGCCGATCAGCCCGTCCAGCTCGGCGAGCAGCTCCTCCAGCGAGCGGCGAGGCTCCGCGGTCTCGTCTTCGGTCTTGGGCGCGGTCTCGGCCGCGGCCTCGCCCTCGCCGGACGGCGCGGCCGAGGGCGCGGGCGGAGCCTTCTCGATAAACGACGGCTCCGAGGTGGTGACGTAGTCCAGGGGATCGAGCGGCCGCTTGGAGGCCTTGACGTTGGAGGCGTTGCACACGGCCTCCAGCCTTGCGGCCACGTCGGCGATGTACTCGGCCTCGGCGCGGTTTATCTCGCCGTCGGCGGCGGCCAGGCTCAGCAGTATGTTCGTGACCATGCGCACGAAGACGCGGGAGTTGTCCTTGCCCGAGGCGGCGTCGCGCTCGGCCAGGGACCAGACGAACATGGGCGGCAGAGCGGCGCGCGCGGCGGCTATCTTGCCGGTCAGCTCCCACAGCAGCGTCTCGGGGGCTTCGCGCCCCTTGGAGTACAGCGCGTTGTAGGCGTCCACGTGCGATTGAGCGACGGAGCTGGAGTTTTTCCACAGCCCCAGCGCGCATTTGCGCATGAAGTCGTCCAGCTCCGCGGCGGAGGCGCGCCCCGTGGAGCGGTAGAAGGCCTCGGTGTTGGCTATATATTCCTTGTGCAGCTCGTCCGACGAGCGTGTCCAGACAGATGGCATGACTTACCCCCCAACTATGAATCATGTGTCCATTATAATTAAAACAGGCGTTTCGTGCAACTTACAGTTGCAGATCCACATCGTATTCTCCGTCTATCAAAATACAGTCGCAGCCGTGGCGCTCGGTCAGCCGCTGCGCCAGCAGAGTCTTTCCCGTGTGTGAAGCGCCGGAAATCAGTACGACCATAGCTGTGCCTCCCAAGGCTCGAGTCTACAGCTAATTATATACGACGCGGTGTATATTAGCAAGCTCATGAGGATTGAATTATTGCGGCAATGTGCTATAATAACTAATTACGGAAACACTGCGGGCAGACGCGCCGCGTCTGCTTTGCCCCGCTTCATTTACGCCGAGCCCCGCCGCAGCCGCCGCTGCGCGGGAGGGCGTGTTTTTAATAACGTATATCATTACATTGGAGGCATAAATATGAAAAAACAGTTCAAGGCCGAGAGCAAGAGGCTGCTCGACCTGATGATCAACTCCATCTACACGCACAAGGAGATATTCCTGCGTGAGATAATATCCAACGCGTCCGACGCGATAGACAAGCTGAGCTACCGCTCGCTGACCGACGACACGGTCGGCATGAACCGTGAGGACTTCCGCATATTCATCACCGCCGACAACGAGGCCAGGACTCTGACCGTCAGCGACAACGGCATAGGCATGACCCGGGACGAGCTGGAGCAGAACCTCGGCGTCATCGCCAAGAGCGGCTCCATGGCCTTCAAGGCCGAGCACGCAGGCGAGGAGAATTCCGCCGCGGATACGGACATCATAGGCCAGTTCGGCGTCGGCTTCTACAGCGCATTCATGGTCTCCGACAAGGTCACCGTCATCTCCAAGGCCTTCGGCGCCGACACCGCCTACAAGTGGGAGAGCGAGGGCGCCGACGGCTACACCGTCACGGAGTGCGAGAAGGACGGCGTCGGCACCGACGTCATCATGCACATTAAGCCCGACGACGACAACGAGCGCTACGGCGACTACCTCCAGGCCTGGAAGATAATGCGCCTGGTCAAGAAGTACTCCGACTACATCCGCTGGCCCATCCAGATGGACATAGAGCGCCCCGAGATGAAGGAGACAGGTGAGAAGAACGACGACGGCTCGCCCAAGTACGAGACCGTCACCACGGTCGAGCGCGAGACCATCAACTCCCAGATACCCATCTGGCAGCGCTCCAAGAGCGAGGTCAGCGACGAGGACTGCATGAACTTCTACAAGGAGCACTGGCACGACACCACCGACCCCGCCTGTGTCATCCGCATAAACGCCGAAGGCCAGGTGAGCTACAAGGCGCTGCTGTTCATACCCGGCAGGCAGCTGCTCGACTACATGACCAGCTCCTACGAGCCGGGTCTGGAGCTGTACTCCAGCGGCGTCATGATTATGGAGCACTGCGCGGACGTGCTGGCGGAGAGCTTTTACTTCGTGCGCGGTATAGTCGACTCCCCCGACCTGAGCCTGAACATCTCGCGCGAGATGCTTCAGCACGACAGGCAGCTCAAGCTCATCGCGCAGAACATCAACAAGCGCATCAAGAACGAGCTTATCAAGATGCTCCAGAACGACCGGCCGAAGTACGAGCAGTTCTACGCCAACTACGGCCGCCAGCTGCGCTACGGCGCGGTGGCCAACTACGGCCAGGACATAGAGAGCCTGCGCGAGCTGCTGCTCTATCACACGGACGTGGACAAGACCAGCACGCTGAAGGAGTACGCCGGGAACATGCCCGAGGCTCAAAGCGTCATATATTACGCCGTCGGCGAGAGCGTGGGCAAGATCCTGCGCCTGCCGCAGGCCGAGCTGGTGCGTTCCAAGGGCTACGAGCTGCTGTGCATGACCGACGAGGTGGACGAGTACATCGTCGAGCAGCTCCGCGAACAGGACGGAAAGAAATTCTGCAACATAGTCACCGACGACCTCGGGCTTGAGACCGAGGAGGAGAAGAAGGAGCTGGAGGCCAAGGAGGCCGAGGTCAAGGACACGCTCGACTTCGTGCGCGAGACGCTGGGCGACAAGGTCGCCGTCGTGCGTCTCAGCCACAAGCTGGTCAGCGCCCCGGTCTGCCTGACTACCGAGGGCAGCGTCACGCTGGAGATGGAGCGCTACTTCAAGAAGCTCCCGCCCACGGGCATGGAGCTGCCCAAGGCGAGGCGCGTGCTCGAGCTGAACGCCGAGAGCCCCGCCTTCGCTGCGCTGGAGCGCGACGTGAAGGCCGACCCCGACCGTGCGAAGAAGCTGGTGGACATCCTCCACGCCCAGGCTCTGCTCATGGCCGGCGAGGAGCTGGACGACCCCGGCGCCTACGCGGAGGAAGTCTGCTCCCTGTTCTGAGAGGTACGGGCTTGAGCGATTTTTTCGGAGTGTGCGTCTTTATGCCGCGGCCGCTCGTCTGATATACGACGGCCGGCGCGACGTCAATACGCCGCTGCACAATGCGACAAAAGGAGAAGCGCCACATGGACAACACCCTCGGCATATACATCCACATACCGTTTTGCGCCTCTAAGTGTTCGTACTGCGACTTCTATTCGCTGGCCGGCTGCGACAGGCTAATGCCCAAGTACCAGGACGCGCTGGTGGAGCACATACGCGAGAGCTACGGCGCGCTAAAAGGCCGGTACGTCGACACGGTGTACTTCGGCGGCGGCACGCCGAGCTATTACGGCGCCAGACGCCTTATAGAGCTGTGGGACGAGCTGAAGGCCAGCGGCAGCGTGCTGCGCGACTGCGAGGTCACCGTCGAGGTCAACCCCGACAGCGCCGTGTTCAAGGAGCTGGCCAAGCTCCGCAAGGAGGGCTTCAACCGCCTGAGCATGGGCGTGCAGAGCGCTAACAACGACATACTCAAGCTCATAGGCCGCCGCCACAACTGGAAGCAGGCCGAGATCGCCATGAGCACCGCGCGTGAGGCGGGCTTTGACAATGTCAGCGTCGACCTCATCTACGGCCTGCCCAGCCAGACCAAGGGCGACTGGGCGGACACGCTCATGCGCGTTATAGAGCTGCGGCCGGAGCACATAAGCTGCTACGGCCTGACGCTCGAGCCGGGCACGCCCATGTACGAGCGGTACAACGGCTCGCCCTTCCTGCCCGGCGACGACGAGCAGGCGGACATGTACCTCTACGCGGTCGAGACGCTGGAGCACTACGGCTACAAGCAGTACGAGATCTCAAACTTCGCCATACCCGGCTACGAGTCCAAGCACAACATGCGCTATTGGCGCCTGGGCGAGTACCTGGGCTTCGGAGCGGGGGCGCACTCCTGCATGGACGGCGCGCGGTTTTCCTACGTCAAGGACGCCGACCAGTACATCGTGGGCGTGCTGCGAGAGCAGAACATCGTCGACGAGTACACGCCCATAACGAACGTCGAGCGCGGAAGCGAGTACATCATGCTGGGCATGCGCACGGCGATGGGCATTGAGGCCGACGAGTACACCAGCGTGTACCGCGCGGACTTCGCGCCGCTGGAGCGGACGCTGAGGCTCTTTGCAGAGAAGGGCTGGGCAAGGCAGGAGGAAGGCCGCTGGCGGTTCACGGCTCAGGGCTTCCTGCTGTCGAACCTGCTGATAGGCGCGCTGCTCGAGGCTCAGAGCGGTACGCGCGTGGCCGTCAACCCGTGGATGAAGCCTGCGTTCGACGCGGAGGAGAAGACCGTACTCCCGCCCGGCGACGAGGAGATCTTCCGCGAGCAGTACGCCAGACGTGCTGCGGGCGAGAAAAAATAATCAGTACGAGGACAAAAAGATGAAACTGTTTGGTAACGACAGCCACAGGCCGCGCGTCAGCCGGGACACGGCGTCCTTTGAGCCGGTGAGCGAGGCCAAGGCCAACCGGGCGCGCGAGCAGGCGCGCAAAAAGGCCGACAAGGCGCGCAACCAGGCTTACCGCGAATACGCCGGGTCGGGAAAGAACTCGCCTCCGACCCAAAAGAGCGCCGCTCAGACCGCGGCCGGGAGCGCCGGAGCCGGGGCAAAGCCCCAGCCCGCCAGGCCGCGCAAGGGCGGCGGAGCGAAAAAGGCCGCCATAATAGCCGCGAGCGTCGTGGCCGTTATCCTGATCGCCGTGATCGGCTTCGGCTTCTACGTCTCCGGCAGCGACGTCATTTACCCGAACGTGACCATCAGCGGCGTGAATCTCGGCGGCATGACCGTCACCGAGGCCGCGTATGAGCTGGAGAACTCCGGCTGGTCAAACGAGAACGAGACGGTGACCGTGGCCTTGCCGATGGAGCGCACGCTGACGGTCCAGGCCTCGGAGGCCGGGGCTTCCGTCACGGCTCAGCAGGCCGCGCAGACGGCCTACGACTACTGCCACGACGGCAACATCTTCGCCTGCCTGGGTCGCTACATAAGCTGCATGATCTCCGGCGCGGGCGTGGAAGTGGAGATAGACGTCGACGAGACCGCCGTGCGCAGCCTGGTGCAGAGCACGGTCACGGACATACTCAACGACCTCCAGACCTCCGGTGTGGAGGTGGACGAGGAGGAGAAGGTTATCCGTGTGGTCAAGGGCGCGTCCAGCATCGGCATAGACGTGGACGAGCTGACCACGCTTATCTGCACCGCCCTGGCCGAGCGCCGCTACGGCGCGCTCGAGTACGAGGTGGCCGACACGCAGGGCGAGGAGCTGGACGTGAACAGCCTCCACGACACCGTGTACCGCGAGGCCGTCAGCGCGACCTACGACAAGGAGAGCGGCGAGGTGACCGAGAGCGTGACCGGCGTGGACTTCGACACCGCCGAGGCTCAGCGCCTTTGGGACGCCGCCGAGGTCGGCGAGACCGTGGAGATACCGGCCGAGATAACCGAGCCGGAGTACACCACCGAGCAATACGAGGAGCTGCTTTTCTCGTGGGACTTCGGAGACCCGGTGGTTACAAGCCTCTCCGGCAGCACGGCCAACCGGATCAACAATGTCCAGCTTGCGGCCAACTCCATAAACGAAGTGGTGCTCATGCCCGGCGAGCAGTTCGACTACAACCAGTGCCTGGGCGAGCGCACCACCGAGCGCGGCTACAAGGCTGCCGGGGCGTATTCCGGCGGCGAGGTCGTGCAGGAGGTCGGCGGCGGCATCTGCCAGGTCTCCAGCTCGCTGTACTACGCCGCGCTGCTGGCCAACCTGCAAATAGACGTGCGCAGCTGCCATTACTTCCCGGTGAATTACCTCCCGGCGGGCTTGGATGCGACGGTCAGCTGGGGAGGACCGGAGTTCAAGTTCACCAACAACACCGACTGGCCCATCAAGATAGTCGCCAGCGTCGACACGGCGAGCAACACCTGCACGGTGCACATAGTCGGCACGAACACCGAGGGCACCTACGTGGTGATGGAGCACGCCGTGACGGGGTACATCTACACGAACAGCGACTACCCCGACGTCGCCACCGGCTACACCGCACAGACGCACCGCTGCGTCTACGCCTCCGACGGCACGCTCATCTCCCGCACCGCCGAGGCCAGCAGCGTGTACCACTACCACGAGGAGAACATCGTCTACCCGACGCCGACGCCCACGGCCACGCCCGCGCCCAGCGCGGAGCCGACCGAGCCGGTGGACGGCACAGAATGAAAAAAGGCTCTCAGTCCCGGTGGGGACTGAGAGCCTTTTTGCGTCAGCGCGAAAGAGTCACGATCACAAGCTCCGGGCGGTTGTTCACGCGCAGCGGCGCCACGCTGTTTCCCAGGCCGCGCGAGACGACCATCTGCGTTTCGCCCAGGCTGTAAAGCCCGGAGTCGTACTCCGGCAGCAGCCCCTGACCCGGCGCGTACAGCCCGCCGAGGAGCGGCAGGCGAACCTGCCCGCCGTGGGCGTGCCCGCTCAGCACCAGGCCGGCGCCGTATCCGGCGTAGACCTCGACAAGCTCCGGACGGTGGGCGAGGAGCACGGTGAATGTGCCGCCGCCATCTCCCAGCTGCTCCAGCTCTGCGGCGGCGCGCTCCTCGGCTGTCCCGCCGGTACGGATGAAGCTGGGGTCGTCTATGCCCGCCAGCCGTATGCGCTCGCCGCCGCGCCCGATGTCCTCGGCCTCGTTTCGCAGCACGCGCGCCCCGGCGGCGATAAGCCGCGGCTCTATCTCGTCAAAGTCCAGTCTGGATTCGTGGTTGCCGGTGACATAGTAGACCGGGGCTATCTCCGCTGCGGCCTCCACAAAGGCCAGGGCGGAGTCGATATCCGTGTGCCTGGAGTCTATCAGGTCGCCGGTTATGGCTATGATGTCCGGCTTCGCGGCGCGGATGAGCGACAGCAGCTTTTCGTTTTTCCTGCCGAACACTGCGCTGTGCAAATCGGACACGTGGGCGATTTTGAAGCCCTCGAACGCCTCGGGCAGCGCGCCGGAGGCGACGGTAACCTGCGTGGCTGCCGGCGACGAGTTTGCCCACAGCAGCCAGATGAGCAGCGCCAGCACAAGGGCGGCTGCTATTATCAGTACGAACACCCTTCGTTTCACCGCCTCACCTCCGATTTTGTCACATTATAGCACACTTGCACGGTGCGGGGAATAGAATGTTCCGAACTCTCAAAAGGAGGAACGACATGGGTATAACCAATTCCAACAAACTTGTAAGCGCCGACCGCATCGACTGCGACGGCTCGCTGCGCGTGACGCTGGCGCTCACCGCGGCGCCGGACATCGTGACCAATCCCACCGACATCGCGCTGGTTCTCGACCGCTCCGGGAGCATGACGGGAGAGCCTATGGCAAATATGAAGCTCGGAGCCAAGACCTTCATCGACATCATATCCGAGGCGACCGGCGGCTCCGCCGACGGTCAGATAGGTTCGGGGAGCCGTATAGGCGTAGTGAGCTTTGCAGACACTGCCGTGGCCAACACGCAGCTCATAACCAGCGTCGACGCGCTGAAAAACGCGGTAGACGCGCTCGCGGCTATGGGCAACACCAACCACGCCGACGCCTTCAGCAAGGCGGCCGGGCTCTTTGACGACGCCAGCTCCAATGCGCGCGTCATAGTGATGTTCACCGACGGCCGGACCACGGCCGGGTCTCCGCCGGCGCCTGTTGCGGCCGACGCCAAGTCTCAGGGGATAACCATCTACTGCATCGGCCTGCTCGGCTCGGACGGCGTGGACGTAAACGCGCTGAATGAGTGGGCCAGCGACCCGACCGCGACTCACGTGGCTGTGACCCCGGACGCTGAGGAGCTGGAGGAGCTGTTCGCCGAGCTGGCCGAGAACATCTCCAAGACCGGCGCGACCAATATAGTCATCGACGAGAAGGTGAACCCGGACTTTGAGATTACCAGCATTGTCAGCCCCGGCAAGGGCACGGCCGAGAAGCTCTCGGACACCACCCTGCGCTGGAGCATACCCGAGCTCGGCGTGAGCGCGAGCGAAACCGCGCAGCTCGAGTTCTACGTCCGCCACACGGCGGGCACGCCCGGCACAAAGCCGGTGAACGAGCTGATAACCTATACGGACACCGAGGGGAACGTTGTAAACTTCCCGGAGCCGACGGTAACTGTAGACTGCGGCATAGTCGTAAACGAGCCGTGCCCAGTCCCTGTGGATCTCAGCGTGGACGGCTGTGAGGAGGCGGCGACCCTCGATATGGGCGACGTGGCGCTTGAGGGGCTTGGACGCATCGTCCAGCTCGACGTGAGGCTGACCGGCGTCTGCCCCGACAGGCGGGTGGCCATGGCCGTCATACTCACGGAAGTAGACGAGTCGGGGATGGAGTATCAGCGCGGCATGAAGGTCATGACCATCCCGGCGCACAGTCAGAACGGGTGCAGAGACGTGCTTGTCCGCTGCATCAAGTTCGTCCTGCCGGAGGATCTGGATGTAAACGGTGGAGACGGTGCGGACATGTGCTCGACACGCCGAATGCGCGCACGCTGCATTGCGCACTATATCGACAACGGCTACCGCTGCTGCGAATCCGCCGCAACGTAAAAGCGAGACCCGGAGCAAAGCTCCGGGCTACATAGCGAGGCCGTTAAAACGGACTCATGGTACAAGACGGAAGCACCATCCGTGATGTTCCCGCCCTGTACCATGAGCCCCTTTCCCACACCCGCCAAGCGCCCCGCTCCTCGCCGGAAACGGCGGGGGGGCGGGGCGTTTTCTATTTGGTCAGGGTGAAGCCGAAGCGGACGCCGGCGGGGGTGTTGGCGGCGAAGCATTTGCCGCCGTGGAGTGAGATGATGCTCCGGGAAATCGCCAGGCCGAGCCCGGTGCCGGGTTCGGTGCGGCTTTCGTCGACGCGGTAGAACGGCTCCCAAACATTGTCCAGCTGCTCGTCTGTGAGGAGAGGACCGTCGTTGGCGACGGTGAGAGTGCAGCTCGCGCCCTCATCCGCCAGCTTCACGCTCACGCTTCCGCCCTCGGGCGTATATTTTACCGCGTTTGAGGCCAGGTTCTCAATCACCTGTGCGATGCGCTGCTCATCGGCTATCACGGTGAAGTCCTCCGGAAAGTCAAAGCTGAGCCGCAGCCGCTTGGCCGAAGCCGGAACCTCCAGCTTCTCAAACTCGCTGCGCACAAGCGCCGCGAGCGAGAACTCGTCGCGAGCCAGCTTGATTTTGCCGGCCTCAAGCCTTGAGAAGTCCAGCATTTCCAGCACCATCGCGTCGCTGCGCTCGGCCTCGGCCAGTATGACGTCGATGTATTTCTCGCGCTTATCCTCGGCTATGTGCTCGCGCAGACCCTCGGCGTAGCTGTGGATGACGGCGAGCGGCGTCTTCAGCTCGTGCGCGACGGCGCTGACGGTGCGGCGGCGATTTTCCTCGGCGGCACGGGAGTAGTCCAGCGCCTGACTCAGCCGTGTGCGCTCGTTTTCGAGCTTCACCAGCTCGTCGCTGCACCGGTATAGTCCCTCCCTGAGCCGGACGGCCTCGTGCCACCGCCAGATATAAGTTGTCCGCACCTCCGGCCTGGCTCCGGAGAGGAGTGCGTCGCCCACTGCCGTTACCGGGGCGATGAGCTGCCTGCGCACCCGCAGCAGAACTATCAGCGCGAGCAGCAGCGCTATGGCCAGCGAGGCTGCGTAATGCCATATTAGCTCATGCGCCGCGCTCAACCACGGAGAAAAGCTTGCGACGCATATGACGTAGTAGTCTGCATCTATGTCGTTCCAACCATAGGGGAGCCCATCCTGGACGATGCTCTCGCCCTCATATGTGTAGCTGAATGCCGCGCTCGCTACGACCATGCTCGTACCGGAGTAGCGCCACGACCAATCGAGGCCTGGACTGCGTCCGATCTCGCCGCCGAGCGCGAGCAGCAGCTCGCCCAGATCCTCATAGCTGCCGTTAAGCACCCAGTCGTCATACTCGGCGGAGCGGGTGAATTTTATCGCGCCGGAGGGCTCGGGGCAGTTGACGGAGGCGAGTTCGGCATAAAGTGTGAGCGATTCCGCAGCGTCGGGGTCTCTGTATAGCTCCGACCATTCGAGAGCGGCTCTTTGCATGACCTCCGGCACGCTTTCAAATCCGTTCCGGACACGCATGAAATCACTGAGGCTTATGCCTGAGATGCTCGCGGGCACGAACTCGCCGTCCACGAGCGCGCCGGTAAGCTTCAATGCGCGCGCGTTGTTCAGAGCCTCCGGCTCGGCGGTAAGACAGCTCCGGTCAAAGAAGACCAGCCGGTTCACCCTGCCGTCCGCGTCCTGTGATTCCCACTGGTCTTCTGTGTAGGTCTCCGCGACAAAAAAGTCGCGCGTGCTGGTTGCGGTCATGTCCCCGTCGCTGCCATACACGGCGGCGGAAACGTGCGCGTCGAGGCCGGAGCCGCGCTTCAACAGCTCCGCTTGGCGATACTGCATCGACGGCTGCGCTGTACTGCTCAGAATATACCAGGCGTCAAGCTCATCGCCGTCAGTAGTGTAGGATTCGTACATGCGCGCGATATACCCGGCTCTGGCTTGGTATTTATCCAGGAACCTCTGCGCGGCGGCCTCGGCCGTTGCGGCTGTGAGCAGAAGCATACACAGGAGCCAGGCGCCCAGCACTGCTCCGGCGAGCAGCAGCGCTATGCGTGAAGTCGCCCCGGCCTCACGTTTTCCTCTCATACTCAGCCCTCCAGTTTGTAGCCGGCCTTGATGACGGTCTTTATGCACGCCGAATACTCGCCCAGCTTGTCGCGCAAACGGCGGATTTGCGTGTCCACCGCGCGTGACTCGCCCTCGTAGTCGTAGCCCCAGCACTTCACAAGCAGCTGCTCGCGGCTCATGACCATGTTGCGGTTGCGCATAAGGCAGCTCAGGAGGGCGAATTCCTTGGGCGTAAGGCTCACCTCGCGACGGCCGGCAAAGACGCGCCGGGTGGAGAGCTCAAGCGTTATTCCGGCGGCGCTCAGCCTGTCGTGAGTGAGCAGGCCGCCGCGGCTGCGGCGTATGAGCGCCATTGTTTTGGCGTACAGCAGCGTGAGACTGAACGGCTTTGTAACATAGTCATCCGCGCCCAGCTCGTAGCCCAGCAGCTTGTCCTCCTCGTCGGAGAGAGCCGTGAGGAATATTATGGGCACATCCTTTGTGCGCCTGAGCGCGCGGCAGACGCTCAACCCGTCCAGCTCGGGCATCATTATGTCCAGCAGCACCGCATCGAATTCGCCGTCTTTGCTCAGCTCCAGCGCCGCCGCGCCGTCAGCCGCCTCGACCGGCACGTCGCCGCGGCTCTTGAAGTAGTCGCACAGCACCTCTCTGAGCCTCGGCTCATCCTCGGCGATGAGTATTTTGCAGTCCATGTCTCTCCCTCCCGGTCAAACTCTAACTCGCGGATGTGTAATCCCTGTGACAATTATATAGGTTTGGCGGATATTTTTCCACGCTTTTCACCCGCTGCGGAGACGGACGGAGCGGGGCGTGTAAGGCATTGAAAGCATAAACCAAAGAAGCGCGGGACAACCCCGCGCTTCTTAGACTGCCGGCGAATGCTGTGGATGGACAGCGACTGTGGGCGCGTCCGGCTGCGCTCAGCCGCATTGCTTTGCCCTCAGTCAGCCAGCCGTTCTTCCGCCCAGGCGATTTCTTCGGAAGTGGAAGATGGACCGTTAATGACGCTCTCATAGTAGCCGTCGAGCATATCATTTTCGTGCATATAGGCTTCAACAAATGGCATATGGCTGATAATGCAGTATTCATTCTGATAGATACCGCCGTCTGCGATTGATATGCCAAAGTGCATGCTCACGCCCCAAATTCCCATGATTATAATATTCACCAGAAAAGATAAAATTTTCTTTGATTTGCTAAATGCTTCGGCGCTTTTATCGGTAAATGGGAAAAAACCTAGCGCATACAAATTCGCAAACTCTGCCAGAACCCAAATAGCTATAGACCAATAGCCTTGGATTCCGAATCTAATGCAAAGGATGAACATCACGTACGCTTCGCACAGGCTTGCAATGATGGCGACGACGTATTTCAGTACCCGCTGCAATACATACTTTGCTTTTTCGCTCATACTTTTCACCTCTCGTGGCGGCACTTTGGTGTTCAACTGCTCGTTACCGTCATTTTTTTGCCGTTGAGCAGTACGTCCCCGTTGGATTTGTAGGTGACTTGGTCGTGGAGATCCCCCTCCAAAATGTCTATTACAACATCGCCGTTGCGTTTCTGCTCTATAGATAACAGCGATTCTCCTGCCGATATGGGGTCGTGATAGACAATTATCCCATTGTCTACGCTGAACTCGGTGAACTCATAGGTGTCTATGTCGACGGAGCGGAACAGCATCAAGTCCTCGGCAATGTCGTCCTCAGTGACTTCATCCGAGGGCGACGCGGCCATCAGCTCCGCGGCTTGTTGCTTTGCCGCCTCGTCCGGCAGCGCGGCCATAATTGCCGAGCGTGCGCCGCAGGCGGAGAGGAGCAGAGACATTAACACTGCAAGTGCCGTTACGGCCAAAACATGGCGCTTTTTCATGACACGACCTCCATTTTTTACTTGTCGCCGTCCTGCCTCCTGTCCTGCAGCAGCTTGATCACCTGGTTCAGGCGGGAGAGAATGACGGCGGTGCATATCAGGGAGACTTCGCACACAAGCGTCGCCCAGAATATCGGGTAGGGCGACCACTCGTAAAACCATAACTCTAACAGTAAGAATATGAACGGCAGGAGTAAGATCAGGATAACGATCACGATGATAAGACCCTTGTTGCTCACGTTTGCTCATCTCCAATTCTCCGGCCTGTTTGTTCCGTGACCGGGTTATAGCCGGGGCGTAGTCAACGACGGCGCTGTGCCTCTATAGCTATTGTGACAGTTTCCGTCAAAAAATGCAAGAGCTTTCTGTGCGTTTCCCACATTTTCGCCCCTCATTTATATAGACGCTCAGGCTCCGTAAATGCACCCCCGGAAGGTGAAATCTCGCCTTCCGGGGCTGAAAAAGTTATGTAGTGCAGATAATATTGGAGTCGTAGCTGATGTATTCGTTGGTATTGAGCTTGACACGATAAGATGCACTTGCATCAATTGTAAGCGTAGTTGTGTTGTGCCCGCAGCGTATCAGTGCCGCCGGGGCGAATACGATGCCGTCCGTGCGCCGTGCTGCGTCGTTTATATCAACTGTCCAATCCGTTTTCCGGTTATCACACGTCGCATTGATACTGCTGCCGGGAATTGTCCCGGTGTAGGACAGTCCGCCGTGCAGCGTAAAGTCGACCGACGGCTTCATGCCTATTCCCACGGTGTATTGGCCGTCGCTGTCGCAGACTCTGGGGTCATATTCCTCGACGATCGCGGAATTTGGCGATACGGGATTGAGGCACAGCTCCAGTCTGTTGCCTGTATAGTATTCGTAATCGTCATGGTTGAGCGCAGCGCCCGGCGTGGCGTCGACTGTTGTCTGTACATAATAGTAGTCGAGTCCGACGAGGTCTTGCTCTGTGTACACATTGTGCGTAATGAGCATTTTGCCTTTCGGCTGTTCCACGACAGACGTGCTCAGAGTGCCTATAAGCTCCGGCGCCGCGCTGTTGTCGGACGCGGAAGCGCGCGTTGCCTTGTCTATATATTCCATGGCGGCCTCCAGCTCGGCTTGTATGTCCACGGATTGGCTGTTGTTGGAAATGCATATTCTGTACGTGCCAGGTGTGTTGTTGCTGTCGTTGTAGTAAAGTGTTGCAACTGTTTTATAGTCAGGGTCTTGCGCCGTGGAGGACACGACCCTCATGAGGGCGGGCTCAATACTGCTGTTGTCGTTGAGAACAGATACGACAATGCCGCCGTTGTCAAGCGTTCCGCCGGCTGCCTCTGCACTATTGACATTGTCTATCAGCAGGGCATTGCCTATCCTTGTTGCCGGCCGTGAGCAGCGCCGCTGCCCAGAGCGCGGCCTCGGCGCGCGTCATAGTCGCGCCGCCATCGGCCGAGAGCGCTTCGGCGGCGGCGAGGACGCTCTCAGCCGTCAGTTCCGGGAGCGCGTCCTGAGCCGTGACGCGCATATTTTCCTTGAAGAAGTTGCTTTCCATCTTTGCGCACAGCTCCGTGTACGCTTCCAGCGTTTCGTGGCCTATCATGACTCCGCCGATTGGGTCGACCAGCACGTAAAAGCTGTCCTCGCTTGCGGCAACGACCCCGTAGGATGCCATGTAGTGGTTGTAAAAGCGCTCCGGATCAAAATACTCGCGCCTCGGCACACGTACAATCGACTCCATCAGCGAGCAGCCATATTCCCTCTGAGGCGGGAGGTAATAGAGGGAGATGCTGTCGCCGTCCTCGTCCCAGAAATCTATGCCCTCGCTTATGGCCACGAGCGGCGCAAATTCGTCCGGGATAAATAGGCTCAGACCGAGCTTTTCGTCGGTGTAAGTGTAGGCTCGCTCCTCGGGACCGGCTATAAAGTCAACCTCACAAATCTGCTCCGCCGGCGTCGCCGACGGAGGCGCGGCAGGCGCGCCGCAGGAGGCGAGGAGGAGCAGAGCGAGGGTAAGCGGGATTATTCGTTTCATATTTTTCACCTCACGGCCATTCCGGAAAGATATCGATGCAGGTCAGCCAGCCGCCGTAGCTGAACAGGAAGCGCAGCGTCACGCTGTTGTCCTCGTACACAAGCACGGAATGACCCTGATCGCTGTAAGCGGCGGAGCCTCCGACGCCGCTGATGCTGCCGTACAGAACGTAGCCGTCAGACTCCGGAAAACGCTGCTTTACAAAGTCTATGTAGTCGCCGATGTCGGCGCCGCGCACGCTGAGACCGGTGTCGCGCTCATAGGTGCAGTAGCTGTGGATGCGCGAGCCGCCGTATCCGTCGTCCTCAAACTCGACTCTCAGACCGTTGTACAGCCATGTCGTCTCGTCCAGCTGTCCTGCCCCCAGCGCTGCCAACTCCTCGACCGTTGTATCGGGGGGCAGCGGGAGCTGCACTTCGTCGTTGAGAGGCATGTCGCGCCAGAATGTAAGCGCCACGCCGTACTCCGCCTTCCTGAAGGCCTCCGGCGCTGTGCCGGTATCTTCATAGAGCTTCAGCGTGAGCGTATCTCCGTTTGCGGACGCCTCGCCGCCCTCGGTCAGACTCTCGAGATAGAGCTTATACTCGCTGCCGGAAACCGTATCCGGCACTTCTTCATAATAGTTGTACCAGCACTTAAAACGGCCGTCGCCGGACAATATCAGGAGAGCCTGGCCGCGATAGCCGAAGTCATCAGCTATCCAGTATGACTCCGGCTCGAATCCCGTCGACGGCAGCGCTAAGTTTCCTGGTATGGGTCGGGACAGTATCAGCTCAGGTGGCGGTTCGGGCGTTGAAACCGGAGCAGGCTGCGGTGACGGTGTGACAACCGGTGACGGCGTTGTCGGAGCCTCCGTCGGCGACGCCGACTGAGGCTCGGCAGGCGCACCGCAGGCGGCGAGGAGGAGCAGGGCGAGGGTCAGCGGGATAAGGCGTTTCATGTGGGCACCTCCTCGATGTTATCGAAGTCCACGCCTGGCGTGGGGTAGCCTATATCGGCCACGACGGACAGCGCGTGAGCGGCCTCGGCGGCGGTTATAGGTTCGTCAAAGCGTATGTCGCCGCTCTCATCAAGCTCCAGCCAGCCGCAGCGCCATGCGTAATTGACGTACGGCGAATACCATGTTCCGGATTCGATGCTGTCCAAGCTGTCTCCATATACACTCGGAAACGTCTGAAATGACAGCCTGTGCAGCAGCATGGCGAACTCCGCGCGGGTGATATGCTCATTGGGTCGGAACAGATTTCCGTCTAGATCCTCGCCATCTCTGGAGTATCGTGTCATGAGTCCATAGCTGTCCAGATACGCGATGGCGTGCGCGTGCTCGCTATTTGCATCTACGTCGGTGTAATCGAGCGGGTATGTTACATCCTTGTTCGCTGCCGTGAGCAGGTCGAACGCCAGCTGCGCCGCCTCGGCGCGCGTCATAGCCGCATCGCCTTTGGCTGCAAGCTCGCCCGCTTTGACGGGAAGTGCGGCAGTGTCAAGCTTGGGGACAGAAGACGGCTCGTCCACTACCATGCCGTCACTTATCGCTCGACCTACTATGCCGCTGGTTTCCAAATAGTCGTCAAACAACGGGTTCTTCGGCTCTATCTCTGAGCCGCCCATCTGTACTTGTGTGATGTACGCGCTGTGTTCGCTCATCGCTTCAATAGTTGTAGCTGTCATGGCTCCATAGTACCAGCTTCCCGGACGGAAATAATCTGCGCGAGGCGATTCCACGGTCAGATAAAACATGGTTATGGGGTATCTGATGCCCTCCGGGACGTAATACATGGTGAAGCTCGGCCCGTCCGGGTTCCAGTATTCCACTCCCTCGCGCACGGCGACCTTGTGGGACACCTCCGCAGGTACGGTGAAAGAAAAGCCCAGCTCCTCGCTTTGAAAAGTGTATCCACCCGCTTCCGGCCCTGCCACGAACTCCGGCCAGGGATAACTTGAGGGCGACGGCTCGGGCGACGGTTCCGGTGACGGCTCAGGCAAAGGCGTAGCTGTATGCGTTGGTGACGGCTGCACATCTGGCTCCAGCGTAGGCGATGGTTCCGCTGCCGGTGTGCCGCAAGCAGATAGGATAAGCACAGCAAGGAGTAAAGGGATAATGCGTTTCATATACAACACCACTTTGTTGACATATTTGAATGATGAGAGAATGTTTTTGATCGCATTGTAAATACCCTCATATATATAGACGCTAAAACTAAGAAAACGCAACATTATACGTATTCATGTTGTTAGCAAAGGAAAATTATAAAGTTTAAGAGTTTACATATTTATTTCTTTGGACTCTTATATAATCGAGCGCTCAAGAAACGGTGGGGGGACAAGTATGTAGATTTATGGACTGGGGAACATATGCGTTCGTGAATCTTGGGTTCCACCTCGGTTCTGAGCCTGCTACTCGAGCTATCTGGTAATTTAACCGCGCCCCCTTGGCTCTTGTAGCCAAGGGGGATTTTTACGTTATTATACTACGTTCACTGCAAATTTTATTTAATTTACTGCATTATATACTTTTGTGGGACGTAAAATTATAAAATATTTCTACTCTTATTTTGAATGTTTGAACAACGAGTAACTAATGTGAATCATAATGAAAATATGTAAATGAAAGAGAAATCCCGCACTATGTCAATTTTATAAGAGTAAACCAAAAAATAGCGTTTAGTAACGTTTACATTATATGCATCGAGCGCTCTGTATAGTTGTCATCATAAAACTTGAAAGGAGCGTTAACGATGAATGACAAAAACAAATTTCAAAACGAACTAGCAAACTTAGCCCAAGCGCAAGAAGTGACCGGAGATCCTCCTGTTTACTATGCTCAGGTGTGGCTGAACGAAACCTATGGGAACATTTCTAATTGGGTGACTTTGGCCGAGGATGGACTCACGGGGCAAGGAACAATGGGTGGC
Source organism: uncultured Eubacteriales bacterium (assembly GCA_900543085.1). GTDB lineage: Bacteria > Bacillota > Clostridia > Oscillospirales > Oscillospiraceae > Scatomorpha > Scatomorpha pullicola. The sequence continues at coordinate 38,701 of UQQF01000004.1, read as the reverse complement.
CTGGTACGTGCACTCCAACACGAGCTTGGCACAGGTGTTGACGGTGGATTTGGTGCCGGCACTGAGGCCGCATTTGAGTCGTTCTATTCATCTACTGGTGGTCAACTGCAGCTTATCATGAGTTCCGAAAACAATATGAATAATATTGTTAAAGCTGCGCTCTGGTGTAAAGGCTATTATGGTTATGTGAATTACAATTATGATGGCCATATTGATCAGACTACCTTTGACGGCCTAGAAACGCTTAAGGAAGATGCAGGAATTGACGGCTTGCTCGGCTGGGGTGTGATCAGTGCTAAGCTCATGAAGTCTCTTCTCTCCATGGATCAGTTTGTTCTTGTTGAAAGTGCCGGCGGTAAGAGTGACATTCGTGAGATACAGCAGTATCTTAACGCAAACTTCGGTGACTATATTGGCATCATTCCGTGTGACGGCATATACCAGAGATCCATGAATGAAGCGCTGATAAAGAGGCTTCAGTATATTGAGGGGCAGAGAGGCTCTGCAGTCGATGGTATTTTCGGCAGCGGAACTCAAAGCCTTTTGCCCATCCTCAATGACAGCAATCACCCCGCAGAAGCAGTTCGCCTCTTTAATTTCTGCCTAACCTGTAATGGACACAAATCCAGTGGAACTGCGTGGACGTCTGCTGTCAAGGAGAAAACCCGTGCTTTCCAGAGCCGCTATTCAATTGCTGAAACCGGTAACGGCGACGTAGACACTTGGATGGCGCTACTCCTTAGCAAAGGCAATCCTAATAGGGCGGCTCAAGGTTGCGATTGTGCTACGATCCTTGATGAGGCAAAAGCTCATGCCCTCTACGCCGCTGGTTACAGATACGTTGGAAGGTATCTATCTGGAACTGTAGGTTCTGGTCCGTCTGTGCTCTCTAAGGCTATGACCAAGTCCGAGATGACAGCTATATTTAATGCAGGACTCAGAATCTTTGCAATTTTCCAGGAAGGTGTTCCGTCTTTACAGCGTTATACATATGAGCTCGGTAAAGAGGATGCAGCAAAGGCAATCTCCGCAGCCAAGTCTCTTGACATTCCCATGCGTGAGTATATATACTTCGCTGTCGATTACGACGTTCTGGACGGTTACATTTCCAGTACGGTAAAGCCGTATTTTGAGGGCATCAACGAGGTCTTTGAGGACAACGGCCACATTTACAATATAGGCATATATGGTTCGAGAAATGTCTGCTCCAGGATATGCAACGAGTATGGTTTGGCCTCCAGTTGTTTTGTGGGCGATATGTCTACAGGTTTCAGCGGTAACATGGGATTTCCGCTTCCTGAGTGTTGGGCGTTTGATCAGTTCCATGAATACAGTTTTAGCTATAATAATGGCCTTATGTCGTTCCCCCTGGATAAAGACGCTGTGTCTGGAATGTATCTTGGGTTCTCCGAATTTGGTAACATGTCATCCGGTACTGTTCCTGTAACAGATAATCAGAAGCGCACGGCTGTATATGATATCATTAAGAATGTTAATGGTGTAACTGAACAGATAGCTTCGCCTTTGGAACTAAACTGGGATTTGCCTACAATTAAAATCCCGCCTTACGGGATTAGCCCAATTGAGATAGAGATAACATACACACAGTCTGTGCTTGTTGATCTGACTCAGGACAAGGCAAATTACGCCACTTTTTCTGTTTCAAACGGTGACGTCGTTGGAATGGATACATCGTACACTTCAGAGCTGTTCGAAACGGTTTCGGGTGCTTTGAGTGCGGACGCCGGTATAGATATAGGAGATGATGGTGTTGAACTTATACTTCAGCTGACTCAAAGCGTTGAAAACGGAAAAATCAGTTTTGGTGTAAGTACAGCTAATAATAAGACTAGTGCTTTTGTGGTTGTTGAAAGTTATCTTGGCAGCTCAAAGCATATTTACAATTCTGTGTCAGTCAAAATTAAGCTGTCCATAGATGACGATGAAGTTCAGCAAGCAGAACTAGTCAAAGAAACAGTCAAAGAATACATGACTACGGCTGTACTTGCTGTCGCCGTGGCCGGAGTTCTGTATGCCGCTGGTGGAATAATAGTTGCGACAGGTATTGGGACAGCAATAGGCACCGCAGTAGCTTCGTTGTGTACTACAGTGGCAACATGGCTTAGTGCTATTTTCGCTTTCGCGTAAGTTTTTCCAATATAATTGAACAGTACTGAATAAGGAGAGCATATGAATTACAAGGCAAGTACAACTGTCAATGAGCCAAAAGCAGTCAAGAGAAGGCTGCTTATAAAGAGCATACTGCTTGCCGTTGTAATCGTTATGTGTTTACCGCTGCTGCGCACACCTACTGACTTTACACGAGATAACCGTTCAGAGTGGAGATATGGCGAATTCCTTTATGAAGGAAAGATTACACCTGATACTTACGCTGTTTTTTTCACATGGTATGACGGACAATTCACGTGCGACCTTGTGAGGCATGAGTGGCTTCGATATGAATATATGGACACTATATTTGGCGACTGGCCGGGCAGAAATTGGAGCGTTAATAGAGACTTCGAGAGTCAGGGAAAGGTCTACAACATTACCTATGGTTTCCTGCCAGAAGGTTCTGCCCTGTCAAACGACGAAGGGATCACATATATCGAAACAGACTACGGAGGAGCGCTATACTTCACTGTGACAGAACAAAACTGATCTTTGAATAGAACAATAAGAGACGTCGAAATGACGTCTCTTATTTAGTTTGTGCTGTCGCTCCAGTCTTGGTATCGTTTTAATATATCTTGATACTTTTTTGTAGAAGTCCGGATGACTGCGCCATTGCTCATTGTAGCGTTATAGCTTTTTATTCGTTTTACATGACGCATATTGGCAAGAAATCCACGTTGAAGTCGAATGAACCCTTTTCCTGAGAGCGACGCCTCTAAATCTGACAAGTATCCCCGACACTCTAAAGGCTTAGAATCAACGGAGGTATATACAAGCACTTGCCTGTGTCCTGTCCCCTCAATGTACACTATATCCTTCAGGGGAACCAGTTCATTGCCGTCATCACTTTTAAGAGTGATCGACTCGGCCTCGATAAACAGCTTGGATATCAGATCGTCCATGAGCGCTTCCAACTCTGCGTCCAATTTGCTCTTTAGTATGTAGCGGAATGCACCTACTTTGTACCCCTCGATCGCGTATTGAGCGTGGTCAGTTACAAAAACTACAACTGCCTCACGGTTTCTTTTGCGTATAAGCTTGGCAAGGGCTATTCCGTCCGTGTCAGAAAAAACTGTATCAAGAAATACGACCTGCAATTTTTCAACATCTGCGCTTAGCAATGAACTGGGGGAAGTATATACATCAAAACACACCTGTAGATTTAAGTGCGCACAGTAGTTTTCGATGACTCTAATCTCTCGTTGAATAAAGTCATGGTCACTGTCACATATCGCGATCCTCATGTTTCCCGCCCTTTTCAGAAAAAAGTGAAGACGCATCGAACGTTCCATTAATATAGACGCCTGTAGTTAAAATATGCAACAAATTGCAAGTGGTGCATAACAGGCCAAGAGGCTCTTGCCCAATGGCAAGAGCCTCTTGGCCTGTTATTATAAAATTAGGAATTACTGCAGAGGGTAACCGTCGCTTGTGGTATAAAAATTATTTTGTTGTGTAATTTACGCCCGCACCAGCCGCTGACACGGCAAGCGAATAAGGGAGGCGAGCAAAATGAACCGTACTGCAATCTACGCTCGCACAGCCAGCCCCAGTGAAACGGCTCTTGACTGGCAAGTCCAAGCCCTACAAGGCCTCGCGGCAACGCTAAACTTGAACGTCACCCACATCATCCGCGAGACCGCCAGCGGCCTCGACTTCGACCGCCCGGGCTTGAATGAGCTGATGCGCCTTACCCAACAGCACGAGATAGACACCATCCTAATGACCAATCTCGACCGCATAGGCCGCGACGCTCTGAAAGTCCTTGCCGTTATCGAAGAACTGGACAAGCACGGTGTCAAACTCATCATACAAGGCGGCGACACGGTAGAGATATATGACAACCCACTACTCAAATATCTGCGCCGCTTCACGCTGCATCCCAGCCTTGAAGTCGTGCTCGCATCTACAACTGAATAGTGCCCTCGCTGTGAGAAAAAAGAAAAGCCCTACAGCGTTACTCAAACACTGTAAGGCTTTCCACGGTGGCGCGGAAGGAGGGATTTGAACCCTCGCCTGGCTTCAGACCAGCTACTCCCTTAGCAGGGGAGCCCCTTCGGCCTCTTGGGTACTTCCGCAAGTTCAAAGCTCATATATGATAGCATACTGCGGCGTGCTTGTCAAGAACCGGATTGACTTTCTTTTAAAAATGATGTATGCTCTCCACATGAGATACGACACTGTAATTTTCGACTTGGACGGCACGCTGCTGGACACGCTGGACGATCTGACCGACGGCGTTAACCACGCGCTGGCCGACTTCGGATACCCGCTCGCCACGCGCGAGCAGATCCGCGCCCGGCTGGGCTACGGCTCGAAGTACCTTATATCCGAGAGCGTGCCGGGCGGATATGATGACCCCAACTACCAGGCGGTTTTTGACGACTACCTGGCGTTTTACCGCGCCCACTCCTCGGTCAAGACCGCGCCGTACCCCGGCGTCATGGCGCTGCTGGAGCGGCTGAAGTCGCGCGGAGTGCGCTGCGCGATAGTCTCCAACAAGCCCGACGCCGCCGCGCGCGAGCTGGGGGAGAGGTGGTTCGGCGGCCTGGTGGCCACGACGGTCGGCGACCGCGAGGGCATACGCCGCAAGCCCGCGCCCGACACGCTGCTGGAGGTCATGCGCCAGCTCGGCGCCGCGCCGGAGCGCACCGTCTACATAGGCGACAGCGAGGTCGACATCGAGACGGCCAAGGCCGCCGGCGTGGACTGCATCTCCGTAACCTGGGGCTTCCGCACGCGCGAGCAGCTTATCGCCTCCGGAGCCTCTTTGCTCGCCGCAGACGCGGCCGAGCTGGACAGCGCGCTGTAAAAACCTGAAAGCGTCCACATGCAGTGGGCGCTTTTTTAAATATATGCAGGCCAATCCGCGTGACAAACAGGAGGACAAGATGAAAAAGCTGTTCAGGACACTGCTCATACTCGCGCTGGCTCTTGCACTTTCCACCGGTGCGTATGCGGACACGGGACCCAAGCCGTCGGTTACGGTGAATTTTGAAAACCTGCCGGACGAGCCGGTGTACGGCACGCTGCTGTGCCGGGAGCCCTCGCGCGGCCCGCACTCCTCGGAGCGGGACGACTATGTTCCGACGGAAAGGGACGAGGTGCCGGACTTGGCCGTCTGGGAGGCGTTCCGCGCCTACGAGGACGCGGACGGCTTCTACTTTTTGAACGAGGTGTTCGACTGCTCGGACGGCGGTATGCGCTGGGGCTACTACCCGCCGGACAACTTCAAGATACTGCTTTACTTCCCGGAGAGCGGGACGTTTCTCTCCTCGGAGGCGATGAGCGCCTACGCCTTTGACAGCTACTACACGGCGGAGCTTTCGTCCGAGGGCATGGATGTGCATCGCAGCTATGACTATTTGCGCGAGCTGCTATCGCTGGCCGCGCGCTGCGTGCTGACGATAGCGCTGGAGCTTATAGCGGCGCTGGCGTTCGGCTTCCGCTCGCGCCGGGAGCTGCTGTGCATAGCGCTGGTGAACACGCTCACGCAGATAGCGCTGAACCTGGCGGTGAATATCGTGCACTATTTCTCGGGAATGTTCACCGGCGTGTTCATAATTATGGAGCTGTTCGTCACCTTTGTCGAGGCCGTAATATACCGGCGCGAGCTGCCGCTGCGGGGCGGGAAGTCCGCACGCAGGAGCGTGGGCTACGCCGTGACGGCGAACGCGCTCTCGGCGGTCGCAGGACTGGCGCTGGCGCGGGTGATACCGGGCATCTTCTGACATTTTTAAGGATGAGCGGGGTCAAAAAACGGCGTCTGGTGCTTGACGGGAGGCTCGGATTGTTATACTATTAAAGTCTGGAAAACGAAGACCACCCGGCATGGGAGAAATATAACGGAGGTATCGCTATGAGCGAGAAAGGCACATTCTACATCACAACACCCATCTATTATCCGTCGGACAAGCTGCACATCGGCCACACCTACTGCACGGTCGCGACGGACACCATCGCGCGCTACAAGCGAATGTGCGGCTATGACGTTATGTTCCTCACCGGCACGGATGAGCACGGCCAGAAGATAGAGGAGAAGGCCAAGGAGGCCGGCTGCACGCCCCAGGAGTTCGTCGACCGCATCGTCGAGGGCGAGGGCGGCATCCTCGACCTCTGGAAGCTTATGAACATCTCCAACGACCGCTTCATCCGCACGACCGACGGCTACCATGTCAAGGCCGTGCAGCGCATCTTCAAGAAGATGTACGACAACGGCGACATATATAAGGGCAAGTACTCCGGCATGTACTGCACCCCCTGCGAGAGCTTCTGGACAGAGAGCCAGCTGGTCGACGGCAAGTGCCCCGACTGCGGCCGCCCCGTCAAGTACGCCGAGGAGGAGGCCTACTTCTTCAAGCTCAGCAAGTACGCCGAGCCCGTGCGCGAGCTGCTGCTCTCCGGCACCTTCCTGGAGCCGGCCAGCCGCGTGAACGAGATGATAAAGAACTTCATCGACCCCGGTCTTGAAGACCTGTGCGTCTCCCGTACCAGCTTCAAGTGGGGCATCCCCGTGGACTTTGACCCGGGTCACGTCGTGTACGTCTGGGTGGACGCCCTGTTCAACTACATGACCGCCCTGGGCTACATGAACGACGAGCGCGACGGCCTGGACAAGTACTGGCCCGCCGACGTGCACATGGTCGGCAAGGAGATAGTCCGCTTCCACTCCATCATCTGGCCCGCCATGCTCATGAGCGTGGGCGCGCCGCTGCCGAAGAAGGTCTTCGGCCACGGCTGGCTGCTGCTCGGCGGCGGCAAGATGAGTAAGTCCAAGGGCAACGTCGTCGACCCCTACATCCTCGCCGGACGCTTCGGCGTGGACGCCCTGCGCTACTTCCTCATGCGCGAGTTCCCGCTCGGCTCCGACGGCAACTTCTCCAACGAGCTGCTCATCTCCCGCATCAACTCCGACCTCGCCAACGACTACGGCAACCTGCTCAGCCGCACGGTCGCGATGGCCGTCAAGTACTTCGACGGCACGCTGAGCACCGAGCGCGTGGACGACCCCATGGACTGCGAGCTGAAGACCATGGCCTGCGAGCTGCGCGGCAAGTATGAAAAGCTTATGGACACCTTCCAGACCCAGGCCGCCCTGGAGGAGGTCTTCAAGGTGATCTCCCGCGCGAACAAGTACATCGACGAGACCGCCCCCTGGGTGCTCGCCAAGGACGAGGCCAACAAGCCCCGCCTGGCCGCCGTCATGTACAACCTGCTGGAGACCCTGCGCATCTGCACCCAGCTGCTGACCCCCTTCATGCCCGAGAGCACCGTCAAGGCCGCCGACCAGATCGGCGTGCCCGAGGAGCTGCGCACCTGGGACGCCGCCGGTGAGTGGGGCGCCCTGCCCGCCGACGTGACCGTCCACAAGGGCGACACGCTGTTCCCGCGCATCGACATGGAAAAGGAGCTCGCCGAGCTTGAAAAGCTCGAGGAGGAAGCCCGCAAGGCCGCCCTGCCTCCCATAGAGCTGGAGCCGCAGCTGACCGAGAACGTCGACTTCGACACCTTCTGCAAGTCGGACTTCCGCGTCGTCAAGGTCAAGAGCTGCGAGGCCGTCAAGAAAAGCGACAAGCTCCTGAAGTTCATCCTCGACGACGGCACGGGCGTCGACCGCCAGATCCTCTCCGGCATCCACAAGTGGTACCAGCCGGAAGACCTGGTCGGCAAGACCCTGGTCGCCATCGTCAACCTGCCGCCGCGCAAGATGATGGGTCTTGAGTCCAACGGTATGCTCATCTCCGCCGTGCACAAGGAGAAGGGCGAGGAGGCGCTTCACCTCATCATGGTGGACGACTCCATCCCCGCCGGCGCCAAGCTCTGCTGAGGTAGCCGGCGATGGAATACAGACGTTTTGGAAATAAGATAGTCGTGCGGCTCGACCGTGGCGAGGAGGTCTGCGCGAAGCTGCTGGAGCTGGCGGAGCGGGAGGATATAAAGCTGGCGTCGGTGAGCGGCATAGGCGCGACGAACGACGTGACGCTGGGCGTGTTCGACACGGCGACGAAGTATTATAACAAGACGGTGTACAACGCAACGGACTACGAGATAGGCTCGGTGACGGGGAACCTCTCGCGGCAGGGGGACAAGCCCTACCTGCACCTGCACGCGGTGATAGGCAGCCCGGTCATGGGCGAGTGCCACGCGGGGCACCTGAACGCCGCGACCATCAGCGCCACCTGCGAGCTGATGATAGACGTCATAGACGGCGAGGTCGGTCGCAAGTTCTCCGACGAGATAGGCCTCAACCTCTACGAGCTCTGAGCGTACAGCCCCCGTTTGCGCGGGGGCTGTGCTTTGAGAATGATGTTGACAATTGTAGACATTTGGAGTATATTAGCGCTGAGGTGAGAGACGTGAAACGATGCGCCGCCATGTGCCTGTGCGCCGCCCTGCTGCTCGGCGGCTGCGGAGCGAATCAGGTTGACATAAATAATACTGCACCTCCAGACACCACAGCTTTGACTACCCCGGAGGTGACTCCCATGCCGACCGAAGACGCGCCTGTTTCGCCAAGCCCCGAACCCGGGGCGATGGTGCGTATAGTTGACATAATACCGAACATCTACACCGACATACGCTACGCCACGGACAACAACTTCACCGGCGAGACCATATACGATTCGCCGGAGGTGTACCTGCGCTATTCGACGGCGCTCAAGCTCTCGAGGGTGCAGGAGCGGCTGAACGCCCAGGGCTATTCGCTGTGCATCTGGGACGGGTGGAGGCCGGTGGCGGCGCAGTTCACGCTCTGGCGCGTCTGCCCGGACGCGCGCTACGTGGCCAACCCCTTCAACGGCGTCGGCAACCACTGCCGGGGCAATACGGTTGACATAACACTCGTAACGCTCGCCGGCGAGCGCGTGGAGATGCCCACGGACTTCGACAACTTCACGGGCATGGCCGACCGCGACTACTCCGATGTGAGCGCTCAGGCGGCTGAAAACGCCCGCCTGCTGGAACGCGAGATGGCCGCCGAGGGCTTCACCGGCTACTCCGCCGAGTGGTGGCACTACACGGACAGTGACAGCTACGACGTGTGCGACAGCCTGCTGCCGGCGGAAACGGTTGACATAATAACTGAAACTCCGCTGCTTGCCGCCCCGGACGATTCGGCGGAGGAGCTGTATAGCGCCCCGGCGGGAGCCGCGGCCGAGGTGATCGACCGCCTGGACGGCGGCTGGCTGCTGCTGAAAACTGACGGAGCCTACGGCTACGCGAAGCTGGGATAGAGACAAAAAAGCGCCCGTGCACTGCACGGGCGCTTTTTCATTTCCGTTTGCGCAGGACGAGCCAGGTGGCCAGCGCACATATGAGCAGCCATATTGCAAATGGAATTGCCCAAGCCAGGTCATTCGGCAGGCTGATAGTGACACCCTTTAAATACAATATGCCGGCAACGTGCGGAATCACAAGCCAAACAACTTCATTTATAAAAACTGCAGGTATCACTCCTAGGAACCACACGTTCACCGCCCAGAACCAGCGCGGGCGCTCGCCCTTAGTGAGCAGCCACACAGTGACTGCAGCGAGCTGAAATATGAGCATAACGGCAATGCAGAGCCAGTTTTGATATTCAAACCACGACCCGCCGCCTAGTATCAGCCCGGCGGCGTCAAGCGCCGTGGCTATAATGCACATCGTGCGCGGGCTGACGCGCGAGCCGGAACCCTTCTTAGGCGCAGGTTCTATGCCGCGCAGGATGTAGTCGGTCGTGACGTCGAAGTACTCGGCCATCGCCACGACGCGCTCGAGGTCCGGCACGCTCTGCTCGGCCTCCCACTTGGAAACTGCCTGGCGCGAAACGCCGACCGCGTCGGCGAGCTGCTCCTGCGTTATTCCTCTTGCCTTGCGTAGGGACTGTATTCTATCTGAGATGTTCATGCAAACACCGTCCTTTCGCCGCCCAGAATAGCAAAAATTGCGGTTGCCAGTCCACCAAACGCGCCTGGAACCTTGTCAACCACCAGTTGCGCGGCGCGCTTTGGGCGGATATCGGGATTTTTGACAGCGATTCAGACCGGATCACCCCAGTCCCGATCTTGCTCATCATCTCGTAATACCGCTGTGCCATGCCGGCCAAAAGCGGCTTGTTCGCCTCGCGGACATCCTTGTACCAAAGCTCTAAAGCTGGGATTGATTACTATACTTTTTTAAATGATCCTCAAATACTTCTCTGCTTGACTTATTACAATTCTTCTTTTTCCTGTACCACCAAGAACAGCCGGCGTGATCAAGGGGAATAACATGATCTTTGTATTTACAATTGCGGTTTTCTATATATGCATAATAAGCAGATTTAGAAAAAATAAAAACGTCCTTTGGCTTTAATTGTTCAATAACATAATTTAATGTCAAGACTGATTCGTCCACCACTTTGCTCCATAAATCGTATGCAAGTTGCGGGCGTCCTAGCTTATTTGATGACTTTTCCAAGGAAGACCAATACTTCTCGCCCTTATAAATAGATGGCATTTGAAAAAAATTCATAAACGCCAAACAATTGAAATTATTACAGTTATCATTAGAAATGGAACGAATATTTTCGCCTAAAACTACCGAACTAAAGGACTTGATAATATTTGTAAAAATGAGGTGCCCTTTCGTCCGGTTTCCGTTTATGAAGCTTTCAATTACCTTTTTAGTATTAAACCAATCGCTATAATCATTGACCAACTCATTGCATGTACTTGTCAACCAATTATCAAGAAAATACTTAACATCATACTTATCTTTTATTTCCGGATTATATTCCTGGCCAATGTAATGACTTTCACCAACGATAAGTATTCTGTATTTCTCATATTCGGAACCAACAAAAGGCTTGTATTCCGGGTGAATCTGAAAAAGATGACAATCAAGGTTGTTTTTCATTTTTATTTAATCCCTAAACCATGTTTTTGCCGATACAAGACAAAAACGAAATTAGATGCCTAATAGCGCAGAACACATTTACTACACGCTATAATTCTTCATGGACTCAATTATGTCGTTCTTTACTTGTGTCGCCAGCAGCTCGGGAAACAGTATTTTTGCATGAAGTGCATATTGCAGACCCCAGCGACGCATGGCAGCATAGTTTACGCGGACGCGGACGCTTATATCTTCGTCCGACTCGTCAAAAAATGTGACACCGCCACCAAACCAGTCGATGATGTCGTTGAGCAGATACTTTTTCGCTCGGAAAATCACGGTGCCGCTTTCACCCGAAAACATATAGATATGCTCCGCCATATGCCTTGGCAGGTCAAAACCGTTTTCTAATCCCTTGACTTTATCAATCGGCTTTACTGGTGTTGGCAGCAGTTTAATGTTCGTTATGCGATCCAGCCGGTAATTGGCGACGTTATCATACTTATCATAATTGCAGATTAGGTAGTATCGACCGTTTGACGCTGCAATTTGATAAGGATTGACAATATATTCGCGTATCTCGCCTCGGTCATCCTTCCTCGGATGTAGCCTTTTATCGGCGCCGTAGCTGTTGTATGTAAAGGAGACCTGACGTCGCCTGTCAATTGCTTCGTCTAAAACCTCAATGGTGTAAAAAAGCTGTTTGCTCTGCAGTGATGGCTCCGGTAAGGTTTGAATGTGCTTGACATGTGAACGGAAATACCGATTGGAGAGACCCTCCAACTTACTGATAAGCTCTCTACACTGGATGTAGGGAATGTGCGTGGAAAACAGCAGGCTGTCTATCAGCAGCCGCAGTTCGCTGTCGGTGAAATCACGAACCAGATAAAAATCGGACAAGACATAGCTTTCCTCCAGCTCGCCTGTTTCTTTGTTTGGCACCATACGAACAGCTTCGCTGTATTCTATCTCGTAGCCGAAATCTATTAGATTCATCAGATTCCGCTTCACAGCTTTTCTGTCAACAGTCATATCATATTCGTTTTTTAAAATATCTACGATTTCCTTTTGACTCAACCGATGATTCTCGTCTGTGTACTTATTTAAAATGCTTAATATGTTTACAATCAGCATCTTTTTGGGTTGCGTCGTATGCACACTTCTCACCTCCGTACTACTTTAATACCATTGACGATGTTTTACAAGATGTGATGGGATAAAAATGGGACATTATCAGTGGTATATTTATAGTACAGAAAAAAGAGAGGGTGCTTTAGATGAACGCATTTGATAAGATCATCGGATATTCTGCCATAAAAAAGGAACTGAAGCAAATTAGCGACACGATGAAAAACCGAGAAGCTTATGACAGACTGGGCGTATCCGTACCGAGAGGGCTGCTGCTTTACGGGGAACCGGGAGTGGGAAAATCTTTGATGGCCTCAGCTGTCATAAAAGACAGCGGACGCAAGGCGTTTTGCTGCCGCAAGGCTTCGCCGAACGGAGATTTCATCAAACAAATAACGACAACCTTTGACAATGCCGTACAGAATGCGCCATCCATCGTTTATCTCGACGATATGGACAAATTCGCCAACGTAGACGAGCGGTATCCGGATGCAGAGGAGTATATCACGGTGCAGTCGTGCATTGATGAAACGAAGGATAAGCAGGTCTTCGTTTTGGCAACGGTGAACAATATCAGCTGTCTTCCACGCTCCCTTTGCCGCGCAGGGAGGTTTGACCGCACAATTGAGGTGAGCGCTCCTCATGGGGAGGATGCCGAGAGAATCATAGCCTATTACCTGCAATCCAAGCGCGCTGTTGACGGTATTGATCCCGCCGTAATTGCGAAAATAATGGACGGTCGCTCCTGCGCTGAACTGGAGACCGTAATCAACGAAGCCGGCTTATATGCAGGGTATGAGCGCGCTGAATACATCACTATGGAGCACTTTTTGAAGGCTTGTATGCGGACGATATTTCACAGCTTTCCCGATGATGAAAATGATCTTGCGGCCGAACAGGACGATTTCTCAAGCTGTCTTTCAAACCCGAGCCATATTATCTCACAGATTGTATACCATGAAGCGGGTCATGCTGTGGTGTCCGAAGTTCTCTGCCCGGGAAGTGTAACACTTGTTTCCGCATACGACACGAGCCAGAAAAAAGGAGGATTCACGGGTTATTATAATGATAACAGTAAAACACCGCTCTATTGGAGCAAAAGCCGCATTATCTGTTCGCTTGGAGGAGCCGCAGCCATAGAGCAGAGATTTGGGATCTCAGACATTGGTTGTGAACGGGACTTGGATCAGGCTTTTAACATGACAAGACATTTGGTAGTCAACACCTGTATGCTCGGATTCCATCTTCATGCATCTGTGTACGACGATTCGCAAAGACTCATGTCAGAGCAGGAGCAGGCAGTAGTTGCCGAGATTGAAAAGAATTATCGCAAAGCAAAAGAAATCATTACATTAAATTGGGAATTCATTGAAGGTATTGCTGCCGCCCTTGCGCAAAAGAAGTTGCTGTCATGTGAGGACATACAAAGAATCAAAAGCAAATGCCGGATTATTAATGTGGCATTAGGATAGATTATGAAGGAGTTTAGGAAACTCAGTCCATGTGCCGTTCCTATGGGAAGCAGACGTGCGAAAACGGTTTGCATATCCCGCAGCCTCGGGCGTCCCCGGCTCCGGTGTGGGAGTGGCAGTGCCCGCGACAGGCGTCTGCTGCACTCCGCAGGCTGTGGTAAAGAGCATGGTCAGCGCGAGACAAACTGCCGGAATCTTCTTCACACGTATCGCCTCCTTATATATCAAGACGCGGGAAACATGGAATGGGTTTCACAAAAACGTGGGGAAATGCGCGAAATTTGCGCATTTCCCCACGTTGGAGGTCAGAACGCGCCTGAGCGAGGTCAATCCAGCCTGCTTTTCAGCGCGGAGCGTAGATTTTCCAGGTTTTCGTCGCAGAGGATGGGGAGCCATGCGACAAGCTCCTCGGGCGGGAGATCCCACCACTTGAGGCGCAGCAGCAGCCCGGTCAGCTCCTCGTCGAAGCGGTTCTTGATAAACCGCGCGGGGTTGCCGCCTGCGACAGTGTAGGGGGCTACGTCGCGCGTCACGACGCTGTAGGCCGCGACTATAGCCCCGTCGCCGATTTTCACGCCGGGCATGACCACGCAGTCGCGGCCGAGCCAGACGTCGTTGCCGACGACCGTGTCGCCCTTGCGCGGGAGCTGGGACATGTGGTCGGGCGTCGCCCCGGTCCACGCGCCGCCGAAGGCGTTGAAGGGGTAGGTGCTCGCACTGCCGGTGCGGTGGTTGGCCGGACCCATTATGAATGTCGTGCCCTGGGCGAGGGCGCAGAACTTGCCGATTATCAGCCTGTCGCCGAACTCGGGGTAGTTGAACAGCACGTTGTTGCGCTCGAAGCCTGTGGGGTCGGTGTCGTCATCGTAGTAAGTGTAGTCGCCTATCTCTATGTTAGGGGCGTGGACTACGTTTTTCACAAAGCACGAAGTGCCGTATCCGTTGGGGAATATCACGTTTGGGTCGGGTATGTTTAGCGTTGGTTTTGCCTCCGTTTTAGAATATTTTCACCACCTTTCAACGGAGAAAACAACTGAGACCGAACGAATTTTGCGTATTCGTCTCATAGTGTTCACCTCTGAAAATGCCGCCTCAAAGCAGCTTTAGTTCCAGGCCTTCGCAGGGAGTTTCGCGAAACACGGGCAGCCACGTGACGCGCTCCGGCGCCTCAAAGTACAGCGAGGAGGAGGCCGCGCGCCGTCCGTCGCCGCTGCCGTCGTCCAGCACGCAGAAGACAGCGCCGTGCGAAGCCGTTGGGCCTGAGCCGCTGCTGTGCCTGCGGCGGGGACGGTCGCCCTCCGAGGCATCGACTATCTGGAAACTTTCATCGTCCAGATCGGGTGTGAGCGTGTATTCGAGCGTCACACAGTGCGTGGGGTACTCCCACTCGTCTCCGCCGCCGAAGTCGGCACTGTCCAGTTCATTGGCGCTGTATTCACACACGGTGAGCGTATACTTCGCACCGGTCACGGGGTGCGTGAGGGCAACCTCATCGCCCGCGCCGGAGACAGTGAAGCTCTCTCCGGGGATGTCCGCCTTCCGCGCGGTGAGGACGGCGGAG
This sequence comes from uncultured Eubacteriales bacterium, assembly GCA_900543085.1. Taxonomy (GTDB): domain Bacteria; phylum Bacillota; class Clostridia; order Oscillospirales; family Oscillospiraceae; genus Scatomorpha; species Scatomorpha pullicola. The sequence goes on along the minus strand of UQQF01000004.1, from coordinate 23,512 downwards.
AGCGAATTTATGTCCATGCGCCGCTTCCAGGGGAAGCGTATGCGCATGAACTGCCAGCAGCGGTCGGGGTCGAGGCGGTAGTGCTCGACGGCGCGCTGCGCTTCCCGGCTCTCCCAGCCCTCGATGGGCGCCCAGCCCCGGCCGCTTGCGCCTTCCGTGCGCAGAACGCGGCCGTTGACGGTCACAGAGACGGAGAAGTCCAGACCCAGCGGGTGTTCGTGCTCTATGCGCATACGGTCGGCCTTGCTGAAATCGCTGTAGTGCGCCTTGCCCTGCGGCGCCCACTTGGCCATGAAGGCGAGCACGTCCTCCACGGGGGCGCTCATGGCCACGTCCATGACCAGACCCTTGGCGCAGGAGTAGACCGCGGGGAAGCACCACTCGTGTCCCGCCCAGGTGAAGCGCCTGTCGAGGCGCAGCTCCGTGCCCGGCTTGTCGCGGGCGCCGTCATAGCGCACGACCCACGGCTCCGGCTCCGGCTCGGAGGGCGAGGCGATGCACTCGGGGTCTTCGTACTTTATTTTGCCGTAGTCGAAGCCGTCCTGCAGCGCGTGGATATAGCCCCAGGCGTCCTCCATGGGCTTGAGGCCGAGCTTTTCGCGTATCTCGTCCATGACGGCGAGCGCCGCGTCCGTGGGCGGATTCTCCGCGAGATAGGCGTCGAACTGCTCGCGGCTCCAGCGCCAGCACTGCTCGATGGCCGCACCGTGGCCGCAGCTGAGCAGCAGCCGCAGAAAGTCCGCAAAGTCGGCCGCCACGGCGTGGACATAGTCCGGCGCGGAGTTCATGGGGCTGACGGCGAAAACCGTGCCGCCGTAGCCGCGCACAAAGCAGTAGTGTATGCCGTCCGCGCCCTCCCAGCCTATCAGGGACGCGCCGCGCGGGGTGCAGAAATAGAGCTCGCCCTCGCCGCGCTCCACGCCCAGCGGCGCGAGGTCTATGCCCGTCCGGAGCAGCTTTGCGTAAGTCTTGTCCATGCCGCTCAGTACACCTCCGCGCCGACGTAGCGCACCAGGTCGTTGGGGTCGAGGATTATCTGCTCGCCGCGCATCCCGGCGGAGACGGCTATCTCGTCAAAGAGTATGTACGTCTCGTCTATGTACGTCGGGTACTTCTTCTTCATGCCGATGGGCGAGCAGCCGCCGCGCATGTAGCCGGTCAGGGGCAGCAGCTCCTTGACGTGTATCATCTCCAGCTTCTTGTTGCCGGACACGCTCGCCGCGCGGCGCAGGTCCAGCTCGTCCAGGACGGGGATGCAGAAGACCAGGATGCCGGTCTTGTCCCCGCGCGTGACCAGGGTCTTGAACACCTGCTCGGGGGGCATGCCTATCTGCTCGGCGGCGTGCTTGCCGGAGAGGTCGCTCTCGTCGTACTCGTACTCCGTTGTGCGGTAGGCGATGCCCGCCGCGTCCAGCAGGCGCATGGCGTTGGTTTTGGTCATGTCCGTACCTCCCTTATCTGCGCGGCGTGCTTTTCGCACACCGAGCGCACAAACCCCGCCTCAAGCTCGGGGAAAGCCCTCACCGGCGCGGGCGCATCGCTCATGGGCGCGAGAATACGCATGTAGTAGGTGAGATCGCGCCACTCGCCCAGCTTCCACGCGCAGTTTTCCAGCGTGAACATGCGCTTGAAGCCGCACTTTTCGTGCAGGCGCTCGCTCGGCTCGTTCGGGGTGCTGACCAGGCCGTAGGCCACGATGTAGCCCTGGGCGGTCATCAGCTCGGCCACCGCGTTGTACAGCGCGGCGCCCGCGCCGTGCCCGCGCTCGGCCTGGCTCATGTATATCGAGAACTCCGACGTCCAGTCAAAGGCGGCGCGGGGGCGGTAGCGGTGGGCGTATGCGTAGCCGAGAACCTCCCCGTCCCGCTCGCAGACGAGCCAGGGGTAGCCGCGCAGGGTGTCGGCGATGCGCCGCGACAGCTCGGCGGCGTCCGGCGCGGGCGACTCGAAGGTGACGGCGGTCTCGATGTACGGCGCGTATATCGCGGCGCAGGCCGCGCCGTCGGCTGTCGTCGCCGGGCGTATTGTATATGGCATTGGATAATCGCTCCTTTCGCAGCGGATGTCGCGGCTCGCTCGCCGGGGGTTTACAGCCGCAGGATCTCAAGCGCGGCCTCCTCCGGGGACAGCTCCGTGACGTCCAGCTTGTGTGTGTCAAGTCCGGGGTAGAGCCTCAGGCGGTCGAGGGCGCGCTCCGGCACGCCGGCGTCGCGCACCCCGGCGTCAATGTCGCGGCGCAGCCGCTCGGTCAGCGCGCGCTCGGAGCACACGAGGGACAGGCACTTCACGTCCCAGCCGGAGGTGTGCAGGCGCGAGAGTATGGCGTCGATCACGGCCTGGTCGTGCATGACCCAGCAGAAGACGACGTTGTCAAACGCCTCGCAGTCGAGGAAGCTGTTGAGCACGTGGCATATGTTCCCGAGCACCAGCGCCTTCGTCTCCCCGGTGACGCGAAAGGGGTGCATGTCCCAGCACCAGTCGCCGTCGAGGAAAGCGCAGTTGTCCAGCCGCCGCTTCAATATTTGGCACACGGTGGTTTTCCCGACGCCCATCGCGCCGCCTATCATGTACAGCTTTTTCATTTCCACCGTCCCTTTTGAATGTGCAGGCTCTTATTTTACTAATATATTTAACTCCAACACCCCCGGCCGCGTCAAGACTTGGCGGCAAATTCAAACTGAGAGGAATGTACACAATTTAATACTTGTAAATCTCCGGGAAAATGTTATAATAAATCGTCATCGAGCACGCGCATGTGGAGAGGTGTCCGAGTGGTTTAAGGAGCCGGTCTTGAAAACCGGTGACCCGGCAACGGGCCATGGGTTCGAATCCCATCCTCTCCGCCACGGCGTCCGGCCTGGTCATACGGGTCGGACGCCGGTCAATAAATCCTGGCAGAAATGAGGTAAGCAGATGGGAGATTTCAGAGTATTAACTGACGGCTCAGGCGATATCCCCGCCGAAGTTGTAAAGGCTAGGGACATCGGCGTAATCAACTTCTTCGTCATGCTCGGCAGCGGCGAATATTTGCAGCAGGGCGTGGACATCGGCGACGACGAGTTTTACGAGTGGATGGTGACGCATCCCGGCGTATATCCCAAGAGCTCCACACCCTCTACCCAGGACTATCTGAAGGTGTTTACCGAGATAGCCAAGGCTGGGGAGAAGGCCGTCGTACTCTGCATAACCGAGAAATTCTCCAACTCCTATCAAACGGCCTGCATAGCTCTCGACCTGCTGCGCGAGGACTACCCGGACGCGCAGATAACCGTCATAAACTCCATGGTCAACACGGTGCTCCAGGGACTCATGGTACTGGAGGCCTGCAACATGCGCGACGCCGACGTGCCCTATGAGACGGCTGTGGAGCGCATATATGAAATCCGCCCCACCGGACGTATATTCTTCACCATCGGCAGCATGGACTACCTGGCCAACGGCGGCCGCATAGGCAAGCTGGCCGGCAAGGTCAGCTCCGTGCTCGGAATACGCCCCGTGATAACGCTCAAGGAGGGCGAGATCTTCCTCGGCGGCATAGGCCGCGGCCGCGCCAAGACCCTGGACAAAACGCTCTCCAATGCCAGGGAATACCTCAAGGAGACGTTTACCAGCCGCGATCAGTTCGACATCTGCCTGGGCTACGGCTACGACTACAACGAAGCCGTCGAGTTCCGCGGACGCCTGGAGGCCGTGCTGGACGAGCTTGGCCTCGGCGGCGGGGGAGAGATACCCATAACCCACATAAGCTCCGTGATCGCGGTCCACACCGGCCCGCACGCGCTGGGCATAGGCATACTTGCTAAGGCAAGGCTTGACTGAAAAAGCGAGCCGGGGAACAATTCCCCGGCTCGCAGGTCGTTTGGAGGACATAATGAAAGCAGTATACTACATAAGCGACAACCGCGCCTGGGGTCACGTGGCCGCGAAGGTCTGGGACATCCTCGGAGCCGAGGGCTGCCTGGCCGAGGACACGGGCATAGACTTCGCCGGCAGGGGGGTCAAAAGGCTCTGCGCCGGCGGGCATGAATACTACTTTGTGTCCACGGACACGGCGCTTTGCCTGGACTATCCGCGCTTTTTGCCGTACATGAACGCGCACTTCGCGGACTGCGACATGTCCGGGATGGTGACCTGGCACGAGGGGGCGCATGCGCCGGCCAACGTGCTCACGGTGCACTCGCTGGGCGACGTGGACTCGGGCGTCTTCGGCGCCGCAGCTCCGCGGTATATGCGGAATCTGCTCCTGGCCTATGAACGCGAGCGCGCGGCGCTGGGACTAAACGAGTACCGCGTGCTGACGGAGGCCACGCACTGGTCGGGAATGCGCGGGGGAGACGGCGACCCCGGGCTGCTGACGCGCTACCCGGTGCCGATGGTGGACATCGAGGTGGGGAGCGACCCGGGCAGCTGGGAGGACGAGCGCGCCTGCCGCGCGCTGGCTCACACGCTGACGCAGGTCTTTGACGATGACGGACGCCGCGTCCACAACATACTCTGCGTAGGCGGCACTCACTTCGAGCCAAGCTTCGCCGAAGCGGTGTTCACGACCTGGGGCGACGAGGCCTTCGGCATAACGCACATCCTGGCCAACCAGTGGCTGGTCTCGGGCAGATATGAGGACGAGAGCGGGCTGGAGCGCGCAAAGGCCTGCGTGAACGCCATAGCCGGGGGAGTGGAGGCGATCTTCTTCCACGACAAGCTCAAGGGCTGCTATAAAGACCTGGTGCGCAGCCTGGGCAGGGAGCTGGGCGTACCATTTTACAAGCATCAGCGCCTGCGCGCGCCCGAGCAGCTGGACTGGGCGTAAGGGCTATTTCCTCCGGCGGACACGGCTTTCCAGCTCGCCGCGCATCTCGCGCAGGTATTCGCCCAGCTCGCGCGAGGTTTTGAACGGCTGGAAGAAGCGGTATTTCTCGCGCTCGCGCACCTGCTCGGCGCGTATGCGCTCCTTCAGGCGCTCATAGCGGACTACGACTCCGTTCTCCTCGGCGAAGCGCTTCAGCTTGGCCACAAGCTGCGCGGAGTGTACGACATCTATTATGAATACGCCGTAGAAAAAGCCGATCACGAACGAAAAGGCCAGGTTGTTGGACAGCCACTCTATCGAGTCGAGTATGTACGGGTGTACGGCGAAATAGTAGACCGCGACCAGCGCCGCCCAGGCGAGGGAGAACTTGGGGCATATGACGCCCTGTATGTTGCCCCACTGGTTGCTGTAGTCCCACAGCCGGACCTTGAGCACCTTCAGGCTCAACACGCCGGCGACGTACTCTATCACGGTCATCGCCAGGGCGCCCGCCAGGAACAGAATGGCGCGCGTCCAGAATACGCTCTCCAGGGTGCTGTACTGCTCCAGCGAGACTATCAGGTACATCGCGCAAAGCCCCAGGCCGTACAGCGGCACGTAGGGGCCGGTGCAGAAGCCCGGATTTATCCATTTCCGCTCCAGATTGGCCGAGGAGAAAAAGCGGCGGAAAAACAGCTCCAGTACCCAACCGGCGATGGAGCCCATGAAGAACAGGAACGACAAGGTCAGAAGTTCGCTCAAACAGATCTCTCCTATACTTGCTTAATACGAGCCGGACTGATATGATAGTGTGAGAGGAGGGTGCTTATATGGAAGCAGAAAAGAGTTTGCAGTACCTGCTTGACCGCCTGGAGATAGAAGACAGGGTCAAGCTCTACGCCGAGCTCATCGACCGCAAGCGCTTCGATGAGCTGGAGAACGTGTTCACGCCGGACGCATATATCGACTATACCGCGTCGGGCGGCGTGGCCGGCAGCCTGGACGAGATACGCGAGTACCTGCGCCGCAGCATGGGACCGCTGCGCACGCAGCACCTCATGAGCAACGTGCAGTGCGATATCGCCCCAGACGGACGGAGCGCAAAGACCACGGTCATGCTGTTCAACCCCCTCAGCTATGACACCAGGCAGGGGGCGAGAACCTTCTTTATCGGGCTCTGGTACCATGACGAGTGGATAAAGACGGACGAGGGCTGGCGCATGACGCGCCGCATACAGGAGCCGGGCTGGCAGTCCGGCAGGTGAGGGCAAAAAACTCCCGGGCACGCTTCCCTGTGCCCGGAAGTTTTATGTGTGCCTCACGCGGCTTTGACGGCGGAAGGGGCTGTGGCCTCGGAGGGGTAGCTCTCAACGGGGACGGGGGCAAAGGTCAGTCCCGGAGCCTCTCCGGTTTCCGCGTCGACATAGCAGGTGTACCATAGCTCATCGGCGGTGAACTCGAGTTCCCAGAGCCCGTCGGCGAGAGCCTCGCTGTGGAATACTGCGCTGTCCAGCCCGGCTTCGTGCAGGGCGATCAGACGGGCGGCCTCGGCGGTGATATTGAAAGTGGTGTTGTTAGTCATTTTATTTAGCTCCTTTTGAAGTGTTGTTTTTTGTTTGTGAGCTAAATATAACCCAGAAACATTAAAGTAACGTTAAAAGAAAAAGAAAATATTTTTAACAAATAAAAATCCACCCGATCCGTCACTCGGGTGGATTTCCTTTTTTACAGTTGTTCTGTGGGAGGGGGGATTGCGGTAAATACCGCACGTCGGTTAAGACGTTTTGAGGGGGGTACCCGGGGGGCTGGGGGAGCCCCCCGGAGCGTCGCCCCAAGCGGTGGGGGGATGGCTCGGGACAACTAAAAAAGAGAGGGGAAAAAGAGGTGTGCCGACGGCTCTCGCCGTCTACGGTTGTAATAATACTAGGGAAAAATTAACGAGTCATTAGAATTTTATGAGCAAAGCATGAACTCTTGTGAATTATCTTTGAACAAATATTTTTCGACCCGTCTTGCGCCGGAGCGCCAATACCTATATAATATCCTGGGCTGTGCAAGGACAGGGGTTTGGCACGGCACTCAAAGTAACAAGAGAGGGAAAGGCATGAACAAAAAAACCATAGGCTCGGAGCCGATTTACGACGCGAGGTCGCTCGGCGCGCCGAGGATGTTCGTACTCGGCGTGCAGCACATGTTCGCAATGTTCGGGGCGACCGTGCTGGTGCCCACGCTGACAGGACTGTCCGTCAGCGTTACGCTGCTCTTTGCGGGACTGGGGACGCTGCTGTTCCACCTGCTGTCCAAGGGAAGGGTGCCGGCGTTCCTCGGCTCCAGCTTTGCCTTCATAGGCGGCTACGCCGCAATAGCGCCCATGCTGCCGGACGCGCAGGGAAACCTCACCGTGCCCAACACCGAGATGCTGCCCTACGCCTGCTTCGGCGTGGTCTGCGCGGGTCTGGTGTACCTGGTGCTCTCGGCGCTTTTCAAGGCCTTCGGCGTCCGCAAGGTCATGCGCTTCTTCCCGCCCATCGTGACGGGCCCCATCATAATATCCATCGGCCTTTCGCTCTCCAGCAGCGCCGTGAACAACTGCCAGGCCAGCTGGCCGGTCGCCCTCGTGGCCATAGCGGTGGTAATAGTCTGCAACATCTGGGGCAAGGGAATGGTAAAGATAATCCCCATCCTCCTCGGCGTCATCGCCAGCTATGTGGTCGGCGCGCTGGCCGGACAGGTGGACTTCACCGAAGTGCGCGAAGCCCCGTGGCTGGGGCTGCCGGTGGTATGGGACGAGACGGTGTTCGGCATCTTCGACGGGGAAGTGAACACCGAGCTGCTGCTTACCGCGGCGATAACCATAGTGCCCATCTCGCTGGCCACGGTGGTGGAGCACATCGGAGACATGTGCGCCATATCCTCGACCTGCGACCGCAATTATATTGAGGATCCCGGGCTGCACCGCACCCTGCTCGGCGACGGACTCGCCACCAGCCTGGCCGCGCTGTTCGGTGCGCCGGCCAACACCACCTACGGCGAGAACACGGGCGTGCTCGCGCTCAGCAAGGTCTACGACCCGCGCGTCATACGCATCGCCGCCTTACTGGCCATCGTGGTGAGCTTCTGCCCCAAGTTCGCGGAGATAGTCCACGCCATGCCGACGGCCACCATCGGAGGCGTGTCCCTGGTGCTCTACGGCATGATAAGCGCCGTGGGCGTGCGCAACGTGGTGGAAAACCGCGTCGACTTCACCAAGAGCCACAACGTTATAATCGCCGCGCTGATCCTCGTCCTCGCCATCGGCGTCACGTATTCCGAGGCGGGCGCGGTGCACATCGGCGCCGTAAGCTTCTCCGGACTCGCGACCGCCGCCATAGTGGGCATAGTCCTCAACGCCGTGCTCCCCGGCAAGGACTACGAGTTCGGCGCCGACATCCAGGGCGACACCAGCGTAAATTTCAAGGTGTAACGGCTAAAAACCTTGACAAATCCTCAAATTCGTGTATAATTGATAAGCCTGCCGAATGGCGGGTCAATATCCTTGCTCGCGTAAGGCGCGAGCCATAAGTCCAGAAGGAGGTGCACAAATGGCAAAAACAAGCGAAAAGTATGAAGTGATGTATATACTTCGCCCCGATCTCAGCGAGGAGGACACCGCAGCCCTCGTCGAGAGGTTCAAGACGCTTGTCGAGCAGAACGGCACGCTTGACGAGATGGAGGAGATGGGCAAGCGCAAGCTCGCCTACGAGATCAACTATCTCCGCGAAGGCTACTACGTCCTCGTCAAGTTCACCAGCGGCCCGGAGTTCCCGGCCGAGCTCGACCGTATCCTCGGTATAACCGACGGCGTTATCCGCAGCCTCATCACCAAGCGTCCTGAGTAAGGAGGTATTCCATGCTCAACCACATCGTCCTCATGGGGCGGCTTACCCGCGACGTAGAGCTGCGCTACACGCAGAGTCAGATACCCGTCGCGAGCATGCGTATCGCCGTTGACCGCGATTTTGGCCGCGGTGATGAACGGCAGACCGACTTCATCGACGTGGTCGCCTGGCGCCAGACCGCCGAGTTCGTCAACAAGTATTTCCACAAGGGCAGCATGATCGTCGTCTCCGGACGCCTTCAGATGCGCGACTGGACTGACCGTGACGGCAACAAGCGCACCAGCGCCGAGGTCGTGGCCGACAACGTCTATTTCGGCGAGAGCCGCCGCGATCCCGGCGGCGACCGTCAGGACGGCGGCTATGGCAACGGCGGCTATGGCGGCGGAAACAACTACGGCGGAAGCAACAACTACGGCGGTAACAGCAATTACGGCGGAAACAACAGCTACGGCGGCGGGAATTACGGCAGCAGCCGTCAGTCCGCGCCCGCCCGCAACGACGCTCCCGCCGGCGGGTCGTCCTTTGCCGAGTTTGACGACGGCGAGGGCGAGCTCCCGTTCTAACGTAGGTAAACATCATTTCATTAACTTTTAGGAGGTATAACCTTGGCTTTCGATAACAAAGGTAAGAGTCGCAAGCGCAAAAAGGTATGCCAGTTCTGCGTGGACAAGTCCGCTTATATAGACTACAAGGATTCCGCCAAGCTCCGCAAGTTCATGAGCGAGCGCAGCAAGATCCTTCCGCGCCGCACTACCGGCACCTGCGCCATGCATCAGCGTGAGCTGACCGAGGCCATCAAGCGCGCCCGTCAGATCGCCCTGCTGCCCTACGTCACTGACTAAAGAATTGTTTTCGGCGAGGCAGTGCCTCGCCGAAAATGATTTCTGCCCCCTTCGCCGGCTTCGGCGAAGCTCCGCGGGGCTTTTACGCATGAAAAGGCTCCCCGCAGCGGGGAGCCTTTTCGGTAAAGCTTTTACGGCCTGGGTATTTTCGGCACGCTCTCGTCGTCCGTGACCCAGTCCCGGACGTGTATGACCACGTATTCGCCCTCGCCGGTGCTGGCGACTACCTGCGTTATGCCGGCGTTTATTATGAGACGCTTGCACATGGAGCAGGGCATGGTGTCGCGCAGCAGCTCGCCGGTCTTGGCGTCGCGGCCTACAAGGTAGAGCGTGGCGCCGAGCATGTCCCGCCGGGCGGCGGAGATTATGGCGTTTGCCTCCGCGTGCACGCTGCGGCACAGCTCATAGCGCTCGCCGGAGGGGATGTCGAGGTAGTCGCGCGTGCAGAAGCCGACCGTGGAGCAGTTCTGGCGGCCTCGCGGCGCGCCGTTGTAGCCGGTGGAGATTATCTCGTCGTTGCGCACGATTATGGCTCCGTACTTGCGGCGCATGCAGGTGGAGCGGTCGAGCACCGCGTCCGCTATGCCGAGGTAGTAGTTTTCCTTGCTGGTTCTGGTATCAGTCATATCGCAAACCTCCGTGTCCGCCACTATTTTACGTGCAAAGAGAGGATAAGTCAAGCCGGCATGAACAAGGTGAATTATCAGCTCGAACTGGATAAGATAGTCGCAAAGCTGGACGGCGCCCGGCCGAGGCTGCTGCTGCACAGCTGCTGCGGACCGTGCTCCAGCTACGTCCTGGAGTACCTGACGCAGTATTTTGAGGTGTATCTCAGCTACTACAACCCGAATATCCATCCGCGCGAAGAATATGAGCTGCGGCTCTTGAACCAGAAGAAGGTCCTGGAGCGCATCCCCGGCGTCACTCTGGTCGAGTGCGGCTATGACGGCGAGGCCTATGAAAAGGCCGCCGAGGGCTTGGAGAACGAGCCGGAGGGCGGCGCGAGGTGTACGGAGTGCTTCCGGCTGCGCCTCGACTTTGCCGCGCGTGAGGCGAAGCGACTCGGCTGCGACTACTGCTGCACCACGCTTACCGTCTCGCCGCACAAGGACGCGCAGAGGATAAACGCTCTGGGCGAGGAGCTCTGCGAGCGCTGCGGCGTGAAATGGCTGCCCGGCGACTTCAAAAAGCGCAACGGCTACAAGCGCAGCATAGAGCTGTCCAGGGAGTTTGACCTGTACAGGCAGAACTACTGCGGCTGCCTCTACTCCAAACCGGCGGAGTGATCCGCCGCGCCCGCCGGGCGTCAAGTCCGGGGCGGGCGATACAATTCCACAGGTTCAGCGGGTTTCCACACCCCACTTGACTGAAAGTCTAAATCAAAATGGGAGGAATTAACCATGAAATTCACACCGAGAAACATCGCCCTCGCCGCGGTCGTCGGCGCAGCATACTGCGCGCTGACGCTGCTGGTTGCGCCAATTGCCTTTGGCGTCGTCCAGTTCCGCGTGTCGGAGGCGCTTTGCATTTTGCCGGCGTTTTTCCCGATGAGCGCCTGGGGGCTCTGGATAGGCTGTGCGCTGGCGAACGTCTTCGGCGGCTATGGCGTTATGGACATTGTGTTCGGCTCGCTGGCCACGCTCGGCTCCGGCCTGTGCATCGCGGCGATAGCCAGGAACCATCCCCAGCCGCTTAGCCTCGGGCGGTGCGTGCTCGTGTGCTTCATGCCGGTGCTCTGGAACACGCCTATCGTCGGCTCTGTGATAGCCTACAGCACGGGTGCGTTTTGGGCGGCTCTGCCCCTGACGATGCTCCAGTTCGCCGTCGAGGAGGCCGGCGTAATGTACATCCTCGGCCTGCCCCTCATGAAGCTCCTGCCCAAAAGCAGCGCCTTCATGAGCCTGGCCAAAGCCTAAAAAAGCGGCGCGCGGCCTATGCCGCGCGCCACCCCCCCCCCACATCCCCGCATCCCCGCCGGCGAACGAATATACGGCCGCATCAGCGAGTTTGCAAGCGGTCGGGAGCAGGCCTTAACTTCCTTAAAAATAACCCTTGACAAACGTCGAAAAACGTGTATAATACTATCTGCACCTAGCGGGATTGTGTAAAGGTAGCACAGCGGACTCTGACTCCGTATGTGAGGGTTCGAATCCTTCTCCCGCTGCCACATTTAGCTCTTGGAGTCGTACTGATTCCAAGAGCTTTTTTATATCCAAACTCCTGTGCCATGTTCAAAACAGCAGAGCCTCCGCCCAGCGGAGGCTCTGCTGTTTTACATTTCACCGGGCAGCTTTGACAGGTAAGCTCTGCCGGCCAGGTCGGCTGCTATGATGGCTCCTTTCAGACCTTCCTGAGTCACTGCCAGAGGCTCGTGATGGATGAGCGCGTTTTTGTTCATGGTGTGCTCAGTTATGATTTCGAGCTCCTCGTCAGTTCCCTGGATTCCTATCTGTCCAAGCGTAACAGGCAGGTCGGCCTTGTGGAGGAAGTCTATTGTCTTGTCAATTGTCTCGGATGAGGCGTTTTCAAGCACTAGCTCGCAGATGAGGCCGAATGCCACGACTTCGCCGTGCAGATAAGCCTTTGTGCCGGGTATGTTTGAGAAGCCGTTGTGGAAGCCGTGACTGCCTGCGAGTCCGCCGTTTATAAAGCCGAGACCGCTGAGCAGTATATTTGCCTCAATGACATTTTCCACGGCGGGGGTGACGACCCCGGCCTTGACAGCCTGGAGGGCGGCGAGACCGTCCTGCATTAGTATCTCATGGCATTCGCGGGAAAGCGCCATGGCAGCGCGCGTGCTCATGACGCCAAGGCAGTTTGGCGCGGTGGCTTCGAAGCACGCCTTAGCTTCATACCAGGTGGCCAGAGCGTCGCCTATGCCGGCGGAGAAAAGCCTGGCCGGAGCCTTGGCCACAATGCGGGAATCTACCAGCACAAGCTCTGTGCTTCGTCTGGTAGGCCTGCCGGAAATGTGTACGCCCTCGGGAGTGTATACTGCGGCCCAGTCTGCCGCCGGAGCATCGCTGGAGGCGGAGGTGGGAACAATAATGCGGGGCATGTCGACCTGATCGGCCACAAGCTTAGCCACGTCCAGGGTTTTCCCTCCGCCAATGCCGACAAGAACGTCGCAGGCGTGTTCGTGTACGGCGGCAGAGAGCATGTCTACATTCTCCATGCAGCACTCACCAGAGAAAGCCACGGTCTCATACGAACAGCCTTCAGTGTCTGCGATTCCTGTCAGAAGGTTGGAAATCATATCGAAGATGCCCTCGTCAATAATCAAAAGCAGCCGGCTTCCGTATCTTTTGGCGTAGGCAAAAATGTTTCTGAGCTCGCCGGGACCCTGGATGTATCTCTGCGGGCATTCATAAGCGCGGGTTGTTCCGCGCAGCAGCATGGCGCTGCGGGTCATTTCCTGACTGCCGTTCATTTGCGTATTACCTCCGTCTTTCAGTCTCACACAAGGCGCATCCGTCAACGGCGTCTTGCGCATCATACTCAGTTTGCTGAAAAAAATATACGACGGAGCCGTTTGTAAAGTCAAACATAAAATACACAAACGATTTCTTTGTGTAACTTGTAAAATTAAAGCGAGGCGGCATCTTTTTGCGCATCGAGCGCAAACGATTTCTTGAATATGCGCATCACCGCGGCGGGGCGCATGACTCTCTGACTATCAGATGGCTGGGGATATAAAGCTTAACGGGAGTGAAGTGCTTCTTGTTTATACGATCGATCAGAAGCCGCACTACGTGTCCGCCCATTTCGGCTGTATGAACAGACATGGTGGTGAGCATGGGCTCAATGAAGCGGGTGTTTTCCATATCGTTGACGCCTATAACGGACATGGCTGTGGGCACCGGGATGCGCTTTTCCTTGAGCAGCTTCATGACACCGAGAGCGGAAACGTCATTGGCACAGATGATGGCCGTGCAGTCCAGGCCGCCCTCCAGAGCCTTCTTCAGTCCGTTGTAGCTGTCGCTAGGCGTGAAGGATACATCTACGATAAGCCGCTTGTCAACGTTCAGTCCCAGCCGTTTGCACATGTCGATGTAGGCGGTATAACGCTCCTCGCTTTTTGTCTCGCCGAGGTAGCATATCTTTCTGTGACCCAGACTGACAAGGTAATCCATGGCGGTACAGATCGCGTCATACCCCCTGCAAATGACACTGTCAATGCCCAAATCTAGATCTTGCAGACCGGTATATACGAGATGGCGGTAGTTATTTTTGATCACTTTGAGGCTCTGCATGTCCACGCGGCCAAGTATGATGGCGGCATCGCGCTTACTGTTGTCATCGCTTATATACCGCTCCAGATCGGAGATACCGAACTGGGCTCTGAGCCTGTAGCCGCTTTTAAAGAGATCCTCTTCCATATTCCGCCTGAGCGCATTGAGAAAGGGATCTATGAAGTAATCCAGCTCTCGTGCCAATATGCAGTCGATGGTGTGTTCAGGTTCAACGGCCTCTGATGCCGTCTTCCTGAGCTTCCTTGCGGTTTCGTTGGCCTGGTAACCTGTCTGACGCACGGCTTCCCATATCTTTTCCCTTGTTTTCTCCGACGCTGCGGATGGCCCGTTCCCGCTGAGAACCCGACTCACCGTGGAGGGAGAGACTCCGGCAAGCCTTGCCACGTCTTTGATTGTGCTCATATTTCCCCTCGTTTCGTTATGTTTCGCTGCGAGCTCAACATTTTACAGTTTGTAACTTATTTATCATAATATGAACTGTCGAATGAAGTCAAGGCTCGCAGAGACCTCATTAAATCAATTTAGAGAAAGTGCACAACGCAAACGTTTTCTAATTTTCTTATTGACGAAACAGGCACTTACGTGGAAGAATGAAAACAGCTTTTGCGACAAAAAATTGCGTAGAAAGGAAGTAAAAAATGAAAAAGTTTCTTGCTATTCTCCTTGCTCTCTGCATGGTGTTCGCTCTTGCCGCGTGTGGCGAGGCAGACCCTCAGGAGACGGAACAGGCCGAACCCAATGGAACTCCCAACGCGGAGCTGACATGGGGACTGACCCCGTTCGAGGAGACCCAGCACATTCGCATGGGCCTGTTCACCGGCTCCATCCACTCCTACATGGCCTACTTTGCCGAGCAGCTGGGTGTTCTCGATGCGCTGAACATTGACGCCGAGTTCATGTGGTTCACCGGCGGCCCGGCCATGCTTGAGGCGGGCAACGACTGGGATATCTGCACGCTGGGTCTTGGCGGCATAGCCACCGGACTTTCGACCTATGACTATGTGTTCATCGAGAGCACCGACTATGAGGACAACATGGCCATCTTTGTCAGGCCTGACTCCGAGATAGCCAAAGACCCTGAGAACCCCGAGGTTTGGAAGGGCGCCGAGTGCGTATATGCCCTTGGCACCACGGCTCAGTTCGTCCTCTCTGCCTACCTGGAGTCCATGGATCTGAGCCTGGCGGACGTCACAAGCGTCAACGCCGACAATGCAAACGCCCTCACGGTCTTCTCCGGTGGCACCGGCGACGTGCTCTGCTGCTGGAATGCCATCGCCTTCTCTGCCGAGGATGCCGGATTTGTGCGCGTGACCGACGCCGGTACGCTTGACAAGGCTCCCATATGCGGCAGCTTCGTCCACCCCGACTTCCTGGAGCAGAATCACACTCTGGTCAGCACTGTTGTCGCCGTCTGCCGTCTGGCTACCGAGTGGACTTATGCCAACCCTGATGAGGCTGCCCGGATTTACTATGATCACTGCATGGAGGAGGGCTTCCTCTGCACCGAGGACGTGGCCAAAAGAACCGTCGAGTGGTTTGCCGGACCGACCGTAGACGAGTATATCGAGAGCTTCACCACTGAGGGCGAGTACGACGAGGAAGCCGGACGCAACCTCCTGCTGGTTGAAGAGGACATACTTGAGGGATACAACTTCTTCCTCAATGAGGGCAACTACACCGTGGAGCAGCGCGCCGCCTGGCTCAAGGACGGCAAAGTGGATAACTCCGTCGCCCTCGAGGTCAAGGAACTGCTTGGCCGCTGATACATTAACTGAGAGAAAAACTGCTTGAGCCGCGGGTCGGCCGCTCCTGGCCGACCCGCCTTTTAAGTATGAGAAATAAGGGTTTATTCAGAAAGTTGAGGGATACAGTTAAGTATGAATAATGCCGAAATGACTAACCAACAGATGGTGTCCCAAATGAAGACGGAGCGCAGGAGACTCCGCTATCGGGACGCTATGCTGTCGGTCAGCGGTATCCTGCTGTTTCTTATCATATGGGAAGCGCTGGTTATGCTGAACCTGGTGGACAGCCGCAAGCTGTGCGGCGTACTGGAGGTGTTTAAGCTTTTCATCGTAAAGCTTTCAGACCCCAATCCGGACGGAGCCATTTTGACCGTGAACATCTGGTCCAGTCTGCAAGTGGTTCTGACGGGGTATCTGTTGGCCATCGTGATAGGCATTCCCCTGGGTTGGCTCATGGGCTGGTATCGCGGCTTCGACGCCTTTATGCGTCCTCTGTTCGAGATAATCCGCCCGATACCGCCGGTGTCGTGGATACCGCTGACCATTGTGTGGATGGGTGTTGGCCTGACCTCGAAGGCTTTTATCGTCTTTTTCTCCGCCTTTGTGCCGTGCCTGATCAACTCGTATACCGGCATAAGGCAGACCAAAGAGGTGCTCGTTAACGTGGGACGCACGTTTGGAGCTTCGAACTTCACCTGCTTCTGGAAGGTGGGCATACCATCCTCCATGACCATGACCTTTGCCGGCATAAAGGTTGCTATAGGCAACGCGTGGGCGACACTTGTTGCGGCCGAGATGCTGGCAGCCTCCAGCGGCCTTGGATTTATGATTCTCATGGGTCGCAGCTATGGCCGCGTCGACCTTATTATACTCGGCATAGTGGTCATTGGCGTTATAGGCGTCATAATCTCGGCTCTTATTGGAGCCTGTGAAAATCTGGTACTGAGGTGGAAAAAAGCATGAGTAAAGTCTCCAAAGAAAACCTGAGCGCAATGGAGATAAGGGAAGCTCGGCTGAAGACTCTGTACAAGATTCTCCCCTTTGTCTCCGTACTGCTCTTGATACTGCTCTGGCTCCTCGCGGCCGGAAGCAGCGGCAACTTCCCGTCTCCCGCCGCCGTGTGGGATCGTACCGTGCAGCTATTTGAGCACCCTGTCAAGAACAGGAACCTGATACTGCACGTCCTGGCCAGTCTTAAGCGAGTAGGCATAGCCCTCATCTTTGACTGGACTGTTGGTATAGCTTTCGGCGTGATGATAGGCTGGTTCCCAAAGCTGAAGGCCTTTTTCTCGCCGTTGTTCGACGCTTTCCGTGCGATACCTCCGCTGGCCTGGATACCGCTTATAACGCTGTGGAACGGAGCCGGCGAGCTATCCAAGATTATCATTGTCATTTTTGGTTCTCTCCAGAGCGTGGTTATAAATGTAAAGGCCGGACTCAGTGCCGTTGATAAGATGTATTTGGATGTCGGCACGGTATTCAACGCCACTCCGACACAGCGGCTCTTTAAGATAGCGATACCGTCTTCACTGGACGCAATATTTGCTGGCGTGCGCACGTCCACCAGTGCGGCCTGGATGGCTGTTCTGGCCGCCGAGATGCTCGGCGCGGGCGACTCCGGCGTGGGTCTGCTTATCTCCCGCGGCATGGATTCCATGGATATGCCGCTGGTGCTCACCGGTATGATAGCGATAGGCATCGTGGGTGCGCTGCTGGCCGTGCTCACACAATTTGCAGAAAGGTTGATATGCCCGTGGACGAGAAAAACAAGGTGATCCTGAAGCTTGAGAACATATCTCAGGGCTTTATAGTCAACGACGACGTGAAGCAAGTCGTCGACAATGTGTCCATGGAGGTGCGGGACAATGAGTTTCTGGTGGTGCTCGGACCCGGGCACTGTGGCAAAACGGTACTTATGAACATCATTGCCGGCCTGGAGAAGCCCAAGGCGGGCAAGGTCTACCTCGACGGCGAGGAGCTTCACGGCAGCGACGAGCGCATAGGCATGGTCTTCCAGTCGCTTAATCTCATGCCCTGGCGCACTGTCATGGCAAACGTAGAGTTCGGGCTGGAGCTCTCAGGTATGAAAAAGGCCGACCGACGCAGGATAGCGCAGAAGTATATAGACCTTGTGGGGCTGACCGGATTTGAGAAATCGTATCCGCACCAGCTCTCCGGCGGTATGAAGCAGCGCGTGGGCATAGCCCGCGCCTACACAAACAGCCCGCAAATCCTGCTTATGGACGAGCCGTTCGGACAGCTGGACGCTCAGACGCGCTACTCTATGCAGGAGGAAGTGCTGAGGATCTGGCAGAGTGAAAAGCGAACAATAATATTCGTCACCAATAACATAGAAGAAGCGGTCTATCTTGCCGACAGGATAGTGCTTTTGAGCAACTGCCCCGCCAGGGTGAAGCAGGTATACGACCTGAGCTGCCTGCCGAGACCCAGGAACTTTACAGACCCGGAATTCCTGAGAATCAGGCAGGATATATCCGACAACACCGATCTTGCCCTGTGATGGAGGACGATATGGAAAATCAAGATTATAAAGTTCGGGTCGAGCACCTGACAAAATATTTCGGCCCGCTGCATGTGCTGGATGACGTTTCCTTCAATATAAAGAAGGGCGAATTCCTCTGTGTCGTGGGTCCCACCGGCTGCGGCAAGACGACCTTCCTCAACCTCCTAACAAGGATTTACATGCCGACCAGGGGTCAGCTATATATAGACAATGAGCCGGCCGACCCCAAAAAGCACAACCTGGCCGTTGTGTTTCAGGAGCCGTCTTCCATGCCCTGGCTGACGGTCGAGAAAAACCTTCGTTTCGGCATGGAGATAAAGAAAATGCCCAAGGAAGTCATCGACCAGCGGGTGGAGAACATGATAAGCCTTCTGGGCTTGGAGGAATTCCGCGACAAGTATCCACACCAGCTGTCTGTATCTACTGCCCAGCGCATAATCATAGGCCGCGCTTTTGCTATGCAGCCAGATCTGCTGCTGATGGATGAGCCGTACGGTCAGATGGATATAAAGCTGCGCTTTTACCTCGAGGACGAGGTCATACGCCTCTGGAAGGAAATGGGCACAACGGTTGTGTTCATTACCCACAATATAGAGGAAGCCGTGTACTTGGCCGAGCGGGTGCTGATACTCACCAACAAGCCCGCGCACATCAAAGAGGAGGTCAAGGTCGACCTGCCACGGCCGCGCGACGTCGCCTCACCTGAGTTCATAGAACTGCGCAATCACATCACCGACCAAATAAAGTGGTGGTGACGGCACACGGCGTTTTAGGAGGCAGATATGAAGATACTTATAGGCGCTGACAAGGGTGGCTACAGGCTCAAAGAAGCCATAGTGACGCACCTGTGCGAGCAAGGCATAGAGTGCGAGGATCTGGGCACGACCGATTTGGAGCATCCGCGTGATTTCACGTCAATAGCAACTGATGTGGCCGGAGCCATATCCGCCGGGCGCGCAGAGCGAGCCATTCTGGTCTGCGGTACAGGAATGGGTATGGCCATAACCGCAAACAAGTTCAAATCGGTGCGAGCTGCGGTGGTGGAGAGCCAGTACGCCGCCATGTACAGCCGGAAGATAAATGACGCGAACGTCCTGTGTCTGGGGGGCTTTATCATAGGCGATACTATGGGCTGCGAGATAGCGGATACCTTCCTGAGCACCGGCTTTGTAGAAGATTTTCCCCAGTGGAGGGTGGATTTTCTGCATGGTCAGGAGGAACGCTTGTTTGAGCTGGAAGACAGGAATTTTAAATAATCAGCGGCCAGAGCCGCGTTCAGAGAAAGGAGCACCAGCATGGTCTCTCAGGAAAAACTGCGTGAGCTTAAGATCTTTGCTGCCGATATACGCATAGCCGCCATTAAGTCGATTCAGTCCATCGGCGTTGGTCACGTGGGAGGCAGTATGTCCGTCTGCGACCTGATGGCCTGCCTTTACGGCGAGGTTATGTCTTTGCGCTCGAATGAGCCGCGCTGGGAGGAGCGCGACAGGTTCATAATGTCCAAGGGTCATGCCGGACCTGCGATGTATGCGGCGCTTGCGCTCAAGGGTTATTTCCCGCTTGAGGAACTTGATACCCTGAACGCACCGGAAACGCGACTGCCAAGCCACACGGACATGAACCGCACTCCCGGTGTGGACATGACCACCGGCTCCCTCGGCCAGGGCTTCTCCTCGGGACTTGGCATAGCTCTTGGATGCAAGAGGAAAAACCTTGACAACTACGTCTATATATTGCTTGGTGACGGCGAGTGTGAAGAAGGTCAGGTCTGGGAGTGCGCCATGTTTGCTCCGGCCAAGAGCCTCGACAACGTCATTGGCTTTGTTGATTACAACAAACTGCAGCTTGATGGCAGCGTGGAGGAGGTAGGAGGCGTAAAGGACATCGGAGCCAGGTTTGCAGCCTTTGGCTGGCACGTCGTCGATGTGGCCGACGGCAACGACGTGGAGCAGATACTCATGGCCATAGACGAGGCCAAGGCCGCCAAAGGCCGCCCATCTATGCTGATATTAAATACAAAAAAGGGTAAAGACTGCTCCTTCGCTGAGGACGTGTTCAATCATAACATGCCTGTGACCGCCGAACTGGCCGCTGAGGCCATAGCGAGGCTGGAGGCGGTCAAGTCCGGGCTGTGAAGGGAGGAGCAGAATGAATATAAAGCTTGCTGAAAAAATCGAGCTGGACAGCATACAGATGCGCGACGTATACGCGGGCTGCATAGTCGGAATGATCGAGCACGGAGAACCTGTTATGGTGCTTGATGCCGACCTTATGCGACCGCTGGGAATTCTGCCATATAAGGACAAGTATCCGGAGAACATAATAGACTGTGGCATAGCCGAGGCAAACATGATAGGTGTGGCCTGCGGATTGTCCGCTGAAGGCTTTGTGCCGTTCACGCACTCCTTTGCGGCCTTCGCCTCAAGGCGTGTGATGGATCAGGTCTTTATGAGCGGAGCATACGCAAGGCAGAATGTAAAGATGGTGGGCAGCGACCCGGGCGTGTGCGCGGCGCTGAACGGCGGCACTCACATGGCGTTCGAGGACGTGGCCATGATGCGCGCTGTACCGGAAATGACAATAATAGAACCGACTGATGCTGTGATGCTTGAAGATCTGCTGCCTAAAATAGCCCATTCGCGAGGTATGGTGTACCTTCGACTGTGCCGCACGGAAACGGAGCGCATATATGCTCCGGGCTCTGACTTCGAGATAGGCAGAGCCGCAGTGCTGAGGGAAGGGAAAGACCTGACTATAATAGCCTCAGGTAGGGAAGTCCCGGAGGCCGTGCGCGCCGCCGGGCTGTTGAGCGCGAGGGGGATAAGCGCCAGAGTGCTGGATATGTTCACAGTCAAGCCGCTGGATGCCGGCGCCGTGGAGAGGGCGGCCGTTGAGACCGGAGCGATAGTCACGGCGGAGAACCACAATATCATAGGCGGACTGGGCAGCGCTGTGGCAGAGCTGACGTCTGAGCTTTGCCCGGTTCCTGTAGAGCGTGTCGGCGTTCGGGACAGCTTCGGAGTAGTCGGAAAGACCGAATACCTGATGAGACGCTTTGCCCTTACGGCGGAGGATATAGTCAACTCGGCAATGCGTGTTCTGGAGCGAAAGCGCACGGAGAATTCAGGTCGGGATAAGGAGTGACAAAATGAGCAGTGTAAAATACACGCTTTCATCTCTGTACGGTCACGGAGGCAGACCCGTGGTCTCCGGAGATGAGAGCTATGTCGACAGAATACTCGGACACGAGATAGATAGGCAGCTGTATGACGAGCTGCTTTTGCGCAACGCAGCGCTGGGCGTCACAAAGGGATTCAAGGAGGTCATAGACTATTTCCACGTCCCTGCAAACGAGACCCCGGCCGGATTTCGCGTGGAATATAGGCTGGAGCGCGACGGGCTTGTCCGAGCCGACCTGGTGCGCGACATCTCTTATGATAAGAACGGAATAAAACGGCCGCAAAAGCTCCTTTTCAGTGCAGATTCGGCAAATCCGTATGAGATACGTCCTGTCAAGGATCTCATATCGAACCTGACGTGCAATCCGGCCATAATCTACAACCAGTTTCTGAACGACCCCGAGGCTAATGTGGGAGGCCGGTACAAAAACCGGGACGAGGTGCTTAAAGACATAGGTGATATTCTCGGCTCCGGCTGCGACATAAGCGTCGAGCTGAATGACCCGTTCAATTCCTCGGAGAGCGAGATATTGGAGGAGGCGGCACGTTTTCGCGAGCTGCTCTCACCATACCGCGTCGTCATGAAAGTTCCTCACACGGGACCTGTCAATGCGGAGAACGTTGGTCAGCTCATGACCGGAGACAAGCGCTTCAGCCAGCGTTACGACCAGGGACGCACGGAGGACTTCTACCGTGGCCACCAGCTTGCGCTCATGCTGCACGAGCACGGCTACAGAGTGAACTTTACACTTATGTTCGAGCCGTATCAGACTGCGCTGGCGCTGCAGGCACGTCCGTATTTCATAAACAGCTTTATCATGTTCCGACACAGTCAGAGCTTGCAGATGGCCGGGCTCATGAGAGCCTATGAGGAAACCGGAGACACGCTGTTTATAGAGCAGCTGCAGCGCTATATGGTGGAGAATGACTATCTCTCTGCTCGTGAAGTGAACGGAGATCTGTTCTCTACATACACCAGGGCGCGCGACATACTGCGCTATCGGGGATTCCTGGACAATCCCATGGCCGACGGACTTGATGGTATACGCCACAACCTCAATTGCCTGCGTCAGGCCAACCTCCCGGATACGCGGCTTATAATCTGCAATATGCAGGGAGATAACTATTATCCGTACATAGACAGACTTCTCATGGAACCCGAGTATTCGGACATGGCACAGCGCGTGGTCATAACGGCGGGGCCTGAGCTGCTGGCCAAGTACACATCCAATGCAGTCGTGTTGCAATTCCACCGCCGCTTTATGAACGCGGCCAACGGAGCCAAGTGAGCGTATTCGGCTGACGGGACGGTCATATGGGAACCGAAGTCATACTCGTGTGCCTTTTGGCATCACTGCTGGCGGGATTTGTCCACGGCGCTATAGGCATGGGTTACGGTATGATCACCATGGCCACTGTTACGATGGTGGCGCCGTACAACACGGCGGCGGCCATTGTTTCGGTGGCTCTGTTGGTGCTTGTGAGCCATGTCAGCTGGTCGCTGAGAGACTATGTCGACTGGAAGGGCTCAATTTTCCCATGCGTAGCGCTGCTGGCAGGCAAAATATGCGGCATTGTGCTGATGATGCACCTGCAATCAGTTTATATTAGAGTTGCCTTCGGCGTTTTTCTGGTGGTGTATTCCACCACGCAGCTCATGAACATAAAAGCGCTGAAGATAAAGGGCACGCTCTTGCAGGCAGTATTCTTTTGTGGCGTTGGAGGATTGTTTGGCGGAGTTTTTAACGTCTCGGGGCCTTTTGCCTCTATCTATTGCCAGGCAAAATACGGAGCTGATCCCAAGAGATACGCCGCCAACATGAACTTCTACTTTTTGCCGTCGGCGGTAGCGGCGGTGATTATGCACGCTTTCTATGGGAATTTTGACCGCACTGCCGTTATTGGTGGTGCGATAATGGCTGCTGCGGTGCTGATATCTTCTACGCTGGGAGTGGCTGTACTAAGAAGGCTGAAAGCGAAGAAAATGTATCTGCTGAGCAACATCTATATAATTATAATGGGCATCATCATTTGTATCGGAGGTTGAATACCATGAAGCATCTGTACCTGAACCTCAAGCGCTTTGACGTGCCTGTCGAGTTCGGCGGGGTGAACCGCGTGGCGCCGGTGGCGGACTGGGGCGCGTTTATTGTGGGCAGCACCCAGGACGCGCTGGCGAAGTACGACCCGAACGCGGTGGAGTTTGCACAGTTCTTCCCGGAGGCGCACCTGCTGGGCGCCGTGGGCGCAAAGAAGCCGGGCAGCCCCGTCAAGGTCGGCTGCCAGGGCGTGCACCGCGCGGACA